>CALXHP010000082.1 GCA_944388135.1 uncultured Gemmiger sp. | reverse complement strand
GTTCCACTACCTTGACGTATCATTCGGTCAGCGGCCGTGCTATGTGCCATTTTTGCGGCGCTTCTATCAAGATTACGGGGCAATGCCCTATATGTCATTCTCCACATCTCTTCACGGAATGTGCAGGCACGCAAAAAGTGGAAGAAGAACTCCATACACTGTTCCCGCAAGCGCGGGTATTGCGTATGGATGCGGACACAACCGTCAAAAAGGATTCTCATCAGTATCTACTGGATCGCTTTGCCAAAGGACAGGCTGATATCCTGATTGGAACGCAGATGGTTGCAAAGGGCTTGGACTTCGATCAGGTTACTCTTGTCGGCGTGTTGGATGCCGACCAATCGCTATTTGCACAGGATTATCGCGCGCGCGAACGAACATTTTCGCTGATTACCCAGGTCGTTGGTCGGGCAGGCCGCCGTGAGCGGCAGGGACAGGCAATTATTCAAACCTATCATCCCGATCATCCTGTCATCCTGTGCGCTGCACGGCAAGATTATGAACAGTTTTATCAAACTGAAATTGAAAGCCGGGAAGCGTTATTGCTGCCGCCCGTAGAGCAGATGCTCATGCTGACAGCTATCGGTGAGAATGAGAGCGATGTGCTCGCCGCACTCCTGCGCTTAAAAAAGCGCCTCCTTAGCCTGATGGAAGGCCAATTTGCAGATTTTAAGTATCCTGTTTTGGGCCCATCTCCTGCAGCTATTGTTCGCATGATGGGACGATACCGTTATCACTTGATCCTACGCTGTCCAGATAACAAACGACGCCGACAACTGATTTCTGGCGTCATGATTGAATTTTCAAAAGATAAACAAAATCGGGGCGTTTCGATCTTCGCAGATTTGAACCCTGACTCATTATAGGAGTGGAATCATTATGGCAATCAGAACAATTTTAACGATCGGTGATGCGACATTAAAGAAAAAGTGCCGTCCAGTTACTGAATTCAACGAGCATCTGCACACGTTGCTAGATGACATGACCCAGACTCTGATTGAGTCCGGAGGCGTTGGCCTTGCTGCGCCGCAGGTCGGTGTGCTGCGCCGCGTCGTCGTACTCCTGGATGTCAATAAAGATCCCGAGGAGGTCGTGGAGCTCATCAACCCTGAGGTGATCGATAAAAACGAACTGGAAAAAACCGTTGAGGGTTGTCTGTCCGTCCCTGGCAAATATGGCTATGTCATGCGTCCGACCTGGGCCAAAATTCGTGCGCAGGACCGGAATGGAAATTGGTTTGAACGCGAAGGTGAGGGGATTGTCGCCCAATGCTTCTGCCATGAAACCGAACATCTGGATGGCCATCTATTTACGGAAAAGGTGTTGGAATACGTCGAGGTGGAGCAGGAATGAAGATTCTATTCATGGGCACGCCGGATTTTGCTGTCCCTTCTTTGCAGGCACTGCTTGACAGCAAACATCAGGTCGTAGGTGTCCTCACCCAGCCGGATAAACCCCAGGGCAGGAAACAAGTCCTAACGCCGCCGCCGGTTAAAATGCTCGCCAGCGCACATAATATTCCTGTATACCAGCCCGACACGCTCAAGAATGGTGCGATCTCCGATCTATTAAAACAGACCAAACCTGATCTTATCGTAGTCGTGGCTTATGGCAAAATCCTGCCGCGGTATGTGCTCGACTTTCCACCCAAGGGCTGTATCAATGTGCATGGTTCGCTGCTGCCGCGTTGGCGTGGTGCGGCACCAATCCAGTGGTCGATCATCGCAGGCGACCGCGATGCCGGCGTCACCACAATGCGCATGTCAGAAGGACTGGATACAGGCAATATTCTGCTCTCCAAAAAGACCGAAATCGGCGCACAGGAAACTGCTGGCGCGCTTTTTGACCGGTTGGCTGACATGGGCGCATCCCTGCTGCTAGATACCATCGCCGAGCTCGAACAGCATGATATGCCGGGCATTCCGCAAGATGAATCGCAAGCTTGCTATGCTTCTATGCTAGATAAGCAAATGGCCTATATTGATTGGAGGAAGTCTGCACAAGAGATTAACTGTCTGATTCGCGGACTGAATCCATGGCCCGTTGCGCTGACCACGCTGGATGGTGCGCGTGTTAAAATCTTTACAGCGGTGCCGGAGCTGGGGAATGGGCTTCCCGGCTCTGTCTTAGAATCGGACGCAAAACATGGACTTTTGATTGCCTGTGGTACTGGTGCACTGCGTATTCTAGAGCTGCAGATGGTCGGCGGTAAGCGTATGTCTGCTTGTGATTATCTGCGTGGACATACCATTCCCGTAGGCACCTGTTTTGGTAACTAAAATCCAACGCGAATCACGGAGGTTCTCAAATGTTGGGATACTATTACGGCTTTGATTGGACCTATCTCGTCTTGGTCGTGCCCTGTGTTATTCTGGCCTTATGGGCACAGCATAATGTAAATGCAACATTCACCAAATATTCTTCTGTCTATTCCCGCAGGGGCATCACCGGCGCACAGGCAGCTCAGATGGTTTTGCTGCAAAATGACATCACGAATGTGCGCATCGAAGAAATTTCTGGCAAATTAACCGACCACTATGAGCCACGCGCAAATGTGATTCGGCTGTCCAACAGTGTATATCATTCAACTTCTGTCGCGTCAATCGGGGTCGCTTGCCATGAAGCCGGCCAT
>CALXHP010000081.1 GCA_944388135.1 uncultured Gemmiger sp. | reverse complement strand
CTTTTTCACTATATAATCTCTTTACACTCCCCGGCATAGCCGGGGGTTGTTGTTACGCTTAAGCTGACAACACAAAACCCCCGCGCACCCTATGGTGTGCGGGGGTTTACCCTTTCCCCTCTATGCAGTCGGAAAAACCTTAGTTGATGAACGCGTCGTGGATGGCAGCCACTGCCTTGTCGGCGTCCTGCTCATCGATGATGACGCTGATTTTGATCTCGCTGGTGGAGATCATCTTAATATTGATGTTCTGGTTAAAAAGGGCTTCAAACATGGTGGAGGCAACACCGGAATGGCTCTGCATGCCGGCGCCCACGATGGATACCTTGGCGGAATTCTTATCCACGCTGATTTCACCGCCGCCAAAGCGGGAGGCGGCCCCTTTCAGGGCGGAAACAGCCGCTTCCGCGTCGCCCAGCGGCACGGTGAAGCTCAGGTCCTTCTTGCTGCCCTCACTGCCGGAACTCTGCAGGATGATGTCCACATTGATGTTTTTCTGGGCCAGCAGGCTGAACACCTTAAAGGACATGCCCGGCACATCCGGAACATTCTTGATAGAAATAACGGCGACGTCGTTGTCTTTCGCCACACCTTTGATCAGCATACCTTCCACGTTGGCTTCCTCCTTCACGATGGTGCCGGGCACCGGGTTGATGCTGGAGATGACTTCCAGCTCGACATTGTACTTCTTGGCCAGTTCCACGCTGCGGTTGTTGAGCACCTGGGCGCCCAGCGAAGCAAGTTCCAGCATCTCGTCAAATGTGATCTCTTTCAGCTTGGTTGCCTTGGGGATCTTGCGGGGATCGGCGGTGTAGACACCCTCCACATCGGTGTAGATCTGGCAGCGGTCCGCATGTAGGGCGGCCGCCAATGCCACCGCCGAAGTATCGCTGCCACCGCGGCCCAGGGTGGTGATGTCGTCGGAACGGTTCAGGCCCTGGAAGCCTGCCACGACCACCACACGGTTGCGGGCCAGTTCGCTCTCCACACGTTCGGTATCCAGCCGCTTAATGCGGGCCTTGGTGTAGGAACGGTCGGTGTTGAAGCCTGCCTGCCAGCCGGTCAGGCTGATGGCAGACACCCCCAGCTCCTGCAGCGCCATGGTCAGCAATGCGATGGAGATCTGTTCGCCGGTGGCCAGCAGCATATCCATCTCACGATGAGACGGGTCCGAGGTGATCTCGGCCGCCTTGGCAATCAGGTCATCGGTGGTATCGCCCTGGGCGGACACCACCACGACCACATCATTACCGGCGTTGCGCGTATTCATAACGATGCGCGCTACGTTGAAGATGCGGTTGCGGTCCTTTACCGACGTGCCGCCAAATTTTTGCACAATCAAAGCCATAGGTATCGTTGTCCTCCTCTATCTATGCACAGACACTTTATTCCACTACCGCGCCGGTGTTGTCTGCCAGCAAACGATGAACGGCAAAGTGCCGGAGCAGTTCACTTTGCTGCAGAGCCGCTGCAGCCCGATCAAAGAAAGCGGTATCATCCTTATGGACCACCGCCATGATGGTGGGGCCCGCACCGGAAATATATACTGCCAGTGCCCCCAGGTCCAGCGCCAGTTCAAAGACATCGTCGCCGCCCTGAATCAGAGGCAGACGATATTGCTGGTGCAGGGAATCTTTGGTAGCCACGCCCAGAAGAGCGTAGTCACCGTCACAGAAGGCGGCTGTGGCCAATGCCGCACGGGAAAGATTGTACACCGCATCCTTGTGGCTGACCATCTGGGGCAGTGCCGCCCGTGCCTTGGAAGTCAGCAGCCGGAAATCCGGCACAAAGGCCGCAAAAGCCAGTTCCGGGTCAATGTCTTTTTTGACGCTGTAGACCTGACCTTCATCGATCACACTGGTGACAAAACCACCCAGCATGGCGGGCGCCACATTATCGGGATGCCCTTCAATGGCGGTGGCCAGGGTCAGCATCTGACGCTTGGTGAGTTTATTCCCCAACAGGGCATTGGCCCCCAGTATGCCCGCCACGATGCAGGCGGAACTGGACCCCAGCCCTCTGGCCATGGGGATGTCATTGCGCTGGGTGATGCGAAGGCCTCGCAGCGGAATTCCCAACTGATCATAGACCACCCGCGCCGAGCGGTACACAAGGTTATTGGACCCTGCAGGGACATGGGTACCGTCTACCGAGGAGATCTGGATGCCTTCACATTCCTCAAAGGTAAAAACGTTGTGCATGGATACCGCCAGGCCCAATGAGTCAAATCCGGCGCCCACATTGGCACTGGTGGCAGGAACCGTTACCTGTATCATATGAGAGGGACCTCTCTTTCGTGAATCTTTTTTCAGTCAGCCAGCTGCTTGAGAACCAGGGCCACTTCCCCGCCGAGGACCCCGATCTTGCTGCGGATCTCTTCGATCTGATCAACGGTCGCGGCGTCAATATGGTAGGCGGCTTCCCCGTTTTCTTCCAGCACTATGTGACCCGGCCCCGCCACATTGGGCAGCAGCGCAGCGGCCACCCCGCGTACCCGGATATACCAGGCGTAAGTGCCGGGGTCCTTGACCTGTCCCTCCAGCTTGGGCGCGGGTTTCCAGAACAGGCTGTCATGAATCTTGGAGCCTTCCTTGAGCGCGTCGATCACATCGGCCACCACGGCGCTGGCGGTAGGCAGTTTGCCGGCGCCCTTGCCGTAAAAGACCACATCGCCCAGCATATCCCCCTGCATCAGCACGGCGTTGAATACATCATCCACACCGGCCAGCTGGTTGGAATTGGGGACCAGCATGGGTTCTACCCCCACGGCCATCCGACCGTTCTGTCCTTCATCGTACCAGGCAATGAGCTTGATGGCGCTGTCCAGCTTTTCGGCGGCCTTTACATCGGTGACGGTGATGTTCCGGATGCCACGGGTGGGAATGTTATCGGGATATATATGGTGCCCGCAGGCCAGGCTGGCCAGAATTGCGATCTTGCGGCAGGCATCCCGACCATCCACGTCGTCGCCGGGGTCCTTGGTTTCGGCATAGCCCAACTGCTGGGCAATTTTAAGGGCCTCCTCGAAGCTCATGTTCTCCCGCTTCATTTTGGTGAGCATGAAGTTGGTGGTACCGTTGACAATTCCCTGAATCCGGCTGATATGATTGGCTGCCAGGCACTGGTGCATCGGGGTGATGATGGGGGTGCCGCCCCCTACGCTGGCCTCAAACAGGAAGGCTACCCCGTGTTCCCGGGCCAGGGCCAGCAATTCGGCGCCGTAGGTGGCCACCATCTCCTTGTTGGAGGTGCAGACACTGCGGCCGCTTTCCAGGCACTGGCGCACATAGGGGTAGGCAAACTTGGTGCCGCCGATGGTTTCCACCACGACTTTGACCTCCGGGTCTGCCAGGATCGTATCAAGGGACTTCGTAAAAAGCGCGGCGTCCGGTGAATCGGAGAAGTCCCGCACATCCAGAATGTATTTGACTTCCACCGGCTCACCGGCGCGGCGGGCGATGGATGCCGCATTGCGGCGGCAGACTTCCAGGACACCGCTGCCGACAGTGCCGAAGCCCATGATTGCAATTTTTGCCATGTTTGTTTCCCCCTTATTTGCTTGTTTGGGATGTGCCCGTTACAAGGCATCCCGGGACGGCTTGAACCCCCAAGGTTCTGCGCCCCTGTAACCGGCCTCAGGCTCCGCGATGGATCTCCACCACACAGGGCTGATGAGAAAGCCGGGTCAGCATCTCTTCTACCGGCATCTGCATGGTACCGGTACGTACGGTGACCTCTACCTGTGCCGCACCGTTTTCCGGGCGGGACTGTGTAATGGTGACGATGGAAGCACCGGCCGCGGAAATACCCGAAAGAAGTGCCTGCAAAGCACCGGTTTTATCCAGCAGGGTAGCTACCACCGTAATGGATTCCCGTCCGGCCTCCGCATCGAAAACGGTATCCTTATATTTATAAAATGCGCTGCGGGAAATGCCTGCCTGGCGGGCTGCGGTGGAAATGTTGCTCACCGCACCGGAAGCCAGCAATTCTTTGGCCTGCAGGACCTTAAGAAATACTTCCGGCAGGACGTCCGCATCCACCAGCAGAAATCGGCGATCCGGCATATTGTCCCCTCCTTGCGTACAGTTGTAGTCTCAACAAGCAACATCATACCACCGGAAAGGCCGTATTGCAAGCTTTTTGAAAAAGGTTCTGCCCGTTTTTGGCGTTTTGCACAGCCTTTCTCCCAAATCGGGTGTGTTTTTCTACGGTGGTAACTTGTACGTCAGTCATAAACAAATGACCACCCTGACACGATGGTCAGAGTGGTCATAATCAGCATGGATCAGGCAGCAGGGGTGGTGGCAGCCGCGCCATCGGTAGCCTGCGCACCTTCAGCGGCCTGTTGTGCCAGTTCCGCGTAGGGGTCCACTTCCGGCGAATTGTAGCTGTCATCCGGGAGGTTATCCTCGGTGTAGTAGCCGGTCGCACCGCCGCCGGACACGATCGCACCGGAGGAGGTATCAAACTGTTTTGCCACAACGCCGTCCGGCATGGGGAATTCGGCTGCTTCCTTGTCGGCTTGCAGCTCCTCCATCAGACTCTTCCAAACCAGCTGGATGGGTTTGCCGCTGCGGCCTGCCGAGCCCAGTTCATACAGGCTGGTAGGCTTGTCGCAGCCCCACCACAGGGTGGTGACGTAATACGGCGTCAGACCCGCGAAGGTGTAATCCTTGTAGTCGCTGGTAGTACCGGTCTTGGCCGCAGCCTCAATGTCCCCATCTGGTGCCATACCACTGGCTGTACCGCCGCTCTTGAGCACGTTGGTCATCATCCGGTTCATGATATACGCCGTAGTCGGGTCGATGGCCTGGATGGTATTGATATACTTGGTGTTGTCCAGGACCTCATTGCCCAGGTAATCGGTGATTTCGGTGTAGTAGTGGGGCGTGGTGAAGGTGCCGTCGTAGAAGATGCTGTAGGCACCTGCCAGCTGTACCACCGTCATGCCGTGACTCTGGGAACCCAGGACCAGGGGGCCCAGATCCATGTCGGTCTCGGCATCAATATAGGTGCATTCCAGGGTATCGCGCACAAAGTTGTACAGGAAGTCCACGCCGACCATGTTGCCGACCCAGACTGCAACGGTGTTGTAGGACTGACGCAGGGCGTCGTACACCAGCATGGGATCGCCGTTGCCGCCGGCGCCCCCGTAGTTGGTGGGCCAGGCACGCCATACATCGGAACGGGACTGCGCCGCTTCGGAATACGGGTCCATATAAGAATATTGGTCTTTCAGTACCCGCTTGTCCTCTGCGGAGTAGAACGGCGCATCCAGCACCTGAGAAGAATAGTTGATCAGTTTGTAATCCAGGGCCAGGCAGTAGGCGCCGATGGGCTTCATGGTAGAACCTGTCTGGTGCGGAATGGTGGCGCGGTTGGTGCCCAGGTCATACTTCTTCTCTCCTACGCCGCCGCCGATGCCCAGGATATTGCCGTCGTAGTCCAGGGTGGCAATGGCCGCCTGGGTGCGGACCGTCTCATAGACGCAGAGATACTCGGTGTCGTCGTTGGGATAGTTGTCGTCGGTGGAGACCCCCATCTTCAGGGTGGTCTGCTCGTCGTCGGTATACACCGGAATGTCATCCACGCCATAGACCGCCAAGCCGTCCTTGGTCAGGGGCAAACCGGTGGTTTCGTCAAACTGAACCTCATCCCAGCTGCTGGTGTCAGCGGGATAATCCCGCAGACAGACCGCTTCTTCATGCCACAGGGCCGGAATGTTGCCTTCCGCATCGTACATGGCATTTTCAATGGCAGTCTGAACTTCAGGGTCCACGGTAGAATACACGCGCAGACCGCCGTTGAAGATCATCGACTTGGCTTCGTCTGCGGTCATATTCAGTTTTTCCTGCAGATCATTGAGCAGCTCATAGTACAGCGCGTCGGTAAAGTAAGAGTTCTGGGAAGAACGGGTGGAGTTCTCGGTGGCGCTGCTGGTCTCTGTCAGGGTGATGGTCTCGGCACAGGCGGAGTTGTACTCTTCCTCGGTGATATAGCCCTGGCTGTACATCTCATACAGGACATGGTTGCGCCGGGTCATCAGATTTTCGGGGTTGGTGAAGGGGTTGTAACTGGTGGGGTTTTTGGTAATGGATGCCAGCACTGCACACTCCGACAGGGTCAGATCCTCCACATGTTTGCCGAAATACTCCTGGGCACCGGCCTCCATGCCACAGACAATGCCTGTCAACGGGATGGTGTTGAGGTAAGCTTCCAGGATGGTCTCTTTACTGTAGCGGTTGGCAAGACCCACGGCGCGGAAGATTTCGCGCACTTTGCGCATCTTGTCCACCTCATCGTCGCCGGTCAGGTTCTTGACCAGCTGCTGCTCCAGGGTGGAGGCACCCTGCTGGGAGCCGTAGATGGCGTGGTCGGTGAACTCGTTGAGAGCTGCGCCGATGGTACGTTTGATGTTGATGCCGGGCTCGTGGTAGAAGTCCTTGTCCTCAATGGCAATGACCGCATGCTGCAGATTTTCCGGCATGGCCGAAAGTTCGCGCCAGATACGGTTCTCGCCCTGGGTCAGGGTGGCGTACTCGTTGCCGTTCTTGTCGTAAATGATGGTGGTCTGCTTGTTTTTCTGGTTATCCAGGTCCAGGACTTCGCCATCATCTGCCGTGACCTGTACGATGTACATGGACAACAAAACACCCGCCACGCTGCCCAACATGATGCACAGGCAGAATACGCAGCCGATAAAGCGAAGAATCATACCGGGGATACTGCGGCGTTTCTTCCTTTTCTTCTTTTTGGGGTCCTGGGGGGTAACCGGGCCGAACTGTCCGGTTGCCCCATTGGTCGCTTTTGCGCCTTCTGTAGAGATGTGGCGCTCCTTCTTGGGTTCTATGGGAACCGCCTCCTTTGATCCTATCCGAAAAAGCGTTGCCGGCCGAGCCGTAACACAGAATTGCAGAATGCTATAGAATGGATTATACCACAAAACCATCGTAAAAGTACAGTCCGGAACGCAAAATTCACAAGTTTTTGTTTTTTTGGCACTGTACCGACCCATACTAACCCCAAAGGAGGGCTTGCCATGGAAGAGAAGCATCGGCAGGGTGCAAGGCTGTATTTGTGGATTTTGGGAGGGGCTGCGCTGCTATGCCTGGCCGCCGGAAGCTGGTGGCTGCTACGGGGGCGCATGCAACAGCCGGAACCCCAGTACCTGTTAAAAGACAACGCCGGGCATGTGGCATTGTATGCTGCAGACGGTACCGGTCCCCTGGCCCAGTATGATGAGATCTACACCAGGCTTCTGCCTGAAAGCGACGTGCTGGCATTACAGCAGGGAGTGCCTGTTTACGACGAAACAGAACTGGAAAAACGGTTGGAAGACTACGGCCTATGACCCCAAAAGCTTCCTCGATCTTTTACAACTTTTCTTGCGCCACGCAGCAATTTATGCTATAGTATGGGTATCTACCAATCTTTAAAGGAGTACTGAATATGACCGAACAGGATATTTTGACTGCGGTGCAGGATATTTTTCGTGACAATTTTGATGACGACAGCCTGGTTATCACCCGGGAAACCTGTGCCGACGATATCGAGGACTGGGACAGCCTGGAACAGATCAATCTGTTGACCGCCATCGAGAAGAGATTCAACATCAAATTCAAGCTCTCGGATGTTCGCGGGCTGAAGGATGTGGGTGATCTGCTGGACCTGGTGGCCCGCATGGTCTGACGTATCAGAATCGGCGACAAATATTTTTCAGGCGGCTCCATGCCGCCTTTTTTCAAAGGTAAAGGAGTCTGCGATGAACCACTATACCCTGGCCGAGATGGTTCCCGGTCTGACGGAAGAATTCACCGTTACCGTCACCGCCGAAATGATGGATGCGTTCCAGGCAATCACCGGGGATGTGTCCCCCATCCATATAGACCCCGACTATGCCAAAGACCGCGGCTACCCGGGCCGGGTGGTCTACGGCATGCTGGGGGCCAGTTTTTTCTCCACATTGGCGGGGGTTTATCTGCCCGGTGAGCATTGCCTGCTCCATGGTGTAGAATGCAAATTTGCCAAACCGATCTTTATCGGAGACACCCTGACGGTCAAGGGGACGGTGGTCCGTGTCAGCGAGATCGGCAGCGAGGCGGAGATCAAGGCAGTCATCACCAACCAGAACGGCCAACGTGTGACCCGCGGGATCATCAAAGCCGGACTTGCCAAATAAGGGAGGGTTCTTATGTCTTATACATATCTGATCACCGGTGCCACCAGCGATGTGGGCCGTACCCTGATCGACCGTCTGCTGACCGGCACCCCCGATGCGCTGGTGCTGGCCCAGGGGTGCGGCGATCTGGATAAGCTGGCCGCGTTGTGCCAGAAATTTCCCGGGCAGATCCGTCCCTTTGACGTGGATCTGTCTGACCGTGCCAAGGTGGATACCTTTATGCAGCTGCTGGAAACGGCAGCCCCTGCCCCCACCCATTTCATTCATCTGCCGGCCCTGCCGGTGGTCAACACCAAATTCAAAGCCTTTGATCAGACCCGGTTTGACAAGGATCTGGAGATTGAGGTGCACAGTGCCATCCGCATCTGCCGTGGCGTTTTGCCGGCTATGGCCCGGGCCAAGTTCGGGCGGATCCTTTTCATCCAGACCAGTTATACCATCGGTTGCCCGCCCAAAAATACCGCCGCCTACGTTATGGCCAAGAGTGCCATAGGCGGTCTGGTAAAGAGCCTGGCGGTGGAATATGCCAAATTCGGCGTGACGGTGAACTGTGTAGCCCCCAGTATGATGGAAACCAATTTCCTGAAGGATACGCCCGACCTGATCGTACAGGCCGCCGCAGCGGATAACCCCATGGGGCGCAATGCCACCCCGGAAGATGTGGTCCCCGCCATGGCGTTCCTGCTCTCGGATGAAGCTGGGTTCATTACCGGCGTAACCCTGCCGGTCACGGGAGGTTCGGCCATTGTCTGACGTGACATTCCGTTTGGCCCGCCTGGGGGAAGACCGGGCCATCATTGACTTCATCAATGAAAATTTTGATATGCGGCTTCCGTTGCTGAACCGTCCGGAGTTGTATCACCACTACTATGCCGGCCGCGGCGGGGTGCCCCAGTTTGCCGTAGCTGAGCAGGACGGAAACTATGTGAGCGCCGCCGGATACATACTGGCCAACACGGCCCGCCGCCCCGATGTGTGGGTCAGCGTGTGGGTGGCTGCCAAAGGCCACAACGGCGTTGGGCTGGAACTGATGAACGCCCTGCCGGGGCTTTTGCACGCCGATGTGCTGGCTTGCAACAATATTCGGCCCAATACTTGTACCTTCTATCAGTTTCTGGGGTGGCAGGCGGGCCGCATCCCCCACTATTATCGATTGGGGCGGCGGTCCGATTATCAGTTGGCCAAACCGCTGCGGTATGTGCTGCCTCCCGTACAGCGGGATCTGGGACTGGAAAAGATCGAGTCTGCTGCCGACTTGATTCCCCTGGGGATGCCCCCTACCCCCCATGCCCCCCGCAAGGATACCTGGTACCTGCGGCGGCGGTATTTCCATTATCCGCACTTTCATTATGATGTATGGGCGGCTCGGGAGCATGGAAAATTGCTGGCTTACGTGGTGACCCGGACCGTCACCGCCCAGGAGACCAGCTGTGTACCGGTGGTGCGGTTGGTGGATTTTATCGGGGAGGATCGGGTCTTGCCCCGGCTGGGCGGTGCGCTGGACGCCATCCTTCATCGCACCGGTGCCGAATACATGGATTGCTATAATGTCGGCATTCCCGCCGAAGTCTGGAAAGAAGCCGGTTTTACCGAGCGGCTGGAGGGGGATGGCAGCATCATCCCCAACTATCTTACGCCGCCTTTGCGGGAGAATACCGAGTACTATTACTTCACCAACAAACCTGAAAACTTTGTACTTTTCAAAGCCGACGGCGACCAGGATCGCCCCAATCTGAAATAAAAGGAAGCCCCGACCGGAATGACCGGTTGGGGCTTCCTTTTGTGTTTCCACAACAAAAAAGCCGCCCGCAGGCGGCTGACATTTGGGGTAGAGGGATTTTTTACTGGGCGACTTTTTCCTTCAGACGTCCGCTGGCCTTGAAACCAGGGATTGCAGTGGGCTCCAGCTTGCTGGTGACTTTGGTCTTGGGATTGGTGAAGTTCTTGGTCTGACGCTCCCGCATTTCAAAACGGCCAAACCCTGCGATCGTGACCTTGTCGCCGCCCTTGAGCACGTCACCGATGGTACCGAAAATGCAGTCCATGACTTTTTCCACTTCGCCGCTTGTCATGCCGGTGTCGTTTGCTACCTTGGTAATCAACTGAGATCTCGTCATAATTCCTGTATACTCTCCCTATTGCTAGGCATGGTGCCTGTTATTGTTACGCCCCATATTATAGAAAAAATACCGCGCAGAATCAAGCGTTTTTGACCAAATACGACGGAAATCGGCAAATGGTCTAAAAATTCCCAAACCCAGTTGCGAAAATTCCGTCATTCGGCGAATAATCGTCTGTTTTTGATGGGAATATCTGGGGCTTCTCTTCGCAGAATAGACAAAAAATGTGCCTGCACACCCATGGCACAGGCACATTTTGGATAGAATCAATCCTGTTTTGCGTCGCGATGCAGACGGGCAATATCCACCAGTTCCATCCGGCTGATATCGTGATCCCCGCGCAGTGCATCCACCAGTACGCGAGCCGTATCCATGGCCGTAATGCACGGGATGGACAGCTCCGTTGCCTTGCGGCGGAACTTTACGGAGTCGCGGTGCGGGTCACGTCCATGGGGGCTGGTGGAGATGATATAGTCTACCAGCCCGCTCTCCAGCAGGTCAATGACATTGGGGCGTGCACCACTCATCTGACGGACTACACTGCAGGGCACCATCTGGCTGTTGAGGTAGCGGGCTGTCTCGGCAGTACCGTAGATCTTGTAGCCGTAGTCGTGCAGCTTCCAGGCCAGCTCGGCAGCTTCTCTCTTGTCGCTGTCCTTGACGGTGACGATGACGCAGGAACCGGGACCGGGAACCTTGAACTGATAACCGGCTGCCACCAGGCCCTTCATCATGGCTTCGTGGAAGGTGGGGGCAATGCCCAGCACCTCGCCGGTGGACTTCATCTCGGGGCCCAGCATGGTGTCCACGCCATGGAGCTTCAGGAAGCTGTAGACGGGCACCTTGACCGCATAGTAGGGGCTCTTGCCGCCGCGCCACAGACCGGTGCCGTAGCCCATATCCTTGAGCTTTTCACCCAGGGTGCAGCGGACTGCCAGGTCCACCATGGGCACGCCGGTGACCTTGCTGATGTAAGGCACCGTACGGCTGGAACGGGGGTTGACCTCGATGACATAGACCTTGCCGTCCTGAACCGCATACTGGACGTTGACCAGGCCGACCACCTTCAGTTCCCGGGCAAAACGGCCGGTGTAATCCACCAGTGTATCGATGACCTTCTGATCGAAGTTGTAGGGCGGGTAGACACAGATGGAGTCGCCGGAGTGCACACCGGTGCGCTCGATCTGCTCCATGATGCCGGGCACCAGATAATCGGTACCGTCGCAGATGGCATCCACTTCACACTCGGTGCCGTAGATGTATTTATCCATCAGCACCGGGTGGCTCATATCCACATGGGCCGTGATGACACCCATATACTCCACCACGTCGGCGGAGTTGTAGGCCACGATCATATTCTGACCGCCCAGCACGTAGGAGGGGCGCATCAGCACCGGATAGCCTACTTCCTGGGCAGCCTTGAGGGCCTCGTCCAGGGTGTAGACGGTGCGGCCTTCGGGACGAGGAATGCCGCAGCGCTCCAGCAGCTGGTCGAAACGTTCCCGGTCCTCGGCCTCGTCGATGGCATCGGCGGGGGTGCCCAGGATGGGCAGGCCGATCTCGTCCATATGTTTGGCCAGCTTGATGGCCGTCTGGCCGCCGAACTGTACCAGACACCCGTCAGGCTTCTCGGTGGCGATGATGTTGTCCACGCTCTCGGGGTTCAGCGGGTCAAAGTAGAGGCGGTCGCCGGTATCAAAGTCGGTGGAGACCGTCTCGGGGTTGTTGTTGACCAGAATGGCCTCGCAGCCGTGATTTTTCAGGGTCCAGACGGCGTGCACCGAGCAGTAGTCAAACTCGATGCCCTGCCCGATGCGGATGGGGCCGGAGCCGAAGACCAGCACTTTCTTCTTCTTGGGATCGCTGCGCTCGGCAATGAACTGCTCCGCTTCGTTGTCCTCGTCGTAGGTGGAGTAGAAATAGGGGGTCTTGGCAGCGAACTCTGCCGCACAGGTATCTACCATCTTGAAGGCGGCCTTCGGCGCTTCCGGCAGGGTATCCACCTTGGCCAGCCGCTTGATGGTCTTGTCCAGGAAGCCGAACTTCTTGGCCTCCAGGTACTTTTCCCGGGTCAGTTCCCCCTGCTGCAGACCCAGCTCGATGTTGGCCAGGTGCTGCATCTTGTCCAGGAACCACCAGTCGATCTTGGTGATGTTGTAGATGGTCTCATGGGGCACCCCGCGCTTGAGGGCCTCATAGACGCAGAAGGCACGCTCGGAGTCCTGCACATGGAGGTGCTCGATGACTTCCTCGGTGGAGAGTTTTTCGAAATCAGGCAAGGTCAGCGTATCCATCCCCAGTTCGATGGAGGATACCGCCTTCATCATGGCATGTTCAAAGTTGTTGCCGATGGCCATGACCTCGCCGGTGGCCATCATCTGGGTGCCCAGGGATTTGTCGGCGTAGACAAACTTATCAAAGGGCCACTTGGGATACTTGACCACCACATAGTCCAAAGCGGGCTCAAAGCAGGCGCAGGTCTCGCCGGTAACGTCGTTGGTGATCTCGTCCAGGGTGTAACCCAGAGCGATCTTGGTGGCCACCTTGGCGATGGGATAACCGGTAGCCTTGGAGGCCAGTGCCGAAGAACGGGACACACGGGGGTTGACCTCGATGACCGCATACTCGAAGCTGTCCGGCTTCAGGGCAAACTGGCAGTTGCAGCCGCCCTCGATGCCCAGTTCGGTGATGATATCCAGGGCCGCCGTACGCAGCATCTGGTATTCCTTATCGGAAAGGGTCTGGCTGGGCGCCACGACGATGGAGTCACCGGTGTGGATGCCCACGGGGTCCAGGTTCTCCATGTTGCAGACGGTGATCACGTTGCCCTTGGAGTCACGCATGACCTCGTATTCGATCTCTTTCCAGCCGGAGATGCACTTCTCCACCAGAATCTGATGAATGGGCGACAGGCGCAGGCCGTTGGTGGCAATTTCATGGAGTTTTTCCCGGTCCTCACAGATGCCGCCGCCGGTACCACCCATGGTGAAGGCGGGACGGACGATGACGGGGTAGCCGATGACTTCGGCAAAATCCAGGGCATCATCCAGATCTTCCACCACTTTGGAAGGGATGATGGGCTGGTGCAGCTTCTCCATGGTATCTTTGAAGAGCTGACGGTCCTCGGCCCGGTCGATGGTTTCCGGCTTGCAGGCCAGCAGACGGACACCGCTGCGGTCCAGGAAGCCGTTGCGGGCCAGTTCCATGGAGAGGTTCAGACCCATCTGACCGCCCAGGTTGGGCAGGATGGCATCGGGCTTTTCCTTTTCGATGATGCGCTCCACCACTTCGGCGGTAAGGGGTTCGATATACACATGATCGGCGATATCCGGGTCGGTCATGATGGTGGCGGGGTTGGAGTTGACGAGCACCGTCTCCACGCCTTCGGATTTGAGGGCGCGGCAGGCCTGGGTGCCGGAATAGTCAAACTCTGCCGCCTGACCAATGATGATGGGGCCGGAACCGATGACCAGCACCTTCTTGATCCGCGGGTCTTTAGGCATTGTTGATTACTCCTTTCGCTGCCAGCATACGGCTGACAAACTCGTCAAACAGGAACTCGGTATCTTTGGGGCCGCCGTTGGCCTCGGGGTGGAACTGTACGGTGAAGCAGTTCCAGCGGAAATAATCCACACCCTCGCAGGTGCCGTCGTTGGCATTGCGGTAGCTGACCTGGCCCACTTCGGCAGGCAGGGTCGCCCCTTCCACCGCGTAGCCGTGGTTCTGGCTGGTGATGAACGTCCGCTTGCCGCTGATATGGCTGACCGGCTGGTTGGCACCGCGGTGGCCGTACTTCAGCTTGCAGGTCTTGGCACCGGCTGCCAGCGCGGTGAGCTGATGGCCCAGGCAGATGCCGAAGGCCGGAATGCCGGAATCCAGCATCTCGCCGATGTTCTTGATGATCTCCACGTTTTCCGCCGGGTCACCGGGGCCGTTGGAGAGCATCAGTCCGTCCGGGTTCAGCGCTGCCAGTTCGGCGGCGGTGGTGGTGCCGGGCAGCACTGTGACGCGGCAGCCGCGTTTCTGCAGGCAGCGCACAATATTGTTCTTGCAGCCCAGGTCCAGCAGCGCCACATGGAGCGGCGTCTCCCCCCAGGGGCCCTGGGCGGTGGGCTCATAGGTGGAAGCTTCCCGGCAGGTGACGGTCTTGACGGCGTCGGTCACCGCATAAGCCTTGATCTGCGGCATCAGTTCGGCCACCTTCTCCGGCTCGGCCTCGGGATCGAACTCGGTGGTAATGGCACCGTTCATGACGCCGCTCTCCCGCAGGGTGCGGGTCAGGCTGCGGGTATCGATTCCCTCAATACCGATGATGCCGTATTTTTTCAGGAAAGAATCCAGCGTTTCCTCGCTGCGGAAATTGGAAGGCGTTTTGCATGCCTCGCGGACGATATAGCCCCGAGCCCAGATTTTTGTGCTCTCCACGTCTTCATGGTTCATGCCATAGTTGCCGATGAGCGGATAGGTCTGGGTGATGATCTGCCCATAGTAGCTGGGGTCGGTCAATGTTTCCTCAAAGCCGACCATACCGGTGGCAAACACCACTTCGCCGATGGTGGTGCCGGGGCAGCCAATGCTCTGCCCGCGGAACACCCGGCCGTTTGCCAGTATCAGATATGCCTGCATATT
>CALXHP010000080.1 GCA_944388135.1 uncultured Gemmiger sp. | reverse complement strand
TTGATGTAGGTGGTGTAGTAGAAGAAATCGTCGATCTTGTCGTCGATGGAGTTGTACTTGGAGTAGGTGCCCTGGGTACGCTCCGGCGCCGGGCGGAAGCCGCCGTGCTCCACCGAATAGTAGTAAGCACCCTGGGGATGCCACTTCTCGTAGTAGCCCAGGTAGCGCACCTGGATGTGGTTTTTCTCCAGGTTGGAAGTCTCGGAGGGCAGATAGATGGCCAGATCGGCCTTGTCGATCTTGTAGTCCTCCTCCAGCTGGCGCAGGCTTACGCCGCCCAGATAGATGTGGTCGTAGTCGTTGACGGCAAAGAAGTGCTCATCCCGCAAGGCGGAGTTGTTGTCGGCGATGGGGTTGCCGAATTCCGCCTCATTCTCGCCATAGAACACCAGGGGAATGCCGAACTTGGCCGCCATCTTGGGTGCCAGCTGCTTCTGACCCAGAATAAAGGGCTGGAAGGGATGGAAGAGGTTCTCGGTGGCCAGACGGGTCAGCAGACGATGGGTCATGCCGTTGGGGGTACACAGATAGTTGTCGAAGCCTGCATGAATCCAGGCCTGCATGTTGTCCCAGCCCCAGGGGGTGTAGATGTGGGGCGCCCAGGTAACCGTCAGCGGATGCATGCCGTACTTGTACTTCAGCAGATGGGCAGCGTAAAAGCTGTCCTTGCCGCCGGAGCCCGGCACCAGGCAGTCGTAGGAGCCGTCGTTCTTGCGGTATTCATCGCAGAGTTCCCGCAGTTCCTTCTCCCGCAGGGCCCAGTCGATATGGCCGTTGGCCTTGTTATGGCAGGCGTGGCAGGCATCACAGACGCCGTCCTCCTGGATGACCATCGTTTTCTTGATGGAATGAATGGTATGCTCAAACTCATAGCAGGAGTTGGGCTTCTGGTTGCTCATGACGCATTCTTTGCAGAACTGCACATGCTTGGGCAGGCCATAGTAGGCCTCCAGCTGATCCTCCGGAATATCCGGGGCATATTTGCTGTAATCAATGTCCACGTAACGGGGTAATTTTTCCATATTTCTACACTCCATTCCGGCGTTCCTGAATACAAAAAAGGGCGCCGTCCGTATGGCGATGCCAAACGGACGGCGCCTTTGCCGTTCCAGCGTATTATAGCACAGCTTGCGCCCCAGCGCAAGAGGGTTGCCGTTTTTTGTCAGACATTGAAGTCCAGGCAGCTGCGGATCTTGGTGTAGGGCCGCACCTTGCTGTCGGCCACCGCCACATGGGCGGGATGGACGGCATAGCCTTTCAAGGCTTCCTCATCGGTGAGAGTGCAGTCCAGCATCAGGTCTGCGGTGGAGCTGGGCAGGCAGTCGGTCTGCACGTGGACCTCCAGCAGCCCCGGGACCTGGCCTACCAGGCCCTCCAGCCCCTCTTTGATGCCTGCTTTGACAGACGCCTTTTCCTCGGCGGTCAACTCGTCTTTCAGCGTCCAGAGGATGATGTGTTTGGTCATGTTAAGCCTCCCCTTTCTCCATAAGACCGTAGGTCTTGTACCAGCTCAGCAGCTCACTCAGGGTCAGTTTCCGGGCAAACAGCTGCCGGTAGGTGGCGGTTTTTTCTTTGCCCTGGGTTTTCAGGGTTGCCATCCTGTCCGCCGTACGGTCATACTCCTCTTGAACGGCCGCCTGCATGGCACGGTAAGCGGCCAGTTGTTCCTGATCGTTCACGGCTTACTTCTGCTCCCAGATGGGATCTTTCAGGACCCATTCGCCGCATTCGTTCTTTTCAAAGAGGTCGCGGTTGTAGAACTTGTCCATGATAGCCCAGAACTCGCTCTCGGTGTAGCCGCAGAACTGGCAGAAATCCCGCACACAGAGGGGGTCCAGCTTGCCGTCCCGCTCCTTGATGATGGGAATGGCCTCTTCCCGGGTCATCATGCCGTAACGGATATACCGGGCGGTATAGTCGGTGGCGGCGGCATGGCCGAACTTGGGATACTTCAGCCAGGAGTGCACCAGGTAGGCGCGGGAATCGATCTGGTCGAAGTTTTCGGCATGGTGGGTGCGGTCCCACTCATGGGTCAGGTCGTGGAAACCGTGGGCCTTGGCGATCTGGTAGTTCTTGTAGCTGTTCCAGGGCACAAAATAGCTCATATAGAAGGGGTCCAGCTTGGCCCGCTCCTCGGCGCTGGGGGCCAGGGTCAGGCTCAGGTCGTTCTCGGTGACGCCGTCGCCCACCAGTTCCTCCATGGGGAAGCCCACAGCCACGCCGTTTTCGATCTGGTCCATGGCGGAGTATGTCTCCTTGTCGGCGTTGCCGCCGTACTCAAAGCTGACATTCTCGCCGTAGCAGAGCATGGGGGTGTTGAACTTGGCCGCCATATGCAGCGGGAAGGTGTAGATCAGCCGGTCCACATACCAGGTGGGCTTGCCGTATTTCTCAAAGAATTTCCGCATGAGGATCTTCTGAGCCTTGATATTGGGCTTGCAGGAGATGATGGTGCAGCCGAATTCCTCGCTGATATTCTTCAGGTTGTGGATGCCCGCCTGGGTCATGGGGAAGTTATCCTCCACGCTGAAGAGGATGGGATTCATATGCATGACTTCCTTGAGCATCCAGACCTGGAAGTGGCTGTCCTTGCCGCCGGAAACCGCCACGGCGCAATCATAGCCGCCGGGGCCGTTCATGCCGCGGTATTTGTTGCAGAATGCCTCAAACTCCTTGAATCGGGCATCCCAGTCCACATTCTTGCGGTTTTCATAATGGCGGCAGGCGCTGCACACGCCCTCGGCGTCAAAGGTGATCCCGGGACGGGTATCGGGCATCGTACATTTCTTGCAGTAACGCATGGTCGTTCTCCTTTTCATTCAACCCGCCGGTCAAGGCAGGATTACTTTCCGTTGGTCAATGGGCCGGGCTCTGTGCGATCTCCGCAGCGGCGTGGACCTCCGCCGCCGAATCAAAGGCATATACCAGATAACGGCCGTCATCATACACTTTTTCGCCATCCCCGTAGGTGAGCAGCCCCATCTTGTCCAGGTCGCCGTCCGTCTGGGTGTCCACGACCAGGAAGGGCTGCTGGGGATCGGTGGTCAGATGATCTTTCTTTTGCAGCCAATCGGGAACCACATCATCATTCAGGCTCAGCAGCGTCCAGACGTCCAGTTTGCCGCTGGACAGCTCGATCAGCGCATTGCAATTCCAGAAAGTGGCATATCCTTCGGTATAGCCGTTGTCCACCAGCCAGTTGGCCACGGCATCCAATCCCTTATGGGCCAGGGTGGGCGTTTCGATTTCCCGGCGGACCGTATGCACCGCACAAAGGGTAAAGGCGCAGGCCAGCACCACGGCAGAGGCCTGCCGCATTCCCGGCAGATGGAATTTTTCCGTCTTGAGTTCCACCGCCATGACCGCAATGGCCACCGGCATATTCATCAGCCAGAAATACTGATAATATTCCTGGAAATAGGTGTAACACACACCGCACACCAGCACCATGAACACCAGCAGCAGTACCAGGATCTGATCGATCACCTGCAGGCTGCGCAGCCGCAGCACCAGGCGCACCATGCAAAGGAACATGAACGCACCCAGCAGCAGGCCGACCCCGGTGGCAATGCCGCTGAAATGGAAGAGCCCCGCACCGTCCCGGTAGCCGAATTCATGGAAGAAATCCATAAGAATGCGGTCCAGTGTAAACCAGTCTTCCGACCGGTTCCAGGTGATAAAGCTGTAGGATTTGAAATCGTACAGTCTGGACAGGATCGAACTGCTCACAAAATAGCCCGCCGCACAGCACACCGCGGTCAGCAGGGACCCTGCAAAAAGCCGGACCTGCACCCAGCAGGCCGCCAGCGCGCTGCGCCAGTCCGTGGCACCGCAGTCATGCAGCGCCAGGGCCAGCACGACGCCCGTAGCCAGGAACAGCGGCGCGTGGAAAACCATCAGCTGCTTGACGCCGTTCAGGCTGGCCACCACACACACCAGGCAGGCCAGAATCCACAGCCGTGCACAGCGTCTGGTGTCGGCCTTGCTGCTGCGAAGGAGCAGCGCCAGAACCAGCATATAGAAAAACGTATACACCAGATAGTACCCGCCGTACAGCGCATAGATCAGATAGCGCTGCCCGAAAGGCCACAACAGGGTTCCCGTCATCCACAAGCCGGCGCGCCCCAGCCCCGCACTGTTGGCCAGAAACAGAAGCACCCCCGCATACAGCGCCAGGGCAATGGCCATGCCGAAGGCACGCGCCATATACCAATGGTCGGGAAAGAGAAGCAGCCCCAGCCGGTAAAACCACTGCAGGTTCACAACTTTGAGTTCTGTAGAATAATACCAGTTGGTGCTGATGATGCTGCCTTCCTGATTGAGCAGGTCGGCGAGGACCATCTCCGAGGCAAGATCCGAGTCCACGATCCAGCGCCCCGGCACCAGCTGATACCAAAGGTCAAACAGATATCCCGCCGCGATCCACAGCCATGGCAGAACATGCCACAGACGTGCCCGCCACCCCGTCCTTTGAAGGGTTTGCTTCATAGTGTCTCCTTTATTTTTCCACCGGGAAGGGTTGCGTTTTCCCGCGTATTTCTTTTTGTATTGTACCCCATTTACTTTCCCTGCGCAAGAGCGACACCACAAAATTTGCGTTTTGCCGGGGACGCACAGTTGCATTTTAAAGGGTTGTCCTTTACAATAAAGAAAGAGCAATACCGCGCAACGAGACATTTTGCAGGAGGCGTATCCATGTCCGCATCAAAAGTTTATTTTACCGACCTGCGCACTTCGTTCAACGAAAACCTGCCCCAGAAACTGGAACGGCTGATCAAAACCGCCGGTATCGGGCAGATCGATTTCACCAACAAATACGCGGCCATCAAGATCCACTTCGGCGAGCCCGGCAACCTGGCCTATCTGCGGCCCAACTATGCCGCCGTGGTGGTCAAAGTGGTCAAGGAGCTGGGCGGCAAGCCCTTCCTGACCGACTGCAACACCCTGTATGTGGGCGGCCGCAAAAACGCCCTGGACCATCTGGACACCGCCTATGTGAACGGCTTTTCTCCTTTTTCCACCGGCTGCCATGTGATCATTGCCGACGGTCTGAAAGGCACCGATGAGGAGCTGGTCCCCGTGGAGGGCGGCACCTACGTCAAGGAGGCCAAGATCGGCCGGGCCATCATGGACGCCGACGTATTCATCACCCTGTCCCACTTCAAGGGCCATGAGTCCACCGGTTTCGGCGGTGCCCTGAAAAACATCGGCATGGGCTGCGGCTCCCGCGCCGGCAAAATGGAGATGCACAGCGCCGGCAAACCCTATGTCAAGCAGGAGCTTTGCGTGGGCTGCGGCCGCTGTGTCAAGATCTGTGCCCATGACGCCCCCCACATCGTGGACCGCAAGTCCAGCATCGACCAGAACAAGTGCGTGGGCTGCGGCCGCTGCATCGGGGTCTGCCCCACGGACGCCGTCCGTGCCGCCGAGGATGAGAGCAACGACATCCTGAACTGCAAGATCGCCGAATACAGCAAGGCTGTGGTCAGCGGACGTCCCCAGTTCCACATCAGCCTGGTCATCGATGTTTCGCCCTACTGCGACTGCCATGCCGAGAACGACGTGCCCATCGTCCCCGATGTGGGCATGTTTGCCAGCTTTGACCCGGTGGCCCTGGACCAGGCTTGTGCCGACGCCGTCAACCGCCAGCCGGTCATGCCCAACAGCCATCTGGCCGAGATGCCCCAGGAACATCACGACCACTTCACCGACTCCAGCCCCGCTACCAACTGGAAGAGCTGCCTGGAACACGCCGAAAAGATCGGTCTCGGCACCCGGGAATATGAACTGATCAAAATCTGATTTTTCTGGCCATCGCCAGACAAAAACATCCTCCTGCCATCGGGTCCGGCCCGTTGCGCAGGAGGATGTTTTTATAACCGATTCACAAATGCCGCCGCGGCATGGCCGGCAGCGGTACCCACCTCATTGTAGGCCTGCTGGTAATAATGGAAAGAGTCCTTCATCAGCCCCCGGGCGCGCATGGTGCGAAACTCATCGCTGACCAGTACCACCCCCGGCAGTTCCCGGGCCAGTTCCAGCTGGGCCTGATGGATGGCCGTATAGTCATACCCCTTGCTGCCATTGTATTCTCCGATGGCGATCAGGAAGCAGTTCTCGATGCCATGCGCCTGCATGTGGCTCAGCATGGTACGAAAACGGGCTTTATACGTCTCCGGATCGGTGCCGTGATCCCCGTCGGTCTCCCCCTGGCACCAAAGCAGATACCGGTGCCGGACAGAGATCTTCTCTTGGGCAAGGAACTCCACAGCCCGGTCCCAACGCCGCAGCGCATCGGCGAGAAGGTCCCCTTCCCCCTGCCAGCGGTCTATGGCGGAGCCGCCTTTACTGGCCGAAACGCCCAGAACCGGCGTTCCGGTATCCCGGTAGTAGGCATTGACAAAGGCTGTGACCAGGGAACCGGTTTTCATGCCGGGTTCATCGATGCCCTGGGAATCATTTTCAGCTGCACCGAATGGCTCGGCGATGGGATGCAGATGTTCCGGGTCGGAGACGGCCCGGTATTCCATCCCGGCCCCGGGAATCAGTTCCGGCGCCGGTTGGGGCCACCGGTCACTGGTGATGCTCCGCCCGGCCATATTGGATTGCCCGGCAAATAGAAAGAGATCATAGGTTGTATCCATAGCGGTATCTACCGTCCTTTTGGTTGGGATCGGCTGCCGGTATGCGGCAGCCCGTAATAACATTATAGCATCTGACGGCAAAACCGCAACGCCCCGGGGCTTTCTCTTTTTCTTTTGCAGCCGGCGGTCCCCATAAAAAAGCGCCGCCGCGCTCCCGAAGGAGTGCGGCGGCGCTTTTATGCGGGAAGATTTGGATTACAGCTCAGCGAAGTACTTAATGGTGCGGACCATCTGGCTGGTGTAGCTGTTCTCGTTGTCGTACCAGGACAC
>CALXHP010000079.1 GCA_944388135.1 uncultured Gemmiger sp. | reverse complement strand
GCTCCCTTTAGGGAGCGACCACAGGAGATAGGCCCTTATAGGGCCTGTTCAAACCACCCGTTCAACGGGTGGTTTTGCTTTTTTAAAAAGGAAGGTCACTCTTCCTTGACACGCAGATGATCGGCCACCCATTTGATGAGCAGCTCCAGGGCCACCAGGTTATGCCCACCTTCGGGAACGATCAGGTCGGCCTTGCGTTTGCTGGGTTCCACGAACTGTTCATGCATGGGCTTGACCGTGGTCAGATACTGGCTGACCACGCTGTCCAAAGTGCGGCCGCGCTCTTTCACATCCCGTACGATACGGCGCAGGATGCGTACATCGGCATCGGTATCCACAAAGACTTTCATGTCCATCAGGTCGCAAAGTTCCGGCGAATCAAAAATCAGGATACCCTCCACGATGATGACGGGGGCGGGCTTTACCAACACGGTCTTGTCGCTGCGGTTGTGGATGGTGTAATCGTAAACCGGTACCTGCACCGGGTGCCCGGCCCGCAATTCCCGCAGATGGGCTATCATCAGCGGAGTGTCGAAACTGTCGGGATGGTCGTAGTTCAGCTTGCACCGTTCCTCATAAGGCAACTCGTCGTGGCGTTTATAGTAGCTGTCGTGGTTGATGACGCTGACTTCGTTGGCGCCGAAGTGGTCCCGCAGCCGTTCGGTCAGGGTGGTTTTGCCGCTGCCTGTGCCGCCGGCAATGCCGATGATGATGGTGTTCATTCCGATCCCTCTCTTTTATACTTCCAGCTTGATCTCACGGCCGGTAGGCTCATAGGCCCGGTATTTGACGCCGGTCATATTGAACATGCGGCGGCTGGCGATGCTGGCATGGGTGTCATGGTATTTGTCCGAAAGATAGATCAGTTCCTTGATGCCGCTCTGAATGATCGCTTTGGCACACTCATTGCAGGGGAACAGCGTCACATACATCCGCGCACCGGTCAGGTCGTTGTGCGGGCTGTTGAGGATGGCATTCAGTTCCGAGTGGCAGACGTACATATACTTGGTGTTCAGATCGTCGCCTTCCCGCTCCCAGGGCATGTCGTCATCATTGCAGCCGATGGGCATACCGTTGTATCCCAGGGACAGGATCTTGTTTTCGGGGCTGACAATGCAGGCACCCACCTGGCTGTTGTTGTCTTTGGAGCGCATGGCGGAAAGCAGCGCGATACCCATAAAGTACTCGTCCCAGCTGATGTAATCCGTTCGTTTCATGGCGTTTCTTTCCTTTGTGTTTTTTATCCTTATTATACTGTGCGCCGTGTTGGGGTGCAAGATTCTTTCTGTAAATATTTGCGCCGGGTGGCTTCGCCGCCCCGCAGATGACGCTCAGCCTTGTTGCGCTGTACTACCGTCTGTACTTCGGCCCACAGACCGGGATGGGTGTGGCGCAATCGGCTCTGGTCTTTCCAGATGGTGCTTTTGCTCACCCCGAACACCGTTGCCGCGGCACGCACAGTGGCGCCGCTGCGCACAATATACCGCCCTACCGCCACGGCCCGCTCCTCCGGGTCACCTTTCATACCGTTACCCCCTCACATGGAATTTCTGTCAAATCCTATGTGAAAAAAGGCGCAGATATGCCCTGAAAAGAAAAATCCCCGCCCGGTAGGGCGAGGAAATGTTATGACATATAATCGGTGCAGGCCCAGCCAAACTGGCCTTCGTAGTTGACCAGCACCCAGTTGTCGGCTGTATCGCTGCGGCCCAGGCAGTCCACCGTGGAGGGAGGTGGTATAGAGCCCACCTTATCATAGTCGGTGCCGGGACCGGCGCGCAGCGTCAGATTGCCGTCCGGAGTGGTATTGTAGCGGAACTGTTCGTTTTCGCCGCAGGGACGGTCGGGGGCCTTGATGGTGTCCGGCAGGTCGGCCAACGGGTCCGGCGTAGGGGCGGGCGTCGGTTTTACCACACCGGGGAGTGTGTAGGCGTGCCACCCGTCGTCCTGCTTCAGCCACAACAGGCCGCCGTCCCAGGCAGCACCCCCATAGATGCAGGGGATCGCCTCGGTGCCGCTGCTGTCCAGCAGGCCCCATTTGCCATCCCGGCACACCGGAGCATAGCCATTCAGCAGGGGAGAGGCGTAGGCGGTCTCATCCTGGCCGTAGGTAGGCTCGTAAACCGCATCGGTGACGGCCTGGCCGGACAGATCCAGATACAGCCATTTCCCGTTCTGGCAGGCGGGGGCCAAGGTCTGGTCGTAGAAGCAGCCTGCCGCTTCATAGGTCTGATCGTTCAGCAAGGTGCCGTCGGCGTTGGCATAGACCAGCGTAAGGGGATCGGTGGCGCGGTAGAAATCGGGATCTCCCTGGCCGTCCACAAAGGTGCCCAACCGACAGGGAAGATAGGTCCCGTAGGCAAAATCGGAATCTTCCGGCTCCTCCACGATGCCGTGGGAAAAACCGCTGTATACCTGCACCCGTGCGGTGTCGATATCATAATACCAGTAATGGAAGTTGCCGTCGTGGGCTGCGGAACACATTTCGCCGTCTCCGGTTTGCTGCAGTTGAGCCGTCAGGGCATCCAGTGTGTCCCAGCTCATGGTTGGCTCATTCAGGGCATGCCACCGGAGCTCGGCTGAGGCACAGCCGGAAAGGGGTCCGGAAAACTGGCAAGCCAGCACCTCAGTGCCATCGCTGCGCATCAGGCCCCATTTGCCATCCCGGCACATGGTATAATAACCGTCCATCTGTGCCAGACGGGGGTCGGTGTCCCGGGCAATGGCCCGGATCTCGTCATATTCCAGAACCGGCAGTCCGGCATCCTCCACCCCGGCGGGCCGGGCAGATTCCTCCGGTACGGGGGTGGCGGTGGTCACAGGGGCCTCCTCCGCTGTGGCAGGCGAGGCGGAATCCGCCGGAGGGTTTGGGGCAAGGCGAGTGCAGCCGCAGCTCAGGACGGCCAGAATCAACGGAAAAACAAGCAATGGTTTCTGCATGGCGAACCTCCTTGCCCAAAGGGTTATTCGTACATCTTCCGTCCGGCGAATACACACAGGGGCCGTTTGGCTTTGCCGGTGCCCATCAGCTGCACCGCGGCGGCCAGGGTGGCGCCGGCGCTGGTACAAGCCGGGATGCCGTCAAAAAAGAGGACCTCCCGGGCGGCGCGCTCAGCGTCGGCGGTGGTAACGGTAAGGACGGTATCCACCACATAGGGGTTGTAGTTTTCCGGCACAAAGCCGGGACCGATCCCGGCGATGCCGTGCTGCCCGATAAATCCGCCGGATATGGCGGCGCATTCGGCAGGCTCCACCGCCACAATGCGGATCATGCTGTTCCAGGCCCGGATGTACTCGGCCACACCGGTGATGGTGCCGCCGCTGCCCACGCCGATGACGATGGCGTCGATGGCATCGCCGGCCGCCTTCAGAATCTGAGGCCCGGTGACCCGGCGGTGATATTCCGGGTTGTCGTCATTGGCAAAGTAATGGGTAAAGTAGCCGCCGTACCGCTGGGCGGTCTCCTGAGCGATGCGGTCCATGGCGCGGCGGCCACCGCTGCTGCAAACCACGATCTTGGCCCCCAGATCCTGCAGCCGCTTGCGACGGGCGATGGGCAGGCTGCTGGGTACCACCAGAATGCAGGGGTGCCCGGTGGTGGCACAACTTACCGCCAGGGCGGCACCAAAACTGCCGGAACTGGCTTCCACCACCGGCATGCCGGGCTGCAAGGTGCCCCGTTCGGTGGCAAAGGCCAGCATGGTCTCGGCCAGGCCATCCTTGGAAGTGCCGGTAGCGCCGCCGAAATCCAGATAGGCCAGAATGCTGGAACTGAGATTGTGACGGCCGGAATAGCCATCCAGGCGCACCACAGGGGAGCGGTATACTTCTTGATAGTAGCTTTTCAGGATTCCCACGGCAGACACCTCCTTTCCCATGGGGCAAAGTAATCTTTATTATAACACACACCGACAGGTTTTGCACGGCCAGAAAGCAGATCAGGGAAAATTTTATCGGCTGTGCCCTGTCACGGCAGGGGCAATCCGACGCGGGAATGTGTAAAAAAGTGCCGAATCCCCCTTGACTTTCGGCCCTGCCCCTGTTATAATTCATAGGCTGGATGTAAAGAAAAAAACTTTACACGGCATGTCAAAAGAAGGAAGGGGCGCGGCCATGGCGGGCAAACCGCAAAAAAATCTGGCCTATTCGATCCTGCTGGACTTCTATGGTCCGGTATTGACCGAGAAACAACGCGTGATCCTGACCGAATATTATGACGAAGATCTCTCTCTGGCCGAAATTGCCGAGAATTTCGGTATTACCCGGCAGGGGGTGCGGGACGCCATCAAACATGGTGAGGCCGCCCTGGACGAGCTGGAAGCCAAGCTGGGCAATGCACGCCGCCACACGGCGACGCAGCAGGACCTGACACGGCTGCGCCAGCTGGTCATGGAGATCCGGTGCTGCAACTCGGGACTGTTCAATCCGGTCCCCCAGATCCGCACCGATACCGACGAAATGTTGCAGATTTTAGACCGGCTGGATACGCAGGAGGAACCCGATGGCCTTTGAATCATTGACAGAGCGCCTCAACGGCGTATTCAAAAAACTGCGCGGCAAGGGCAAGCTGAACGAAGCCGACATCAAGGCAGCCATGCGGGAAGTGCGCATGGCGCTGCTGGAAGCGGACGTCAACTATAAAGTTGCCAAGGATTTCTGTGCCCAGGTCTCCGAGCGGGCCATGGGCCAGGAGGTCATGGAAAGCCTCACCCCCGCCCAGCAGGTGGTCAAGATCGTCAACGAAGAGCTGACCAAGCTCATGGGCGGCGATGAGCCCCAGTACCTGCGCATCAAGAACAAGGGCCAGACGGTCCTGATGATGTGCGGCCTGCAGGGCAACGGTAAAACCACTCATGCCGCCAAGCTGGGCAAGTATTACCGCAGCCAGGGCCGCCGCCCGCTGCTGGTGGCTTGTGACGTCTACCGCCCGGCGGCTATCCAGCAGCTGCAGATCGTAGGTGAGCAGGCGGGGGTCCCCGTCTTTACCATGGGCACCGAAAAGCCGGAACTCATCGCCCAGAAAGCGATGGCCTACGCTCGGGATCACGGCAACGACATCGTGATCCTGGATACAGCCGGCCGTCTGCAGATCGACGATGCGCTGATGGATGAGCTGGTGCGCATCAAGGAAACCGTTGAGGTGGACGAGACGCTGTTGGTGGTGGATGCCATGTCCGGCCAGGAAGCCGTCAACGTGGCCAAGACCTTCAACGAGAAGATCGGCATCACCGGTGTGGTGCTGACCAAGACCGACGGTGATACCCGCGGCGGTGCCGCTCTTTCGGTACTGGCCGTCACCGGCAAGCCCATCTACTTCCAGGGCACCGGCGAAAAGCTGGAAGACCTGGAGCCCTTCTATCCTTCCCGGATGTCCAGCCGTATCCTGGGCATGGGCGATGTGCTTTCCCTGATCGAGAAAGCCCAGAGCGTCCAGAACGACAAGGAAGCGGAAGCCGCTGCCCGGCGGATGATGGAAAACAAGTTCGATATGAACGACCTTCTGGCCCAGTTCCAGCAGGTAAAGAAGATGGGCGGTGCTTCGGCACTGCTGGCCATGATGCCCGGCGGCAACCAGATCGACGCCGACGCACTGGACGACAAGATGCTGCCCCACATTGAGGCCATCATCTATTCCATGACGCCGGCGGAACGGGCCAAGCCCGAGATCATCAACCCCAAGCGCAAGCGGCGCATCGCGGCAGGCTCCGGCCAGACCGTGGAGGCCGTCAACAAGCTGCTGCGTCAGTATGAAATGATGCAGAAAATGATGAAAAAAGTCCGCCGCAATCCCAAGGGATTCATGCGCAGCCTGGGCAATCTGGGCGGTATGGGCGGCTTCAAAGGCTTCGGCCGCTGAAATTTTTTTTGGTATGACCCGCACGGCTATACGGCCCACGGGATGTACAATATAAAATTCGCCCCGCAAGGGCCGTAAACAAGTATTTGGAGGAATTTACAATGGTTAAGATTCGTCTGCG
>CALXHP010000078.1 GCA_944388135.1 uncultured Gemmiger sp. | reverse complement strand
ATTGACTATCTGCACTACTACAATAACCGACGGATTAAGGCAAAGCTAAAGGGCCTGCCGCCTGCGGTTCACAGACAACAAGCCCTTTCGGTTGCTTGAACAATTTTTATTTGAAATTATTGTCTAACTTTTTGGGGTCACTTCACATTGCGTTCCACGGGTTCTTTTTATTGTCCGGTCAACAGAGGAATCAGACGTTCAGCTCCACTTTCTGACCAATGTCCTCAGCATTGGCAGCCAGAACAGGGGCGATAACTTCTTTCAGATATTCCTCCACCTGTTCGGGAGCACGGCCGGTAAAGGCTTCGGGGCTCAGTTCTGCCTCAATTTCTTCGCGGCTCAGGCCAAAGGCGGGGTCGGCTTCCACACGGGCGATCATATCGTTGGGCTGGCCTTCCTGTTTGACCACGGCGGCAGCAGCAACGGCATGCTCGCGCAGACGCTCATGGAGTTCCTGACGATCGCCGCCCTTCTTCACGGCCTTCATCATGATGTTCTCGCTTGCCATGAAGGGAAGTTCTGCCATGACGCGGGCACGGATGACTTTGGGATAGACCACCAGGCCATCCGAAACATTCAGCAGGATGTTCAGGATGGCATCCGCGGCCAGGAACCCTTCGGCCATCGCAATACGCTTGTTGGCAGAGTCATCCAGCGTACGCTCAAACCACTGGGTACCGGCGGTCATGGCGGGGTTGAGCACATCCACCATCAGGTAACGGCTCAAAGCGCAGATGCGTTCGCAGCGCATGGGATTGCGTTTGTAAGGCATGGCGGAAGAACCGATCTGATTCTTTTCAAAGGGCTCTTCCATTTCTTTGAAGTTGGCCAGCAGACGGATGTCGGTGGCCATCTTCATGGCGCTCTGACCCAAACCGGCTACGGCAGACAGCACATTGTAGTCCACCTTACGGCTATAGGTCTGGCCACAGACCGGTACAACCTTGGTAAAGCCCATCTGGGCACAAACGTCGGCTTCCACGGCCTTGACCTTGGCGGAATCTCCGTTGAACAACTCCATAAAGCTGGCCTGGGTACCGGTAGTACCTTTGACGCCGCGCAGGGCCAACTGGCTGATCTGATGGTCGATCTCTTCCAGATCCATGTACAGCTCATTCATCCACAGGGTGGCGCGCTTGCCAACGGTGGTCAGCTGAGCGGGCTGACAATGGGTGTAGGCCAGGCAGGGCATATCTTTATATTCCTCGGCAAATTTGGCGAGGTTGGCAAGAACGCCGATGATCTTTTTGCGAACCAGCTGCAGGGCTTCCCGCATGATGATCACATCGGTGTTGTCGCCCACATAGCAGCTGGTGGCGCCCAAATGGATAATGCCTTTCGCCTTGGGGCACTGCAGGCCGTAAGCATAGACATGGCTCATTACATCATGGCGGACCAGTTTTTCCCGGGCAATGGCATCTTCATAGTTGATGTCATCTTTGTGGGCTTCCAGTTCGGCAATCTGCTCATCGGTGATGGCCAGGCCCTCTTTCTGCTCGGCTTTGGCCAGTGCGATCCACAGCTTGCGCCAGGTGCGGAATTTGTTGTCATCAGAAAAAATATACTGCATCTCATCCGAAGCATAGCGGGTGCTGAACGGAGAGATATAGCGGTCATGTTGTGCCATTGCGAAATCCCTTTCTTACAGCTTGAAGTAGTTGACGCCGCCCTCAAAGATTGGCTGATACTTATCGCCGGTCACATTCTTGTAGAGCTGGTTGCCGGTACGCTCACTGTGACCCATCTTGCCCAGGACACGGCCGTCGGGGCTGGTGATACCCTCAATGGCAAGCACAGAACCGTTGGGGTTGTAGCGCAGATCCATGGTGGGATGGCAGGCAAGATCCACATACTGGGTGGCGACCTGGCCGTTGGCAATCAGCTTCTGCAGCAGATCATCGTTGCAGACAAACCGGCCTTCGCCGTGGCTGATGGCAATCAGGTGCTCGTCATTGACATCGCATTCGCTCAGCCAGGGGCTCTTGTTGCTGGCAATGCGAGTACGGACCAGCATGCTCTGGTGACGGTGAATGGTGTTGAAGGTCAATGTGGGGTCGTTTTCCGTGATGGGGCGGATCTCACCGTAGGGGACAAGACCCAGTTTGATAAGAGCCTGGAAGCCGTTGCAGATACCCAAAGCCAGACCGTCACGCTGGTTCAGCAGGCGGTTGACGGCATCCGCCACAGCCGGGGCACGGAAGAACGCCGCGATAAATTTGGCGGAACCGTCGGGTTCATCGCCGCCGGAGAAGCCACCCGGCAGCATAAGGATCTGGGCTTCATCCAGTTCTTTGACCAGTGCCTCGCAGCTTTCGGCTACATCGTTGGGGGTGAGGTTCTTCAGAACCAGAATGTGGGGATCGCCACCGGCACGGCGGAAGGCACGAGCGGTATCATATTCACAGTTGGTGCCGGGGAATACAGGGATCACCACACGGGGCGTAGCCAGGCGAACGGCGGGAGCCACACGATCGGTCATAGAACACTGGTAGTTCAGTTCCTGGACGGTATCACCCTTTTTGCGGTAGGGGAATACAGGCTCCAGTTTGGACTCCCACAGTTCCTGCAGATGCGCCAGATCAATGAACTTTCCGTCGGCTTCCAGGGTGTAGTCTACGGTGGTAAAGCCGAGGAATTCACCGGCAGCCGGGTCCAGCAGCTCCAGAATCACAGAGCCGTAGGCAGGCTGGAACAGATCATCCAGATTGATGTCGTTGCTCAACTGCAGGCCCACATGGTTGCCCACACACATCTTGAACAGCGCTTCGGCCACACCGCCGTAACCCGGGGTAGCGGCAGCCAAGACCTTGCCTTCGTCGATCATCTGCTCAACGGTCTTGTAAATGGCGATCAGGCTGCCGATCTCCGGCAGGCCGTCCTTGTACTGGGGACGCAGCATGACAACAGAGCTGTTGGCCTTTTTGAATTCAGCGCTCTGCACGTCGGTGACTTTTCCGACCGCCGTAGCAAAGCTCACCAACGTGGGAGGGACATCCAGTCCTTCGAAGCTGCCGGACATGGAGTCCTTGCCGCCGATGGAAGCGATGCCCAGGCCCATCTGTGCATCCAGGGCACCCAGCAGGGCGGCCAGAGGTTTGCCCCAGCGGGTGGGATCGTTGTTCATGTGCTCGAAGTATTCCTGGAAGGTCAGATACATATCTTTGTGGTGGAAACCGGCGCAGACCAGCTTGGTAACGCTTTCCACTACAGCCAGGTAGGCCCCGCGGTAGGGATCAGCTTCGGAGAGGTAGGGATTGAAGCCCCAGGCCATACCGGAGCAGGTGGTGGTTTCGCCATCCACGGGCAGCTTGGCAACCATGGCCATGGTGGGGGTCAGCTGGTATTTACCGCCGTAGGGCATCAACACGGTGGCCGCACCGATGGTGGAGTCAAACCGTTCGCCCAGACCCTTCTGGCTGCAGACGTTCAGGTCGGAAACCAGGTTTTCCATCTTCTCCTCGAAGTTGGAACCGGCCCACTGCGGCTGCCAGACATGGCCCGGCAGGATGTGGACATTGGCGTGGCGCTCAGCGCCGTTGGAGTTCAGGAACTCGCGGGACAAATCCACAATGGCCTTGCCGTTCCAGATCTCCCGCATCCGCTTTTCTTCGGTGACGGTAGCCACGATGGTAGCCTCCAGGTTCTCCTCGTGGGCATAGCCGATGAAGGTCTCCGCATCCTCAGCCGCCACAGCCACAGCCATACGCTCCTGGCTTTCGCTGATGGCCAGCTCGGTACCGTCCAGGCCCTCGTACTTTTTCGTGACTTTGTTCAGATCGATGCGCAGACCATCGGCCAGCTCACCGATGGCAACGGAGACACCGCCTGCGCCGAAGTCGTTGCAGCGCTTGATCAGGCGGCAGGCGTCCTCACGGCGGAAGAGTCGCTGCAATTTGCGCTCGATGGGGGCATTGCCTTTCTGCACCTCGGCACCGCAGGTTTCCAGGCTGGTGAGCTTGTGGGCTTTGGAGGAACCGGTGGCGCCGCCGATGCCGTCACGGCCGGTGCGGCCGCCCAGCAGGATGACCACATCGCCGGGAGCGGGTTCTTCCCGGCGGACATGGCTGGCGGGGGTGGCGCCGACCACAGCGCCGATCTCCATCCGCTTGGCCACATAGCCGGGATGGTAAAGCTCGGCGACCTGGCCGGTGGCCAGACCGATCTGGTTGCCGTAGCTGGAATAACCGGCGGCGGCGGTGGTGACCAGCTTGCGCTGGGGCAGTTTGCCGGGCATGGTCTCGGAAACAGGTTTCAGCGGATCACCGGCACCGGTGACGCGCATGGCCTGATAGACGTAGCTGCGGCCGGAGAGGGGATCGCGGATAGCACCGCCGATGCAGGTGGCAGCGCCGCCGAAAGGCTCGATCTCAGTGGGATGGTTGTGGGTCTCGTTCTTGAAGAGGAACAGCCAGTCCTGCTGTTCACCGTCTACGTCGCACTTGATTTTGACGGTGCAGGCGTTGATCTCCTCGCTCTCGTCCAGATTCTTCAGGATGCCGCGCTGTTTCAGGGCTTTGGCGCCGATGGTGGCGCAGTCCATCAGGGTACGGTTTTTCTTGTCTCGGCCGGTCTCTTCCCGCAGGGCCATGTACCGGTCAAAGGCGGCCTGGACCAGCTCGTCATCGATCTGGACATCGTCCAGAATGGTGCCGAAGGTGGTGTGACGGCAGTGGTCGGACCAGTAGGTGTCGATCAGACGAATCTCCGTGATGGTGGGATCACGATGCTCACTCTTGAAGTAATCCTGGCAGAAGACGATGTCCGCATGGTCCATGGCCAGGCCCTTCTCGTTGCGGAAGGCCTCCAGGGCATCGTCATCCAGAGAGGTGAAGCCGTTCAGGGTCTCCACCTCGGTGGGAATGGCAAATTCCATCTTCAGGGTAGCGCGGGGCTCCAGACTGGCTTCCCGGGCTTCTACCGGGTTGATCACGTACTTCTTGATGGCAGCCAGATCCTCCTCGGTCAGGTCGCCGTCCAGCAGATAAACGCGGGCACTGCGCACGTCGGGGCGTTCGCCCTGGCTCAGCAGCTGGATGCACTGGCTGGCAGAATCGGCACGCTGATCAAACTGGCCGGGCAGGTACTCCACGGCAAACACGGTGGAGGCCTCCGGCAGTTCGGAGTAGGTCACGTCCACCGGGGGTTCGCTGAACACGGTGGGAATAGCCTGCTGGAAGAGCGCTTCGTCAATGCCCTCCACGTCATAGCGGTTGATCAGCCGCAGACCTTTCAGCCGGGTGATGCCCAGCAGGTCTACCAGCTCATGGAACAGGCCCTGGGCTTCGCCGTCGAAGCCGGGCTTCTTCTCAACATAAATGCGATATACCATTATATTGCCTCCCGGTTACTGCATGGCAGCCAGTGCGCGGGCACCGATGTCGCTGCGTTTGTGCAGTTTATCAAAATGGATGTTTTCACTGGCGGCATACGCCTGTTTCAGCGCCTGGGGCAGGGTATCGGCGGTGGCGGTCACGCCCAGCACACGGCCGCCGTTGGTGACCAGCTTGCCGTCTTTGAGGGCTGTACCCGCATGGTAGACCGTCACATCGGGGCAGCCGGGCAGCTGGCCTTCGGTCAGACCGGTGATCTCCTTGCCCTTCTCATAGGCGAGGGGATAGCCGCCGCTGGCGAGAATGACGCAGGCGGCAGCGCCGTCCCGGAACTTGACCTCGGTCTGGTCCAAAGTGCCGTTGGTGGTGGCCTGCATGATGGTCAGCAGATCGCTTTCCAGCAGGGGCAGTACCACCTGGGTTTCGGGATCACCGAAACGGCAATTGTACTCGATGACCTTGGGGCCGTCGGGGGTCAGCATCAGACCGAAATAGAGGCACCCCTTGAAGGGGCAGCCCTCGGCCTGCATGGCGGCTACTGTGGGCAGGAAAATCTCCTTCATGCAGCGGTCAGCCACTTCTTTGGTGTAGTAGGGGTTGGGGGCTACGGTGCCCATACCGCCGGTGTTCAATCCCTGGTCACCGTCCAGAGCGCGCTTGTGGTCCATGCTGGAAACCATCGGCTTGACGGTCTTGCCGTCGCAGAAGGACAGCACGCTGACTTCGGGACCGGTGAGAAACTCTTCCACCACCACATGGTTGCCGGAAACGCCGAACTTTTTGTCCAGCATGATCTCTTTGACGGCCTCCACCACATCATCGTGATTCTGGCAGATCAGCACGCCCTTGCCCAGAGCCAGGCCGTCAGCCTTGATGACCACGGGATATTTGTTCTTGCTTTCCACATAGGCAATGACCTTGGCAGGATCGTCAAATACCGCATAGTCGGCGGTAGGGATACCGTACTTCTGCATCAGGTTCTTGCTGAACACCTTGCTGGCCTCAATGCGGGCGGCAGCCTTGTCGGGACCAAAAGCGGGGATACCAACCGCTGCCAGAGCATCTACCATGCCCAAGGCAAGGGGATCGTCCTGTGCTACCACGACGTAGTCGAAAGCTTCTTCTTTGGCAAAGGCAACCATGGCGTCCACATCGGTGGCAGGGATGGCCTTGCAGTGGGCATCATAGCTGATGCCGCCGTTGCCGGGAGCGCACCAGATCTCGGTGCACCGGGGGCTTTGTTTCAGCGCGCGGATGATGGCGTGTTCACGCCCGCCGCCGCCTACAACGAGAATCTTCATACTAAACTCCTTTGACAGCACAACTGCCCGCGACGAAAAAACGCCGCAGGCAAGTGCGATTTTTTAGTGATGGAACAGCCGGATGCCGCAGAAGGCCATGGCAATGCCAAAGCGGTTGCAGGTATCAATGACCTGCTGGTCGCGGATGGACCCACCGGGCTGCACAATAGCGGTCACGCCGCTGCGGCGGGCGCGCTCGATGTTGTCGCCAAAGGGGAAGAAGGCGTCGCTGCCCAGAGAAACACCGGTGACTTTGTCCAGCCAGGCACGCTTTTCCTCAGCGGTGAGAGGCGCGGGCTGCTCGGTGAAGGTCTCGGCCCAGACATCGTCGCCGATGACATCCTCCGGCGTATCGCCGATGTAGACGTCGATGGCGTTGTCACGGTTGGGCTTGGAGATATCCTCCCGGAAGGGCAGATCCAGCACCTTGGGCATATGGCGCAGCTGCCAGTTGTCGGCCTTCTGGCCTGCCAGGCGGGTGCAGTGGATGCGGCTCTGCTGGCCGGCGCCCACACCGATGGTCTGGCCGTCCTGCACATAGCAGACGCTGTTGGACTGGGTGTACTTCAGCACGATCAGGCTGATGATCAGGTCGCGGCGCTGCTCGGCGCTGATCTCCTTGTTCTCGGTAACGATGTTCTGCAACATGGTGGCGTCAGAAATGTCCAGATCCTGACGGCCCTGCTCGAAGGTCACACCAAAGACGGTGCGAGTCTCCAGTTTGGCGGGCTCATAGTTAGGATCAATGGCCACAATGTTGTAGTTGCCCTTCTTCTTGGACTTCAGCACCTCCAGGGCGTCGGAGTCATAGCCGGGGGCGATGATGCCGTCGCTGACCTCGTGCTGAATCAGCTTGGCGGTGGCCAGATCGCAGACATCGGACAGGGCGATCCAGTCGCCGAAGCTGGACATACGGTCGGCACCGCGGGCACGGGCATAGGCGCAGGCCAGGGGGCTCAGTTCAGCATCAGGCGCCACATGGTACATGGCGCGCAGGGTGTCATCCAAAGGCAGGCCGATGGCAGCACCGGCAGGGGAGACATGCTTGAAGCTGGCGGCCGCAGGCATACCCAGGGCCTTTTTCAGGTCCCGGACCAGCTGCCAGGAGTTGAAGGCATCCAGGAAGTTGATGTAACCCGGACGGCCGTTGAGGATCTCTACCGGGAGCTCGGCGTCATTTGCCATGTAGATGCGTGCGGGCTTCTGGTTGGGGTTGGTGCCGTACTTCAATTGAAATTCTTTCATTTATTCACCCTCCACCGCATTGTATTTGTTCAAGATGGTATCTTCGTAATCGCCGGTCTCCAGTGTGATGGTACGCACAAAGAGGCTGACTTTGTTGTCCTCATTGAGGGCTTCCCACAGTTTTCCAGCAAACTCGGCGCCGTCGTTTTCGTCGATGGACACCCGCATGGGTTCGCCTGCATAGCTGGGGATGGGGGCACCGTTCTTCAGGTAGGTGCTGATGAAATGGCCTTCGCCGGCCACCGGCTGGGGGTAGTCGAAGGTCTGGCGCTGTACGCTGGCGGCATTGCCGTCGCAGCTCTTGACGATGGACAGTTTGTAGGCGCCGCTGCGCATATCCACCACACCGGAAATCCGGGGCGTAAAGTTGGGAGCGTCATCCTCATAAGTACGGGTGGCCAGGGCCGCCTCGAAGCTGTATCCGGGGAAGAGATTCTCGTTCATGAAATGAGCGATGGTATCGGTCTGGTCGCCGTTGGTGACCACCGTGGTCTCCCGCAGTGTCAGAACAGCGTTGTAGATGATCAGGTGGGGATCTTCCAGCTTGGCCGGATCGGCAGCTACTGTGCGAATGCCGCCGGGAATCGCTTCGAAGATGCGATTGCGGCTGTTGGCGCTGCGGCCCATGATCCAGTAGGCGATGACCGCCTTCTTGCCATCGGGCGTGCGGCCCAGAACAATGCCGCGGCCGGGGTATTCATTGCCGGCAAGATATTTGTACAGATTCTTTTTCATTGCGTTACACCTCGTCGTTGCATACCATGGCCAGGGCCTGGGGCAGCAGTTTCCATTCGGCTTCCACCATCACGCGCTTCTGCAGCACTTCGGGGGTGTCCCCGGGCCGTACAGCCACTGCTTTCTGCAGCAGAATAGGCCCGCCGTCACATTCCTCGTTGACCAGGTGCACCGTAGCACCGGTTACCTTTACCCCGCGGGCCAGGGCGGCTTCGTGGACCCGCAGGCCGTAAAAGCCGGGGCCGCAGAAGCTGGGGATCAGGCTGGGATGTACATTGAGAATGCGATTGCGATAAGCTTCGATCACCCGGGGACCCAGCACCGAGAGAAACCCGGCCAGGACCACCACATCGATCTGATGGCTCTGCAGCGTATCCAGCAGGGCCGCGTCAAAAGCTTCGCTGTCGGCATATTCCTTGCGGGCGACTACGGCGCTTTCCACGCCGAAGTTGGCAGCCCGTTCCAGGGCATAGACACCGGGTTTGCTGGCAACCACCAGGACGATCTTGCCGTTGGGGTTTTCACCCCGGGCTTCACTTTCCAGCAGGGCCTGCAGGTTGGTGCCGCCGCCGGAAACCAGTACCGCTACTCGCTTCATACCAGTTCCACCCCGTCGCCTTCCACGATGGTGCCCAGGCGGTAAGCGCCTTCCTCGCCGTGAGCGTGGAGGATCTCCAGCGCCTTGTCGGCATCTTCGGCAGCTACCACAATGGTCATGCCAACGCCCATATTGAAGGTGTTGAACATATCCCGTTCGGGCACGTTGCCTTCCTTGGCCAGCACGCCAAAGAGGGCCGGGGTGCGCACATCAGCCTTGGCGATATGGGCAGCACAGCCTTTCTTCAGGCTGCGGGGAATGTTCTCATAGAAGCCGCCGCCGGTGATGTGGGACACACCCTTCACGGTGACCTGCTCCATCAGCGCCAGTACCGGCTTGACGTAGATCTTGGTGGGAGCCAGCAGAGCCTCGCCCAGGGTCTTGTCCATGCCTTCAAAGGTCTTGTCCAGGACTTCGGGATGGTTGTCAATGTCAAAAATTTTGCGCACCAGCGAGAACCCGTTGGAGTGCACACCGGTGGAGGGCAGTGCCAGGATCACGTCGCCGGGCTGCATGGTGGAGTTGTCAAGAATTTTGCTCTTGTCTACCACACCGACGGTGAAGCCGGCCAGATCGTACTCTTCCTCGGGCATCATACCGGGATGTTCAGCGGTTTCGCCGCCCACCAGGGAGCAACCGGCCTGAACGCAGCCTTCGGCCACACCCTTGACGATCTCGGCGATCTTTTCGGGAATGTTCTTGCCGCAGGCAATGTAGTCCAGAAACACCAGAGGCTTGGCGCCTGCGCAGATGACGTCGTTGACACACATGGCCACACAGTCGATGCCGATGGTATCGTGCTTGTTCATATACTGGGCCACACGCAGTTTGGTGCCCACGCCGTCGGTGCCGGAGATCAGAACCGGATGTTCCATGCCGGAGCAATCCAGCTCAAACAGGCCGCCGAAGCCGCCCAGACCGCCGATGCAGTTCTCGGTCATTGTGCGGGCCACATACTGCTTCATCAGTTCGACAGAGCGGTAGCCGGCCGTAATGTCCACGCCGGCAGCGGCGTAGCTGGCAGAATAGCTTTTTTCCATGTCGGTACTCCTATCGGGTGTAGTTGCAAAGACGCGGACGCGGCGCAGGGGCCGCGGCGGGTCACAGTTTTTTGTTCGGGTTGGAAGTGCTCAGCGGCTTATCATAGACGATGTCCATGGTTTCTTCCGGCGGGTCTACCGGATAGTGGCCGGTAAAGCAGCCGGTGCAGAAGCCGCAGCGGCTGTGGATCGCCAGCTGCTGCACATGTTCAATGCTCAGGTAGCCCAGGGTATCGGAACCCACCAGCTTGTTGATCTCCTCCACCGTATGACCGGTGGCGATCAGCTGTTTTTCGTCGGGAATGTCGGTGCCGAAATAGCAGGGATGAGCAAAGGGCGGGGCGCTGATCCGGTAATGCACCTCTTTGGCACCGGCCTCCCGCAGCAGGCGGATGGTCCGGGCGCTGGTGGTGCCGCGCACGATGGAGTCATCCACCAGCACGACACGCTTGCCGCGCACGGTGGACTCAATGGCGTTGAGCTTGATGCGCACGCTGTTTTCACGCTGTTTCTGACTCCCCTGGATGAAGGTGCGGCCTACATATTTGTTTTTGATGAAGCCGATGCCGTAGGGGATACCACTCTCCTGAGCATAACCCAGGGCAGCGTCCAGGCCGGAGTCCGGGGCACCGATGACCACATCCGCATCCACCGGATGTTCCTGCGCCAGGAAACGACCGGCCTGCAGCCGGGCCTCGTGGACACAGGTGCCTTCCAGCACAGAGTCGGGACGAGCAAAATAGATGTACTCAAACACACACATGGTGTGGGGGGCAATGCCGCAATGGGTATCGATGCAGCGCAGACCGTCGTGGTCGGCGATCACAATCTCACCAGGGCGCACATCCCGCACGAACTTGGCGCCTACGGCGTCCAGGGCGCAGGATTCGCTGGCAAAGGCATAGCCGCTGCCGTCGGGCAGCTCGCCGATGCACAGCGGACGGAACCCGTGGGGGTCCCGGGCGGCGATCAGTTTGGTATGGGTCATGATGACCAGACTGTAAGCGCCTTCAATGTCGTCCATGGTGCGGCTGACGGCCATCTCGATATTGGGCGACAGCAGACGGTTCTGGGTCAGCAGATAGGCAATGACCTCGGTGTCCGAAGTGCCGTGAAAGATGGAACCGCTCATCTCCAGCTTCCGGCGCAGTTTGGGGGCGTTGACCAGGTTGCCGTTGTGGCAGACAGCCATGGCACCCTTGCAGTGATGCAGGATCATGGGCTGGGCGTTGGAACGGCTGCGCTGACCGGCGGTGGCATAGCGCACATGGCCTGTGGCCATCTTGGCACCGTGAGGCAGCTCTTCCAGTACGCGCTTGGTGAATACCTCGCTCACAAGGCCCAGGTCCCGGTGGCCGGAAAGAACGCCGTCCACGTTCAGGGCAATGCCGCAGCTTTCCTGGCCGCGGTGCTGCAGGGCATACAAGGCGCTGTATACGGCGCTGACCATATCGGTCTCGCCGGTTTTGTCATAGATGCCGAAAACACCGCACTCCTCGTGCAGCGATTCGGTATATTGGGAAATCTCACTCATTCCGCTTTCTGCTCCGTTTTCTCAAATCAACCCAGCAGGCGCTTCATAACTTCCTGGTAGGCGTCGGCTTCGCCGCCCATGTCACGGCGGAACAGGTCCTTATCCAGATGAGCACCGGTGGTGGCGTCCCAGAAACGGCAGGTGTCGGGGCTGATCTCGTCGGCCAGGATGATGGTGCCGTCGGGCAGGCGACCGAACTCCAGCTTGAAGTCGATCAGGCGGATGTTGGCATCCAGCAGGATCTTCTTGAGGATCTCATTGATCTTGAAGGAATACTTGGTGATGGTGTCGATCTCTTCCTGGGTGGCCAGATCCAGAGCCAGAGCGTAGTAGTGGTTGATGAACGGGTCATGCAGGTCGTCGTTCTTGTAGCTGAACTCCAGAATGGGGGTCTTGAAAGGAGTACCCTCAGGCACGCCCATGCGCAGGCTGAAGTGACCGGCAGCAACGTTACGGATGATGACTTCCAGGGGCACGATCTCGACCTTCTTCACGAAGGTGTCACGGTCATTGATCTCCTCCACATAGTGGGTGGGGATGCCTTCCTTTTCCAGTTTCTGCATCAGGGCATTGGACAGTTTGTTGTTGACGATGCCCTTGTCGCGGATGGTGCCCTTCTTTTCACCGTCGCCGGCGGTGGCATCATCCTTATAGTGAACCATGACGATGGCAGGATCGCTGGTAGCGAAAACCTGCTTGGCCTTGCCTTCGTACATCTGCTCTTTAACTTCGTATTTCATGATAAACGCTCCCTTTTATGTAATGTATAAAAACGAGTACACAATTGCAATTCCATTGTACCCCGTTTTGTGTCGGTGTGCAAGATTTTGTTTACATCGCAGCGGCTTCGGCGGCGATGGCAGCGTCCTTCTTGGCGATGGCAGCGGCCGTATCGGCACGGAATTTGTCCAGCTTGGCGGCCAGCTCATCATCCGCCACAGCCAGAATGGCCACAGCCAGATAAGCGGCATTCTTGGCACCGTTCAGGGCCACGGTAGCAACGGGGAAACCGCTGGGCATCTGTACGGTGGCCAACAGAGCATCCAGACCGTCCAGCGCACCGCCCTTCATGGGGATGCCCACCACCGGCAGGGTGGTGTTGGCGGCAAAAGCGCCGGCCAGATGGGCAGCCATTCCGGCAGCACACAGGATGACACCGTACCCATTGGCGCGGGCGGATTTGGCAAAAGCCGAGGCTGCCTCGGGCGTACGATGGGCCGAGAGAATATGCGCCTCATAGGGGACGCCGAAATCCTTCAAAACGGTGCAGGCTCCTTTGACAACGGACCAATCGCTGTCGGAACCCATGATGATCGCTACTTTTTTCATTGGTAAGCTCCTTTCCTGATTACACGCCAGACGAAAAGAGCGCAGCGGCCGGCAAAACGGTACACTGCGCTGTTTGGATATACGAATACGGCATGCGGGGTACAAAGAACCCGTGAAAAACTCCAAGACACAACAGCGAGCCTTGCACGGAAGATCCCCCTTTATATAAAGAAGTAAAGTACCCTTGTAAAATTAGTGTAAGGCGTAAAGGCCAAAAAAGCAAGATGGCGGGGGATTTTTCGGCCAAAAAACGGCAGAAAAGCGTTTTCCCTGCTGCTTTTTGTCGTTTTTGATGGCAGTTCAAAAGGAAAGGTATGACTTTATGCGAAGAGGGTAAAGACGTCGAAAGATTGTGCTGGTGTGAAGATGAAAAATATGGTATAATATGACAAATCATCCCCCACAGAGAGGAACGATAAGGATGGAACAACAGAAAAAACGCCTGAGCAACACTGCTTTACATGGGCAGGAGGAACGAGTCAAACGAATCTTCCGGGACCAGATCGCCGAAGCGGCCGGTCTGTTGGAGGTATTCCTTTCCGGCATTGTGCTGGTGGGGCTGCTTCTCAGCATTGTGCCGCTGCTGCAGTGGATGCCGGGGCTTATAGTGGACGGCAACGATGTGGAGGTCTATGACTTCCTGACACGAGCCCTGGATATTGTCATCGGCATTGAGTTCATTAAGATGCTGGCCAAGCACAGTCCCGGCAGTGTGCTGGAGGTGCTGCTCTATGCCATTGCCCGTAATATGATCGTCGGCCACGAGGACGCCATACAAAACCTGGTCAGCGTGGCGGCCATAGCGCTGATTTTTATCATCCGTCGCTTTTTCTTTGTGCCTTCCTTCGGCCAGAAACTTCCCGGGGGGCAGCTGGCCCCTGATGTGGCGCACCTGTATGCAACCAAGGAGGAAGGGGAAGACCTGGGGGAGGACGAGGCTGAATAAATTCCTGGTTCTGGACCGAAATATCAAAAGGAGCCTGCCGATTCGGCAGGCTCCTTTCTCGTTTTCCCTATGGAATGATCAGAACAGACCGGTGATCTTGCCGTGGACATCCACATCGATATCCATAGCGGCGGGGTGCTTGGGCAGACCGGGCATCGTCATGATGCTGCCGCAGACCACCACCACAAAGCCCGCGCCGGCAGACAGCCGCACTTCCCGGACGTTGAGGGTGAACCCCTCCGGAGCGGCAATGAGTTTGGCGTTGTCGCTGAAGGAGTACTGGGTCTTGGCAATACAGACGGGCAGATCGCTGTAGCCCATGGCTGCCAGCTCGTCCAACGTTTTCTGGGCGGCGGCACTGTAGGAAACACCTCCGGCACGGTAGATCTTCTTGGCGACAGCCTCAATCTTTTCAGGCAGGGAAGCGCTCAGGTCGTAGGTGTAATTCACTTTGGCGTTGTCATCCAAAATGGAGAGAACCGTTTCGGCCAATGCCTTGCCGCCTTCGCCGCCCTTGGCAAAGACCTCGGACAGGGCGCAGGGAACACCGGCCTTTTCGCAGACTTCGTAGATGGCATCCATCTCTTCCTTGGTGTCGGTGGGGAAGACGTTGATGGCGACGCAGACCGGCAGACCGAAATTGCGCATATTTTCAATGTGGCGGGCCAGGTTCACAGAGCCGGCTTTTACGGCTTCTGCGTTGGGCTTGCTCAGATCGGGCTTGGCTACGCCGCCGTGGGATTTCAGGGCACGAACGGTAGCCACCAGGACCACGGCAGAAGGATGCAGTCCCGCATAGCGGCACTTGATGTCCAGGAATTTTTCGGCACCCAAGTCGGCACCGAAACCGGCCTCGGTCACCACGTAGTCAGCCAGTTTCAGGCTCAGCTTGGTGGCAATAACGCTGTTGCAGCCGTGGGCGATGTTGGCGAAGGGACCGCCGTGGATGATGGCAGGGTTGTGCTCCAGGGTCTGGACCAGGTTGGGGTCCAGGGCGTCCTTCAGCAAAGCGGTCATGGCGCCGGCTGCACCAATCTGGCCGGCAGTGACGGGTTTACCGTCGTAGGTATAGGCGCAGACAATGCGGGACAGGCGGGCCTTCAGGTCCTCCAGGTCGGTGGCCAGGCAGAAGATGGCCATGACTTCACTGGCAACGGTGATGTCAAAGCCGTCCTCACGGGGCGTGCCGTTGACCTTGCCGCCCAGGCCGTCCACGATGAAGCGGAGCTGGCGGTCATTCATGTCCATGCAGCGCTTCCAGGTGATCCGGCGGGGATCGATGTTCAGCGGGTTGCCCTGCTGGATGGAGTTGTCGATCATGGCAGCCAGCAGGTTGTTGGCGGTGCCGATGGCGTGGATGTCGCCGGTGAAATGAAGATTGATATCTTCCATGGGGACTACCTGGGCGTAGCCGCCGCCGGCTGCGCCGCCTTTGATGCCGAACACGGGGCCCAGGGAGGGCTCACGCAGGCAGAGCATGGTTTTCTTGCCCAGGGCGTTCATGGCGTCAGCCAGGCCCACACTGGTGGTGGTTTTGCCCTCACCGGCGGGGGTGGGGCTGATGGCAGTCACCAGGATCAGTTTGCCGTCGGGGCCGTCGCCCTTGGCCAGCTTGTGGTTGATCTTGGCCTTGTAGTGACCGTAGGGGATAACGTCCTGTCCCTGCAGGCCCAGTTTGGCCGCAATCTCTGTGATGGGCTTCATTTCGGCAGCCTGTGCAATTTCGATGTCGCTCAACATACGCAATTCCTCCTGTGTGGTAAAAACAAAGGGCTGCATACACCTGCTTCAGTGCATGCAGCCCAGACGGTCGGCTTAAAACTTCAGCTGCCTTCCTTGTGGTGATCCCCACAAATCCGTCGGTCAGCAGCTTGCTGAGATTACTGTAGCATATTCCGGCAAAGTTTGTCAAGACTCAAACATGGCCTTTTCCGCAGCCCCATTTTTTGAAATAGCGTCCCATGCTGATGAGCTGCATCTTGAATTTGCCGGCGTCCCGCATGGGGGCCCGGTGCCAGGCGTGTACCGCCGAAAACTGGGGTGCCAGCCAGACGGTACCTTCCCGCAGAACCTTTTGGGTCAGGTCGGCGTCCTCCACATACATAAAGTATTCGGGGTCAAAGCCGCCGATTTTTTTCAGCACATCGGTGCGCACCGCCATAAAGCTGCCGGTGCAGAATTCGATGCGCCGAGGTTCGGTCAAGGGCTCATCCTGCATCGTATAGTAGTCGTCCGCTTTGCGGAAGATACCGCCGAACTTCGGGGCCAGCTGCCGGGCCAGCAACAGCCAGGGGGTGGGTTTGCGGCGCGGCAGATGCTGCAAACGGCCATCCGGATAATGCAGCTGGGGCGTGGCCATGGCAGCTCCCGGAATGGAGAGAAGCCAATCGGCCATGGATTCCAGGATGTCCCCGGTCAGCAGGATGTCCGGGTTCAGGATGAAGTGTACATCACTGTCCAACCGTTCCAGCACCGCATTGTGCCCTTTGCCGAAACCAACGTTTTCTGCCAGAGGCAATACCGTTACCCGGGTGTCGCCGAAATCGGTACCGGCCAGTTGCCGGCCGCAGCCGTCGGGGCTGCCGTTGTCCACCACATACAGGGTGAAATCGGGGGCGGGGGTATAGTGCAGAATGCTGCGTACGGCGGCACAGACTTCCTCATAATCGCAGTATGCTACAATACAGGCGCTGATCTTGGCCATGCGGAAACTCCTTATTTCTTCAAGGCTTCAAGCTGGTTCAGGTCATAGGGGGTGTCCTGGTAGACATAGTAGTTGAGCCAGTTGGTATACAAAAGGTACCCGTGGGCGCGCCAGCGGAACAGCGGGTCACGGCTGGGGTCGTCATTGGGGTAGTAGTTGCAGGGAATGTTGATGGGCTTGCCGGCGGCTACATCCCGACGGTATTCGGCATCCAGGGTGTATTTGTCATATTCGGGATGACCGATCACGAAGATCTGGCGGCCGGAATCGGTGGAAAGCAGCATCGGCCCGGCAACATCACTTTCTGCCAGAATTCTCAGATCGGGGCAGGCGTCGATGGCGGCCCGGTCCAGACCGGCCCAGCGGCTGTGGGGGGCATAAAACACCTCATCGAAACCACGCACCAGCGGGTTGGAGGGACGGGTGACCCGGTGTTCAAACACACCGAACATTTTCTGGGGCAGATGTACCGTGGGAATACCAAAATGGTAATACAACCCGGCCAGGGCACCCCAACAAAGGTGAATGGTGGAGTACACGTTTTTCTGGGTGTAATCCATAATGGTGCACAGCTCGTCCCAGTAATCCACATCGTGGTAGTCCAGATCTTCCAGCGGGGCACCGGTGATGATCATGCCGTCAAAACGTTCGTCCTTGATCTCGTCGAAGGTCTTGTAAAAGGCCTGCATATGCTCCGGCGAGGTATGGGCGGCATCATGGGTGGCGGTTTTCAGCAAGGTAATCTGCACCTGCAGGGGACTGTTGGCCAGAAGCCGCGCCAGTTGGGTCTCGGTGACGATCTTGGTGGGCATCAGGTTGAGAATAAGAATCCGCAGCGGCCGGATATTCTGGCTTTGCGCCCGTTCGCGGTGCATGACAAAGACGTTCTCCCGGGAGAGCGCCTCATAGGCAGGTAATTCTTTGGGAATGATCAGCGGCATAGGTTTGCTCCCTGTTCAGACTTCCTCGGGCTGGCTCAGATCTGTGCCAGCGCCTGTTCGATGTCGGCAATAAGATCACGCTTGTCCTCCAGGCCGCAGCTCATGCGGATCAGATCGGGCTGCACGCCGGCGGCGATCAGCTGCTCGTCGTTCATCTGGCGGTGGGTGCTGCTGGCAGGATGCAGGCAGCAGGTGCGGGCATCGGCCACGTGGGTCTCGATGGCGGCCACTTTCAGGTGGGCCATGAAGTTAGCGGCAGCTTCCCGGCCACCTTTGACGCCGAAGCTGACCACACCGCAGGAACCGTTGGGCAGATACTTCTCCGCCAGGGCATGATACTTGTCGCCGGGCAGGCCGCAGTAGTTCACATAAGAAATTTTGGGATGGGAAGCCAGGAATTCAGCCACGGCCTGGCCGTTTTCACAGTGACGGGCCATCCGCACATGGAGGCTTTCCAGACCCAGGTTGAGCATATAGGCGCTCATGGGGCTCTGGACGCAACCCAGGTCACGCATCAGCTGGGCCGTCGCCTTGGTGATAAAGGCGCCTTCCTTGCCGAACCGCTCGGCGTAGGTGATGCCGTGGTAGCTTTCGTCGGGGGTGGTCAGACCGGGGAATTTGTCGGCGTGGGCCATCCAGTCAAATTTGCCGCCATCCACGATGGCGCCGCCCACACAGCCGCCGTGGCCGTCCATGTACTTGGTGGTGGAGTGGGTCACGATGTCGGCACCCCAGGAGAGGGGACGGCAGTTGACGGGGGTGGCAAAGGTGTTATCCACCACCAGGGGCACACCATGGCGGTGGGCAGCGGCGGCAAACTTTTCAATGTCCAGCACGGTCAGGGCGGGGTTGGCGATGGTCTCGCCGAAAACCACTTTGGTGTTGGGGGTGAAAGCGGCGTCCAGTTCCTCCTCGGTGCAGTCGGGGGATACAAAGGTGGCGGTAATGCCCATTTTGGCCATTGTCACGGCAATGAGGTTGAAGGTGCCGCCGTAGATGGAGCTGGAGGAAACGATATGGTCCCCGGCGTTGCAAAGATTGAACAGTGCAAAGAAGTTGGCAGCCTGACCGGAGCTGGTCAGCATACCGGCAGTACCGCCTTCCAGTTCGGTGATCTTGGCAGCCACCGTGTCGCAGGTGGGGTTTTGTAGGCGAGAATAGAAGTACCCGCTGGCCTCCAGGTCGAAGAGTTTGCCCATCTCGTCGGAACTGTCATACTTGAACGTGGTGCTCTGCACGATGGGGATCTGACGGGGTTCGCCGTTGCCGGGATGATAACCGCCCTGCACACACAGGGTGTTGATGGAATAATTCTCACTCATACTTTTCCGCTCCTTTTTGTGAGGGTCACTGGCCCGCATCCAATTTTACAAGAATTATTACTATTGTAAGGTCTTGCCGCGGTAAAATCAAGAGGAAAACCCCGAGCCTGAGCTGAGAAAATCCAAATCCCGGCCAAAACGGGTATGGAAATCCTGTATAAGGTGTGTTATAATAAACAACGGCAGCGGATCCCGGGCACACCGGAAAAGGCTGAAATGCCGAATGAATCTGCAAAAGAGGTAGAAACTATGCTTACTGCAATCACCGGTATCAACTGGGGCGACGAAGGCAAAGGCCGTATGGTGGACCTGCTCAGCCAGGACTACGACATCGTCGCACGCTATCAGGGCGGCGACAACGCCGGCCACACTGTCAAGAATGAGCGGGGCAAGTTCATTCTGAACCTGATCCCCTCCGGCATTCTGCGTCCCGAGGTCGTCTGTGTCATGGGCGGCGGTATGGTCATCGACCCCGAACATCTGGAGAAGGAGATCGCCTCCCTCACCGAGAAGGGAATCGAGATCAGCCCGGCCAACCTGAAGATTTCCGACCGCGCCACCATCACCATGCCCTTCCATGTGGCCCAGGACGGCCTGGAAGAGGAGCGTCTGTCCAAGACGGGCGCCCAGTTCGGTTCCACCAAGCGGGGTATTGCCTACACCTACGGCGATAAGTACATGAAAAAGACCCTGCGCATGGGGGATCTGTGCCATATGGACGAGGGCGTCAAGAAGCGTCTGGCCACCATTGTGGAATCCAAAAATCTGACGATGGTGAACATCTACGGCCAGAAGCCTGTCAGCGTGGAGGAAATGTGGGCCTGGTGCGAGCATTACGCCAAGGTCTTTGCCCCCTACATCTGCGATGTGGGCCAGTATCTGGCGGAAGCCGATGAGGCCGGCAAGAAGATCATGTTCGAGGCACAGCTGGGGGCTCTGCGCGATATCGATTTCGGCATCTATCCCTACACTTCTTCCTCCAACACCATCGGTGCCTATGCTCCCATCGGCGCAGGCATCCCGGGCCATAAGCTGAACCTCTCCATCGGCATCATGAAGGCCTATTCTTCCTGCGTGGGTGAGGGCCCCTTCACCACCGAACTGGCCATGACCGAGGAGGAAAAGAATGTCCTGCGCGAGCACGGTCATGAGTATGGCGCTGCCACCGGTCGTCCCCGCCGCGTCGGTCCTTTCGACGCCGTTGCCAGCCGCTACGGCGTCCAGTGCCAGGGCTGCGATGAACTGGCGCTGACTCTTCTGGATGTTCTGGACTACATGGAAGAAGTGCCCATCGTTACCCAGTACCGCCTGTCTGACGGCAGCCTGACCACCCGGTTCCCCATGGGCAAGACGCTGGATGACGCCCAGCCGGTTGTGGAAAAGATGCCCGGCTGGCACTGCGATATCACGGCGGTCCGCAAGTTTGAGGATCTGCCGGTGGAGGCCCGGAACTATGTCAAACGCCTGGAAGAACTGGTGGGCTGCAAGATCAAGTACATCTCTGTGGGACCCGAGCGTGACGCTTGCATTGTCCGTGACTGATTTGCCAATTTAACAAGAATCCATACAACGGCGGACTTTTGGAGTCCGCCGTTTTCTGAAAGGGGGAGAACGGGTTGGTAGATCTGCTGATCCGTACTTTCATTAAAAATCATCAGAACACTTCTGACCGCACGGTACGTACCGCATACGGCAACCTGGCCTGCGTTGTCAGTGTTATCTGTAACCTTCTTCTGTTTGCCGGGAAAACAGCTGTCGGCACGTTGTCGGGCAGCGTTTCCATTACGGCCGACGGTATGAACAACCTGTCGGACGCCAGCTCCAACATTGTCAGCCTGGTGGGCTTCAAACTGGGGTCCCGCCCGGCGGACTCGGAGCATCCCTACGGCCATGCCCGGTATGAGTATCTGGCCGGGCTGGCAGTCTCGGTGATGATCCTCGTCATCGGCGTGGAATTGCTGAAAGAAAGTTTCGGCAAGGTGCTGCATCCCACCGAGGTACAGTTCGGCTGGCTTACGGTGGCGGTACTGTTGGCGTCTATCCTCGTCAAACTATGGATGAGCGTGTTGAACCGGAAAATTGGCCGGACCATCCAGTCTGAAACATTGATGGCGACCTCGGCGGATGCACGCAATGACGTGATCTCCACAGGGGCGGTGCTGATTGCTTCGGTGCTGACCTTTGTGACAGGATTTGCCCGGATCGATGGTATTATGGGTATGGGGGTGGCGGCCTTCATCCTGTACAGCGGCATCCAGCTGGTGCGGGATACCATTGACCCGATCCTCGGTGCGGCGCCGGATCCGGAACTGGTGGAGCACATCGAGAAGAAGGCTCTGAGGTATCCCGGTGTGTTGGGAATCCATGATCTGATGATCCATGACTACGGCCCCGGGAACCGGCTGGTCAGTTTCCACATCGAGATGGATGCCAAGGGGGATGTGATGCAGAGCCATGATGTCATTGACACCATCGAAAAAGACCTGCTGGTGCAGGACGGCATGATCGCCACCATCCACTATGATCCCATCGTTACCGGCAATGCCCATGTAGATGAGATCCGGAGTTTTCTCCATCAGGAAGTTGCCCGTCTGGAGCCTAAAGCCAATATCCATGACCTGCGTATTGTGCCCGGACCGTCCCATACCAACGTGATTTTTGACTGCGCGGTCCCGGCGGAGTATCTGACCGACAAACAGCGCCGCGGTGCCAAATTGGTGGTGGCACTGCGTGCGTCGGTACAGCAGAAATGGCCCGACCATTTCTGCATTATCAAACTGGAACCTGAGTATGCACCTTCCGTGCATATGGGAAATTAAGAGAAAGAGGAAAACTTATGGACTACAATCAAGCCGCTCTCGAACTGCACGCCAAGGGCCCCGGCAAACTGACTGTGCAAAGCCTGGTGCCCTGCAAGGATAAGGACGCCCTCTCCACGGCTTACACGCCGGGGGTTGCGGAGCCCTGCCGCAAGATCGTGGCCAACCCGGACGACGTGTATACCTATACCCTCAAAGGCCGTACCGTAGCGGTTGTGACCAATGGCACTGCAGTGCTGGGGCTGGGCAATATCGGTCCGGAGGCAGGCCTGCCGGTCATGGAGGGGAAATGTGTTCTGTTCAAGGAGTTCGGCGGGGTGGATGCGTTCCCCATCTGCCTGAACGCCAAGACCAAGGAAGAAGTGGTGGCGGCTGTCAAGGCCATTGCGCCCACTTTTGGCGGTATCAACCTGGAGGATATTCGCAGCCCGGAATGCTTTGAGATCGAGGCGGAGCTGGAGCGGGATCTGGATATTCCCGTTTTCCATGACGACCAGCACGGCACAGCGATCATTGTACTGGCCGGTGTGCTCAACGCCCTGAAAGTGGTGGGCAAGCGCATCGAGGATGTACGTATCGTCCAGAACGGTCCCGGTGCTGCCGGTACAGCCATTATCCATATGCTGCAGGTAGCAGGTGCAAAGCATATCATTGCGGTGGATGAACACGGCATTCTGGTGCCGGGCCGTCCCCAGAGCCTTGCGGGGCATAAAGCCAAGCTGGCGGAAGAAACCAACCCCGAAAAGCTCACCGGAGGTCTGGCAGAGGCGATCCGGGGGGCCGATGTCTTTATCGGAACCTCCATTGCCGGGGCGCTGACGCCGGAACTGGCGGCGACGATGGCCCCCGATGCCATTGTCTTTGCCATGGCCAATCCCACGCCGGAGATCATGCCCGACCAGGCGAAAGCGGCGGGGATCCGGGTCATCGGTACCGGCCGTTCCGACTTCCCCAACCAGGTCAACAATGTGTTGGCATTCCCCGGCATCTTCAAGGGAGCACTGTCGGTGCGTGCCCGGGACATCAATCCGGCTATGAAGATGGCAGCCGCCAAAGCCATTGCCGGTCTGATCCCCGATGATGAGCTGAACGAAGAGAATATCCTGCCCAAAGCCTTTGATCCGCGGGTACCGGAAGCGGTTGCCGCGGCGGTGGCCCAGGCAGCCCGGGAAAGCGGAGTGGCACGCGTATGAGCAACATCCGGGAATTGAATGCCGATGTCATCCGGGACGCGGTGGAGACGCTCTGCATTGAGGCAAACACCAGCCTGCCAGTGGATGTGAAAGCCGCGCTGGACAAGGCGGAGGCGGCGGAACCCTGGCCGCTGGCCAAGGAAACCCTGGGACTTTTGCAGAAAAATCTTTGTGTGGCCGCCCAGCAGGAGCTGCCCATCTGCCAGGATACAGGTATGGCCTGCGTTTTTCTGGAGCTGGGCCAGGACGTACATATCAGCGGTGACCTCCATGCTGCCGTGGACGAAGGGGTGCGCCGCGGGTACGAAAAAGCCTATCTGCGCAAATCCATCACGGCGGACCCCCTGCAGCGGGTCAATACAGGGGACAATACCCCGGCGTTTCTGACGGTACACCTGGTTCCGGGCAGCGGATGCAAGATCACGGTAGCCCCCAAGGGCGCCGGCAGCGAGAATATGAGCCGTTTGGCCATGCTCAAACCGGCGGACGGGGTACAGGGTGTCAAGAATTTCGTGCTGGACACCGTGCGTCAGGCGGGTGCCAATCCCTGCCCGCCCGTGGTATTGGGTATAGGGATCGGCGGCAGCTTTGACCATTGTGCTGCGCTGGCCAAAAAGGCCCTGCTGCGTCCTTTGGATCAGCCCAACGCCAATCCGTATTACGCTGCTCTGGAGAAGGAGCTGCTGGATGCCATCAATGCTACCGGATTCGGCCCCCAAGGGTTCGGAGGGGCAACGACTTGCCTGGGGGTATCCATCGAACAGGAGCCCACCCATGTGGCTTGTTTGCCGGTGGCCGTCAATATGAGCTGCCATGTGACCCGCCGTGCCAGTCGGGAGGTGTGAGCATGGCCAGAAGTAAAATTGACATTTCGCTGGATGGCGTGGGGGAAAAGCGCCGGCCATCCCGCAGCAGCATTGACATTCCGCTGGACAGCGACAAGGGCGCAGCAAGCATCACCGACAAGGAATTTGAGTTTGTCAACCGGCACCACGAGGAATATAAGGAAATGCGCCGCCGTGCCCGGGAACAGGGGGAGAAATAATGCAGTACGTTTTACATACGCCACTTCAAAAATCCGATCTGGCCCCCTTACAGGCCGGGGATACGGTGCTGCTTTCCGGGGTAGTGTATACAGCGCGTGACGCTGCCCATGCCCGCATAATGGAATTGCTGGATGTCGGCAAGGAGTTGCCGTTTCCCCTGGAGGGAGCAGCGGTCTACTATGTGGGGCCCACCCCGGAACGGCCAGGCTGCGCCATTGGTGCGGCCGGGCCTACCACTTCCGGTCGTATGGATGCCTATACGCCGCGCCTTCTGGATCTGGGCCTTGCCTGTATGATCGGGAAGGGCAAGCGCAGCGCTGCGGTCAAGGCGTCCGTGGTCAAAAATGGGGCCGTGTATCTGGCGGCCATCGGCGGTGCCGGGGCACTGATGGCGCGCAGTGTGGAAAGCTGCGAGATCATTGCCTGGCCGGACCTGGGCTGCGAAGCGGTACGGCGTCTTGTGGTCAAGGATTTTCCGCTGACTGTCCTGCTGGACCCCCACGGGGGAGATCTCTATGAAAGCGGGCCGGCAGCCTATCTGGCTTCTGTGAAATAAGGGCGCTATGAAAAAGCAAGTGAGCTCCAAGGAAAAAGTGCATCGGTGCATGCTGGGATGTCTGGCAGCGCTGCTGGTTTGCAGCGGTGCGGCCTGCGCGCTGATCCTGCATGCCAATGAGGTGGCCCGGCAAAGAGAAGCGGAAGCCCGGGCTGCGGCTGAAGCAGCCGCCGCAGAGGAAGCGGCACGTCAGGCGGAAGCAGCCCGTGCTGCCAGCGAAGCGGAGGCGCAGCGTCAGGCAGAAGAGGCTGCCGCCCGGCGCAAGCAACAGGTGGAAGACGCGGCAGAGGCCCACGAAAACGTAGAATACGGTGACCGGTTGGGGACCATTCGGGTGGAAGGTACCGAAATTGATTGTGATCTGTACTGGGGTGACAGCAATGCGCAATTTGATGCAGGCGCAGGCTGCCATGCCACGGATGGGTGTGTGCTGCCCGGAGAAAACGGTACCGTTTTTATTGGTGCACACACCGGTACCTTTTTTGCCGATTTGGGTTCCGCCGAAGTGGGGGACCGCATTTATCTGGACACCGACTGGGGTAATTTTGCGTATGAGATTACCGAGATGCAGGTCATCTATGAGACCGATATTGATAAGGTGCGATGGGGCGCTGAAGAGCCCAGTTGTATCTTGTATACCTGCTATCCTTTCGGCATTCTGACTCACACGGATCGCCGGTATGCCGTGTATGCCGACCCTGTTGAGGCAGATGAAAACGGCGTAATTCCGCAATAAAGCGCCATTGACAAACCCCGCCAAAGTTGTTACACTAATCTGTGTTGTGCGGCTATGGCGGAATTGGCAGACGCGCTGGTTTTAGGGTCCAGTGTCCATGACGTGCAGGTTCAAGTCCTGTTAGCCGCACTGAGTATACATCGCGTTGCGATACCATTTGATATCGCAGCGCGATTTTTTCATTCGTTGATCAGGGAGGCGTTGCTTTTTGAACGAAGTGATTTTGTTGGCCGGGTCGGTCATCTTGATCTGCATTCTGATGAACCGATTCCTGGAGAAGATCCCGGTGCCTTCTCTTCTGGTTTTTATTGCATTGGGAATGTGCTTCGGGGAAAACGGGCTGTTTCGGATTGTCTTTAACGATTACGCGGCCGTCAATTTAATCTGTTCCGTCAGTTTGATCTTCATCATGTTCTATGGCGGCTTTGGAACCAATCTGCAGGCAGCCCGCCCGGTGCTGGCCCAGTCGGTGGTGCTGTCTACGGTAGGGGTGGCAGGTACGGCAGGGGCAGTGGCACTCTTTTCCCATTTTGTGCTGCGGCTGCCCTGGCTGGAAAGCCTGCTGGTCGGATCGGTCATTTCCTCCACCGACGCCGCTTCGGTGTTCAATATTTTGCGCACCAACAAGCTGGCGCTCAAATACCATACCGACTCGCTGCTGGAAGTGGAGTCCGGTTCCAACGACCCGATGTCCTATATGTTGACCAGTGTCACCCTGTCGCTCATGGCCGGGCAGAAAGTATCCATCGTCCGGGTTTTGATACAGCAGATCAGCTTGGGGGTACTCTGCGGCATCCTGATCGGGTTGGCCGCGGTATGGCTGCTGAAACAAAGCTTTCTGGAATCCCAACAGAACCGGACGGTGATGCTCTTTGCCGTGATGCTGCTGGCCTATGCGCTGCCGTCGGTATTGGGCGGCAACGGATATCTCAGCGTGTACCTTTGCGGTATCTGGCTTGGCAATACCAGGCTTTCTCAGAAACGCTACCTTGTCCACTTCTTTGATGTGCTCACCGACGTGTCGCAGGTGATTCTTTTCTTTTTGCTGGGACTTCTTGTCACGCCAAGAGAGCTTCCGTCGCTGTTGCTTCCGGCGCTGGGCATTATGCTGTTCCTCACCCTGGTGGCACGCCCCCTGGTGGTTACGGTACTGCTTTTGCCCTTCCGTGCACGCTGGGGACAGATCGGGATTGTTTCCTGGGCGGGCCTGCGCGGAGCAGCCTCCATCGTGTTTGCCATTTCAGCAGTGCTCAGCGGCGTGCAGACCCGGGGCAATCTTTTCAATCTGGTCTTTTGCATTGTGCTCCTGTCCATCGCCTTGCAGGGAACGCTGTTGCCGAAAGCGGCCCGATTGTTTTCCATGATTGACCACAACGAAGATGTTGCCAAAACTTTCAACGATTATCAGGCAGAGAGCGATGTGGATTTCATCAAGATTCATCTGGGAAAGGGGCACCCCTGGTGTGGCCGGACGCTGAGCCAGGCCGCGCTGCCGCCGGAGCTGCTGGTAACGATGATTGTGCGCGGGGAAGAAACCATTGTCCCGGACGGTGCAACTGAATTGAAAGCCGGAGATCTGCTGGTTCTGGCTGCTCGCGCTTTTGAAGACCGTGAACATATTTCGCTGCACGAAGTGAATGTGGAAAGAGGCAGCCGCTGGGCCAACAAAGCCCTGGCGGAGGTGTCGGTCCCGGAAGGGCGGCTGGTGATCCTTGTGAAACGGGGCATTGAGACAATGATCCCCACAGGACATACAGTGGTCAAACCCGGTGATGTTCTGGTACTGGCGGAGTCCTTGCCCCAGTTCAAATCGGTCTGAAGCTGTTGTTTGGGACTCCCTGTCAGTGGATTTACCCAGTGGCGATGTCCTTTGTGACGGGCATATTGCTTGCCTTGACAAGAAGATATATAACGGAAAAGGTCCGCACCCAATGGGGAACGGACCTTTTTGCGTACAAAACGCGCTGCTTTGCTAAAAATAAAAAGCAAAAACCTCGCAAAATTTAATTTTGCGAGGTTTTTGTTGGTGGGAGCTGGTGGATTCGAACCACCGAAGCATTAAGCAGCAGATTTACAGTCTGTCCCCATTGGCCACTCGGGAAAGCTCCCTTAT
>CALXHP010000077.1 GCA_944388135.1 uncultured Gemmiger sp. | reverse complement strand
AAATTGCTATAATAGCCCATGCAGTCAAACGACTGCCATGGAAAGATGGCTGAGCTGGTCTAAGGCGCACGACTGGAAATCGTGTAGGGCCCCTAAAGCCCTCGAGGGTTCGAATCCCTCTCTTTCCGCCATAAGAAAGCACCAACAGTTTCGGCTGATGGTGCTTTTTTATTTTTATTGTCTTTACAGAAAAACGAAAACCCGCCCGGGAAATTCCCGGGCGGGTCGTTTTCTGTTACTCCACCATATATTCAAAGTCGATACGGCCCAAAGCCACGTCGGCGGCCGCCACACGGATCTTCATGGAAGTACCCAGCATCCAGCTGCGACCCGTGAGCGGGTCCAGCATACTGACGCCGTCCACAACCTGCGCTTCGCCCTTGCAGAGCTGCGCGGCAGGAACAAAGCCTTCTACCGTGTTCTCCAGCTCCACAAAGACACCCCGGGGCGTGATACCGGCCACTGTGCCGGTATACACCTCGCCCAGATGCTCGTGCATATATTCAGCCTTGTACAGGTCTTCCACATCGCGCTCGATGCGGACCGCGTCCACTTCCTTCTTGCTGGACTGCTCACTGGCTTTTTGCGCAAACTCGTTGAAGTCCTTACCGATGCGCTCCGAAGAGGCCCCCAGCAGCATCTCGCTGAGAATGCGATGGATCGCCAGGTCCGGATACCGGCGGATGGGACTGGTAAAGTGGGCATAATCCGCCAGGACCAATCCGTAATGGCCCAGGGGCTGCGGGGCATACCGTGCCTTCTGCATGCTGCGCAGGATGCCGGTGTGCACCGGGGTCTGGATGGGCTGACCGCGGGTCTCGTCCAGCAAGGCAGCCAGTTCCAGCTGGGTGGGGATAGGATTCTTGAACTTGGCGTTCAGGCCGCAGGCCAGCAGCGTAGCTGACAGTTTTTCCATCTTCTCAGCGTCGGGGGCCTCATGGACGCGGTAAACAAAGGGGACTTTGTTGGTACGCCCTGCGTTGGCCGCGCACTGATTGGCCAGCAGCATGAACTCCTCGATCATGCACTCGGAAGTGCCCCGGCCCCGCTTGACGATATCCACACAACGGCCACTCTCGTCGATGATGAGTTTGGCCTCGTCAGACTCGATCTCCATGGCGCCGCGCTTCCGGCGCAAGTCCAGCCGCTTGCGGTACAGCTCGTCCATCACAGGCAGCTGTTCCAGCACGTCGGCATACTTTGCTTTCAGTTCGGTCAGGTCCGCCCCTTCCTCGGGCTCCAGCAGGGCATTGATCTCCTTATAAACGCCCTTGACCCGGCTGCGGATCACCGTTTTTACAAAATGATAGCTGTGGATGTTCCCTTCCCCATCCAGACGCATCAGGCAGGAAAATGCCAGCCGGTCCTCGTTGGGGTTCAGCGAGCAGATGCCGTTGGAAAGCTGGGTGGGCAGCATGGGAATGACTTTATCCGCATAATAGATGCTGGTAGCCCGCTCAAAGGCTTCGTTGTCCAGCGCCGAACCGGGACGGACATAATGGCTTACATCGGCGATATGAACGCCCAGCTCGTAGCCGCCGTCCTCCAGCTTCTGCAGACTGATGGCATCGTCGATGTCCTTCGTCTCGGCAGAGTCGATGGTGAAGATGGGAATGCCCCGCAGATCCATCCGGCGGGCCGCCTCGGCAGTATCAATGGTGGCATTGTCGTAGGCATGAGCCTCGGCCAGCACCTCCGGCGGGAACTCCAGGCGCACATTGCGGCCATAGAGAATGGCCTTGGCGCATTCCGATGCACGATCGGAAGACCCGAACTTTTCTACCACGGCGGCACGATGGTCACTGTGGCGCGGGCCGCGGTGGGTGATCTGAATGCCCACCTTATCGCCAATGTGCACGCCTTCGCTGCCCTGCTTGGCCAGCAGGAAGCGAACATCCCGGCAGCCGTCGGGCTCCACCGACAGACGACCGTCGTCCGACAGGCAGACAGTGCCGGCGAAGCGGTTGTTGGGCACCGTGACTTCCACGACTTCGCCCTCGGAGGAACCTTCCACACGGGGATGGTCAAAGAGCTTTACACTGATCTTGTCCTGGGGCATGGCACCGTGCAGTGCACGGCCGGGGATGAAGATATCCCCCTGCCCATCGTCCCGACTGGCAAAGCCGAACCGGGCAGCCAGCTTGACCAATGTGCAGGGAATGGTATTGGGGGCAGCCTCGTTCTGGTAGGTGGCAAAGCCCGGCACATAGGTGCCGTTGCGCATGGACAGCTCGCCGGTGGCCACCATAGCCGAGACGGTAGTGCGCAGGCGGGAGTTATCCACCTGCAGGTTGTTCTGCAGTTCCCGCAGCGTCATAGGCCGCCGCTTTACCGCAGAAAGAATACTTTTCTGTAAGGGTGTCATAGTTACTCCTTTGATTTACGTCGCCGCACCGTCCGGTGCAGCCCTTCCATTGCGGGACACACGCTCCCGCCACTTTCCCACAAAAAACGGCCCGCCGGGGCGCAGAGACTTCTTCGCGCTTGGCGGACCCTTTTGTTTTGTGATTGCTGCTTTCTCCGATTACAGGCGGGCGCTGAGTACACAGACGACCAGCGTCACCACGAAAAACACGCCGCCGAAGACCTTGGTCCACTTGGCGAGTTTGGCGTCGATACCGCGCTCACGGCCGGCCGCCATGTGGCTGCTCTCACCCATGATGGCGGCAGACAGGCCCTGGCCCTTCTGCTCCTGTGCGAGGGTGAAGACGATGATCAAAAGCGACACTGCAATCAGAACGCAACCGAGGGCGATCTCATACCAGTTCATTGAATAGCACTCCTTTAACTTCTCATGCGGGGTATAGTATAACACAGATATGCCGATGGTGCAAGCTTTTTTTGTGATTTATTTCGGAGCCTTCCCTCTCACATCAGGCTGAAAAGGTCCACCTGGCTGGTTTCGGGCAGGTTGCCCAGGGCTCCCACCGACCGAAGTTTATCAAATACCGAGCTTGCCACACCGCTGGCCTGCTGCAATTCTTCGATGGAGATATACTCCTGTCCATGGATGGTGGCTTCCTCCAAGGCAACGGCGGCTGCCTCACCCAGCCCGCGCAGCGAGGTAAAGGGCAGACGCACCTTGCCGTCCTCCACCACGTATTTGCTGGCATGACTCTTGCCCAGTTCGATGGGCAGGAACTGACAGCCCCGCTGGAGCATCTCGTTTTCCAGCTGCAAGCTGACCAGGGCGTCGTCATCCTTGGCGGTACGCTCTTCTTTGGGGATACGTTCGTTGTCCCGCAGATGTTCCTTGGCCACCCGGACGCCGCCCACAGCCGCTTCGTAGTCGATATCGGCACCGCGGACCGTAAAGTACACCGCGTAGAAGATGGCCGGGTGATAGACCTTAAACCACATCAGACGGATGGCTGCCATCAGGTAGGCCACTGCATGGGCCTTGGGGAACATATACTTGATCTTGCGGCAGGACTCGATATACCAGTCGGGCACGTCGTGTTCCCGCATGGCTTCCTCCCAGCCGGGTTTGAAGCCGCCTTTGGCTACTTTGCCCTTACGGACAGCCTCCATAATATCGAAAGCCATCTTGGGCTCCAGGCCTTTGCGCAGCAGATAGAGCATAATACTGTCACGGCAGCCGATCACTTCGGCGATGGTGCAGGTGCCCGAACGGATCAGTTCGTCGGCGTTATTGGTCCAGACATCGGTGCCGTGGGACAAACCGGAAATCTGGATCAGTTCCGAGAAGTTCTTCGGCTGGGCATCCAGCAGCATCTGCCGTACGAAGTTGGTGCCCATCTCGGGGATGCCGAAAGTGCCGGTCTTGGAACCGATCTGTTCCTCGGTGACCCCCAGGGCCGCCGGGCTGGTAAGCAGACTGTACACCTTTTCATCGTTCATCGGCACCGAATCGATGGGAATGCCGGAATACTCCTCGAAATATTTATAGAAGGTGGGCACATCATGGCCCAGCTCGTCCAGCTTCAGCAGCGTGTCGTGCAGGTATTTGAATTCGAAGTGGGTGGTCAGCAGGCCGCCCTTGACGTCATCCGCCGGGTGCTGGATGGCACAGAAGTCGTAGATATCAAAGGTATCGGGCACAACGACCATGCCGCCGGGGTGCTGGCCGGTGGTACGCTTGACGCCGGTGCAGCCGATAACCAGCCGGTTTTCCTCGGCACGGTTGACCGTCTTGCCCCGTTCTTCCAGATATTTCTTCACATAGCCATAGGCTGTTTTGTCCTGCAGACCGGATACCGTGCCGGCCTTGAACACGTTCTCCTTGCCGAAGAGTTCCTCGGTATAGCGGTGGACGTGGGACTGATACATGCCCGAGAAGTTCAGGTCGATATCCGGTTCCTTGTCGCCGTAGAATCCCAGGAAGGTCTCGAAGGGAATGTCGTGGCCTTCCACGATCATCTTCTGGCCGCAGACCGGGCAATTCTTGTCAGGCAGGTCGAAGCCGTCCATATGGACACCGTCATCAATCCACTCACTGTGCTTACAGTTGGGGCACAGATAGTGGGGCGGCATCGAGTTGACCTCCGAAATGCCGGAGAAGTGGGCCACGGCGGAGGAACCGACCGAACCACGGCTGCCCACCTGGTAGCCTCCGGCGTTGGAGTAGGCCACCAAACGGACGGCAATGACGTACAAAACGGCGTAGCCATGGCCGCAGATGGAATCCAGTTCCTTTTTCAGCCGCTTTTGCAGCACATCGGGCAGCGGCGTACCGTAGTCCCGGGCGGCGTGCTTCCAGGTATCATCCCGCAGTTCCTGTTCGGCGCCGGGAATGCTGGGCGGATAGGTGCCTTTGGGGATGGCCCGCAGATTGTTGTCGATGGTGGCGGCAATCTTGTTGGGATTGGTCACTACGATCTCGAAGGCCTTTTCCTGGGGCAGGTAGCTGAAGTCCTCCAGCATCTCGGTGGTGGTGTGGTAGTAGAGGGGCGCCTGGTTGTCGGCGTCCTTGAAGCCGTTGCCGGCCTGCAATACCGCACGGTAGATCCAGTCCTCCGGCTCCTGAAAATGGGAGTCTCCGGTGGCTACCACCGGTTTGTGCAGGTCCTCGCCCAGCTGGATGACGGTGCGGTTGAAGTTCTTGATGGCCTCGATGGAATCCACCTGACCGTTGCGGACCATGAACTCGTTGTTGCCCAGCGGCTGCACTTCCAGATAATCGTAATAATCGGCAATGCGCAGCAGCTGCTCGTAGGGCTGGCCCGCCACAATGGCTCGATACAGTTCGCCCGCTTCGCAGGCCGGAGAAAGGAGCAACCCCTCCCGGTACTGATTGAGCAGACTGCGGGGCACACGGGGCTTTTTAAAGAAATACTGGGTATGGGCTGCGCTGACGATACGGTACAGATTTTTCAATCCCACCTGGTTCTGCACCAGGATGATCAGGTGATAGTATTTCTTTTTCAGGACTTCCTTGTTGCCCCCCAGACCGGTGTTGATGGCTTCCAGGGTATGGATGTCCTTTTCCTCCAGGTCGTTGAGCATGACCTCGAAGATGCGGGCCAGGGCCATAGCATCATCCACCGCCCGGTGATGGTTGAAGGGCGGAATTTCCAGGTGCTTGTTGATGGTATCCAGTTTATAGTTGCGCAGCCCCGGGAAGAGCGCCTGACCCATGGGCAGGGTGTCAATATAGGTGTTTTCATCAAAGCTGACACCGGCCTTCTCCCCTGTCTTGCGGATGAAGAGCATATCAAAGCTGTGGGCATTGTGGGCCACCAGCACATGATCCCCGCAGAATTCCTTGAAGGCGCGGATTGCCTCCTCCGGCGTGGGGGCATCGGCCACCATGGCATCGTTGATGCCGGTGAGTTCCACCACCCGCTGGGGAATGGGCTTGCCGGGATTGACAAAGGTACAGAATTTCTTCTCTTCGTTGATCTTGCCGTTTTCCACATAAACGGCGCCGATCTCGGTGAGGGCCTCCACGTTGGAGTCCAGGCCGGTGGTCTCGGTGTCAAAGACCACAAAGGACCCGGACAGCGGCATTCTGGCGCCGCCGTAGACGGCCGGGATCATATCATCCACAAAGTAGGCTTCGCAGCCGTAGATCAGTTTGAAATCGGGGTCATTCTGGTGGATATCATCGGTGGCCAGCATGGCTTCGGGGTACCCCTGACAGACGCCGTGGTCGGTGATGGCAATGGCACGGTGCCCCATACGGTGGGCCAGACGCACGATCTTGCCCGGGTCGTTGAAGCCGTCCATGGAACTGGACTTGGTGTGCAGATGCAGTTCCACCCGCTTCTGCCCTTCGGGGGCGGTATCCTGGCGGGTTTCCCGCTCCACCTGCAAAACATCGTAGGGCATGATGACAAAATCGTGCTCATACTTGTCATACATATAGTTGCCCCGCACGATGAGGGTGGTGCCGGGCTTGAGGCCCTCCCACTTGGACATATCGGCGTCCTCGTCCCCCAGGATCTTCAGGTTGACGGAGCCGGTATAGTCGGTGATGGATGTAAAATAAATCTTGCGGCGGCTGCCCTTGACCTCGGTGGCAAAGACATCGCCCCATACCACCACCTTGCCGCCATCCCCCAGATCGTTGAGGCGGCGGGTCTCGGCAGGTTTGAAGGTTTTTCCGTAAAATACCTTCACCGGCTTATTGGAAAGGGACAGTCCCTCAATGGTAAAGTCAGGCGGCGTTTCCTTAGCCTCGAACTTGACCACCGGGGTCTTTTCCTGCAGGTACTGCTCAAACTCCTCTTCCGTGCGGACATTGCCTGTATCCGCCAGCCGAACAATGGGCAGCGAGCCGGTGCGTTCCTGAATCAGTTCCGCCAGAACACGGGGCAGTTCCACACTTTCCAGGATGGTGCGCCCTGCATTTACCCGGATGGTAATGCCATCCTCCCCAAAGACCACGGGCTGGCTCTTGTCCAGAAAGCCATTCACCGGCATGCCTTTTTCTTTCAGTTCCTCGATCATCAGACAGACCGATTCCGGCGTGATGTTGGGATAAGAAAAATAGTTGCGCAGATGCAGTTCATACCCGGCAAACACTTCCTGCAGGGATGCACAAAGGCGCCCGCACAGCGCCTGGTCCAAGGGCTCGGCGCTGCGCAGGCAGATGATGACCTGACGTTTGGTGCGATGCAGTTCCACACGCTCCACCAGAACGCTGCCGAAAGCGTTGCAGAACTGCTGGTCCGCCGTAAACTGCGGCCAGACCTGAGTAACAAGTGGTTTCAAGATAGCTCCTTTGCAAATGGGAAACAAGGGGTTACTTTCCGGATTTTTTCCGGTTCTTTCCGGGGCGATTACAGGCTCCGCTTCTGACCCATATGATGCCAACAGCCAGGAACAGCACTGCTGCCAGCAGACTGATCACCGCTTTGAGCGTCTGCCCCTCTGTGCCATACAGCCAGGTCAGGAAGGCAAACAACAGCACCATCCCGCCATCCAGAATGATCAGAACGGGCGGCCAGAGTTCCTGCAGCGCTTCGACCAGGATGGTACCAATGATTTCTATCAACGTTTCCATAACCGGGGACTCCTTCCCGGCTTTTCCGCCGCTTACAGTTTGTAGATCTCGTCGATGAACTGACCGACAATATCCCCTTTCAACATCCGGACCTTTTCGCCGCGGATGAAAAGCAGCGCTTCATCCTTACCGCCGGCAATTCCGATATCGGCATCGGATGCCTCGCCGGGACCATTGACCACACAGCCCATAATGGCGATCTTCAGGGGCTTCTTGAAGCCTTCATCCCGCAGGCGGCGCTCCACCTCGTTGGCAATTTCGATCATGGGATACTGGGTACGGCCGCAGGTGGGGCAGCTGATGATCTCCGGTCCCGCCACAGCGTAGCCCACGGCACGCAGGATGTCGTAACCGGCATAGACTTCATTTTCCGGGTCCTCGGTCAAGGAAACCCGCAGGGTATCACCAATGCCCTCCAGCAACAGGCCGCCGATACCCATGCCGGATTTGATCAAGCCCATACGGTTGCCGCCCGCCTCGGTAACGCCCACATGGAGCGGGTAGTCCGTCTGGGCAGACAGCATCCGATAGGCCGCCATCATGCGGGGCACATTGCTGGACTTGATGGAGATGACGATATTGTTGAAATCGTGCTTTTCCAGCAGACGCACATGGTAGAGAGCACTTTCCACCATAGCCTCAGGCACAGGGGCGCCGTACTTGGCCAGGATGTGCTTTTCCAGGCTGCCGCCGTTGACACCGATGCGGATGGGCACATTTTTGGCATTGCAGGCATCCGCCACCGCCTTGACGCGATCGTCCGAACCGATGTTGCCGGGGTTGATGCGGATCTTGTCGGCACCGGCGTCCAAAGCCGCCAGGGCCGCACGGTAATCAAAATGGATGTCCGCCACCACGGGGATATCCACTGCCTCTTTGATGGCATACACCACCGCAGCGTCTTCGGGAGTAGGGACTGTGACCCGCACGATCTGGCAGCCGGCTTCCGCCACCCGCTTGGCCTGGGCTACGTTGCCTGCAATATCCTTCACCGGCACGTTGAGCATCGTCTGCACAGCAATGGGATTGGTACCACCAATGGTGATGTTCCCGATCTTGACTTCTCGTTTCAGTTGGCGCGTCATAACGGCTCCTCCTTTTATAAAATCCTGGTAATGTCCTGCATGGTCACCAGCAGCATCAGCCAAAGCAGCAGCACCATTCCGGCAGTATTGACCGCAATCTGGAAACGCTGGGGCACCGCATGCCCGGTCACCCCTTCAAACAGCAAGAACAGCAGTTTGCAGCCATCCAGTGCCGGAATCGGCAGCAAATTGAAGATCCCCACATTGATGGTCAGAAGTGCCATCAGGGAAAGAACATCCCGCCAGCCGTACTGCACCGCCTGGCTTACCGCCGACACTGTACCGATGGGGCCGGAAAGCTGATCCACCCCCACTTTTCCGGTGGCCAGCTGCCAGAAACCGCCCAGAATGGCCGTGCTGTAATATTGAAAGAACTCCCCGGTCTGCACCAGTACGTTGCGCAGATTTTTCGGCACTGCCGACACCCGGAAATCCACCCCGCTGACAATGTTGCCGTCCTCGTCGGTGGTGGGGGCCACCGTCACACCGGACAGCGTCACCACTTCCCCGTTGCGCAGGACAGTCATGGTGTGCTGGCGGGCGGTACCGTCAAACAGCTGGGCCAGCGAATTGGCCGTATGCACCCGGTTACCGTCCACAGCCAGGATGGTGTCCCCCTTTTGCAGACCGGTCTGGCTGCTGGAAGCACCATCCACAAACTGCGCCACCGTGGTGCCGCCCAGATTGGCCATGCTGCATACAAGCACCAGCAGAACCACGAGGCCCAGCAAAAAGTTCATCACCGCGCCCCACAGCGTCACAAAAAAGCGCTGCCAAGCGCCGGCTTCTTCAAACTCCAGGCCGCGGACCACCACAGGGAAAACGCCCTTTTTCTTCTCCGGCGGGCGTACCGGCTGGATCTCTTCGCCATCTTCCTCCGGGTCCGGCGGAGTGGTGAAGAGATTGTACCCTCCCAGAGGAATCAGACGCAGCGTATACCGCGTATCGCCACGGCCCCAGGCAAACAGCTTGGGACCAAATCCGATGGAAAATTCCTCCACCCGAATGCCGCAATGCTGGGCCGCCCAAAAGTGGCCCAGCTCATGCACCAAAATGACAACCCCGAACACGAGCAGGGATACCAGCCCGGTCAGCAATGCAGTCATAGGCACCTCTCATCTAATCTCAAATATGGGCCTCCACATAGGCGCGGGCCATACGGTCACATTCATGTACATCCGCCAGCGTGTAGTCGCCGCCAAAGCTGTCACTGTCCACCATGCCCTCCACCAGACGGCCGATGTCCAGGAATCCGATCTCATCCCGCAGGAAATGGGCCACTGCCGCCTCGTTGGCACCGTTGGCCGCACAGGGAGCCAGTCCGCCTTTGCGGATGGCCTTCTTGCAGGCCGCCAGGCAGCGGAAGGTTTCCTCGTCTGCGGTGGCAATGCTCAGCTTGGTCAGCGCCGTGAAATCCAGTTCCGGCACCGGGCTGGGCAGACGTTCGGGCCAGGTCAGAGCATATTGAATGGGAATGCGCATATCCGGCACGCCCAGCTGGGCAATGATGGAATGATCGGCAAACTGCACCGCCGAATGGATGATGCTTTCCCGCTGGACAACGATCTGGATCTTATCCTCTGGCAGGCCAAACAACCAGGCCGCCTCGATGAGCTCCAGACCCTTGTTCATCAGGGTAGCCGAATCGATGGTGATTTTGGCCCCCATGTTCCAGTTGGGATGGCGCAGCGCATCCGCCTTGGTCTTGCCCCGCAATTCTTCGGTGGTCATGCCGAAGAAGGGACCGCCCGACGCCGTGAGCAAAATCTTCTCCAGCGTTTTGGCGCTGTGGGCATCCTGCAGGCACTGGAAGATAGCACTGTGCTCGCTGTCCACCGGCAGCAAATGGACACCGTGCTGTTTTACCGCATCGGTAACCAGATGACCGCCGGTAACAAGACTTTCCTTGTTGGCCAGGGCAAGGTCATGACCGCTCTCAATGGCGGCCAGCGAAGCATCCAGGCCGGCGATACCCACCACCGCATTGAGGACAACATCCGGTCCTTCCATGGCGGCAAGTTCCCGCAATCCGTCCGGCCCCTGCAGCAGCGTGGGGGCATCCGGCTGCCCGGCCAGTTCCCCTTCCAGCTTCCGGAAGGCATCCGGGTCCACCACCACCACATAGCGGGGGTGGAATTCCCGGATCTGTTCCAGCAGTTTGTCCACACGGGAGTTTGCCGCCAGACCGAATACCGAATAGCCGTGCATACGGCATACATCCAGGCTCTGGGTACCGATGGAACCGGTGGAGCCCAGCAAGGTGATGGTCTTATTCATGGTTTTCCATCCTTTTCACATTACAATACATAGAAGAAATAGCGCACAACGATGGCCACAAAGGGTGCAATGAACATCACACTGTCAAACCGGTCCAGAATGCCGCCATGTCCTGGGAAGATCGTGCCGTAGTCCTTGATACCCACCTGACGCTTGACTGCCGAGGCGAACAGGTCCCCCAAAATGCCCAGCACCGAGGCAATGGCGCCCATCAACAGCAGCACAAAATAATGCTTGGGACGCATCTGGATGCTGATGACATTATAGCCAGAGGAAAGCAAGGTATAGGCCGCCGTCAGCAGCACACCGGCCAGCATACTGCCTGCCACGCCACCGACAGCCCCCTCCACCGTTTTATGCGGGCTGACCACCGGTGCCAGTTTGTGCTTGCCGAATGCACGCCCGGCAAAATAGGCAGCCGTATCGCCGCCCCAGGCAAAGCAAAGGGTCAGCAAGATAAAATATACCGCGTCATACCGATAATTTTCAAAAGGCAGCATCCGCTTCAGGTGGATGAGCGAATAAAAGCAGAAGAGAATGACCCCCGAAAAATAGACATACCCCGCAAGCTTACCGAAATCCAGCTTCTGCACATGGGTGATCTGGCAGATATTGAGAAACAGCACCAACAGGAAGCTGACCGGCAGCACCAGCATGCGGGCCGTCTGGGTGGTGGTAAGCATGATCAGCAGCGTGTACGGCACTGCCACAGCATACAGATACCATTGTTTTTTGCCGAACCCCATAGCGGAGAACACTTCATGAATGGCGATCAGGCAGACGGCGCTGAGCACCAAATCAAAGAGGGCGGTGTTGAAAAACGCCAGCACAACAGCCAACAGGGCCAGGCCGACTACAGCGGTAATGATGCGGGTCTTCATACGGTTGGTTCCCTTTCACGGATGGAATAATAATCTACTCATAACAGCCTATGCGGGCGTGCCCAACGGCATGCCCGCACAGACGCTGAGGAAGTTCCGATACAATCAGACTTCCATGATTTCCTTGTTCTTGGACGCGCAAGTCTCGTCGATCATCTTGACGTACTTGTCGGTCAGCTTCTGGGTTTCTTCCTCCAGTTTCTTCTGGTCATCCTCGGTCAGTTCGCCGGCCTTCTTCATGGCCTTGAACTTGTCCATGGCATCGCGGCGGACATTGCGCACCGCCACCTTGGCTTCCTCACCCTGCTTCTGCACGTCCTTGGTCAGCTGCTTGCGGCGCTCTTCGGTGGGGGCCGGGAACACCAGACGGATCACCTGGCCGTCATCAATGGGGTTGATGCCGATATCGCTGGTCTGGATGGCTTTGGAGATGGGTTTGAGCATCTGGCGGTCCCAGGGGGTGATGGTCAGGATGCGCGCCTCGGCAACAGCCACCGCGGCGATCTGGTTGATGGGTGTGGGGCTGCCGTAGTAATCCACCGTGACCCGGTCCAGAACGGCGGGGTTGGCGCGGCCGGCGCGGATCGAAGCCAGTTCCCGGACCAGATGGTCCACACTGGCGTTCATTTTTTCTTCATAGGGTTTGGTCGTGCTGCTCATGGCAATTTCTCCTTAGTTTATAATAGTATAGGCAGGTTTTATGAATTTTTCTTACTCTTTTACGATCGTGCCCACAGCCTCGCCCTGTACGGCCTTGGCAATGTTGGCGGGCTCGCCCAGGTCAAACACCACGATGGGCAGACCGTTGTCACGGCAGAGGGTCGCCGCCGTAGAATCCATGACCGCCAGCCGCTCATCCAGAACGCGGGTGAAGGTCAGCGTGTCATAGCGCACCGCATCGGGATACTTGTGAGGATCTTTGTCGTAAACGCCGTCCACCATGGTAGCCTTGAACATGGCATCGGCGCCGATCTCCAGGGCGCGCAGGGCGGAAGCCGTATCGGTAGAGAAAATCGGATTGCCGGTACCGCCGCCGAAAACGACGATCTTGCCGCTTTCCAGCGCCGCAATGGCCTTGTCGCTGGTAAATACTTCCGCCACCTGGGGCATGAAAGAACTGGTCATGACCACGGCCGGGACGCCCTGCTGGCGCAGCGCATCCTTGACGGCCAGTGCATTCATCACTGTGGCCAGCATGCCAATCTTATCGGCATCCATGCGGTCCATTTTCCCGCTGGAACGGCCGCGCCAGAAGTTGCCGCCGCCCACAACAATGCCGATCTGTGTGCCCAGATCATGGGCCGCCTTGATACCGGCGCAGATAGAAGCAATGGTCCCTTCGTCAAAGCCGGTTCCCTTGGGGCCGGAGAGCGCCTCCCCGCTTACTTTCAGCAGGATGCGTTTGTATTGAATCCCCATAACTATTACACCACCTGTTATTTACTGCGGTTTTGTGCCAAAGGGGCACAGTAAACCATTCTTATTTGTCTAGTATTTTACAATAGATTGCGGGTAAAGTAAAGCGCCGCGACAAAAAAAGAGCGCCACCCTTCCGGATGGCGTTTGTCAGCTTTGTTTTTCCTGTTTCGGCAGGACGGAATATAGCTCCCGGTACAGGTCCTTCCGACGCCGTTCCCGGTCAAGCAGTCCCCTGGATGATGACTCCAGGACCACGCTTTCCAAATCCAGCGAACAGGTGGGCAGCGAAAACCGCAAGCAGGTCCCCGCCCCTTTTTCCACCGTGAAAGTCCAGCCCATAGCCGCCGCATAGGCCCGGATCAGCGGCAGACCCAGTCCCCCCTGTTCCAGCAGCCGTTCACTCCATGCACCGCCTTCCAGCAAAGTCACCGCATCCGCCGGAAGCCCTGGCCCGTTGTCCCGGTAGCAAAACTGCCCCGGCCCACAGGCCAGGGTGATTTCCACCGGTGTGCCTGCCGCCAGGGAATTGGAAACCAGGTTGGCCAGCAGGCCGCTGAGCAGCGTATCATCGCCCATTGTCAGCAGCACCGGGACCTCCCCTGATGCCTCCACCTTAACAGAGGCAGGAACTTCCTCCTGCAGCAGGATCTCATTGACCAGCTCCGACCATTCCCGCAGCTGCCCCAGCAGTTCCATAGGCCGCGGCGCACAGGCCTGCCGCAAAACAGGCGCGATCGCCGCATCCGCCGCATGGTCCCCCAGACGCTGCAGCAACAACAACTGCTCCCGGATCTGCTGCAACAGAGGACGGAGGGTATCATACTCGGTAGGTGTCACGCAATGCGACATCCGGTCATCCAAAACTTCAAATGCATTTTCCAGCAAATGAAACGAGTTGCGGAACCGACCGCGCAGACCGCCGCGCAGGGCTCTGATCAGTTCCTGTTCGTTTGTCTGCATGCCGTTCCCCTCTTTTCTGAAAATCAAGACTGAATCATGTAATTTCCCGCTGGAGCAATTCCAGCAGGCCCTTAAGGAGTTTGCCGTTGGGCAGTACCGCACCCTCATCCAAACCGCAGCGCCGACAGAGTTCCCGGTACATCGGCGTTCCCTGCTGCCACATTTTGCGGGACAACCGCATGACCGCGGCCGCCACACTGGCTTCCTGGGTATCATTTTCCAGGGCGACCATCTGATACAGCACCGTGATCGTAAAGGCCCGCTCTGCGGTATAGGCATACAGCAGCATCTGTTCCAGGTAATCGCAGCCACTCATGGAAGGATCTGCCCGCATCTTTTGCAGGCAATTCCGGCAAAAACCGCGTGCACGGTACAGCCGGTACTGATCCGCCCCCGCGCCCAGCAGATAGACCTGATCAAACAGATCCTTCAGCCGGTAGGGTTTCAAAATCATCTGGCAATCGCTGAATACCTGTACCGCCCGGCGCGCAGCCGTCTGTTCCGGCACCGGCACCGTAAGCAGGATGACCGGTTCCGGGTCCAGGTGCAGCGCATGCACCTCTTCGATCAAAGAAAGTATACCGATATCTGCCAGCAAAGCGTCCAGTACCAGCACCTGGGGTGTCAACCCGCTGCGCAGCTGCCGCAACAGTTCCCGGCCACCCGGCAGAACCGCCGCTGCGCAGATTTCCCGATGCGTCTGTGCATACAGGCGAATGCAATCCCGCTCCATGCGGACATCCGTAACAAACACCGCCACAACCGTTTGCTTTTGATCCACCGGCCGCATCGGTGCCATTCCTCTTTCCGGGACGGGACGCCCCTTTTCCAATGTTCCCTGCATGTTGTTTATACCGCCGTTCCGCACAGATCCCGCAGGACATCCGGGAGTTGTTCCGGCGCCACAGCATTTTCATACATGTAACACAGCACACGTCCGGCAAACGCCTCGTCCAGACCGCACAGGCTGCAGGAAACTTCCTGGTCCGTCGTACGCCGTCTGGCATGAAAACACAGGGCGTTTTTCACCCGTTGCAGTGCATACGTTACTTGCTCCGCTTTTTGCAGGCCCTCCAATTCCGAAAAATCCCGCCGGTAAACAGCCAGATATTCCTGTCCTGCTTGTTCCATAACTCCTTCATCCTCTCCAATACGAAACCGAAATTCCAGGAGAGTCTGCCGCGGTACAGTTCTCCTTTAAAGGGTACTATAGGGCAAACAGCAAAAGGATTCAATCCACACGGAGCCTACGTTTTCCTACGCGCAGTGCAAAAAACGTATGTTTTGCTTCAGTATAGCACGAAAAGCGCAAAATGGAAACTGTATATGAGAAATTTTGGTGAAATTGCAGGCAGACACAAAAAGCCCCCTGCCGTTTTACGGCAGGGGGCTTATACTGGTGGACCTGGAGGGATTCGAACCCTTGACCTCTCGGATGCGAACCGAACGCTCTCCCAACTGAGCTACAGGCCCATATTTTTTCCCGACTTGACTAGTTTACCTCATTCAAAGTTGATTGTCAAGAGGTACATCCAAAAAAGGGTGATCCCCACAAAAAGTTGTAAAAAGTTCAAGCAGACCATCTTTTTTCTGCCTTTTCCGTTTGCGCAGCCCGTGTAAATGGTGTATGATGAGATATATTGTTTTTTGCGAGGAGTGTTTCCGGATGAAATTGCCATCCTTTCCCCCATGGAACCGGTTGAACCGCAAAGTGCTTTTCATTGCTGCCGGTTGTATGGCCCTGCTGGTAGTCCTGTTCTGCATTTTTGCCATTGCCCTGAGCGGCAAAAACACCACCGAAGCCGTATCACAGCAGGCAACCGCAGAAACAGCAGAAAGCGCCTCCCCCGAAACTGCAGAAATTCCGCATGCGGCAGATCTGGCCGTGCAGACGGCTGCCGTAGGGACCGTTCTGCCCCAGACGGAGGACGCGGGACGCAATTACATAGACGAGACGCTCTTCATCGGAGACTCCAACACGGCACGCTATCTGATGTATGCAGATGAAACCGGCGAGGCCTTTACCTCCCTGGACAACAACATCGGCGTGGTAAGCATGGGCGCCGGGGCCATCACTTCGCTGAAATGCGAAAAATTCAAAGGTTCTTCCACCATGTATACCGTGCCGGAAGCGGTTGCCATGCTCAAGCCCAAGCGCATCATCATCTGCTACGGCACCAACAATCTGGGTGGGTCTTCCACCGACGCCACCAATTTCATTTCCACCTATCTGAAGGGATTGCAGGCGATCCAAACCGCCTGGCCTTATTGCGACATCATTGTCAGCGCGATCCCGCCCCTGGACAAGCAGCGGGAAAACACCAACCTGACCATGACCCAGGTGGACGCATACAACGCGGCCCTGGTGACCATGTGTGAAGAAAACGGCTTCAAATTCCTGAACAGCGCCGAAGTTCTGCGGGACAGCAACACCGGCTGGGCCAAAACCGACTATACGCTGTCGGACGGCGTGCACCTGTCCAAGATTGCCGTGACCGCCTACTTCAACTATGTCCGTACTCACGCCTATGTGACAGAGGACCGCCGTCCCCAGCCATTGGGCAACATCCCCACTCCCGACGGCGTACCGGCTAACCTGATCAGCGAAGACCCCATTGCCGTTCGCGGTGCCAAGGTTCCGCTGGAATTTGTGGCCACCAACGGCGGCAAGCTTTCCGGTTCCACCAGCCAGCTGGTCAAGAAAGGCGGCACCGCCAGCGCCGTCACGGCGGTGCCCGATGAAGGCTTTGTCTTTGCCGGGTGGACGGCCAGCACCGGCGGCAGCTACAGCAGCGCCACCATCCAGTTCACCATGCCCACCAACGCCAATGCAGGCGGCGTGGTACTGACCGCCCACTTCAAGGCCGATGCCCACGAACACAACTATGTGGAGGTGGAAGGCTCCAAAGTGGCCGCCACCTGTCTGACAGCCGGCAGCACCAAGTACAAATGCTCCATCTGCGGGGAAATCGTAGAGAAAGATGTCCCCGCCCTGGGGCATGACTGGGATGGCGGTGTCCAGAGCGGGAACCAGATGGTCTACACCTGCCGTCGATGCGGTGAGATCAAGACCGAAACCATCGCCCACACCCACAATTACAGCACTGTCCTCAGCGATACCGCCGCCACTTGCACGGAACCCGAAACCATCGTATGGCAGTGCGCTTGCGGTGCAACCACCGTCACCTACGGCCAGGGTGCGCTGGGCCACAACGGGGTCCAGCAGGGGGATGGCAGTATCATCTGCAGCCGCTGCGGTGCCGTGCTGCAGGGGCCCAGTTCCATCACCTCAAGCACTGTGCCCGACAGCACTTCCAGCTCCCAGATAACACCCAGCTCGCCTGAGCCCGGCAGCTCCAGCGAAACGGTCTCCTCCGGCAGTGAGTCCAGTTCCAGCAGCGTGGAAGTCTCCTCTTCCGAGCCGACTGTGGAGCCCCCCGCCGCGGAAGCCGTGGAGCCACCACCGGAAGTCCCCGCATCGTAAAGCCGTCCGGGCTCTTCCGGCATCGACAAACACAAAACAGACCGCTCCCTTGCGGGAGCGGTCCTTCTATGTTCCCCAAGAAATGAGGTTGTTCTATGGATACTTCCCGGAAATCCCGTGGCGGCAGCGGCGAACTGCTGCACCGTTTTCTGCCTTATCTGATGAAATACAGGGGCGTGCTCTTCTTTGACCTGTTCTGCGCCGCCCTGACCACCCTGTGTGACATTGCCCTGCCCAAAATCATGGGGATGCTGACCAACGCTGCTTCCGGGCAGGCGGCTGCCCTTACGGTGCAGTCTGTGCTGCGGCTGGCCGGGCTTTATTTCGTGCTCCGCATCATCGACGGTGCCGCCAGCTATTTTATGTCTGGCATCGGGCACATTATGGGGGTGCACATCGAGACCGATATGCGCCGGGATGCCTTCGATCACCTGCTGCGTCTGGACCACACCTACTACAACAATACAAAAGTGGGCCAGATCATGGGACGGATCACCAACGATCTGTTCGACGTGACCGAATTTGCCCACCACTGCCCTGAGGAATTCTTTATTGCTTTTATCAAAATTGTGGCGTCCTTTGTCATTCTCTGCCAGGCCAGCGTTCCCCTGACCCTGGTGGTGTTTGCCTGTGTGCCCCTGATGGGCATTGTTTCGGTCTACCTGAACCTGAAACTCCGGGCCCGGTTCCGGCAGCAGCGCTTCCAGATCGGTGAACTGAATGCTACCATTGAGGACAGCCTGCTGGGGCAGCGGGTGGTCAAGGCCTTTGCTGCCGAGGAGCAGGAGCGGGAAAAATTTGCCGCAGGCAACCGCGCTTTTGAAAAGATCAAGACCCTGACCTACCATGCCATGGCCGCTTTCAACACTTCCACCCGGTTGTTTGACGGACTGATGTATCTGGTGGTCATTCTGGCCGGTGGCATGGCGCTGGTCTATGGGGCCATCAACGCCGGCGACCTGGTAGCCTATGTGCTGTATGTCTCTACCCTGATCGCTACCATCCGCCGCATCGTGGAATTTGCCGAGCAGTTTCAGCGGGGCATGACCGGCATCGAACGGTTTCTGGAGATCATGGACACCCCCGTTGCCATTGCCGACGCCCCCGGTGCCAAGCCGCTGGTGGTCCGGGAAGGCGGCATCGAGTTCCGGGATGTGAGCTTTGAATACCCCGACGACCACAACCAGGTGCTGCGCCATGTGAACCTGCGCATCCGCCCCGGCGAAAGCCTGGCGCTGGTAGGCCCTTCCGGCGGCGGCAAAACCACACTGTGCAACCTGATTCCCCGTTTCTATGATGTGACCGGTGGGGAGATTCTCATCGACGGCCAGAATGTGCGGGATGTGACGCTGCACAGTCTGCGGGAAGCCATCGGCGTAGTACAGCAGGATGTGTACCTCTTCAGCGGCACCGTGGCGGAAAACATCGCCTACGGAAAACCCGGTGCCACCAGGGAAGAAATCGAAGAAGCGGCCAGGCTGGCCGGTGCCGACGGTTTTGTCCGCGCCTTGAAGGACGGATACGACACCTATGTGGGCGAGCGGGGCGTCAAACTCAGCGGCGGGCAAAAACAGCGCATTGCCATTGCCCGGGTCTTTTTGAAGAATCCCCCCATCCTGCTGCTGGACGAGGCTACCAGCGCCCTGGACAACGAGAGCGAGATCCTGGTGGGACAAAGCCTGGACAAGCTGGCCAAAGGGCGCACCACCCTGACCATTGCTCACCGGCTGACCACCATCCAGAACGCCGACCGCATCCTGGTATTGGGCAGGGACGGCATTGAGGAGGAGGGGAATCACGCCCAGCTGCTGGCCCGGAAAGGCATATACTACCGCCTGTGGAACGGCCTTGTCAGCGGCCAGACCCTATAAAACATACTGCCAAAAGCCCCGCCTTTGTGCGGGGCTTTTGCCTATGCTGCGGCAGCCACTTTCAGCATTCTTTTTGTGTTGAGGGTAAAGGTGAGCAGATTGGATGCAATCATAATGCCAAGGAACGCCAGTATCCCGTATCGGGGCAGCAGCAGCGTAATGGCAGCAATGCGAAAAACCGAATCCACAAGAGAATACCGGAAGGTGGCCAGCTGTTCCCCCAGCCCCTTCAACACGCCGTCCACCATACTTTCCAGATACATAAAGGGGGCCACAACCCCCAATACCTGCACATAGCGGCCCACTTCCCCGTCCCGGTAGACGATCTGAGCCAACTGGGGGCCGAAGGCTACAAAGCAGACCCCCGCCGCCAGGGAAAACACTCCCGTCAGCTTCAGCATGGTGCCGATGAGCCGTCGGGTACCGGGGCCATCCCCCCGGGTATGGGCCCGGGTGATTTCCGGCATCAGCAAACCGGACAGAGCCGACAAGACCGAGAAAGGAAAAAACAGCAGCGGCAATGCCATCCCTTTAAAATTGCCGTACTGGGTCATAGCCACCGCCCGGCTGCCGGTATACAGCGATAGCGTCAGCGGGATCAGGCTGCTTTCCACCGCCTGCAATCCGCTGCTGAGCAATCGGCTGCCCGTCACCGGCAAAACGATCTCATAGAGTTCCCGGGAGGTATAAGGATGGAGCGGTCCTTCGCCCCGCCGGGCAAACTCCGGCGTGCGGGCCGCAAACAACAGCATCAGGCAGCAGGATACCCCTTCCGATACGGTATTGCCCAACACCACCGCTGCGCAGCCGTACCCTGCCCCCCACTGTGCCATGACGCGCAGCCCGGCCACTGCCACCGCCATGCGGACCAGCTGTTCGATCAGCTGGGACACTACGTTGGGGGTCACCCGGCGCGAGGCCAGAAAGCATCCCCGCAGCGCACCGGATACAGCCATGAACGGCAGACTGGGGGCCAGGACCCGCAATGCGTTTTCCGCCCGGGCATCATGCAGAAGAAACCGTGCCGCCGGTCCCGCTGCCGCCGCCTGCACCACCATGGCAACCGTACCAAACCCCAGCGCCGTGATGCAGAGGCCGCGCAGCGTTGCAGCCATCCCCCGGCCCCTGGCCAGGCTCTGCGCCGCCAGCCGGGTGGCAGCTACATTGACCCCTGCCGTCGCCAAAGAGACAAAGACCATATACAGCGCCAGGATCAGCTGATACAGTCCCATTCCCTCACCGCCCAGGTAGGCCGACAGGATCACCCGGAATCCCATGCCCAGCATGCGCAATACCAGCCCCGAAGCGGTAAGCAGCATGGCATTCTGCAGGTATACTTTCCGTCTTGTCATCCGGCTGCCCTCCTCTCTCCCCTCTGCATGCCTATGTATCCGGGCAGGGGATTATTCCTTGCGCCGCTGCCTGCCCGGTGGTACAATGGGAGCAACACTTTCCAGGAGGTAGTTTATGAAAGAAGTCGATACCGCCGCTGCCTATCTGCGGTCACAGCTCCCCTTCACCCCCGACCTTGCCCTGGTGCTGGGGTCCGGCCTGGGCGGCCTGGCAGAAGAGATCCGGAATCCTGTGGTAATCCCCTACCGGGAAGTGCCCGGGTTCCCTCTGTCCACCGCACCGGGCCACGCCGGGCAGTTTGTGGCCGGGCAGCTGGGCGGCAAAAACGTGCTGTGCATGCAGGGACGTTTTCACTACTATGAAGGGCATGATATGTCCGCCATTGTCCTGCCGGTGCGGGTGTTCAAAGCCCTGGGCTGCCGTGCCCTGATCCTGACCAACGCTGCCGGCGGCGTGAACTGGGATTTCAATGTGGGGGATTTCATGCTCATCACCGACCACATCAACTTTATGGGCGCCAATCCGCTGCGGGGTGCCAACGACGACAGCATCGGCCCCCGGTTCTGTGATATGACCCACGTCTACACGCCGGAACTCCAGGAAATCGCCTTGAAGGTTGCCAACGCCCAGAACCTTGTATTGCAGAAGGGCGTTTATCTGGGATATATGGGGCCCAGCTTTGAAACGCCCGCCGAGATCCGCGCTTTCCGTGTACTGGGCGCCGATGCAGTGGGCATGAGCACCGTTCCCGAAGCCATCGCCGCCAGCCACTGCGGGCTGCCGGTACTGGGCCTGAGCCTCATCACCAACATGGCGGCCGGTATGGTGGGCAAACGTCTGTCCGGCGATGAAGTGATTGAAATCGCCAACCAGCGGGGAGCGGTTTTCCAGCAGCTGGTGCGCGGCATCGTAGAGGCAATGTAAAGGCGACTGTACCTTGCAATAACACCGTTTTTTTGGTATACTATACGTTGCCTGAGCGCATTTTTATGGTAAGGAGCAAAACATCATGAGTGAAGAATGTACCCACGATTGCAGCACATGCAGTGCCAATTGTGATCACCGCGCCCCCCAGCATGAACCGCCTCACCCGAGAAGCCGCATCAAAAAGGTCATCGGGGTTGTGTCCGGCAAGGGCGGCGTGGGCAAAAGTATGACCAGTGCCATGCTGGCCGTGACCATGCGTCGTCTCGGCTACAAAGCCGGCATCCTGGACGCCGACATCACCGGCCCGTCCATCCCCCGTCTGTTCGGTGTGAAGGGCCCGGCTACGGGCGACGGCGAGACCATCAACCCCATCGCCAGCCGCACCGGCATTGAGATCATGAGCATCAACCTGCTCTTGGAGGACCCCGAAGCCCCCGTGGTATGGCGTGGTCCTGTCATTGCGGGTGCCGTCAAGCAGTTCTGGCAGGAAGTGGTATGGGATGTGGACTTCCTGTTCGTGGATATGCCTCCGGGAACCGGCGACGTTCCCCTGACCGTTTTCCAGACCCTGCCGGTAGACGGCATCATCATCGTGTCCAGCCCCCAGGAACTGGTGGGCATGATCGTGGGCAAGGCCGTCCAGATGGCCAAGATGATGAATGTGCCCATCCTGGGTCTGGTGGAAAACATGAGTTATGCCGTCTGCCCCGACTGCGGCAAACACATCGCCGTTTTCGGTGACAGCCATGTGGATGAGATCGCCGGCAAGTACCAGCTACCCGTGCTGGCCAAAATGCCCATTGATCCCGAACTGTCCAAAGAGGCAGATGCCGGTATGGTCGAAATGTACGCCGGTGACTTTTTGAACGGTGCTGCCGATGCGGTGGCAAAGTTAATTAAGTAAGCCCCCGGTTTTTCCCTGCGAGAGCCGAAGAAAATTAAGTTTCTTATATTGGATTTAATTTTCAAAAGGTTTTCTGCTTAATTTCTAAAGATTCTTTTGCTTTAGTGTTGTAAAGTGCCGTCTTTCATGGTATGATAGCGGCAAGAACAAAGACGTTCCCATACAGGGTCAGTGTACCCTTAGGGAACGTCTTTTTGTTTACCGCCGCTGCCGGCGGTATCTTGGGAAGGAGCGAACACGAAGCATGGAGAATTTTACCGAACGCAAAGCCCCTGCCGGTCTGTACGACCCGCGCTTTGAACACGACAACTGTGGCATCGGCGCTGTGGTCGATATCAAAGGCCGCAAGACCCATAAAACCATTGAGGATGCCCTGCAGATTGTTGAACATCTGGAGCATCGTGCCGGTAAGGACGCCGAAGGCAAGACCGGCGACGGCGTGGGCATTCTGACCCAGATCAGTGACAAGTTTTTCCAGAAGGCTGCCGCCGGATTGGGCATTGAGCTGGGCAAGGAACGGGAATACGGCATTGGCATGTTCTTTTTCCCGCAGGATGAGCTGAGCCGCAACCAGGCAAAGAAACTGTTTGAGATTGTCTGCAAAAAAGAGGGCCTGCCCTTCCTGGGTTGGCGCGAAGTGCCCGTCTGCCCCGAAGTGCTGGGCCACAAGGCCCGGGACTGCATGCCCAGCATCTGGCAGGGCTTTGTGGGCAAACCCGCCCGTCTGGAGCCCGGCATTGCTTTTGACCGCCGCCTGTATGTGGCCCGCCGCGTCTTTGAGCAGTCCAGCCCTGACACCTATGTCTGCAGTCTGTCCAGCCGGACTATCGTTTACAAAGGCATGTTCCTGGTGAAGGAACTGCGGCTGTTCTACCCCGACTTGCAGGACGCTGATTATGAGTCCGCCATCGGTATGGTGCACAGCCGGTTCTCCACCAACACCGCCCCCAGCTGGAACCGCGCCCATCCCAACCGCCTGATCCTGCACAACGGCGAGATCAACACCATCCGCGGCAACGTGGATACCATGCTGGCCCGCGAAGAGACTATCGGCTCCAACTACCTGAAAGACGATATGACCAAGGTCCTGCCTATCGTCAACCAGGGCGGCTCCGACTCGGCCATGCTGGACAACACCCTGGAATTCATGGTGATGAACGGCATGGATCTGCCGCTGGCCGTCATGGTCACCATCCCCGAGCCCTGGAGCAACAACCAGGCCATGGACTCCAAGAAGCGGGACTTCTACCAGTATTACGCCACCATGCTGGAGCCCTGGGACGGCCCCGCCAGCATCCTGTTCAGCGACGGCGATGTGATGGGTGCCGTGCTGGACCGCAACGGTCTGCGCCCCAGCCGTTACTACATCACCAAGGACGGCCGCCTGATCCTTTCCAGTGAGGTAGGCGTGCTGGATATTCCCTCCAGCGAGATCGTGCGCAAGGACCGTCTGCGTCCCGGCAAAATGCTGCTGGTGGATACCCAGAAAGGGGAACTCGTCGACGACGAAAAGCTGAAGGAGGACTATGCCAGCCGTCAGCCCTACGGCGAATGGCTGGACCGCAACCTGGTCAACCTGTCCTCCCTGAAGGTGCCCAACAAGCGCGCCCCCAGCTACGACAAGGAACAGCTGGTACAGCTGCAGAAGGCTTTCGGTTACCGGTACGAGGATGTTTCCACCATCATTCTGCCTATGGCGAAGAACGGCGGCGAGCCTGCCGGTGCTATGGGCAGCGACACTCCCCTAGCCGTGCTGAGCCATACCCGCCCGCTGCTGTTTGAGTACTTCAAACAGATGTTTGCCCAGGTCACCAACCCGCCCATCGACGCCCTGCGTGAGAAGGTCGTCACCTCCACCACCGTCTATGTGGGCGCTCAGGGTAACCTGCTGGAAGAGGAAGCCGACAACTGCAAGGTGCTGAAGATCGACAACCCCATCCTCACCGAGACCGATCTGCTGAAGATCAAGTCGATGAACGTCCCCGGCTTCAAGGTGGAGACGCTGTCCATCTGCTACTACAAGAACACCGATCTGGAAAAAGCCATCGACCGTCTGTTCGTGGATGTGGACCGGGCTTACCGGGACGGTGCCAACATCCTGATCCTCTCGGACCGCGAGATCGACGAATACCACGTGGCCATCCCCAGCCTGCTGGCCGTGGGCGCCGTGAGCAAATATCTGGTCCGCACCCGCAAGCGCACTGCCATGGCCCTGATTCTGGAGAGCGGCGAGCCTCGTCTGGTCCACGACTTTGCCACCCTGCTGGGCTACGGTGCCAGCGCTATCAACCCCTACCTGGCGCAGCAGACCATCGGCAACCTCATCGACGAGGGCCTGCTGGATAAGGACTACTACGCCGCTGTCCAGGACTACAACAAGGCCGTTCTGGCAGGTATCGTGAAGATTGCCTCCAAGATGGGCATTTCCACCATCCAGTCCTACGCCGGCAGCCAGATCTTTGAGGCTCTGGGCCTGAGCAAGGAAGTGGTGGACAAATACTTCACCAACACCACTTCCCGTGTGGGCGGCATCACCATCCACGACATCCAGAACGATCTGGAAGCCCGCCATCAGGAAGCCTTTGATCCTCTGGGTCTGGATATCAACCGGGAACTGCCCAGCCTGGGCGCCCATAAGTTCCGCAGCGGCCCCGCTGCCGAGCAGCACCTCTACAACCCCCAGACCATTCACCTCCTGCAGCAGGCCTGCTGGACCGGCAACTACGATACTTTCAAACAGTACACCAAAGCTGTAGCCAACGAGGGCGGCGACGAGATGCATCTGCGCAGCCTGTTGGAGTTCAACTACCCTGAGCAGGGCGTCCCCCTGGACGAGGTGGAAAGCGTTGACTCCATCGTCAAACGCTTCAAGACCGCGGCCATGAGCTACGGCGCCCTTTCGGAGGAATCCCACGAGTGCATGGCCATCGCCATGAACCGTCTGGGCGGCAAATCCAACACCGGCGAGGGCGGCGAGGCCGAGGACCGTTACGGGACCGAGCGCAATTCCGCCATCAAGCAGGTGGCCTCTGCCCGTTTCGGCGTGACCAGCAAGTACCTGGTCTCCGCCAGCGAGATCCAGATCAAGATGGCCCAGGGTGCCAAGCCCGGCGAGGGCGGTCAGCTGCCCGGCGCCAAGGTATACCCCTGGGTTGCCAAGACCCGTAACTCCACCACCGGTGTGGGCCTGATCTCTCCCCCGCCGCACCATGATGTCTACTCCATCGAGGACCTGGCCCAGCTGATCTACGACCTGAAATGTGCCAACCGCAAGGCGGCCATCAACGTCAAGCTGGTCAGTGAAGCCGGTGTCGGCACCATTGCGGCCGGCGTGGCCAAGGCCGGTGCCGAGGTCATCCTGATCTCCGGTTTTGACGGCGGCACGGGCGCTGCCCCCCGCAACTCCATCCACAACGCCGGTCTGCCCTGGGAGCTGGGTATTGCCGAGGCACATCAGTGCCTGATCATGAACGGGCTGCGCAGCCGGGTCCGCATCGAGGCCGACAGCAAGTTGATGAGCGGCCGCGACGTGGCCATCGCCGCTCTGCTGGGCGCCGAGGAATTCGGTTTCGGCACCGGTCCCCTGGTGGCCATGGGCTGCGTGATGATGCGCGTCTGCAACCTGGATACCTGCCCCATGGGCATCTGCACCCAGAACCCCGAGCTGCGCAAGCGGTTCAAGGGCAAGCCGGAGTACGTGATGAACTTCATGCGCTTCATGGCGGAAGATCTGCGTGAGTATATGGCCAAACTGGGCGTGCATACCGTAGATGAACTGGTGGGCCGCACCGACCTGCTGAAGGTGAAGGATGTTCCGGCCGGTTCCCGCGCCAGCGAGCTGGACCTGAGCGCCCTGCTGAGCAATCCTCTGGTTCCGGACAGCAGCATCCACTTCGATCCCAAGGACGTCTACAACTTCGGCCTGGAAAAGACCCCCGATATGCGGGTCCTGATGAAGAAGTTCAAGAAGTCCTTCGATATGGCCGAACCCAAACCCATGACCGTCACCCTGGATGTGGGCAATACCGATCGTGCCTTCGGCACCATCTTCGGCAGCGAGATCACCGCCAGGTTCGGCAACACCCTGCCGGATGATACCTTCCATGTGGTCTGCCACGGCTACGGCGGCCAGAGCTTCGGCGCCTTCCTGCCCAAGGGCCTGACCCTGGAACTGGTGGGCGATTCCAACGACTATATGGGCAAAGGTCTGAGCGGCGGCAAACTCATCGTCTACCCGCCCAAAGATGTGACCTTTGACCGCAGCGAGAACATTGTCATCGGCAACGTGGCCCTCTATGGTGCCACCGGCGGCAAAGCCTTCATCAACGGCGTGGCCGGCGAACGCTTCTGCGTGCGCAACTCCGGTGCTGTGGCTGTTGTGGAAGGCGTGGGCGACCATGGCTGTGAATATATGACTGGCGGCACCGTGGTGGTGCTGGGCAAGACCGGCAAAAACTTTGCTGCCGGCATGAGCGGCGGTATCGCCTACGTGCTGGATGAGGACTGGGATTTCTACAAGCGTGTGAACAAGGACATGGTCAGCCTGGAGCCTGTGGAACACAAGTACGATGTTTCCCTGCTGAAAGACCTGATCCGTGAACATGTGGAACTGACCGGTTCCCCCCGCGGCAAGGAAATTCTGGATAACTTCGGCGAATATCTGCCCAAGTTCAAGAAGGTCCTTCCCCATGACTACGACAAGATGCTGCGCCTGATCGCCCAGATGGAAGAAAAGGGCGAGGACAGCGAGCAGGCCCAGATCGAAGCATTCTACGCAATGAAAAACGCCAAGTAAGGGAGGCAGACTGCAATGGGTAAACCGACAGGATTTATGGAGATCAAGCGGCAGACCAGCCTGGAACTGCCGCCCGAAGAGCGCATTCAGAACTTCAAGGAGTTCCATCTGCCCTTGCTGGCAGAGGAACAGCAGGCGCAGGGTGCACGCTGCATGGATTGCGGTGTTCCCTTCTGCCAGAGCGGCATGCTGCTGGGCGGCATGTACAGCGGCTGCCCGCTGAACAACCTGATTCCTGAGTGGAACGACCTGATCTATCAGGGCAAGTGGGATCTGGCGGTTCATCGCCTGATCGCCACCAACCGTTATCCCGAATTCACCAGCCGGGTCTGCCCCGCTCTGTGCGAGGCAGCCTGCACTTGCGGCATGACCACCGGCGACCCGGTCACCGTCAAGGAGAACGAGCGCGCCATCGTGGAATACGGCTATGAGAACGGCGTCATCCACGCCGTACCGCCGCCGGCCCGCACCGGCAAGAAGGTTGCCGTCGTGGGTGCCGGCCCTGCCGGGCTTTCGGTGGCCGACCTGCTGAACAAGCGTGGCCACAAGGTCACCATCTATGAGCGGGAGGACCGGGTAGGCGGCCTGCTGATGTACGGCATCCCCAACATGAAGCTGGAAAAGTGGGTCATCGACCGCCGTGTGAAGATCCTGCAGGACGAAGGCATCGAGTTTGTCATGAACGCCGATGTGGGCGGCAATGTCAGCGCCGAGGAACTGAAGTCCCAGTATGATGCGGTGGTGCTCTGCTGCGGCGCCAAACAGCCCCGGGACATCAATGCCCCGGGCCGGGATGCCAACGGCATCTACTTTGCGGTGGATTATCTCACCAGCGTGACCCGCAGCCTGCTGGATTCCAACTTTGCCGACGGCAAGGCCATCACCGCCCAGGGCAAGCGTGTTCTGGTCATCGGCGGCGGTGATACCGGCAACGACTGTGTGGGCACCGCCATCCGTCAGGGCTGTGAAAGTGTCCTCCAGTTGGAGATGATGCCCTGCCCGCCCGCCGAACGCGCCCCCGGCAACGATTGGCCGGAATGGCCCCGCGTGCTGAAAACCGACTACGGCCAGCAGGAAGCCATTGCCAAGTTCGGCAATGATCCTCGTGTCTACCAGACCACCGTCAAGGAGTTCTACAAAAACGAAGCCGGTCAGGTCTGCGGTGCCCTGCTGGAGAAGCTGGAAAGCCAGGTGGTGGATGGCCGTCGCCAGATGGTCCCCACCGGCGAGGAGTTCAGTGTGGACTGCGATCTGGTGTTGATTGCCGCCGGCTTTGTGGGCTGCGAATCCTACGTAGCCGACGCTTTCGGGGTGGATCTGACCGCCCGCGGCACGGTGGCGGATAACCACTATGCCACCAACGTACCGGGCGTTTTTGTCTGCGGCGATATGCGCCGCGGCCAGAGCCTGGTGGTCTGGGCCCTGCGGGAAGGCCGTGACATGGCTGCCGTGGTGGATACCAGCCTGATGGGCTACACCAACCTGTAAATGACCATAAAAAATCCCTGCGAAGGAGTTTGAACTGCACCCCATTTGTTAGACAGTATGGTATACTGAATAACAAGTGGGGTGCTTTGCTATGCCAAAAGGAA
>CALXHP010000076.1 GCA_944388135.1 uncultured Gemmiger sp. | reverse complement strand
GAACCATGTGCGCCCGTAGCTCAGGTGGATAGAGCAACTGCCTTCTAAGCAGTGGGCCAGGGGTTCGAGTCCCTTCGGGCGCATTTCGTGGTGCCTATGGCGCAGTTGGTTAGCGCGCCAGATTGTGGCTCTGGAGGCCGAGAGTTCGAATCTCTCTAGGCACCCCACCAAAGACCGTGTAGGCCCAGTCCCGCACGGTCTTTTCTTTTTCTGGGCCGTCGCCAAGCGGTAAGGCAGAGGACTTTGACTCCTCCATCCGTCGGTTCAAATCCGGCCGGCCCAACCAAAACAGCGTTGTGCTTACAGCACAGCGCTGTTTTTTTGTATATCCCTCCCCGTCCCCGGGCACACTAGGGCCGGAGGTGTTTCAAGATGGTTTATCTGGACTGTGCGCAGTACGACTGCTGCCATAATAAAGCCGGTGCCTGCTGCCTGGGCAGTATCAAGGTGCACCATGCAGGGGAAAAAGATGCGGTCTGCAGCAGCTACCGCTGTAACGAGAGCATGGGCAATGTGGCCACCGACAATGCTCCCGCCACCGCGGAAACCGAAGTGCGCTGTGACGACAAGGGCTGTAAGTATCTGGAAGGCCGGTGCTGCTGTGCCGACCATGTATGTATCGACGAATGCGGCTGTGGTCCCCAATGTGCCACCCGCAAACCGGCAGGACAAAGCCGCCAATAAGCCGCAGAGGGCGCTCTCCCCGGGGGAGGACGCCCTCTTTTTTACGGTTGCGAAAGGGGCGGAATCGTTGTATAATAAGACGATATAGTAGGCGGCGTGTGCCTGCCCGTCAATTTTTGGGAAGTGAGGCGTGTAATGATGCCCAATCAACCGATTTCCGTGCCCTTTGTCTCTTTCCGCCCTATGGAGAAGGAACTGGATGGAGCACTGCGCGGCGCATTTGATCGCGTTTTACAAAACAGCTGGTATATTGAAGGCCACGAGGATGAAGCCTTTGAAAAAGCCTTTGCGGCCTACTGCGGTGTGGAATACTGCATCGGCTGCGGCAACGGGCTGGATTCTCTGGTCCTGATCCTCAAGGCGCTGGGCATTGGTCCCGGGGATGAGGTCATTGTGCCTTCCAATACCTTTATTGCCACGGTGCTGTCCGTCAGCTATGCGGGGGCCACCCCCGTGCTGGTGGAGCCGCTGCTGGCTACCTACAACATCGACCCCGACCGCATCGAGGCGGCCATCACCCCCCGTACCAAGGCGATCATTGCGGTACATCTCTACGGCCAGTGTGCCCAGATGGATGCCGTCAACACCATCGCCAAAGCCCACGGCCTCAAGGTCATCGAGGATGCCGCCCAGGCCCACGGCGCCACCTGGCAGGGCCGCCGCTCCGGCAGCCTGGGGGATGCCGCAGGTTTCAGCTTCTACCCCGGCAAAAATCTGGGGGCTTTGGGAGATGCAGGCTGCGTCACCACCAACGACCCCGACCTGGCCAAAAAGGTGCGGGCGCTGGGCAACTACGGCAGCGATTACAAGTATCATCACATTTATAAAGGGCAGAACTCCCGTCTGGACGAGATGCAGGCGGCCTTCCTGGCAGCCAAACTGCCCCACCTGGACCGGATGAACGCCGAGCGCCGCCGCATTGCGGCCCGCTACTGCGCCGGGATCACCAACCCGGCGGTGGTATTGCCCACGGTGGCGGAAGGCTGCGAACATGTGTTCCACATTTTTGCGGTGCGCTGTAAGGACCGGGATGCCCTGGAAGCCCACCTGAACGGGCTGGGCATCGGGACCAACAAGCATTATCCCACCCCCATCCACCTGCAGGGGGCCTACCGGGAACTGGGGCTGGCCAAGGGGGCGCTGCCTTTGGCAGAAGAGATCTCCGCCACCGAACTGAGCCTGCCCATGTACTACGGCATGACCGAAGAACAGGTCCAGGCCGTCATCGACGCTGTGAATTCGTTTAAGGAGTAACCATGCCAAAGGTCGGGATTGTCATCTCCAACTACAACGGCTGGCAGGACACCGTCCAGTGCCTGGCAAGTCTGCAAAAGCAGACCTGCCAGGACTTTGAGATCATTCTGCTGGACGACGCCTCCACCAACGATTCGGTGCAGCAGCTGCAGAAGCATCTGACGGAACATACCGTTTTTCTGCCCCAGCAGGCCAACAGTGGTTTTGCGGCGGTGAACAACGTGGGCATGCGCCGCGCCCTGGCCGACGGCTGTGACTGGGTGTTGCTTTTGAACAACGACACCGTAGCGGCACCGGATTTTCTCGAAACGCTGCTGCGGCAGACACCCGCCGGGGCGGTGAGCTGCCCCAAGATGCTCTTCTTGGACCCGCCGGATGAGATCTGGTTTGCGGGCGGGGAACTGGACCGCACCACCGGCAAGGTCCGGCATCTGGGAGGACACGAGAAGGACGGCCCCGCCTTTGGCAAGAAAAAACAGGTGAGCTTCATCACCTTCTGCTGTGTGCTGCTGCCGCGGCAGGTCATCGAGCAGGTGGGGTTTCTGGATGAGACCCTCTTCATGTACTGCGAGGATGTGGACTACTGCATCCGTCTGGCCGATGCCGGGGTGCCGTTGTGGTTCCTGCCTGATGCCAGAATCTGGCACAAGGCAGGGGGCAGTGCGGGGGGCATGTTGTCGGTATACTACATTACCCGCAATACCCTGTATCTGACCTGCAAGGGAAAAAGCAGGCTGTATATCCGTGCCCGTACGCTGCCGGTGCTTCTTGCCGGGGCGGCGCGGTATGGGCTGACCCGGATTCTGGGACGGAAAAAGGGTCGGAGCTACGGCGCTTTCCGCGGCGCGCTGGATTTCTGGCGCGGCAGAATGGGCCGTATGGAATAAACAAAAGGGGGAGAGGCCGTAATGGAAAAACTGCTGACCGTTCTGGTGGCGCAATACCGGCCCGACCCCGACGCGCTGCGGCGCACGCTGGCATCGCTGGCGATGCAGTCCACCCGGGATTTCGGGGTGGTGCTGGCCGACGACGGCTCGCCGCAGGATTTTTTTGCCGAAAGCCGGGCCTGGCTGGAAGGCCGCGGCATCACCGACGTACAGGCGGTGAAGATGCCCCGGAACGGCGGCACGGTGTGCAACATCCTGCACGCCTTGCAGAAGGTCTCCACCCGCTGGGTGCTGACCATTTCGCCGGGGGACTATCTCTACGATGAGGACACCCTGGCCTGGTGGCTGGAACGGCTGCAGGCCGACAGTCCCCGGGTGGCGTTTGCCAGACAGGCATATTATACGCCGGGACCCGAACCGGCGCCCGCCCCGGGGGAGACACCCTTTGACCGCACCCCCTATGACCCGGCGCACTATGACGGCAAGACCATCAAGCGCAACCTGCTGCTCTATGATGACGGCATCAGCGGCTGCGGCATGGTCTATGAGCGGGACCTGCTGGTGGAAGCCTTGCAGACCATGGCCGGGCATGTCCGCCTGGCCGAGGATTTTGCCGTGCGGCTTTTTGCGGTGCGGGGGATTCCCATCCGCCGGTATGACCGGCTGACCAGCTGGTATGAGTACGGGGGCGGGGTTTCCACCAACGACACAGCCCGGCAGCGGATGGCGGCCGAGTGGCGGGCGATGGTGGAACTGCTGGTCCGGCAGTATCCCAAAGACCCCATGGTCCGCCTGGCTTACTCCTATTTTTTCAATGACCGGCACAAAAGCCGGTTGGTGCGGGGCGTGATCGGCCGACTGATCGTGCCCCAGAATGCCCCGTTCAAAAAGGCCCAGCGCAGCTGGCATCCGCCGGTCAACGGGGAAACTGCCCGGCTGCGGGCCATTTATCAAGCTGCTGGGCAGCCGTGAATCTTACGCAAAGAGGTATCCCCACCGATGAAACATTTCCTGGATACAATGGAAGAGAAGGCCCGTGCCTGCTGCCGGCAGGTGGATCTGCCGCTGCTGGGGGCTGTGTCGCTGGCATCGCTGGCGGGTATGCTGCTGGCCCATGGTTTTGCCTTTACCAACCTGTTTCCCAACCACGACAGCACCGTGCTGGTCTTTGACGCCCAATGGACCATGTATGTGCTGGGCCGTTGGGCGCAGAACCTTTATTTTCCGCTGATCCGCGGCAAGGTTGCGGCCCCCTGGCTGATCGGAGCCTTCAGTGTGGTCTATACGGCACTGACCGGCTATGGAATCGGGGTGCTGCTGCGTCTGGGCCGGAAAGCGGCCGGGCTGCTTACCGGCTTGCTGGCCTGCTGTGCCAGCGTCACGGCCATGATGGCAACCTATACTTACGAAACAGATGCCTATCTGCTGGCGATGCTGCTGGCCTGTATGGGCGTTTTCTGTCTGGAAAAAGCCCGTCCGGTACCAGGTTTTGTGGCGGCAGCGGTATGTTTCTGCGGCAGTTTGGCCATGTATCAGGCCTATATTCAGTTTGCGGTGGGGCTGCTCCTGCTGATTCTGGTCCGGCAGGCTCTGGAGGGGACTGCCTGGAAACCGTGGCTGCTGCATGGCTTGCGTTGGGTGGCCGGCCTGGCGGCGGGGGCGGTCCTGTATCTGCTCTCCGTCAAGGTGTCGCTGGCTCTGACCGGCTATCAACTGGCCGATACCGGCAACGGTCTGGCCCAACTGACCCGCCTGGGTCCCGCAGCCATTCTGGCCGGTATCCCGGCGGTATACCAGGATTTCTTTACCACCCTGCTGGGCTATTCCGGCTGGAACGACAAGGGGATGCGCGTTGCCACAGCCTTGCTGCTGCTCCTTACCCTGTGGGGACTGTTTCTACGGCTGCGGGGCAAAGGGCTGCGCACCGTGGCACAGACGCTGGTGGCAGCGGCCCTGCTGCCTTTGGGTCTCAACGTGATCTACCTGCTGGCTTCCGGTAATGTGTATATCCTGATGCAGCATGCGGTTTTTCTGATTTATGCATTGCCCCTGCTGCTGTTCTCCGGATTGGAACTGCCGGAGCCGCCCCGTGCCCTGTGGCAGTGGTGCGTGGCCGTGCTGTGCGGCTTTCTTGTGGTACGGATGGCCATCTGCGCCAACGGTGCCTACGTGTATACCAAGTTGGTTTATGACCAGACGGCCCGCCAGATGACCGCCATTATGGCCGAAGTGCAGCAGCTGCCCGGCTATGAGGAGGGGGTCACCCCGGTGGTCTTTGTAGGTGAGTTTACCGACTCCCACTTTGCATACAGCGATCCGGCCTTCAGCCGCTATGAGGAGGGAGACCTCCATCAGGTCAATTCCGCCATCACCTACGACGGCACCATCAAATGGTGGTTCCAGCATGTGATGGGCAGTACAGCCAACGTTGTGGCAGAACAGGCTAAAATCGATCTATGGGCCCAGGACTCCCGCGTGGAACAAATGCCCGTTTATCCCTATGACGGTTACTGTGCCATGCTGGACGGCACGGCAGTCGTCAGAATCTCTGAATGAAAGGCGGAGCAAAGATGAACCCCCAAATTATCCATATAAAGAGTGTGGCGGCAGAAGGGATGGGGGCCCTTTCCTTCTTCGAGGCGGAGCGGGACCTCCCCTTTGCCATCAAACGCATCTACTATATTTACGGTGCCCCCAAAGGGGTGCAGCGGGGCGGCCATGCCCACAAGGCGCTGCGGCAGCTGCTCTGGTGCCCCTACGGCAGCATCCTGATCCGTCTGGATGACGGTAAGGAAAAGACGGAGGTCCTGCTGGATGATCCCACCAAAGGCCTGATCGTGGAGCACTTCATGTGGCGGGAGATGATCTGGCAGCAGGAAAATTCGGTGCTCTGTGTGGCGGCGGATTCCTACTATGATGCCGCAGATTACATCCGGGATTACGATACCTTTTTACAAACGGTTGCCGGGAGGAATGAACTGTGATTCAATTGCGTCGGCTGGAGCCCAAAGATGCCGTGCGTATGCTGGAATGGATGCATGACCCGGATGCGGTGGAGCATATGCATGCCCGTTTTCAGGATATGACGGAAGCAGACTGCCTGCGGTTCATCCGCACCGCCGCCCAGGACCGGCCGGACCTGCACCGTGCGGTGGAAGGGCCGGAGGGGGAGTACCTGGGCACGGTCAGCCTGAAATCCATAGATGAGGCTGCCAAAAGCGCCGAGTTTGCCATCGCCATGCATCCCTGCACCCGGGGAAAAGGCCAGGCGGCACAGGCGATGCAGGCCATTCTGAAGCTGGGGTTTCAGGACCTGGGCCTGCAAAAGATTTACTGGTGTGTGGACCGGCAGAACCTGCGGGCCCGCCGCTTTTATGAAAAACAGGGTTATCTTCCCCTCAGCCAGGACCCGGATGAAAAGGATCTGTTCTGGTATGAAATCTCAGCCCGATAAGGAGTTCCTGTTATGCAGCCAAAGGTCAGTGTGCTGATTTCCTTTTATAATCTGGCACCTTATGTGGATCAGACGCTGGAAAGCGTGTTGGCCCAGAAAACGAATTTCCCGGTGGAAGTCCTCTGCGCCGACGACGGGTCGGATGACGGCACCATTGAAAAGCTGCGGGTTTGGGAGAAAAACTATCCCGACTCGGTGCGGGTCTTTGTGATGGACCGTACCCCCGGTGCCAAATATGAAGCCAACGCGCGGATCCAACGGATGAATGCCATCCGGGGGCGCCTGTTCTATGAAGCAAAGGGGGAGTATGTCTGTTATCTGGACGGGGACGACTTCTATACGGATGTGAACAAACTCCAGAAACAGGCGGACATCCTGGACGCCGACACCGACCACCGGTATGTGGCCTGCGGCCACAACGGCTGCTATTACTGGGAAAGCACCGGCAAGACCCAACCTATTGAAAAACCGCTGCGGGCCTGCAGCCTGACGGCAAAAGAATACTGGAGCTTTTTGTATATCCACACCAACGCCTTGATGTTCCGGAACGTGGGGCTGCAGGGGATCGATCCCTACACCAGCGGTGTGCAGATCATCGACAATATGCTCACCTTCCAGTTTTTGCCCTACGGCGGCATCTATTATCTGCCCGACTGCATGTTCAACTACCGGCAGATGGAAGGCAGTACCTACCATCGCCGCAGTGTCTACCAGAACTATATCCTCAATGCCCTGATGCTTTACCAGCAGTCGGCCATCCAAAAGGGTCTGTTTGGCAGCGGCCTGGTGCGGTTTGTCTTTGAATATGAGCAGCTTTTTGCCGCCCGCAAGGATGCCCGTCTGACCCGGGAAGCCCAGACCTATATGGAAAATATCCGCACCTATCATGCGGGCCGGCTGCGGCGGATCGTGAACTACAACAACGAGTCTCTGCCGGCACGGTTGTGGTGCGAGATCGAAAATCCGGTCTGGTTTTTTGTTACCCGGGTCTGCCGCCATTATATCTGGAAGCCCAAGGTACGTGCCCTGCTGGAAGAAGCGCGCCAAAAGCAGGCACAGAACGCCTGAAAAGGGAAGTGTTACGCTATGGAAGATATGCATGAACTGTCGGCGGAGCAGCAGGCGGAGCTGCTGCGCCATGAGCTGGAAGCCGTCTATGGCTCCTCCTCCTACAAGATCGGCCGGGCTGTTACCTGGCTGCCCCGGCATGTGGTGCGGGGGCTGAAATATCTTTTGCACAATGGCCCGGTCACCAGCGTGCGGTACATCCTCCTGTATGCAAAGTACCATAAGATCGCCAACAAGAACTATGCCTACTGGGCTTGTCTGAAGAAAAAAGACTATCCCGAAGCACTGAAAAAATGGTTTCTGGAGACAAACTATACCCATACGCCCCTGGATCTGGAACACCCCAAGACTTTCAGTGAAAAGACCCAGTGGCTCAAACTGTACGGCGGGTTTGAGGATGTTTACCCCCTGGTGGATAAGTATACCGTGCGGGAATGGGTGAAGGAAAAGATCGGCGAGGAGTATTTGATCCCGCTGCTGGGCGTCTACGACCATTTTGACGACATCGATTTTGACAAACTGCCGGATAAGTTCATGCTCAAGACAAACCACGGCGCCAGCTGGAACATTGCCGTGAAGGATAAGTCCACGTTTGACAAAGACGATGCCAGACGCAAGATGGAAACCTGGCTCAAGATCAATTATTGCTACCTGATGGGCGGCTTGGATGTACAGTATATCCATATCAAACCGCGCATCATCGCGGAAAAATTTATCGAGAATGACGGCGGCGATCTCTACGATTACAAGTTCTTCTGCTTTGACGGGGAACCCAAGGTGATCCTGCATATTCTGGAGCGGTACACCGACAAGGATGAGCGTATGGTGTTCTATGATCCCGACTGGAACCCGCTGCCCTTCAATATCAACGTCCCCCGGGAGGAAAATCCCGATCTGCCCCGTCCTCCTCATCTGGACAAGATGCTGGAGATCGCCCGTACCCTCAGCCAGGGGTACCCGGCGGTGCGGGTGGACCTGTATGCCCTCAACGACGGGTCCATCAAGTTTGGCGAGATGACTTTCACCACCGAGAGCGGCATCTCCCGCTGGCACCCCGAAAGCGCCAACCTGTATATGGGCAGTCTGATCCACCTGCCCGGTGTGGACGATGGCCCCGCCGATACACAGTAAAGGAATCTTTATGGCCCAACCAAACCCGACGATCAGCGTCCTGGTGCCGGTCTACAAGGCCGAGGCCACCCTGGACGACTGTGTCCGCAGCATTCTGGCCCAGTCCTGGCCGGACTTTGAACTGCTGCTCATTGATGATGAAAGCCCGGACGGCTGCCCGGCCCTCTGTGATGCCTGGGCAAAGCGGGACCCCCGCATCCGTGCCCTCCACCCGCCGAAGGCGGGGCCCGGCCCTTCCGGTGCCCGCAATGCGGGGCTGGACGCTGCCCGGGGAACATGGATCACCATGGTGGACAGTGACGACACCGTGGCGCCGGACCTGTTGGAGACCCTCTACCGGGCAGCGGAGACAAGCGGTGCCGACTTAGTGATCTGCAACAGCTGCCGCCGCCTGCCGGACGGCACCTTGCAGCCCCACCCGGAGGAACAGCGTTTCGGTGCCGACACCCTGCTGGAGGAGGAGGCTTTCTGGAACGCTTTCAATACCCCCTGGATCAATCAGTTCACCGGTACGGCCCACCGGCTGTACGCGGCCAAACTGTTTGAAGGAGTGCGCTATCCTGTGGGGATGGTCCACGAAGATTATTATATTCTGCCCGACCTCATCGCCCGGTGCGGCAAGGTCCAGTGCCTGGCCTATACGGGGTACTATGTGCTCCAGCATGAGGGAAGCATCACCGCCACCGCCCGCCGTGAGGTACGGCTGGCCATGACCCGGGGGGACATCCACCGGGCCGGCTACTTCCTTTCCCGGGGGTGGTATGACCGGGCCGAGGGAGCCCTCACCGATGCGGCGGAGTTCCTCTACCGCAACAAGAGGGCCTATGACCTGCGCAAGCCCGGTCACCGGGCGGAGTTTTCCGGTGTAAAAGAAGAACTTTGCCGCACCTACGAAGAATTGGCTGCCCGGAAAGGTGCCCGCTCGCTGAAACTTCGGGCTGCGGCCCTGCGTGCCGGTCTGCCGGTGTTTCACGCCTACCGGGCGCTGCTGGCAGCCCGCCGCGGATAACCAACAAAAGGAGATTGCCCATGCCCGCCATCAGTGTGATCATTCCGGTGTATAAGGTGGAGCCCTATCTGGACGCCTGTGTGGCCAGTGTGACGGCCCAGACCTTTACCGATCTGGAAATTCTCCTGGTGGATGACGGCAGCCCCGACCGCTGCCCGGAACTCTGTGAAGCCTGGGCGAAAAAGGACCCCCGGGTGCGGGTGCTCCACCGGGAGAACGGCGGCCTTTCCGCCGCCCGCAACACCGGCATCGAGGCAGCCACCGGGCGGTTTCTGGCTTTTGTGGATGCCGATGACCTGCTGGAACCGGAGGCTCTGGGCCGGGCCTGGGAGGCCCAGCGGCAGTATGATGCCGACCTGGTGATCTTCAATCTCACCTATGTGGACGAAGATAACGTCCCGCTGCCCGGACCGGATTTTACCGGTTTCCGGGACGAGGTGCTGGACCCGGAAGGGGTCTGGCAGCGGTATTTTGCCCTGGCGGAGCAGAAAATTTATTACGTTGTGGCGTGGAACAAACTCTACAAGCGTGAGCTCTTCGCCACATTGCGCTATGCCCCCGGCAAGCGGTATGAGGACCAGTTCCTGCTGCCCGGGCTGTTGGGCCAATGCCATACCATCGCCTGCCTGGCCTACCCGGGCTACCGCTATGTACAGCGGGGCGGCAGCATCATGGCCCAGGGGTCCAGCCGCAATTACCTGGATCGCAGCGAATTTCTGCTGGAGTGGTGCGCCGATTTTGCCGCCCGGGGGGATGTGCTGCGGGCCGAAGGGCTTCTCAACGATGCCATCCGGAATCTCAGTGAAAAAGAACGGTTCGATCTTTCCGCCCCCCAACAGCGGACCCGTTACCGAAAAGCCTGCCGGGGCTGTGCCCATGCCTACCGGGCCCTGGCACACCGTACGGGGCAGTACAGCATGTATCTGCGGGCGTTTCTGCTGCGGCTGGGATTGCCGGTCTATCAAATCTTTTTGCAAAGCAGGCAGTAAACCTGCCATCCGGCGCCCGGCGCCGATCCGAAAAAGGAGCCAACCATGGAACAAACACAAAAACAGTACCACGTACATTACAGCCCCGCCAAGGGCTGGGCACGTGTGGATTTCGGCGAGCTGTGGCGGTACAAGGATCTGATCTGGCTGTTCGTCAAGCGGGACTTCACCGTTATGTACAAACAGACGGTGCTGGGCCCCGCCTGGGTGCTCATCAACCCCATCCTGTCCGCCGCCATGTATACCGTTATGTTCGGCGTCATCGCCGGGCTGTCCACCGACGGCGTGCCCCAGACCCTTTTCTATCTGGCGGGGTCTGCTTTGTGGGGCTTTTTTGCCGCCTGCATCAACAAGATCTCGGCCACCTTTACCTCCAATTCGGCCATCTTCAGCAAGGTGTATTTTCCCCGGCTGGCCATGCCCATCTCCACCATGCTGTCGGCCCTGATCAACTTCCTTTTGCAGTTCGTCATGTTCTTCCTGATGCTGCTGTACTATGTGGCCCGGGACCAGGTACATCCCAACTGGGCGATGATGCCCCTGACCGTTCTGCTGCTGGCCCAGGTGGGGCTGCTGGGGCTGGGCTGCGGCATCATCGTCTCCAGCCTGACCACCCGCTACCGTGACCTGATGGTGGTGGTCACCTTTGGTGTGCAGCTCTGGATGTACGGTACGCCGGTGGTCTACCCGCTGTCCATGGTCCAGGGGATGAGCCGGGTGCTCTATCTGGCCATGCTGCTCAACCCCATGACCGCGCCGATGGAATCTTTCCGGTATATCTTCTTCGGCTCCGGCCAGGTCAATGTCATGATGTGGGGCATTTCTCTGCTCTGGACCGTGGCCCTGCTGGCACTGGGACTTTCCCTGTTCAGCAAGGTGGAAAAGACCTTTGTGGATACCGTATAAGGAGGGACGCATCGTGCAGCAACACAACGACATCATGATCCGCGTCCGCAATGTGAAAAAGCGGTACAAACTGGGCCAGATCGGCGGCGGCACCCTGCGGGGGGACCTGCAAAGCTGGTGGGCCCGCAAACGGGGGAAAGAGGATCCCAACACCCTTATCGGCACCGACCAGCGGTTGATCGGCACCACCTTTATGGCCCTCAACGGCCTGAATTTTGATGTATACAAAGGGGAAGCGGTGGGCATCATCGGCTCCAACGGCGCCGGCAAAAGCACGTTGCTCAAGCTGCTCACCCACGTGACTGCCCCCACCGAGGGCGACATCGACCTCTATGGCCGGGTGGCTTCTATGCTGGAGGTGGGCACCGGTTTCCATCCCGAAATGACCGGCCGGGAAAATGTCTACCTCAACGGCGCCATCCTGGGCATGACCCGGGCGGAGATCGACGCCAAGATGGACGAGATCATCGAATTTTCCGAGGTGGGGGACTTCATCGACACCCCCGTCAAGCGGTATTCCAGCGGCATGTATGTAAAGCTGGCCTTTAGCGTGGCGGCCCACCTGGACAGCGAGATCATGATCATGGACGAAGTGCTGGCCGTGGGCGATATGAAATTCCAGAAAAAGTGCCTGACCAAGATGCGGCAGGCCGCCAGGCGGGACGGCAAGACGGTGCTGTATGTCAGCCACAATATGGCCACCATCCGGGATCTCTGCGACCGGTGCATCGTGCTGGACCAGGGCAAAATCGTCTTTGACGGGAACGTGGACGAAGGCATTGCCCGGTATCTGGCCACCAAGTCCCAGGATTCCGACTGCGTGGATTATTCGTCCTATAAGCGGGATAACTGGTATAACCGTGACAACCTGCGCCTGCAGGAAGTGCGGATGCTCAGCTCCCGGCAGGGGGTGCTGGAACGTCGGGAACCGGTGGTATTGCGGTATGTGATCAAAGCCCGGCAGCCGGCGGAGTCGGTGGGCATCCGGCTGGAGATCCGGGACGAGGTAGGCAATCCGCTGGCGGCCGCCTGCGTCTATGATCTGGAGCTTTCCGCCGGAACGACCTCCTTTACCGTACGGTATGACCTGAGTGTGCTGGCTCCCGGCAAGCACGGCAGCTATTTCACCGTTTTCACCCTGGGGGAAGGGGGCGCCCATACCGTGGAGGACTGGGTACCCGGCATGACCTTCAAGATTGTGGATACCCTGTTGGAAAATGAGACCGAGTGGAACACGGTAGCCTGGGGGCCCATTCAGCTGCCCAATGCCGTGCTGACCGAAAAGATGGAGAATCACGATGACTAAAGTTGCCATTTTATACATCTGTACCGGCAAATATATTGCTTTCTGGCCGGAGTTTTATGACAGCGCCGAGCAAAATCTGCTGCCGGGGTGTGAGATACACTATTTTGTCTTTACCGATGCGCCGGAACTTTATGGGGAAAAGGAAAATCTCCGGATTCATCGCTGCCCTCAGGAGGGGTATTCCTGGCCCTTTTCCACGCTGCGCCGGTTTGAAATCTTCCTCACCCGGGAAGAGGAACTCAAGGCGTTCGAGTATACCTTTTTCCTCAATGCCAACGCCCAGATCATGACCACGATCACGCCGGAAATGTTCCTGCCCCGGGCGGACCGGGGGGAGCGCCTTTTGGTCGTACAGCACCCGGCGTTTTATAACAAACCAAACTATGAGTTCACCTATGACCGTAATCCACGCTGCCGTGCGTTCATTCCCATGGGATTGGGGCGGTATTATGTCTGCGGTGGTGTCAACGGCGGCGAAACGACGGCCTTCCTCAAACTGTGCCACACGCTGGATGACCGCATCCGCAAGGACCTTGCCCACAATGTCATTGCATTGTGGCATGATGAATCCCAGATCAACCGGTACATCCTTTTCCGGCGGGATTTCCGGATCCTTTCCCCCAGCTACTGCTGGCCGGAAGGCTGGGACCTGCCGATGCCCTGCCGGGTCCTGATCCGCAGCAAAACCCGGTATTTCGACGTACAGCAGCTGCGCAAGGATGCCCCTGCCACCGAACTGCCGCGGTACGTGGTGCGGTGCAACGAGTTCATGAAGCGCGCGGCGCGCTGGTTGCAGCGCCGGTTGCCGCCCAAAAAGGAAGACGTAAACGATGAGTAACCCCAACTGGCAAGACAAAGTCACGCTGCTGGTCAATACCTGTGATGCCTATGAGGATCTGTGGCAGCCTTTCTTCACGCTGCTGCAGCGGTATTTTGTGCCGCTGCAAATGCGCATCGTGGTCAATACCGAGACCAAGACCTGTACCTTTGACGGTCTGCAGATCGACACCGTGAACTGTGCGGCGGAAAGCTATGGCGCACGGATGCGTGCGGCATTGCAGCAGATCCGTACCGAATATCTGCTTTTGATGCTGGACGACTTTTTCCTGCGGCAGCCGGTGCGGATGGACAGACTGGAGGATATCATCGGCTGGATGGAAGCCGACCGGGATATCGTCTACTTCAACTGCGATGTGACCGAAGCTGTCTGCGACCGGGAAGTAGGGCGCTACCCCGGGTATCGCCGTCTGCCGGCGGGCAACCGATACACCCTGAATCTGCAGGCCGCTGTGTGGCGTACCGAAAAGATGTTGGAATACTGGCAGCATGATGTGAGTCCCTGGGATTGGGAGGAGCGCTGCAATGTGCTGACGGCAGCCCGTCCCCGGGATAAGTTCTACTGTGTTCTGAGGGAAGAGGACCGCTTCATGGACTACGGCTACCGTAAGGGACAGTGGATGGGTATCTGCCACGGCCAATGGGTCCGGGACGATGTGGTGCCATTGTTTGAAAAGGAAGGCATCCGGGTGGATTTCTCCAAACGGGGCTTTCTGGACCCGAACCACCGGCCGGGCAGCCTGGACCGCAGCGTCAGCCGTCAGGACCGCTACCGGCGGGTGGCGGACTGCCTGGGGCGCCGTTACCTGCTGCCCTACTTTGTGTTCTGCCGCCGTTGCAATCTGTATTCCGCGCTGCATCATTGTGCGGTGGATGAGGATTATTTCCACTATCTGCAGCGCAAAGCCGACCTGCGTAACCGGGAAGGGAAAAAATACCTTTTTGCTCCGATGGTACGATAAAATAGGGAAATATCCCTTTGGCAGGCGTGCCTTTCTAGCACACGCCTTGACAAGAGATGTACAACGACCCTATAATCGAAAAGATTGAGCCTTCCGGGAATGTTCTCCGAAGAGGCAGTTAGCACACTCAGACAAAACGGAACCACCGCTCATTGACGATAAAAGAGGAATAGGCATGAGAAACGGAAAGGAACTGCTGTCGGTTATTATCCCCTGTTATAACGAAGCAGTGGGCATACAGGCGACCATCGATACCATCACAAAGGTGTTGACGGAGGGCGGCTTGCAATATGAGCTGATTTTTGTAAGCGACGGCTCCCGGGATGAGACGTTCTCCATCATTGCAGCCGCAGCCCGGAAGGACCCGCGAATCAAAGGGGTCTCTTTTTGCCGTAATTTTGGCAAGGAGGCAGCTATGCTTGCAGGGCTTCAGTATGCACAAGGGGACTGTGCTGTTGTGATCGACAGCGACTTGCAGCATCCGCCGGAGTGCATCCTGGAAATGTACCGGCTGTACCAACAGGGATATGACATTGTGGAAGGTGTCAAGGAGGAGCGGCAGAAAGAAGGCCTTCTTCATCGTGCCTTTGCCAATGTCTTTTATGCGATTTTTGACAGCGCCCTGGGCATGGACGTGAAAAATGCCTCCGACTTTAAGCTCATCAGCCGGCGTGTGATCGATGTGCTGCGCAAAATGCCTGAAAGAGAGCGTTTCTTCCGCGGCCTGACTTTCTGGACCGGATTCAAAATGACAACGGTCACCTATACGGTCCAGCCCCGGTATGCGGGTGTGACCAAATGGTCCTTTACCAAACTGGTCAAATACGCAGTGCAGAATATTATCAGTTTCTCCACCATTCCGCTGTATTTTATCACCTGGATCGGGGTGTTTATGCTGGTTTTGGGGGTGTTCTTTGCGATCCGTGCACTGCGGCTGTATTTCACAGGCCTGGCGGCGGGCGGCATCACCACCGTTGTGGTGCTGATATTGATCTCCAGCGGCCTGATCCTGATCGCACTGAGCATTATCGGACGATATATCGCCAGTATCTATAATGAGATCAAGGCACGTCCCCAGTATCTGGTGGACCAGACGGTGGGCATTGAAGAAGAGGTGGCCCGGCAGGCTTCTCAGGCAGCCTTCTAAAAACAGCATGGGGAGGACACCCTTGAACAGTTTCCGAAAAAACAGCGTAATTATGATCTTCCTGACGACGCTGTCCAGCGCCATCAACTATCTGTGTCAGGTGGCGTTGGGGCATGTAATGACGGTGTCGTCTTTTGGCGTCATCAACTCGTTATTCTCCCTGATCCTTGTTTTAAGCGTGCCGGGAACTTCCATCAACATGCTCACGGCCAAACGGGTCGCCCAGGAATCGGCGGATTGCAAGCCGTCGGAACATACCATCCAAACCATGATCCGTTTGGGGCTGCGCATTGGAGCACTGCTGGTCCTTTGCACTGTATTGTTCAGCATGCCGGGTGGCACCATGCTCCATGCCCACCCCGTTATGCTGATCCTTACGGGTATTGCCGTTGCAACAGGAATCTTCCCCTACATTATTTCCGGTGCCATGGCAGGCCGGGGGGCTTTTCTGGCTGCCGGTCTTTTCAGTCTGATCGTGCCGGTCTGCAAGACTTTCGGTGTGATGGGGGCGATGTTCCTGCCCTCGGAGCTGGCGCAGCAGGTTATGGTGATGATGGCAATCACCGCCGGAAATCTGCTGGCAATTTTTTTGTGCAGAAGGATACTGTGGCCAAAGGATCGAAGCACACCCGCCAAAGCGGAGAAGGAAAAGTCAGTTCTGGACGGCCCCACCTTGTGGGTCATGCTGGCTAATTTTATCTATCTGATTTTCGGCAACGGGGATGTTTTTCTGGTAACGCTGTTCTTGGGCTCGGAACAATCGGGCATCTACAGCGCGTCCATGCTGTTCGGCAGAATTCTGTACTTTTTTACCACGGCGCTGGTGTCGGTGCTTCTGCCCTATGTTTCCCGTGCGGCCAGTAAAGATGGGGCGCCGGACCGGGTGTTCAAGGGCGCTGTACTCATGACGCTGGCGGTTTGTATCGTCTGCTTTATACCCATCAACCTGTTCCCGGAAGCCATCATTACCCTGGTCTACGGGGCGCGGTATCTTCCTGCGGTGGCCTTTGTGCCCTATTCCTGCCTGGCTGCGGCGCTGGTTTCCCTTTTGAATCTGGAACTGAATTACTTCATTGGCATCGGGGCCGAAAAGCGGATCACCTGCCACCTGGCCATTGCACTGCTGTGCATGGTGATCGGCCTGGGGCTTTTCCATCAGACGGTGCAGCAGATTCTTCTGGTATTGATCGTGGTCCTTTTGGGGATCTTTCTGGCAGAGCTGCCGGCCTGTCTGCGGCAGCGCAGGGCGTTGTAAGAGGGGAAAAAGATGCATAAAAGCAAAAGAAATGGTATGGTGGAGCTTTTCCGCTTTTTGGCAGCAATAGGAATTGCAACCTATCATTTTGAGTGGCTTTATATCAACCAAGCGGATCGGTTGATACATTTCTATATATTTGTAGAATTCTTTTTTGTTTTATCCGGATTCTTTCTGGCACAGAATTGTGCAAAAGGCAAAAATTCGCCGGTGCAGTATGTCTGGCATCAGCTGCGCAAGCTGTATCCGACTTACCTGGCGGCATTCGTTTTTTCCTTTGCGGTAAGTGTTCTGGTCCAGCGCATGGGCGTACACGATATCGTGGAATCCCTTTGGAAAGCCAAATGGGAAATTTTACTTTGCTCCCTGTTTGCCTTTGACAATACCCCGTCGTATAATGGCGGTGGTGCCGCAGCGTATATTCCGGCGCTGCTTTTGGCATCTCTGATTTTGTATTTCCTGTTGCGGGAGCATAAAAAAGCTTTTCTGTGCGTCATCGGGCCTTTGCTGATCCTGTGTGGTCTGTCCAGGATTCTCCATACCGTAGGCAATTTGAGCGTGTGGGTACAATATGACGGTCTGATTACGCTGGGCGTTGTCCGTGCATTGGCAGATATGAGCATAGGCATTCTTGCTGCGGAATGGCTCTTGCCGGCGCTGAAAAAGAAAACTTCACAAGATCGCTCGGTTGCCGTTGCGGTAACGGGTATGATCGTTTGTTGCCTGTGGGCGGTTCTTCTGATCGCAGAGCGGAATGCCATCAGCTTTTCGGATCTGGTGTTCTATATTTTTGTTTTTGCGGTGCAGATCTGCTGCGCAGCCGTTGTGACCTTGCCGGAAAAGATCAATACGATTTTCTGCTGGCTGGGCAAACTTTCCTACCCCATCTTTTTGTTCCATTACGGGGTACTGACTTTGTTGAGAAACGTAAAAGGGGATTTGGGCTATAAAAAGGGAATGGTCCTTTTTCTGCTGATCATTTTTTTGATTTCCGCAGCGGTAGCCGTTATACCGGAAATCATTGGCAAACGAAAGAACTGTAAAAAATCCGCTTCAAAGGAAGGCGCGGTATGAAAACACTGTATTTTATTATTGGCACCCAGGCTGAATTGATGAAGCTGTTTAAAGTAATCAATGCGGCACGGGAACGCGGGTACGTGTGCAAAATTATCTCCACCGGGCAGAATGATCTTCGTTCGTGCCCCTATCTTGAGCGGGCACATGCCCAGGTGGATATGGATATTACCGCAAAATCTGCGAAAAAGAAGGATACTTCCAGTTATCTGGGCTGGTTTGTGGGCACGGCGAGAAACGGCAAAAAGATGCTGAAAGAATACTTCACCCCCGAACGCCGCAAGGACGCCCTGTGTGTGGTACACGGGGATACACTTACCACCACGATGGGGGCCTGGATCTGCAAGTCGCTGAAACTGCCGTATATCCATATCGAAAGCGGATTGCGGTCTTTCAATTTCCTTTCGCCCTTCCCGGAAGAATTTGACCGGTTGTATGGGTCCACCTATTCGGTGATGAACTTCTGCCCGGGCAAGATCCATGCGGAATATGCGGCAAAAAAATTCCGTGGCAAGGCAGTGGATACCGTGTACAATACCTGTATTGAAACGCTGTATGATGCTGTGGAGCAAATTGGAGAGAGTCGGCATCCCCAGGAACCTCAAAGTGCGTATTTCATGTTCATGCTGCATCGGCAGGAAAACATTATGAACAAGAAATTTGTGGTGAATGTGGCCCAGAAAATCTGCCGCATGGCGGATACCATGCCCTGCGTGTTTATCTACCATGAGCAGACCAAAAACAAAATGCAGGAGTTCGGCTGCTTTGACGCGCTGGCCAACCACCCCGGCATTACGCTGCTTCCCCGGCAGGGATATCTGGATTTCATCCGCCTGGTCTGCCATGCCGAGTTCATCACCACCGATGGCTGCGGCAACCAGCAGGAATTCTACTATCTGGGAAAACCCTATCTGATTTTGCGCACGGCTGTGGAGCGCAATACCGAGGGCCTGGGCTGGAATGCCAAGGTATTTGGCAACGATTTTGAAGCCATACCGGCATTCCTGACGGAATATCATCAGTACGTAAAGCCCCGTGTAGTGCCGGAAGTGCTTCCCAGCGAAATCATTGCCAACAGCATTGATGAGTGGTTTGCCCAAAAGCAATGAGAGAGCGGGAGGGTATACCGTATAACGAGGAAAACAAAAAACCTTGACCTATATACTTTTCAAACTTCGGGGGAAAACACACGCTGATTTTTTCACGAATGATCATTATGGAGAAAATCTAGTTGGATGACAAAGTTCATGGTTCTGTTATAACATATCGCAAGGTATAATTACCAAGACAATGGATTCAAATGGACGGAGGGGAAAATGCATAAGTACAAATATTTCACAAAGAAGTATCTTATAGGCGAAATTTTAGTTGCGGTTTTGCTATCTTTTGGTACTGTAGGGGCAAAACAGTTGGTCTTTCCGGTCAATATACCAGTGACATTTCAAGCAGTGGCCATTGTGTTGGCAACATGTGTTTTATGCTTCCCTGTCAGTGTGGCGTTGTTTTGGCTAGTCGAAAAAGTTCGGTGGTATTTTTCTACAGGCAAGGACCGGCAACTCACAAAACGTCAACTTGCCCTTCGCTGGTTTTTATATTTTGCTATTGCGTTTGGGGCTCCAATGGTGTATTTGCTGGCTTTTAATCCGGCAAATATGTTTACGGATTCATATATTCAAGTAGCCATGGCCATTGGAGAAATGAAAATGGACGCGTGGCAGTGCCTTTTTGATATTCTGCTGATCAAACTGATTCTCTCTGTATGCAATACATTGCAAGCTGTTGTCATTGCTGAAGCTTTATTTTGGGCAACGGTTCTTGCGAGCGTTTTTTATTATGTGGCGAAGCATTCCCAGCGGTGGGTAGTTACGGGGATTGCCTTGTTTCTTCTGTCTTTTGCACCGACGCAGGGGTTACAGGTAACTACTATATTGAAAGATGTGCCCTTTGCCACGACAATGCTTTGGATGCTGCTGATCCTGATGAGGTTGCTGGAGCGCAAAGGAAAAACACCGAAAGAACTTTATTTTGAAGCAGGAATCTGTACGGCACTTATCTGCCTGGTGCGGTTGAACGGAATTGTTGTGGCCATCCTGTTTTTGGGAACATTTGTGATTCTGTCGAAAAACAGGAAATGGTTGCTCTGGACGACTGTCGGTGTTCTTTTACTGGTGGCGCCTTATCAGTTTGCAAGTTCACAGGTGGATTACAGGCCGGTACCGCCAGGGTCAAAATATATTGCCTTGATTTATGACATGCAAACTGTAAAAAGCAGCGGATATTCCGTTCCCCAAGAAACAGAGGAATATCTCAGCTCTGTTCAGGATCAAGAATATATGGCGGATTATTATGAATATGATCCGACAATGGGCAACAGCGCTAACATGGACTATCAATTTGCAGAGGATTATACACTTCCGCGGTTTATAAAGATATATTTTAAAACGTTTTTTGAGCATCCTATTGTGTTTATACGCAATATTCTGGTACGCATGAATCTGTTCTGGGATTTTACAGAAAATATTGTGCCGGCCAGAAGCATTGGTGTTCGCTATTACGTGGAAGTCCCCACCTATGGACCTCATCCGGCACTGTCCTACGATTGGTCAAACTTTCCCAGTTATGGCCCAAGATACGAAAATATCCTGACAAAGGTGTTTTCAAAGGTGACGGATCTTTCGCTTTCCTGGCCGTTGGTTGCTGTTTTTTGGCGGGTCGCACCTTATGTTGTGTTGCTGATCGTTTTGGCTATCAGCGTGGCTTTGTCCGGAGAAAAAAGACAGTTGATTCTTTTCCTGCCCCTGGCAGGACTGCTGGTGGGATTGCTGCTGACCTGCTTCTGTTCCGAATATCGCTATTTCTGGCCATTTATGCTGTATTGTGTGATTCTGTACCTTTATCCGTTCCAAAAGAAAAAAGTTTGAGATAAAAACCGCTGACCGGCTAATATCCGGTCAGCGGTTTTTTCAGGATGCGGCAGTGGCTGCCGAAGAAAAGTCCAACTTAAAGACCAGGGTCCCCTCCACCCAGACGCAGCAATCTTCTGCGGGGAAAGAAGGCATCTGTTCCAAGGCTTCCGTCAGCATGGTTTCGGTAACGGATGGGTCGATTTGCTGTACACGGGCGGTCAACTCTCCGGAATCGGTCACAAAGGGGGTGCCGCCATTGACAGAAGCGGCCTGGACCAAATAAAGCTTGGTGCCCAGAACCTGTTCGGAGATATATTCCAGGACTTCCTGGTAGGTGAAAGCCATCCAGGCGTTGGCCCCTTCGATGTTCTTCAGCTCCGCCAGGGTTCCGTCGGACATCGGCCCCCACTCGCCATCGGTGTAGAAATAGGTTTCGGAAAATTTACCGGCAAACAGCACGGGGGTCTTTCCGGCAACGTAACCCTCCTGCGCTTCCAGACGGTCGATGACCCGGTTTGCCAACTGGACGGCACTTTCATATTGGGCAAAGCGGAATGTGGCGGCAACGTTGCCCAGATGCACAAAACACAACGCATATCCCAGATTTGCAAAAACCAGAAGGAGCGGCAGGATCCGATATTTGGGCAGTGCGTCCTGCTGCAAAGCGGTGGACAGCAATACCAGCGAAGCCACCAACGGGGTAATGTAGGCATAATCCATCAGGGAGTGGCTGGTTTGCAGCACGCCGATCAGATCCATGCCCAGCGGGAAAAAGGCAACATTCACAAAGAGCAGAAGAAGCGTTCCGGGATGCTGCCAGACTTTTGCCTGGCGGCACAGGAAGCCTGCACAAAGGATAGCCAGCACCACGGCAGCCAGGATCATCAGATGGGGGATACCCTGCATATAGCTGGATTTCCAGTTGCTGAACAACCGGTGCAGAACCAGAAGGTAGGTGCTTTTGATACGCAGCAGATAATCCCCAACCCCCATGGCGGTTGCCTGGGCTACCCGATTCTGGGCGGAGATCCCCGTTGCCAGCAGGATGATCTTGCAGATCCCCAACGTGGCAGCCAAAGAAAAGAGGGACAAAAGGGCTGCAAAAATTTCTTTCACAAAAACAGGACCGGCATCTTCCGGCTTTTGCAGCAGATGTTGGACGGCCAGCAACAGAATCCAGCAGACGCTGACGGAGAGGTAAGCCGTATACAGGGCATTCGTTACCAGCAGGCACAAAAAGGCCGGGACGAAACCGTATTTGTACTTGCGCAGAAAAAACGGCGCAAGGCAGGCCGATAACAGGGCCAGCATATAGCTGGGAGTGCTTGGCAGATAGTTAAAAGAGGATACGATGGCAGGGCAGGCGGTCATTACCGCTGCCAGGGTCATCTGCAACAGTTTGTTTTGTATCCCAAAGGTGCGGCAAGTTACGAATGCGGACAGACCGATGAGCAAAAGCGACCAGATCCCGCTCCACCAGGGAGCGTTGACCAGGCCGAAAAGCTTCAGCCCCACATTGGCAAGCCACCGCCCGGCGGTGGCAAAAGCGAACAGTTCCTCAGGCTGGTTCAGCTCCGCATACCAGACCAGCGAGTTGTCCTGCCCCAGCAGAAGGTTGGACATTGAAAAACCGTAGGCAAACAAACCAACCGCCAATACCGTCAGCAGGATTCGTTTGCAGTCGGCTGGAAGGGCGGGAAGCGCCAGGTCACGTTTCCCCTGCAGACTCGATTCCATGATAGATCCTTTCCCTGTGATATCCTTCTTGGGCAACATTACCGGTAGTCAATGGGCAGGGTAGGCAGACCGTTCAGGTCCCAGCCCGCCAGGTTGCCGTCCTGGTACTCGTAGTAGCCCTGGGCGGCGATCATGGCGCCGTTGTCGCCGCAGTATTTCAGTTCGGGCAGATAGATTTTCGCCCCCAGCTTCTGGGCACCGTCGTTCACCAGTTGGCGCAGCCGTCCGTTGGCTGCCACACCGCCCGCCAGGCAGATGGTCCGGGCGCCGGTGTCGGCTGCCGCCGAGAGCAGCTTCTTTGCCAGAATCTGGTCGATGCGCTCCTGGAAGCTGGCCGCCATATCGGAGACGTTGATCTCATCGCCCTTCTGTTGGGCGTTGTGTACCTCGTTGATGACGGCGGTTTTCAGGCCGCTGAAGCTCACGTTGTATTTGCCCTCCACATGGGGCACCGGCAGCTTGTAGGCGTGGGGGTCACCGCCCTTGGCGGCGGCGGCCACGCTGGGCCCGCCGGGGTAGGAGAGCCCCAACGTGCGGGCCACCTTGTCGTAGGCTTCCCCGGCGGCATCGTCCACCGTGCGGCCCAGTACCTTGTAGCGGCACCAGTCCTCCACCAGCACAATGTGGCTGTGGCCGCCGCTGGCCACCAGGCAGAGAAAGGGCGGGCGGAGTGCCGGGTGGGTCAGATAGTTGGCGGCGATATGCCCCCGCAGATGGTGCACCGGCACCAGGGGTTTGTCGGCGGCATAGGCCAGCCCTTTGGCAAAGTTGACCCCCACCAGCACAGCCCCGATGAGCCCCGGGGCAAAGGTGACGGCCACGGAGCCCACATCGGCGATGGTCATCCCCGCGTCGGCCAGGGCCTTGTCCACGGTGGCGCTGATATATTCGGCATGGCGGCGGCTGGCAATCTCCGGCACCACGCCGCCGTAGAGCGCCTGTTCTTTGACACTGGTGGCGATCACGTTGGAAATCACCTTGCGGCCGTCCTCCACAATGGCGGCGGCGGTCTCGTCGCAGGTGGATTCAATTCCTAAAACATACATGGGTAAACCAGTCCTCTCAATGTGCTTCCAGCCAGGTTTTGCCGGTGCCCACGTCGGTGGTCAGGGGCACGCTGTACTGCACGACCTGTTCCATTTCCTCCCGCAGGACGCGCTTGACTTCCTCCACTTCCTCTTCCGGGGCTTCCACGATCAGTTCGTCGTGGACCTGGAGCAGCAGCTTGGCTTCCAGTTTCTCGTCCCGCAGCCGCTGCCATACATGGACCATGGCCAGCTTGATAATGTCGGCGGCCGTGCCCTGGATAGGGGTGTTCCGGGCCATCCGTTCGCCGCTGGCCCGCACCTGGAAGTTGGAGCTGGCCAGTTCGGGCAGGGCCCGGCGGCGGCCGAAGAGGGTCTCCACATAGCCTTTTTCCTTGGCGTGGGCAATGCAGTCCTGCATATAGCCGTCCACCTTGGGGAAGGTGGCCAGGTAGGTTTTCAGGAAGTTGTCCGCTTCCTTCACCGACACATCCAGGTCCTTGCTTAAAGAGAACGCCCCCTTGCCGTACATGATGCCGAAGTTGATGGCCTTGCTGGCGGAACGCAGCTGGGGCGTGACTTCGCTCTCGGGGATGTGGTAGATTTTCGCGGCGGTGGAGCGGTGAATGTCTGCCCCGTGGAGGAAGGCCTGCTGCATGGCCTCGTCACCGGTGATGTGGGCGAGAATCCGCAGCTCAATCTGGGAATAGTCGGCGTCCACCAGTTCCTTGCCGGCCCCGGCCACGAAGAAGCCCCGCAACCGGCTGCCCAGTTCGGTGCGGATGGGAATGTTCTGCAGGTTGGGCTCGGTGGAGGAGATCCGCCCAGTGCGGGCCTCGGTCTGGATGAAGGTGGAGTGCACCCGGCCGTCGGCGGCCTGGGCGGTGAGCAGCCCTTCCACGTAGGTGGAGAGCAGCTTGGCGTAGGTGCGGTATTTCAGGATCTGGTCGATCACCGGGCTGTAGGGCCGCAGGCTTTCCAGGGTAGCGGCGTCGGTGGAATAGCCGCGGGAAGTTTTCTTCCGAGGCGGCAGGCCCAGCTTGTCGAAGAGGGCCTCCCCCAGCTGTTTGGGGCTGTTCACATTGAACTCGTAGCCCACTTCCTCATAGATGCTCTGCAAAATGCCGTCCAGTTCCCCCCGCAGGCTGTCGCCGAAGGCACGGATGCCGTCGGCGTCCACCTGAAAGCCGATGCGTTCCATGTCGGCCAGCACCCGGGCCAGCGGCAGTTCCATCTCGTCGTGGAGCTTGCGCTGGCCGCTCTCGTCCAGGGCGGCGGCCAGTTTGTCCAGCAGGGGGGCCAGCACCCCTGCGTCGGGGGCGGCTTCGCAGCTAAAGGCGGGGGTTACATCGTATTCCCCGGCCAGGTTTTTCACGGCGTAGCCGCTGGCGGAAGGGTTCAGCAGATAGGCGGCCAGTTTGCCGTCAAAATGGATGGCCTTGCCGATGCCGCCCCGGTCCAGGGCCAGGTGGTAGAGAGGCTTTGCGTCAAAGACCCACAGCTCTGTGTCGCCGTCCAGCAGGGCGGCTAGCCGGTCGGCGTCGGGCAAAAAGACCTGCCCGTCCTGCACGGCGTACCAGCTGCCGTCGCCGTTCTGGCCCAGGCAGAGCCGCCCTTCCACCACCAGCGGCAGGGGAGAAGGCTCCACCGTTTCCAGCGGAGCGGCGGATTCCGCCGCGGCGGAGGCACTGCCGCCCTCCAGCTGCCAGCGGTCGATGAGCTTGTGCATCTCCAGACTTGCCAGCAGATGGGCAGCTTCCGCCGCATTGCCGGGCTGCCGGGCGTAGGCGGCGGGGTCGGTCTCGATGGGGGCATCCTTGCGGATGGTGCCCAGCATATAGGAAAGTTCGGCCTTGTCCCGGTTGGCCCCCAGCTTGGTGCGCTGGCCGGGCTTGATGGCCGGGTCGTCGATATGGTCGTAGATATTCTGCAGGGTGCCGAACTTCTGCACCAGGGCCAGGGCGGTCTTTTCGCCGATGCCCGGCACGCCGGGGATGTTGTCCGACGAATCTCCCATCAGGCTCTTCACGTCGATGAGCTGGACCGGGTCCACGCCGTATTTTTCCCGGATGGCGGCGGGGTCCATGGGGATGGTCTCCTTGTTCGTCGCCAGCAGAACGGTGGTGGCGTCATCCACCAGCTGCAGGCTGTCCCGGTCGCCGGTGGCCAGCAGGGTGGTGCCGCCCTGTGCCTCACAGGCGGCGGCCAGGGTGCCCAGAATGTCGTCGGCCTCCCAGCCCTCCTTGCTCACCTGGACAAAACCCAGGTCGTGCAGCAGCTCTTTCAGCACGGGCATCTGCTGGGCCAGTTCCTCCGGCATGCCGTGGCGGGTGGCCTTGTAGCCGTCGTAGGCCTTGTGGCGGAAGGTGGGGGCCCGTTCGTCCCAGGCGATGGCCACCGCATCGGGCTGGTGGGCGGAAAGCAGGTTCAAGAGGATGTTCTGGAACCCGAAAATCGCGTTGGTGTAGCGGCCGTCTTTCGTCGTCAGCAGTTTGATGCCGAAAAAGGCCCGGTTGACCAGACTGTTGCCGTCCAGTACCATCAATTTCATAGAAAAGCTCCTTTGGTGCCATTTACATACAGAATAAGTATACCACAAACGGCGCAAATGTGGTAGAATGGATTGCGAAATTGAAAAACGAGGTATCCCATGCAACTGAAACATTTACAGATCCCGGTGGGGGCGGTGTTTGCCCCCATGGCCGGGCTGACCGACGCCGCCTGCCGCCGGATGATGGCGGACCACGGGGCGGCCTGGACCGTCAGCGAGATGGCCAGTGCCAAGGCGCTGAACTTTGGGGACCGCAAGTCCTTTGCCCTGCTTAAGGACCCCGACCCCCACGGCATCTATGCCATCCAGCTCTTCGGCGCCGAGCCGGAGACCCTGGCCAAGGCCATTCTGCTGGTGCGGGAAAAGGGCATCCGGTTCGACATTCTGGACATCAATATGGGCTGTCCGGCCCCCAAGATCACATCCAGCGGCGCCGGCAGTCATCTGCTGCTGGACCCGCCCCTCTGCGGGGCCATGGTGGCCGCCGCCCGCAAGGCTCTGGGGGATGATATCCCCCTCACCGTCAAGATGCGCATCGGCTGGGACGCCGACCATCTCACCGGGGTGGAGGTGGCCAAACAGTGCGAGGCCAACGGCGCCGACCTGCTGGCGGTGCATGGCCGCACCCGGGAGCAGATGTATATCCCGCCCATCGACACCGGCGCCATTGCCGCCATCAAGCAGGCGGTGTCCATTCCGGTACTGGCCAACGGCGATGTGACCACCGCCCAGGGGGCACTGGACCTGCTGGAGAAAACCGGCTGCGACGGCGTCATGATCGGCCGGGGCGCTCTGGGGGACCCCTGGCTCTTTGACCGGGTGCGGGCCGCCCTGCTGGGGGAGGAACCCCCGGCGGAGCCCACCCTGAACCAGCGGATGGCCGCTCTCCGCCGCCAGATCTACGAGATGTGCGAGGAAAAAGGGGAGTGGCTGGCCATGCCCCAGGCCCGCAGCCAGGCCATGCACTATATGAAGGGGCTGCGGGGGGCGGCCTCCCTGCGCCGGTACTGTTCCATGCTGGAACATTTTACCGATGTGGACAAACTGATCGATGCAGTCTACCGATTGCAGGACTGAGTAAAACAGCGTCCCGCCTTTTTACGCCGCCGATGCAGGCAAAACTATCGATGCAGTCTGCCCCTTGCAGGATTGACCGAAACGGCAGGCACCTGCTCCGGTGGGGGTAAGGCCCAGGCCTTGCCGGAACACCGGAAACCGGCTCAGAACCGGCCCCGGGTCAGCTCGTCCAGGTTCTGGGCGTAGCAGGGCAGCATGTGCTGGATGAAATACTCCGCCTCGGGGCAGTCCAGGGCGTGGAGGGCTGCCATCTGCTGTTCCCGGGCCGCCTCAAATTCATGGTTGCCGCCCTGGCTTTCCTCGATGCATTTGATGAGGGCGGACAGCCGATCCGCCGCCTTGAGGATTTTCCGCTCGGCGTCGTTGAGCACTTCCCCCGTCAGATAGGCCTCGGTCTCGGCCCGCAGTTCTTCGGGCTGCAGGCTGGCCATCACCCGGGCGCTCTCCCGCTCCACCGCTTTGTAGGCGGTGCGCAGGGCGTCGTTTTTGTATTTCACCGGGGTGGGCATGTCGCCGGTGAGGATCTCCGGCGCGTCGTGGTAGAGGGCCGCTGTGGCCACTACCTCGGGGCGCAGCCCGGCCCCTGTGCCGGTGCATTTTTTGGCGATGAGGCAAAGGGTGTGGGCCAGAAGCGCCGTGTCGGCGGTATGTTCGCTCAGACTTTCGGGGCGGCCGTTGCGCATCAGGCTCCAGCGGGTAATGTACTTCATGCGGCCCAGCAGGGCGCTCAGCGGGTAGGTTTTCATCTTCACGCAACCTTTCCTGTATGGTATAATGAAGTATACCACGATTTTACCACAAACACAGTACGTTGAACGGGATTGTTTCCGGGGTTTCAGGCTATGCAGCTTACACTTCCAAAAGAAAAATCGCGCTACCGGCAGGTGTTTTTGCTCTGCTTCCTGCTGGCAGCGGCTTTGTTTTTGCCCCATTGCATCGCGGATGCCCTGTGGGGCGGCGGATATTTCCACTATGCCGGCGATTTCAACGACCAGCAGATCAACTTCTACCAGTACGCCAACGCCTTTGTGAAAGAGGGCGGCACCTTCAGCTGGGCCACCGACCTGGGCAGCGGCTTTGTCAACGCCTATTCCTTCTATCTGCTGGGCAGCCCCTTCTTCTGGCTGAGCCTCTGGGTGCCTTCCCGGCTCATGCCCTGGGTGATGGTGCCGCTGCTCTGCCTGAAGATGGCCCTGGCCGGGGGCGGGGCCTACCTCTGGGCCCGCCGCTGGGTCCGGCGGGAGGACTGGAGCATGGTGGCAGGCTGCCTCTATGCCTTCTCCGGTTTCACGGTGTATAACATCTTCTTCAACCACTTCCTGGACGTGGTGGCAATGTTCCCCTATATGCTGGCTTCCCTGGATGACGCGGTCCTGGACGGCAAACGGGGGCCTTTCCCCTTCTGGGTGGCGCTGAACCTGGTGAACAACTATTTCTTCTTCGCCGGGCAGGCGGTGTTCCTCATCATCTATTTTCTCTGCATGCTGGCGGGCCGTGTTTATAAGGTAGGACCCCGCAGCTTTGCCGCCCTGGCAGGGGAAACTCTGCTGGGCTGCGTCATGGGCTGTGTGCTGCTCCTCCCGGCGGGGCTTTCTCTTTTGCAGAACCCCCGCACCATCGACCCCTACAACGGGTACGGATATCTGGTCTACGGCAATTCCCAACAGTACGGTGCCATCCTCTACAGCGCCTTCCTCATGCCCGACGCGCCTTATTTCAAGGATATGTTTCAGGAGGGCATCCTCAAGCACACCAGCATGACGGCCTATCTGCCCCTGGTGGGCATTGTGGGCGGTATCGCCTTCTGCCGGGGACGGCGCAGCCATCCATTTACCTATATATTAAAGGTATGTATCCTCTGCGCCTTTGTACCGGTGCTGAACAGTGCCTTCTATGCCCTCAATTCCAGTTATTATGCCCGGTGGTATTACATGCCGGTGCTGGTGCTCTGCGGGGCCACCGCCTATGTGCTGGGGCGGCCTCATCTGGCCGAGCGCCAGGTGCCCCGGGCCTGGCGACTGGTGGCGCTGGTCATCCTCAGCGCTGCGGCCTTTGCCCTGGTGCCCAACACCGACGAGGACGGCAACTTCAAGCTGGGCGTGGTGGATCTGCAGCCCCGGTTCTGGGGTATCTTTGCGGTCAGTGTGGTGGGGGTCATCCTCTTCTGGGCCCTGTGGAAACTGGCCCGCAACCACCGGAATTGGTGCCGCACCCTGCTGGTGGGGGTGCTGGCTTTCAGCTTTTTGTATGGCAGCGTCCACCTCTCCCTGACCAAATACCCCCAGTGGGAGACCGATTCCAACCTGATTGCCGAAACCTACGATTCCGCCGCCGAACTGGAGGAACTCCTGCCGGAGGATGCCTTCTACCGGCTGGACGCTTATGGGGCCCACAACAATCTGGGCCTCTGGTTTGACAAGAGCTGCCTGCAGTTCTTCAATTCCACGGTGGCGCCCAGCATCATGGAATTTTACCCCGAGGTGGGGGTCACCCGGGACGTGAACTCCAAACCCGATGCCCAGAACTATGCCCTGCGGGGGCTGCTCAGCGTGCGGTATACGCTGGTGGCCAAGGACAGTGCCGACGACTGGGCGGGGGAGAATCTTTCGGGGTGGACCCTCTGCGGGGAAACCGACGCCTATGACATCTATCACAACGACAACTGGGTTCCCATGGGCTTTACCTACAACTATTATGTCACCGCCGACCAGCTGGAGACGGTGCCCGAGGAGGAACGGGCCCAGATCCTGATGCGGGCGCTGCTGTTGGACGAGGACCAGATCGAGACCTATGCCGGACTGCTGGAACCGCTGCCCGACGAGGAACTGCTGGACCGTTCCGCAGCCCGCTACACCCAGGACTGCGCCGACCGCCGGACTGCCGCTGCGGTCAGCTTCACCGCTACCCGCACCGGCTTTACCGCCCACACGAACTATGCCGATCAGGAGCTGGTCTTTTTCAGCGTGCCCTATGACGACGGCTTTACCGCCACCGTCAACGGGGTGCCGGCCACCATCGAGAAGGTGGACAACGGCCTGATGGCGGTGCTGGTCCCGGCGGGGGACGCCGATATCGAATTTACCTATCACACACCGGGACTGGCCCTTTCCGCCCGGCTGAGCCTGGCGGGGCTGGCTGTCTACGGGGTGTATCTGTTGCTTTTGTATAAAACAAGAAAGAGGAAACTGAATGCCGAACCATGCTGAACAACTGGCCGCCGAACTGAACCTGAACGTCAAGAACGTCCAGGGGGCCATTGAACTGATCGACCAGGGCAATACCATTCCCTTTATTGCCCGCTACCGCAAGGAGGCCACCGGCTCGATGGACGACCAGGTGCTGCGCAATCTGGGGGACCGGCTGGAGTACCTGCGGGGCCTGGACAAGCGCAAGGAGGAGGTCGCCGCCTCCATCACCGAGCAGGGGGCCATGACGCCGGAACTCACCGCCGCCCTGGAAAAGGCCAAGACCCTGGCGGAGGTGGAGGATCTCTACCGCCCCTACAAACCCAAGCGCAAGACCCGGGCCAGCATTGCCAAGGCCCGGGGACTGCAGCCCCTGGCGGACGCCATCCTGAAACAGGATGCCGCCTTTGACCCCGAGAAAGCGGCTGCGGACTACCTGAACGAGGAAGTGCCCGATGCGGCGGCAGCGTTGGCCGGTGCCAAAGATATCATCGCCGAGGCCGTCTCCGACGATGCGGCCTGCCGTGCCGAACTGCGACGGTATTACCGGGCTTTCGGGCGGATCGCCAGCACCAAGGCCAAGGATGAAGACAGCGTCTACGCCCAGTATTACGACTATGCCGAGCCCCTTGCCAAAATCCCCGGCCACCGGGTACTGGCCCTGGACCGGGGCGAGCGGGAAGGCTACCTGAAAGTCACCATCGAGGTGGACAGCGAGCGGGCCGGTGCCATTGCGGCCTGGATGTTCGCCCGAAAAAAGACGGGCGGCGTCAGTGCGGCCCTGGTGGAGGAAGCGGCCCTGGATGCCTACAGCCGCCTGATCCACCCCAGCCTTTCCAATGAGCTGCGGGGGGAACTCACCGATGCCGCCGCCGAGGGAGCCATCAAAGTCTTTGGCGATAACCTGCGCCAGCTGCTGCTCCAGCCGCCCATCCGGGGCAAGACGGTCATGGGATTGGACCCCGGCTACCGTATGGGCTGCAAGGTGGCGGTGGTAGACCCCACCGGCAAGGTGCTGGATACTAACGTGGTCTATCCGGTGCCGGAATTCAAGCGGGTGGACCAGGCCAAACGGATCATCAAGGAGATGGTCTGCAAAAACGGCGTGGAGGTCATGGCCATCGGCAACGGCACGGCGGGCCACGAAACGGAAGAGTTTGCCGCCAATGTGATCCGGGAACTGGCCGAGGAGAAGGGCCTGCACCTGCAATATATGGTGGTCAACGAGGCGGGGGCCTCGGTGTATTCCGCCAGCAAGCTGGCTGCCGAGGAATTCCCCCAGTTTGACGTGAACCTGCGCAGCGCGGTATCCATTGCCCGCCGCCTGCAGGACCCTCTGGCCGAGCTGGTGAAGATCGACCCCAAGGCAGTGGGCGTGGGGCAGTATCAGCACGATATGCCCCAGAAGCGGCTGAATGAGACGCTGGACGGCGTGGTGGAGGACTGCGTTAACAGCGTGGGCGTGGACCTGAACACCGCCAGCGCCCCGCTGCTCCGCCGTGTGGCGGGGGTGAGTGCCGCCACGGCCAAGAATATCGTGGCCTGGCGGGAAGAGGAGGGGGCCTTTACCTCCCGTGCCCAGCTGAAAAAGGTCAAAGGGCTGGGCCCCAAAGCTTTTGAGCAGTGCGCCGGCTTCCTGCGGCTGCCCGAGGCGAAAAACCGGCTGGACGCCACCGCCGTTCACCCCGAAAGCTACGCCGCCGCCAAAGCGCTGCTGGAGGCCTGCGGCTATACTACCGCCGAGATCGGCACCGAGAAACTGTCGGCGCTGCCTGCTGCCGTCAAGGCAAAAGGGGAGAAGTCCCTTTGCGAGCAGCTGGGCATCGGGGCGCCCACCCTGCATGACATTATCTCGGAACTGTGCAAGCCGGGCCGTGACGTCCGGGACAGTCTGCCCAAGCCGCTGCTGCGCAGCGATGTGATGAGCCTGGAGGACCTGAAGCCGGGTATGGAGCTCACCGGCACGGTGCGCAACGTCATCGACTTCGGCGCTTTTGTGGATCTGGGGGTTCATCAGGACGGCCTGGTGCATATCTCTCAGATCAGCAACCGCTTCATCAAGCACCCCCGGGAGGTGCTGAAGGTGGGCGACATCGTAAAAGTGAAAGTTCTTTCGGTGGATGTAGCCAAAAAGCGGATCGCCCTGACCATGAAGGGACTGTAAAAAGAGCGTTTTGTACTGGTAACAGCCCTGAATTATGTGTTTTTGTTGCAACGAGTCTTAAAAAACCGATGGATTTCGGCTCGAAAAAAATCTGAAAAATTCAAAAAACGGCAGAAATCAATCTGAAAAATAAAAAACTGCTTCCAGATAACATAATAAATATGAAAGAACACCCGTTATAATTCAAAAAATTGAGCAAACTCACCAAATCCCAAAAATGCAGATTTGGCCCTTTTGTGCAGGAAATGGAAAAAATGGGTTTTGTGCATGCTACACAAACCAAGCGGGAATAATTGTGCTATAATGCCCAATGAAGGGACGGGAAAACAGGACATGGTGGTCCGGCCCGCCCCTGGCAGCGGATCGCGTGATGTGCATCAACTGGATGCCGTCACCGGGGCGATCCGCTGAGGGAAAATGTCTGGAGGTCATTACAATGGTGAAACAAGTCAAGGTTTCCAACTTCACGGAGGTCAAGGGAATCGTGTCTGCTGCCGCCAAATGTTATAATGCGGTCGGCGTGCACGACATGAAGGGCAGCATTGCCGATGCGAAGAGCATCCTGGGCATGATGAGCCTGGACTACAGCCATCCCGTGAAAATTGTCTGCGAGGATGAGAACGACCTGAGCCGTGTCATCAGCGCGATCAAACAGTAATTCGGAAACCAAACAAAACGGGCCCGGCCCGCTGTGCAGCATTGTCTGCCCGGCGGGCCGGGTTTTTTGGTACAGGACACTCATCCGGAAAAACAAAAATAGGGATAAAGAAAACGGGAGAAAACAAGAGAAAACGAGAGAATTTGGAAACTACACCGGAATATATTAAAATTTTTGCGAAAAATCGTTGACTTGTGGGGGGCTTTCTGCTATAATCACACTTGCGCGAAAAAGCGCTGTGGGTCGTAAAAGACCCGGCGCTGTACAATACCGTTTTTGGAACGGACGTGTTACTATTTCAATGGAGGTCCCTATTATGAGCACGACTCTCGCTAAGCCCGCTGAAATGGCTGACCGCAAGTGGTATGTGATCGACGCCGCCGGCAAACCCCTCGGCCGCGTTGCTGCCAAGGCCGCTGTCATCCTGCGTGGCAAGAACAAGCCCACTTTCACCCCTAACGTTGACTGTGGCGACCATGTCATCATCATCAACTGCGACGAAGCTGTCCTGACCGGCAAGAAGCTGGAGAAGAAGTTCCATCGCACCCATTCCGGCTGGATCGGCGGCCTGAAGGAGACCCAGTACAAGACCCTGATGGCTGAGGCCAGCGACAAGGCCATGACCTACGCCGTCAAGGGCATGGTTCCCAGCAACACCCTGGGCACCAAGGCTATGACCCGTCTGCACTGCTACAAGGCTGCTGACCATGCTCATGCTGCGCAGAAGCCCGAAGCCGTTGAGATTTGAGTGAAGGAGGCAATAGAAGATGTACGAGACGAAACCTTATTTCTACGGCACCGGCCGTCGTAAGCATTCCGTTGCCCGCGTGCGTGTCTACAATGGCACCGGCAAGATGACCATCAACGGCCGTGACATCAACGATTACTTCGGCCTGGAGACCCTGAAGCTCCTGGTCAACAGCCCCCTGGTCCTCACCGAGACCGAGGGCAAGTTCGACGTCGTCGTCAACGTGGTTGGCGGTGGCTGCTCCGGCCAGGCTGGTGCTATCCGCCACGGCCTGTCCCGCGCCCTGTTGCAGTTCAACCCCGAGCTGCGCCCGGCCCTGAAGAAGGCCGGCTTCCTGACCCGCGATCCTCGTATGAAGGAACGTAAGAAATACGGCCTCAAAGCCGCTCGTCGCGCTCCGCAGTTCAGCAAGCGCTGATTGTCCGCACTACTTGCGAACTTTTCAGTACGCTTCACGACTTTTTTGCACGATTGTGT
>CALXHP010000075.1 GCA_944388135.1 uncultured Gemmiger sp. | reverse complement strand
GAAGTCATGGCCAAGCTGGACAGCCTTGGTTTCTCTCTGACCAAGGACGACGAAAACTAACCCCCCGCGACACGCGGATACCAACTATAAGGAGTGAAACGGAATGCCCGGTACCAGAAAACTCGGTCGTACCACCGATAGCCGCAACGCCATGCTGCGTGCGATGGTAACCTATCTGTTTGAGAACGGCAAGATCGAGACCACCGTTACCCGCGCCAAGGAAGTTCGTTCCATGGCCGAGAAGATGGTCACCCTCGGTAAGCAGGAAGATCTGCACGCAAAGCGTCAGGTTTTCTCCTACATCACCAAGGAAGATATCGCCAAGAAGGTCATCGATGAGTACGGCCCCAAGTACGCCGACCGTAACGGCGGCTACACCCGCATCTACAAGATCGGCCCCCGTCGCGGCGATGCTGCCGAGATGGCGATCATTGAGCTGGTCTGATCGACTGGATTCAATTTTTACAGCGTTTGCGTAACAGCAAACGCTGTTTTTTTGTGTTGCAAAAGGGCTTACGCACCATAACCGGAACTGCTACAATCATCCTATACATCGGATTGCAAATTTTTTGTAAAATTCGACAGAATTCCCGACAGAGTGTCTAATGATTCATATTTAAAATGCAGAAAATGCCCAAAACGTCGAAAAACTTGCGTATCAGGGCTGATTTTACGCGCCCCGTGTGCTACAATACTAATAAATGGGGCGGTGCGCCCCTTTCAAAACAACAACAATTTTATGATGGAAGTAAGGAGCAAACACGTATGGCTGAACAAAATCTTGGCCCGCGCGATTTTTTTGCCAAAGAGGATGCAATTGCTGATCTGGGCTTGATCGCCTGTCCTGGTGCCGAAGAACTCTGCAAACTGGTGGATGGTCACCTCGTCCGCTGGGCACGGGAAGTCGGCATGGATGTCGAGTCGTTCATTATTCCTTCGGATTGCCCGCGTTTTCAGTCCGGCGACGCCAAGGGCCTGGTCAAGGCTTCGACCCGTGGTGACGATCTGTATATCTTCGTCGATCCGGGTAACTACAGTGTTACCTACCAGCTGTTCGGGTATGAGAATCACCTTTCTCCCGACGACCACTTCCAGAACCTGATGCGCCTGATCCAGGCTGTGTCCGGCCGTGCACACCGCATCAGCGTGATCATGCCCAGCCTGTACGGCGGCCGTCAGCATCGTCGCGTCAGCCGTGAAAGCCTGGACTGCGCGTTCTCTCTGCAGCAGCTGCGTGCGGTGGGCGTCAAGAATATCATCACCTTCGACGCCCATGACCCCCGCGTCATGAACGCCGTGCCCACCATGAGCTTCGACAACGTCATGCCCACCTATCAGGTGCTCAAGTGCCTGTTGCACCATGTGCCGGATGTGAGCTTCCATAAGGATCACTTCATGATCGTCTCTCCCGATGAGGGCGCCATGAACCGCAACATGTACTATTCCAGCGTACTGGGCTGCAACCTGGGCATGTTCTACAAGCGCCGGGACTACAGCCGTGTGGTCAATGGCCGCAACCCCATCGTGGCCCACGAGTATCTGGGCGAGAGCGTCAAGGACAAGGACGTCTTTATCGCCGATGATATCATTGCTTCCGGTGAGTCCATGCTGGACATTGCCTATGAGCTGAAGATGCGCGGTGCCCGCAACATCTTTACCTGCGCCACCTTCCCGCTCTTTACCGCCGGTCTGGAGAAGTTCGACAAGGCCTACAACGACGGTATCCTGAAGGCGGTGCTGGGCACCAACCTGACCTACCGCAAGCCGGAACTGCTGGAGCGTGAGTGGTACTTCGACGTGGATGTGTCCAAGTACACCGCTTACTTCATTGCCGCCATCAACCATGACAAGAGCGTTTCCAGCATCATTGATCCCATGACCAAGATTCGTGCCCTGTTGGAAAAGCACGGCATTCCCATGGGCGGCCAGGAATAATCTGTAAATTGTTTTTTCGGCTCGCGCAGGCGGGCCGATTTTGTTGCAGTAGGACCCATCCTTGAGTATAATAAGAAAGACAGAAATCAACAGCAGGGGAGAGATGCACAATGCTGCCCATGGAACAGTTACAGGAATTGATTCGCGGCAAAAAAGTTGCCTTTATCGGTGCAGGCGTAAGTCATAAACGCTGCATTGAACAGTTTGTGGAGCTGGGTGCCCAGGTGACACTCTGCGACCAGAAGAAGAGTCTGGAGGACTTCGGCGATTATGCGGAGACGCTGCGCCGCCTGAAGGTGAACCTGAGCCTCGGCGAGCATTATACCGATGGTTTTGCCGGCCAGGATATCATTATGCGGACGCCGGGGTATGAATACTACAAGCCGGAACTGCAGGCTGCCCTGAAAGCCGGTGCCATGGTGACCAGCGAAGTGGAACTTTTCTTTGAGTTCTGCCCCTGCGAGATCATTGCCGTTACCGGTTCGGACGGCAAGACGACCACCACCACGCTGATCTCCAAGATGATGGAAGCCGCCGGACGCCGGGTGTTCCTGGGGGGCAACATCGGTGCGGCGCTGCTGCCCCAGCTGGCTGACGTGACCCCCGATGCGGTGGCCGTGGTGGAGCTGTCCAGCTTCCAGCTGATCAGCATGCGCCGCAGTCCCAAGGTGGCAGTGGTCACCAACGTGACCCCCAACCACCTGGACCATCACAAGGATATGCAGGAGTACATCGACGCCAAGCGGAACATCCTGCTGTGGCAGGTGCCGCCCTGCCGTGCTGTGCTGGGCTATGAAAACGAGATCACCCGCGGTATGCAGCGCGACTGCAAGGGGGAGCAGGTCTGGTTCACCCGGCTGCACGAGACCGATAACGGTGCCTTCCTGCGAGCCGAGGACGATATGCTCTGCTACGCCGAGAACGGAACCGTCACACCGGTGGTCTGCCGCAAGGATGTGAAGCTTCGTGGCCTGCACAACGTGGAAAACCTGCTGGCAGCCATTGCTGCGGTCTGGGGCCGTGTGCCGGTGGAAGCCATGCGGCAGGTAGCCTCCACCTTTACCGGGGTGGAACACCGCATCGAGCCGGTGCGCACACTGGATGGCGTGACCTATTACAACGACTCCATCGCGTCCAGCCCCACCCGGACCATCGCCGGCCTGCGCAGCTTTGACCAGAAGATCATCCTCATTGCGGGCGGCTATGACAAGAAGATCCCCTACGAGCCCTTGGCGCCGGAGATCCTGGCCCACGTCAAGACGCTGGTCCTCATGGGGGCGACCGGTCCCCGGATCGAGAAGGCGGTCCGGGAACATCCGGATTTTGCCGCCAGCGATCTGGTGATCCTTCATGCGGAAAACATGCAGGATGCCGTAGAAAAGGCCCGTGCCGCCGCCGTACCCGGTGATGTGGTCAGCCTTTCGCCGGCTTCCGCCTCCTTTGACCTCTACCCCAACTTTGAGGTCCGCGGCCGCGACTTCAAGCGTATTGTCATGGCGCTGCAATAAAAATACCATTCAAGTAAGGAATCCCCATGATTCAAGCCGTTACCAACTCTGCACACCGCGCCGAATTTGCCCGCCGCCTGGCCGGTAAGCCCTTTTTTGAAGCCACCATGGGTACCCGTTGTGCGCTCTTTGGGGCCCATCCGGCCAGTGGATGGAACTTCTATCTGCTGCCGGGAACCGCGGTTTTGGCGCTGCGGAGCGGCACTGCAACCCTCTGCGGGGCGTTGCCTGCGGGCGAAGCGGGAGAGGAGGCGACGGAGGAATTGGGGGGATTTCTTCGTTTTTTGCAGGCGGATCGCTTGCTGAGTGAGCAGCAAGCGCTGGACGGCTGGCAGCGGGCAACACCGCTGCTGTTATGGGAACTGCCCCAGGGCAGGGCACTGCCGGTTCCGCCTGCTCCGACGGCGGAGCTTCAGCTGGAGGAACATCCCGCCATGCTGCCGGTCAGCCGGCTGGTTTTTCCGGACAGTGTGGCGGAACAGGAACAGTTCTACTCACAAGCCTGTACCTCGATCGCCCATGGGGTGGGGTGCTGCCATGCCCTGGTGGACCAGGGCAAACCCGTCTGCACCGTGGGATGCTATGAGCAGAGCCGGACGGAGGCTTATCTCTCGGCCGGTGTTACGGCGCCGGACTGGCGGGGCAGGGGACTGGCCGGATGGCTGATCGTCCGGCTGGCCAACCAGATGGCCTTCCGGCGTACGGTTCGCTTTGTCAGTGCGCCCGCCCTGCAAGGCTTTTACACCCGTTTGGGGTTCACCCGGGCAGGTACGATACAACAATTTACACGGAAATGGGAAACAGTATGATCGAACAGTTTTACGATATCAAACCGGAAGTGCTGGCTCTGGATCTCCGGGCCATGGAACTCTGCCGGGAACAGTTTGCACATGTGGAGGAAATCCGGGACTACAACCAGCTGAAAATGCTGCGGGCCTTCACCGACTGTGGTGTGGAAGCCCGGCACTTCTGGGGGTCCAGCGGCTACGGCGTCTGGGATGACAGCCGCAACAAGCTGGAGGAAGTCTTTGCCCGCTGTATGGGTGCCGAAGCGGCGCTGGTGCGCCCCCAGTTCATGAGCGGCACTCACACCCTGACGGTGGCCCTTTTTGGTCTGCTGCGCACAGGGGATACCTTGCTGGCTGCCACCGGACGTCCCTACGATACGCTGGAAGGTGTGATCGGTATCGGGGAAGCGGGCAAAGGCTGCGGTACCCTGCGGGAATATGGCGTGCACTATGATGAATGCCCTCTGCTGGCCGACCATATGCCGGATTACGACCTGATCGCTGAGAAGGCCAGGACGGCAACGGTGGTGCATATCCAGCGGAGCCGCGGCTACACCCAGCGCAATGCCTTTGACCTGGAGACCATCCGCAAGGTGGCGGAAGTGGCCCGCAAGGCCAATCCCATGGCGGTCATTTTTGTGGATAACTGCTATGGGGAGTTTACCCAGACAAGGGAGCCTCTGGCTGTGGGCGCCGATCTGATCGCGGGCAGCTTCATCAAGAATCCCGGCGGCGGCATCACCCCCACCGGCGGCTACATTGCAGGCCGGGCCGATCTGGTGGAAAAATGCAGTCACCGGTTTACGGCGCCGGGCATCGGGGCTGATCTGGGATGCACTCAGGACAGCCTGCGGGACACTTTCCTGGGCTTTTATTACGCACCCGGGGTTGTATGTGAGGCACTGAAAACGGCCATCTACGCCCAGTGTCTGCTGGAGCTGGCGGGGGTCCATCCGGTGCCCCGTTACACCGAGGACCACAACGACATCGTTACCTGCTTTGATTCGGGCAGTGCAGAAGCCCTGACAGGGTTCTGCGCAGGCATCCAGCATAACAGCCCCATCGACAGTTTTGCGTCCCCGGAACCGGCCGATGAGCCCGGTTACACCGACAAGGTGGTCATGGCTTCCGGCAGCTTTACCGAGGGCAGTACCATCGAGATTTCCTGCGATGGCCCGCTGCGTGCCCCCTATACCTGCTATCTGCAGGGGGGCGTGAACTTTACCGCCGGTCGTGCCGCGGTGCTCAACGCCGTACAAAACGCATTCTTTGCATAAATACAAACACAAAAATTCCCGTGTGCTGATCGCACACGGGAATTTTTGTGTTCAGAGAATATTACCCTTTGACGTAATCGCGTACCAAGGCCTGCAGCAAATCGTCACGATCGATGCGGCGGATAATGGCCCGCGCATTTTTGTAAGTCGTAATATAGGTCGGATCCTCGGACAGGATGTAGCCTACCAGCTGGTTGATGGGGTTGTAGCCCTTCTCTTCCAGCGCACGATAGACCTGCAGCACAGCCTGTTTGATCTCCATATCGCGATCATCACGGATGGAAAATACAGCAGTCGGCTCAGAGATCGGCATATCCAGTTCCCCTTTCTCAGCGTAATAATACCTATATTATAACAAAGGTGTACACAATTTGCAATGGCCTGGCCACAAATTTTTATACAATATTATGAATACTGTTCCTTACGCCAGCACTTCGCCCTTGCGGATGATCTTGACGATGTTCAGCATCGAATCCGCCAGGATCACATTGCCCCAGCGACCCGGTTCCAGGCTGCCGTAGTCTGCGTCTACGCCGATGCTGCGGGCGGGATTCAGGCTGGCAGCACGCACGGCGCTGGCCAGGGGTACATCCATCTCCAGCACGGCATGCTTCATGCAGTCATACAGGCAGGTGGCGCTTCCGGCAATGGTGCCGGGCTGCTCGGTCAGGGTGGCCCGGGGACCGCGCACCGTGACGGCCTGGCCGCCCAGGGAATACTGACCGTCGGGCAGGCCGCAGGCCATCATGCTGTCGGCCACCAGGATGACGTGGTCGTCCCCAAAGGTGCGGAAGGTGAACCGCACCACAGCCGGATGGATATGTACGCCGTCGGTGATCAGTTCCACCTCGGCACCCTCTTCCAGTGCGGCGATGATGGGCCCGGGGGCACGATGGGTGATGCCGGGCATGGCATTGTACAGATGGGTCATATGGGTGGCACCGGCTGCAAACGCCTCCTTGGCGGTCTCGTAATCAGCACAGGTGTGTGCGATGGAGATCCGGACCTCATTGTGGCATTCTTTGATGAAATCCAGGTTGCCCGGTTCCTCCGGGGCAATATCCACCAGACGGATCAGCCCGCCGCTGCGTTCCTGCAGGCGCCGGAACATTCCCGCATCGGCCGCCATAACATACTTGGGGTTTTGCGCCCCCACCTTGTTGGGGCTGATGTAAGGCCCTTCCATATTGATGCCCACCAGGTCGGCACCACGCTCGTTTTTGTGGGCGGCAGCTACATCCATGATCCCATTCAGAATCTCTTCGCTGAAGGTCATGGTGGCGGGGCAGATGGCCAGCACACCTTTGCTGGCTTCAAAGTCTGCAATGGCCTGCAAACCGGCCTCGTCGGCATCACAAAAATCGTGGCCCACGGCACCGTGGAAATGGATGTCCACCAGGCCGGGCAGGGCATAGGCGCCGTTGGCGTCGATGATTTCCTCGTCCTGCAGGGGTGCTGCGCCGAATACGATGCGCCCGTCCCGGATCACAAGATCCTTTTCCACAAAATTGCCGTCTATGGTAAATACCTTTGCATTGCGGATAATCATTGTTGCTCCTCCTGCCTCAGATCAGGCTCAGGGCTTCCTCGTCGCCAACCAGAATAAAATCAGGGTGCATCTGCAGGATGCTGGCAGGGACCTCCGGGGTAACGGGTCCAAAGAAGGCCTTCTTGACGATCTCTGCCTTGTCCTTGCCGTTAGCCACCATCAGAACCTTGCGGGCCTGCATGATGGTCTTGATGCCCATGGTGTAGGCCTGCTTCGGGACCAGGTCCTCGTTGCCTTCAAAGAAACGCTTGTTGGCTTCGATGGTCTCCGGTTTCAGATCCACACAGTGGGTGCCCAGCTCGAAAGCTTCGCCCGGCTCATTGAAGCCGATGTGGCCGTCATGGCCAATACCCAGCAGCTGCAGGTCGATGCCGCCTACCCGCTTGATGACATAGTCGTAGCGGGCGCATTCGGCCTCGGCGTCCATGTTGGTGCCGTCGGGCAGGTTGATGGAAGCAGGGTTGATGTTGACCAGATCAAAGAGGTTGCGGTGCATAAAGCTCCAGTAGCTCTCGGCATGCTCACGGGGCAGGCCGCGGTATTCGTCCAGATTGACAGTGGTGACTTCGGAAAAATCCAAATCGCCCTTGTTGTACCATTCCACCAACTGCTTGTAGGTGCCCACAGGGGTGCCGCCGGTGGCCAGACCCAGCACACAGTTGGGTTTCATGATGATCTGGGCGGAAATAATGTTGGCTGCCTTTCTGGACATGTCGTAATAATCTTTTGCACGGATAATTTTCATAAGAAAAAACCTCCTGATGATTGTAGGGGATAAGAACCAGCTTTTGCTTTCATTATATCATGAAAGATAATGGAAAACTACGATTTTTCGGTGAAAATAAAGGCCGGAGACAGGCATTGCGCCCGCCCCCGGCGGAGGTCAATAAAGGGAACCAGAACCTTTATCGAGGCGCTGCAAGGGGTTCCTTACAGCATTTTCTTCAATTCGTCGTACACAAACTGAACCTTGGGTCCGATGACGACCTGGCAAGCGTTCTTGCTGGGACGAATGACACCGGCAGCGCCGGCAGCTTTGACAGCCTTCTCATTCACGGAAGTGCTGTCCTTGACTTCGAAGCGCAGACGAGTGGCGCAGTAGTCAACATTCGCAACGTTTTCTTTGCCGCCCACAGCCTGGAGCACACCGCTGGCGATCTTGGTGAAGTCGTTGTTGGCAAGGGTGATGTTGGCTTCAGCGGCTTCGGCATCTTCATCCTCACGGCCGGGGGTCTTGAGGTTGAACTTGGTGATGGCGAAGTAGAATACCAGGTAGAACACCACGAAAGCGGCAATGCCCAGAGGAATGATCATCCAAGTCTTGGCAGCAGCCGGCAGAGAAGCCGAGAAGACCAGGTCAGTCAGACCGGCAGAGAAGCTGAAACCGGCACGGAAGCCAACGTAGTAGGTGATGATGGTGAAAATGCCGTACAGCAGAGCGTAGACAATGTACAGCGGGAAGCAAAGGAACATGAAGCCGAATTCGAAGGGCTCGGTAACGCCGCAGACAAAAGCGCAGATGGCAGCGGAGAATACCAGACCGATGGCGGCCTTCTTGTTCTTGGCGGTTTTGACAATGGCCAGGGCAGCGCCGGGAATACCGAACATCATGCAGGGGAAGAAGCCGGACATGTACATGCCGAGGCTCCAGCCCACGTCGGCGGTGGTTTCACCGGCCCAGAAGTGCTTCAGGTCGCCCAGGCCGATGGTATCAAACCAGAACACGTTGTTCAGAGCGTGATGCAGACCGGTGGGAATCAGCAGGCGGTTGAAGAAGGCGTACAGACCGGCGCCGATGCCGCCCAGGCTGGCGATGCCGTTGCCCAAAGCAACCAGAGCACCGAAGATGAAGGGCCATGCAAACAGCAGGATAGCGGCAGAGATGATGGAAACCAGCGCGGTGACGATGGCGACAAAGCGCTTGCCGCTGAAGAAAGCCAGGAAATCAGGCAGCTGGGTATTCTTGAACTTGTTGTAGCAGGCGGAACCGATGATGGCAGCCAGGATACCAATAAAGGCGTTGCCGGCGATCTTGCTGAAAGCCAGCATGCTGATTTCGTTGTCGGCCAGGCTGGCGATCATCGTGATGGGCACACCGGAAGCAGCAATGGTAGCGGTGGCGATCTCGCCGCTTGCGGTAGAGCATTCGATGGTGGAGGGCATGGTCACGGACAGCAGGCTGGTCATCATCAGGTAGCTGACCAGACCGGCCAGACCGGCGGTACCGTCATGGTCGTCAGCCAGGCCGACGGCTGCGCCGACGGCGAACAGCCAGGACATATTGTCGATCAGGGCGCCGCCGGCTTTGACCAGGAAAAAGCCGATCAGCTGTACGATACCGGTGACCTCGCCGCCCTGCATGGTGGACGGACAGAGCGCGTAGCCGATACCCATAAGGATACCGCAGACAGGAAGCGCGGCGACGGGCAGCATCAATGCCTTGCCGAGCTTTTGCAGATATTTCATCATAAAAGCATTCCTCCAAATAGTCGATGAAGTCCTCAACGTGAATGTGCTGTTACCCTGGTTCCGATAACCGCACACTTTGTAAATCCATCTTAACACATTCTTCACAAAAAAGAAAGCCATTTTAGACGATTTGTCAAAAGAACGAAATGATGGCCGAAATACTGGTTAAAACGTGGATGATTTTTGAGCAAAGAAGCAAAGAATCGAAAAATCAAAACAAGAAAATGAAAGTTATTTTTATAACATGAACCGAGACAAAAAAGAAACGAGTCAAAATAAAAGCGAAAGCGCCCCACCAAAACGGTGGAGCGCAGCAGGAAATTATTGTCCGTCAAACAACTGAGGTGCGGCCTTGCAGATGAGTACCGCTGCGACCGTAGTCAGGATGGTTTCGGGGAGCATATAGCTTCCGTTATAGGTCAGGCTGTAGGTCCAGGCCGGCAAGCCGTCACTCAGGTTGCCCCAGATCAATACACCGGACAGGAAGCTGCACAGAAAGCGCAGCCAGCAGACAACGGCAGTGCCCACGGCAACGCCCAGCGACCGGTTGGAGAAAGGCTTGGCGATGGCGCCCGCCAGCCCCAGCAGGGTAAAGGCCAATACATAGTCCAGCAGGATCATTCCCACCAGGGGCAGCAGACCGGAAGCCGGCGGCGCATAAAAGCCCAGCAGCATCTGCAGCAGGCTGTTTACGAAACCGGTGAAAAGCCCCCATTTGACCCCATGCCGGAACGAGATCAGAATAAATGGCAGCATGCTGAACAGGGTGATGGCACCGCCGTTGGGCAGTTCATAGATCTTGATGTTCGCCAGTACAGTGCCCAGGGCGATCATCAAGGCACATTCCACGAGTGTGCGGGTTTTGGAGTAGGTTTTGGTCATAAGAAATCCTCCCGGATCAGTAAATAGTACATAAAAACAAGAAAAGCGCCTGCAAAAAGCAGGCGCAAACGCAGTATGACAATATGGGTCAAACTTCCTACGCCGGCATTATCCGGATCAGGTTCAAGGTGACCCGAAGCGGCAGTTTGCTTCGATCTCAGCCGAGGATGCCCCTCAGCGCCCCTGTTTTTATGTCCAGTAACAGTATACACCGCAATCCCTTTTTGTCAAGAAACAGAAAGCACTTTACAAGCCTTTCCGCTTGATCCCGATGGCCCGGTTTTATAAGTAATATAAGTAAGGTAAGCAAACCAAAAGGCCACGGGGTGCTTTCGCTGTGCACAATACCACTTCTGGTATAAAACATCCTCCTGCGCCACCACATGAGGTAAAAAAGCGAAAAAATCACTTTTTTTCGAGAAAAAGGCAACAAAAACGGCGAAAGAAGATTGGCAAAATTTTACAAGTGTTTTTGCCTTTTTAGGCCTTCTGAAGCCTTGCAGACCCTGTCTTGTTTGTGTTATCATTGCAATTATAGTTCTCTATCTATTTATCTGAAAGTTTGAACGGTGAGGTTAGGATGTTCAATAAGCGAAATCCCATGAAGTATTTCTCCGGCAACGCCTTTGCGCGGCTGCCGCTGTACAAACTGGTGGCGGGCGGCTCGGCCGTCGTGCTCACAGCCAGTATCGGCCTGGGGGTGTTTGCGGCCTCCTTTGGACCAGCTCCCGCACCGGAAGCAACGCCCACGCCGACGCCTGCGGCAACGCCCACCCCGACTCCCGAACCGACCCCCGAGCCGGAGATCGAGCTGCTGGCGGACGTCAGCGTGATTCAGCAGGATGTGGGTGTGCAGTTGTATACCCTGGCGGAGGAAACCGCTGAGACGGCACAGACTCCTTCTCCCACACCAGGCGAGGAGGACGGCGAGACGGATATGACCGGCAAGCTGCCCCTTACCGGCGTGGAGGCAACGGTTACGTTGACCGACTCCGAAGGAGAGACCACCGAGTATGCGGTGGATACCGCCACCGGCACCGCCCTGGCCGAAGATGTGGAGCCGGGGGATTATACGGTGACGATCCAGCCCATTGAAGGGTATCTTGTGCCGGAAAGCACGACGGTCACGGTAGAAGAAAAGGTGATCTACAAAGCGGATGTGGAGGCTGTCAAAGACAAGATCGTCCAGTCCAGCCAGATCAACGAAAGTGCCGAGGACTCGGCGGTCAATACAGCCGGCTCCGCCCCCATTGCCGAAGAGGTGACCGATACCGTACAGTATGCGGAAAGTTCCAAGGAGGAAAAGGGCCGCACCACTACATACACGGCCAAACTCAGCAGCAGCGGTCATCTGTTGCTTTCCAACGGAAGCGAGACGCCGTACCTGCCGGTCTATGACGGCAACAAGGCCCTGACAGGCGCCAAGCGTGACAGTGGCTACACCGGCTACAGTGCCATGTCTGTCTGGCTGCCGGGTGCCGCTGACTCTATTGTGAATCTGGGCAGCACCGGCCGTACCATGAGCATGGCTCACCGCACGGATGACGGCACCATGATTTTCGAAGAGGGGGCAGACGCCACGGCAACTCCGGCTCCGCAGGAAAGTCCCGCAGTGGAGCCTTCGCCCAGCATTGAGCCCACACCCACGGTGACGCCTACGCCCACCCCCACTGCCACACCGACGCCGACTCCTACCGTTGCTCCGACGCCGATACCCACCCCCGTGCCCACACCGGTTGTTACGCCGGCGCCCACTCCTTCCGACCCCACAGCGGGCTGGCCCAATGAGATTGCCGCCAGCGCATTGGCAGGCTACGGCTTTGCTGTGACCAGCACCGAGAAAATCGAGTACATCTATACCGGCTGGCAGGAGATCGACGGCGCCACCTATTATTATGATCCTGTCACCCATGAGCCGGTAACCGGCAACCAGGTCATTCAGGGCGATGTCTATACTTTCGGGGCAGACGGTGCACTGAACCGTACGGCACGCGGTATTGATGTTTCCAAATTCCAGGGAACCATCGACTGGAACGCCGTAAAGGCCGACGGCATCACCTTTGCCATCATCCGCTGCGGCTACCGCGGGTACGGTACGGGTGCCCTGGTGGAGGATGCCACCTATCGCCGGAATATCCAGGGCGCGATCAACGCCGGGTTGAAGGTGGGCGTTTACTTCTACAGCCAGGCCATCAACGAGGCGGAAGCCGTGGAAGAGGCCAGCATGGTTCTGAGTCTGGTCAGCGGTTACTCTCTGCCTTTGGGTGTCTACTATGATACCGAATCGGTGGCAGGCGGCCGGGCCAATGCCATCAGTGCTGCTCAGCGCACAGCCTGCGCGGTGGCTTTCTGTGAGACCATCCGCAATGCAGGGTACAAGGCAGGCGTGTACTCTTACGCCAGCTGGTTCTACAATGCATTGAATTTTGCCAACATCAGCAAGTACAACATCTGGATCGCCCAGTACCGCGATACCCTGAGCTTCAATTATAAGTACAACATCTGGCAGTACACCGGTTCGGGACGCGTCAACGGCGTTCCCACCGCAGTGGATATGAACATCGGCTGATCCCGCCAGTGTTGCAGCGGCCCGGAGAAATCCGGGCCGCTGCTTTTTGGAAATAAAAATCCCGCAGTCATTTTAACATGACTGCGGGATTTTTATTTTGGTCAGGAAATCAGTGGCAGGGCGTCTGCAGCAGGGAGGCTGCCCCGCCGCGGGTCTGGCCGTTGCCATGGATGATGTATTTGTAGGTGCACAGCTCCGCCAGCCCCATGGGACCGCGGGCGTGAAGCTTCTGGGTGCTGATCCCCATCTCACAGCCCAGGCCGAACTCTCCGCCGTCGGTGAAGCGGGTGCTGGCGTTGATGTAGACGGCTGCGCTGTCCACGCAGGTCACAAAGCGCTGGGCGGCAGCCTTGTCGGCCGTAACGATGGCTTCACTGTGGTGGGTGGAATGCCGGGCAATGTGCCCGATGGCGTCATCCAGAGAGGCCACCACCGCCACGCTCAGTTTATAGTCCAGATATTCGGTGTCAAAATCGGCAGGAACAGCGGGAACACCGTCGATGATGGCGGCCGCGGCGGGGTCCAGGTGCAATTCCACGGGCGTCAGTCCGGCCGCCTGGCGGTCGTCCACCAGGCACTTTTTCAGCATGGGAAGGAACTCTTTCGCCACATCCCGGTGGACCAGCAGAGCCTCCTCGGCATTGCAGACACTGGGGCGGCTGGTCTTGGCGTTTTCCACAATACGCAGGGCCATATCCAGATTGGCGGCGGCGTCTACATAGACATGGCAGATGCCGGTCCCGGTCTGGATGCAGGGAACCGTGGCATTCTCTACACAGGCGCGGATCAGACCGGCGCCGCCCCGGGGAATCAGCAGATCCACCAGACCATCGGCGGTCATCAGTTCATTGGCACTGGCGTGGCTGGTGTCCTCGATCAGACTGACCGCACATTCCGGCAGGTGTACCTTGCGCAGACCGGCACGCAGCGCCTCCACAATGGCGTGGCAGCTGCGCCAAGCATCCCGTCCGCAGCGCAGCACACAGGCACTGCCGGCTTTCAGAGCCAGGGCAGCGGCATCGCTGGTCACGTTGGGGCGGCTTTCATAGATGATGGCAATGACCCCCATGGGAACGGCGGTCTTTTCAATGACCAGTCCGTTGGGGCGTACGATCTTGCGCAGCACTGCCCCCACCGGGTCCGGCAGGGCGGCCACTTCCCGCATGCCTTTGGCCATATCGGTCAGCCGGCTGGGGGTCAAAGCCAGACGGTCCAGCATGACGTCGCTGATCCGTCCCCGCGCAGCGTCCAGGTCCTGCTTGTTGGCGGCCAGGATGGTATCCTGGGCGGCGATCAACGCAACGGCCATGGCTTCCAATGCTTCATTTTTGGTATGGGTGGCAGCCAGCGCCAGCGGCATCTGTGCCCCCTGGGCCAGCTCCAGGATCTCCCGGGTCGTCATGCGAAAACCTCCTTTTTGCCGATGAATTTGGTGCCCACGGATTTTCCTTCCAGAATGTCATACAGGATCTCTGCATGAGCTCCGTTGGCAATGATCATATCTACGCCGGCGGCGGTGGCCCGCTTGGCAGCCACCACCTTGGTCAGCATGCCGCCGGTCCCCAAGGAGGAACCGGCACCGCCGGCCAGTCGTTCAATTTCAGGGGTGATCTCCTCCACCACGGGAATCAGCCGGGCGTTGGGATCACTGTGCGGGTCTGCGGTGTACAGACCGTCAATGTCGGACAGCAGGACGATCAGGTCGGCGTGGATGCACTGTGCCACCAGCGCCGCCAGGGTGTCGTTATCGCCCAGAGAATATTCTTCAATGGCCACGGGGTCGTTTTCGTTGATGATGGGGATGGCGCCCAGCTGCAGCAGCCGTTCCAGTGTGCTGCACAGGTTGCGCAGGCGGTTTTCGTGGTCAAAGTCCTCCCAGGTCAGCAGCACCTGGGCCACGGTATGGTTGTACTGACTGAACAGCCGGTCATAGGTGTACATCAGCTCGCACTGGCCTACAGCAGCGGCCGCCTGTTTGGTGGTGATATCCTGGGGCTTTTGGATCTGCAGTTTGCCTACCCCCAGGCCGGTGGCCGCCGATGAAACGACGATCAGCTCATGGCCGGCATTCTTGATATCGCTCCACACTTTTACCAGGTCCTCGGTATGGCGGATGTTCAGCCGCCCGCCCGGATGGGCGATGGTGCTGGTGCCGACCTTTACAACGATTCGCATGCGTTATTTCCCCAATTCCTTTGTCTTTTCAAAAGCTGCCAGCACCGCATCGGTGACAGCGCCGCGGAAAGCCCGCTCTTCCAGCAGGCGTACCCCCTGAATGGTGGAGCCGCCCGGGCTGCAGACATCGTCTTTCAATGCGCCGGGATGCCGGCCACTCTCCAGCACCATGCGGGCGCTGCCCAGCAGTGTCTGGGCGGCGTATTCCTGGGCCTTGGCCCGGGGCAGCCCGGCAGCCACACCGCCGTCCGCCAGGGCTTCGATGAACTGATAGACCCAGGCCGGGCCACAGCCCGATACCGCACTGGCTGCATCAATAAGATTCTCCGGCACTTCGTCCAGCTGCCCGGCGGGGGCCATGGCGCGCAGCCATTCCTGAAGCTGCTCCGGTTCCACATCGTCATAGCAGTACTGGATCATGCCGGCTCCCAATGCCACCGGGGTATTGGGCATCATGCGGATAATGGGATAGCCGCTGCCGGCCATCTGGCGGATCTGGTGCATCGAAAGGCCTGCCGCCATGGTGACCAGCACAAAGGGACGGCTTTCGGCGCGGGATTCCAGCACCGGTGCCAGGGCATCCAGCATATCTTCCATCATCTGAGGCTTTACCCCCAGAAAGATGAAATCGCAGATGCTGGCTACCTGCTCGTTGGTGCCGCAGGCACAGCCAAGTTCATTGGCCAAAGCCTGGGCTTTGGCGGGGGTGCGGTTGGCAAGCAAAACATCACCGGCACCGGCTCCCTTGCAGACGGCACGGGCCAGGGCGCCGCCCATGTTCCCGCAGCCTATAAAACCGTATTTCATGGCAGTTTCCCTCCATCTAAATAGGTAGAATACTAAGATTATTGTAATGGTAGCGCACCGGTTGCGTTTTGTCAATCAAAAGGTAGGGCAGGGGGGTGGAAATTTGCAGGGGATTTGCTATAATAGAACCGAAGTTCCAAAAACAAAAAAGAGGCGAAATTTATATGCAATATGTAGAATTGGGCCGGACCGGCCTGAAAATTTCCCGGCTGGGTTTTGGCGGCATTCCCATTCAGCGTATCGACCAGCCCGGTACCCGGGAGCTGCTGAAAGCGGCGCACGAGGCGGGCATCAACTATATTGACACGGCCCGCGCCTATACCGTCAGCGAGGGGTGGATCGGCCAGTCCCTGGAGGAACTGGGCCTGCGCGACGCCTTTGTACTGGCCACCAAGTGCCGTGCCCTGACCAAGGCCGAAATGGAGTCTGAACTGGCCAAGAGCCTGGAGAATCTGCGCACCGACCACATCGAACTGTATCAGTTCCACAACCCCAGCATGGAGGACCTGAAGAAGATCCTGGCGCCGGGCGGTTCCATGGAAGCGCTGCTGGAGGCCAAGGCCAAAGGGGTGGTGGGCCATATCGGTCTGACCGCTCATCTGGCGGCTGTCTTTGAGGCTGCGCTGGACATCCCCGAGATCGAAACCATCATGTTCCCCTACAATATTGTGGAACAGCAGGGTGCCGAGCTCATCGCACGCTGCGCCAAGGCCGGCAAGGGCTTCATCGATATGAAACCCCTGGCAGGCGGTGCCATCGAAGATGGCCGTCTGGCGCTGCGCTATGTGCTCTCCAACCCCAACGTTACGGTGGCCATCCCCGGCATGGCCGCGCCCGAAGAGCTGGAAGGCAACGTGAAGGGCGCCGACAATATCGCCCCCCTTACCGAGGAGGAGCAGGCTGCCTGCCAGAAGGTGCGGGATGCTCTGGGCACCCAGTTCTGCCGCCGGTGCAACTACTGCGCGCCCTGCACGGTGGGAATCTCCATTCCCAATGTGTTCCTTTTCCAGGGATACCTGAACCGGTACGGTCTGGAAGGCTGGGGCCGTGAGCGTTACGCCACCCTGAAGGTGAAAGCCAGTGCCTGTGTGGAGTGCGGCGCCTGCGAGACCCGCTGCCCCTACAATCTGCCCATCCGCAGCATGATGAAGAAAGCTGCCCAGGATTTCGGCGAATAAACGTACATTTCTGCCGCGGAACGGCTGCTTGCTGCTCCGCGGCTTTTCGCTGCCAAAAAGCGGAAAAAATTTTGCGGGGGATGTTGTTTTTCCCGCTTCGGACGTGTATAATTTATCCTGTATAATTTTGTGCAAAAATGTGAGGAATCAGTATGCTTTCCGACCCCCAGCTTCATTATCTGGATAATGCCGCAACCACCCGCATCGACCCGGCGGTGACCGAGGTCATCCACGATGCGCTGGTGGAACTGTGGGCCAATCCCAGCAGCCTGTACGACCCGGCGGTGGCTGCCCAGGACGGCATCGAAAACGCCCGTGCCCGGATCGCCAAAACACTGCATTGCCGCAGTGATGAGATCTACTTTACCGGCTGCGGCACCGAAGGCAACAATATGGCCGTTTGGGGCGCAGCCATGCCCCGGCGGCACTGGGGCAACAAGGTAGTGGTGTCCGGTTTTGAACACCCCAGCGTGCAGCTTGCGGCCCGTGCACTGAAAAACGAAGGCTTCAACGTTGTGGAGATCCTGCCCGAAGCGGACGGGCACCTGGACGTGAACAAGTTCCTGGCAGCGGTGGACAAAAACACGGTGCTGGCATCCTGCATGGCGGTGAACAATGAGACCGGTGCCGTGCAGGACATTGGGGCCTTGGCAGCCGGTATCAAGGCCCGGAACAGCCGCACCCATTTCCATGTGGACGCGGTGCAGGCCTGGCTGCGCATTCCCATCGACCTGCAAAAGTGGGCCGGGGTGGATACCCTGGCGGTTTCCGGCCATAAGATCCATGCGCCCAAGGGGATCGGTGCTTTGTTTATCCGGGACAGCCAGCGTCAGACGCTGCGTCCGCCCTACTGCGGCGGTCATCAGGAGCGGGGCCTGCGTCCCGGCACGGAAAACACCCCCTACATCGTGGGGCTGGGCCTGGCGGCGGCCAAAGGGTATCAGGCCATGCGTACCCGCACCCGGCAGATCCAGGCCCTGAACCATCGCCTGCGGGCCGGCCTGGCTGCACTGCCCGGCATCACTGTCAATTCTCCCGAGGACGCCGTTCCGGAAGTGCTGAACTTCTCCACCGGCTGCATCAACAGCCAGACCTTTATCAATTATCTCAACACCCGCGGGGTGCTTGTGTCGGGGGGCAGCGCCTGCGACAAGGGCGAACCCAGCCATACGCTGGAAGCCATGGGCTGTGATGAACGGACCATCCGCACGGCGCTGCGGGTAAGCTTCTGCGCAGACAACACAGACGAGGACGTGGACGCGCTGTTGGATGGTCTGAACAACGGCCTGCAGAGTCTGCAGCATATCTGAACGATCGAAAGGCAACATCTCTATGAAAGAAATCATTCTGGCCTACCAGGGGGAAATGACCCTGAAAGGCCTTAACCGCGGCAAGTTCGAAGCCCGTCTTGCCAAAATCATCCGCTGGCGTCTGGAACCTCTGGGCAAGTTTAAAGTGTACCAGGCCCAGAGCACGGTTTTCATCGAACCGTTGGAGGACGACCTGGATATGGATGAGGTTTTCCGCCGCATCTCCCGGGTATTCGGTATCGTCAAGATGAGCCGTGCCGTGGAATGCAGCAAGGAATTTTCCGCCATCTGCGAAACAGCCGAGGCTTACCTGGGGCAGACGCTGCGGGGGCTGCGCACCTTCAAGGTGGAAGCCAAACGCGCCGACAAGTCCTATCCCATGAAAAGCCCGGAAATCTGCCGGGAACTGGGAGCCTATCTGCTGGACAAGCATCATCATCTGCGGGTGGATGTACACAATCCCCAGCTGGAGATCATGGTGGAGATCCGGGATCATGCGGCCTATGTCCACGGCCCCAAGGTGGATGCCGCCGGCGGATTGCCGGTGGGAACCAGCGGCCGGGCACTGAACCTGCTGTCCGGCGGTATCGACAGTCCCGTGGCGGCCTGGTGCATGGCCCGCCGCGGCCTGGCGCTGCATCACATCCATTTCGCCAGCCCGCCCTATACCAGCCTGCGGGCCAAGCTCAAGGTCCAGAAACTGGCCAAGGAACTGGTGGAGTATACCGGCAACTGCACCCTCTTTGTGGTGCCCTATACCAAGCCCCAGGAATACATCCGGGACCATGCCCCCGATGTGTTGTTTACCGTGCTGATGCGCCGCAGCATGCTGCGCATCGCCAACCAGGTGGCCAACAAGCTGGAACTGCAGGCGCTGATCACCGGCGAGAGCCTGGCCCAGGTGGCCAGCCAGACGATGGCGGCGCTGGTCTGTACCGATGAAGCCCAGGACCTGCCGGTGCTGCGCCCCTGCATCGGCATGGACAAGACCGAGATCATTGCCCTTTCCCGCAAGATCGGCACCTTCGATACATCCATCGAGCCCTATGAGGATTGCTGCACCATCTTCACGCCGCCCCATCCCAAGACCAACCCCACGCTGGCCGAAATTCTGGCGGCGGAGGAAGGCATGCCGGACCTGAAGGCACTGGAGACCGAAGCGGCCGAACAGGTGGAGAAGATCGCCATTCGTATGGGAGAGGATGATTTGCTGTGACTGCCGAGATCATTTGTGTAGGCACAGAGTTGCTGCTGGGGGATATCGTCAATACCAATGCCCAGTTCCTGAGCAGAGAACTGGCCGAGCTGGGCATCAGCGTGCTGCACCAGCATGTGATCGGGGATAACCCCGAACGGCTGCGGGAACTGGTGAATCAGGCCCGCTGCCGCAGTGATTTGCTGGTGTTTTCGGGGGGATTGGGCCCCACCGAGGACGACCTTACCAAAGAGACGGTGGCCGAAGCCTTCGGGGATACTCTGCACTTCGACGAGGAAGAGTGGGACAAGATCATCGCCTTTTTTGCCCGGACCAACCGCAATCCCACCCCCAACAACCGCAAACAGGCCATGGTACCCACCCGCGGCCATAAAATCATCAACGATTACGGCACCGCCCCCGGAGCCTGGTTTGAAGATGCACAGGGACACTGTGCCGTGCTGATGCCCGGCGTCCCCCGGGAGATGAAAGCCATGTGGACCGAGCAGGTCCGTCCGGCACTGCAAAAGCGTCAGAACTGCACCATCCATTCCCGCACCCTGCGGGTCCTGGGCGGGGAGAGCAGCATTGCCAGCAAGGTGGCGCCCCTCTTTGAAAGCACCAACCCCACGGCAGCCATCTACTGCAAGACGGGGGAGAGCGAGATCCGGGTCACTGCCCGGGAAGCCACCGCCGAGGAAGCAGAGCGGGCCTGCAATGCGTACCTGGAAAAGTTCCGGGCCATTCTGGGGGATGCCGCCTACGATGTGGACGTTCCTGCCCTGGAATACACCGTGGTGCGGGTCCTGCGGGAAAAGGGCCTCCATGCGGCCACAGCGGAAAGCTGCACCGGCGGCATGATCGCGGAACGGATCACCAATGTGCCCGGCTCCAGCGAGGTGTTCGGCTTCGGGTTCGTCACCTACGCCGAAGTGGCCAAACAGAAACTGCTGGGGGTGGATGCCGCCCTCATCGAGCAATATAACGTGGTGTCCGGTCCGGTGGCGGTGGCGATGGCCTTCGGCGCGGCCCGGGCATCGGGCGCCGAGCTGGCAGTGGGCATCACCGGCATTGCGGGCCCCGGGGGCGCGCTGCCGGGCAAACCGGTGGGCACCGTCTATCTGGCCGGTGCCGATACCCGTACCAACACCGGCTGGCTTATGCGGTTGACTCTGGGCGGATATCACGACCGGGGCATCATCCGCACCCGGGCAGCGCTGTATGCCCTGGATCTGTTGCGCCGGATGGCGCTGGGGCTGCCTGTCCCTGACGGCATGGCCGTTACGCTGGAAACTCCTCCGGAAGAGAGCAATATCTAACCCAAAGAAAGGCACATCATGGTCAACACACAACTCAAAATTTTGCGCGTATTCGGTCCCACGGCGGCCGAGGTGTCGGCCGTGTTGCGGCAGGCCCGCGACGACGGCTGCCCCGGCCTGCGTCTGCTGGAACGGGACGGCGAATTTGCCGTCTGCGTACAGGTCAGCGCTCCCAACCGTGCCATGGCCGAACAATATTGCGATAAATGGGTGCAGAAGCTCAACGCCAAATTCGGGGACGACGTTTTCGGCACCGGTGAGACCAGTCTGGCCCAGGCCACCCTGGACCTGCTGCTGCAAAAACGCAAACTGCTGGTGGCCGTGGATGAAACCACCGGCCGCCTGGTGGGCAATTTGCTGCAGCCGTTGGCCCACAGTGAATCGGTATTTGATTTTGGCACCGAAAGCTACGCCAATGGGGACCGGGAACGCCAGATCAAGGTGCCGCAGCAGCTGCTGAAAAAATTCCCCGGCGATGTGGTCCAGGCCGCTGCGGGGCGGGCAGTGTCGGCGCTTCAGGTAACGGGCGCGGATTTCGCTGCCGCCTACATGCCGGCCACGGTGGGCCAGTGCCCGTTTGTGCTGATCTGTGACCGCCATGGTGCGGCGGCCTGTGCATTGCCGCCGGAGCTGAACGACGCCGCCATTGGCAATCAGATCCTGGATCTGCTACGCCGCCGCCTCCAGGGGCTGCGCCTGACGGATTCCTGTATCACCTTCCGCCCCGGGCGGGACCGGCCGCTGCTGCTGGTTTCGGAAGCCGGACGGGAGCGGGGCAATACCGTGCGGTTCTCTTTGCGCCGCCGCACACCTGCCACCCAGGAGAGTGACCACACGGCGGACTTTGAACCCATGATGGATTTTGATACCGCCGAGCCGCAGATGCCGCCCCGCTCTGCCGCGCCGAAACAGACCCGGAATACGACTTCCCCTGCAACGGAAAACACCGTTCCGGTGGGAACGATCCAGTTCGAAACCGACCTTACCCAGAACGTTCCGCCCAACACCGACCCCACCAACATCGAGACGGCCGGGCCCCAGGCGGCCCGTGCGTCCCGCCGTCGCCGGGTGGTGACCCCGGAGGAAGGGGAGACGTCCGGGTACAGCGGCCGCAGCACCCCCGCACCGTCCATTCTGGACCAGGACATCCCGGATTTTTCTGCCGAGATCGACCCCCAGGCGCTGGCGGCTGCCCAGGCGGCAGACGATGCCGATGCCGCCGCAGGGCGTACGACCAGTGCGGAAGAATTCAGCCGGGCGGCCACACGCCTTTTCTCGGAAGAGGATGAGGCGGAACTGGCGGCTGCCCAGGCCCGGACGGCCCGCCGCTCCAGAACGGAGACGGTGCCCCGCCGCGAACGGGAGGAACCTCCGGAAGTATCCAGCATCAAAAATCGCAGCCTTGCCATGATCGAGCGGACAGAACGCCGGCAGCGCCGTACCGTTCTGACCATTTTGGTGCTGCTTGTGCTGGTGATCCTGGCGGGGGCTGTCGGGCTGTGGTGGTTCTTCCGCAACGATTTGGGCGTCCGTCCGGCACCCAAAAATTACGGGACCACAACCTATGATGAAACCGCCGAAAGCTATCTGGCCAACGCGCTGGAAAAACGGCCGGGAGCCGTAGGCTACCTGGGATGGCCCGGGCTGGACGGCACGCTGGTGTATGCGGCGGGAACCGCCCCGGAAACGAGGGAGAACGGTACCCCCGCGGTCATTACCCGTTTTGCGGGTGCCAGTGCGCTGGACCTGTCTGCGCCGGGGAACACGGTGCTGGAATGCACCGGCAACACCTATGCTTCGCTGGCGCAGGAGGACGTCATCAAGGCCAACAGCGGCTTTACCCTCTATCTGCAAAGCGGTACCTACCGTTTTAAGGTGGTCGCGGTCTACTATCTGGACCCCACCGAAGAAGGGGAAGGCGCGTTTGATCTGTACGGCAGTACAGACCTTTCCAACTATTATGATTATCTTTCCTTTGTGGCCGGTATCCAGGCCCGGAGCCTCTGGCAGACAGACGTGGAAATCGGCGATGAATCCCGGTTCCTGACGCTGACCAGTACGACCAGCGAGGAAGGTATCCTCCTTTGTGTGACGGGGCGGATGATCGGTGAGGAAGAAAGTGCTGCGCTGAGCGGCGCTTCCATCACCGCGGCGGAAGAACCGCTTCTGACGGCCCTGCAGTACCAGCGCAAGGAACAGCCTATGCCTACGGTCAGCAGCCTGCTCAGCGCCAGTGTGGGGCGGTATGCCCAGCAGAGCGCGGCCAGTTCGGCCAACCGTAACAATGCCCAGGCCCAGCAGGAGGAATCCGACACCGATCTGGACTCTCAGATTGCCGATATGCAGGCGCAGACGGATGCCATTATTGCCAGTACCGATAAACTGCTGGCAGGCCTGACCGATCTGGCGGGTTCCGGAAACGAGACGGAATCGGACCTCAGCCAGGGTGCCGAGGGCGGTTTGCCGGAACAGACCGTTACGGTAGACCAGATCGCCACATCGCCGACCCCGGCCCCCACCGAGGAAGCAGTATCCGGCGAAAGCGGTGACAGCAGTTCCTCCACCGATTCCGGCGGCGGCAGCAGCGCAGCGGGGGAGACCATCAACGTTACGATGAACGGTACCGCCCAGACCATGGACCTGGTACAGTGCCTGGCCATGGTGGCTCAGAACGAGCTGGGCTCCAATGCCCCGGCCGAGGCCTATAAGGCTCAGTGTGTGGCGACCCATTGCTGGATTCTCAGCCAGTCCGGGTATCCCTCGGTGGCGGGCACCACACCGGGAGCAGCGGCTCTGGCTGCCGCCCAGGAAGTGGCGCATGTCCTGGTTACTTACAACGGGCAGGTCTGCTTTACGCCCTATTTTGCATCGGCCAGCACGGGCACGGCTTCTGCCGCGGACGTCTGGGGCAACGACCGCCCCTGGCTGCAGGCAGTGGACAGCCCTTACGATCAGTCGGTGGCGACCAACTGGAATACCAACGGCAACACCAGCGGTACGGCACGGTTCTCCCGCCAGACGCTGCAGGACCGTATCAAATCGGAACTGGGCATTGATCTGTCCGGTGTAGACCCCAACAACTGGTTCAAGATCATTTCGGCCAACCAATATGGCTGGGTGTCCAAAATTCAGGTGGGTCCGGACGGCAACAGTCAGACCGTCAGCGGAAGATGGTTCCGTGAAAATCTTCTGGCACGGCAAAGCGTGGACGGCCGCAGCTTGCGCAGCCAGTGCTTTACCGTCAGTTATGACGCCAGCCTGGACTGTTTCATTTTCAATGTGTACGGGTACGGCCACGGCTGCGGTATGAGTCAGTGGGGGGCCATTGGTTATGCCCGCAACGGTTGGGGCTATCAGGATATCCTGCTGCACTACTATCCCGGTACGACCATTACAACCTACTGATTGAGCACAAAAGTTCCGCCCGGGCAATTTGAACCGAACCGGTAAAAACGAGCAATAGATAAAATTCCCCTGATGTAGGAAAATGCACGCACTACATCAGGGGAATTTTTGTGTCGTCTGTATAATCTGGAGTGGTTCACAATTGCCGGACGGGACTTTTTGTATACAATCCTGTCGCTTTATGGTAAGATATACGGGATTGATTTTCTTCTGTATCGTGAGCAGAAGTGGGAAAGAAGAAAGATAGATGAAAAAAATTCTGATGCTTGCCACCGGTGGCACGATTGCTACCCTGAAAACCGAGGAGGGCAAAGTCCCGCAATTGACTTCCCAGGAGCTGCTGCGCACAGTTCCGGAGATCCGGGAAATCTGCCAGGTTGAAACGAAGCAGCTTTTTCAGCTGGACAGCACCAATATCCATCCGGACCACTGGAAACGGATCGCCCGGGCCATCCTGGAGCACTATGACGTTTACGATGGCTTTGTCATTACCCACGGCACCGATACCATGGCCTATACCGCCGCGGTGTTAAGCTACATGCTGCCCGATTCACGCAAACCCATTGTGCTGACGGGAGCCCAGAACTCTATCGGTGAGCGGGAAACAGATGGCCGGCGCAATCTGTTGGATGCATTCCTGTACGCTTCTTCCTCTTGCGCATGGGGCGTTACCATTGTTTTTGATGGACAGGCCATGCTGGGAACCCGCGCCAAAAAATTGCGCACCAAAAGTTACCATGCGTTTTCCAGTATCGGATATCCGGAGGTTGCCCGGATCCGGGACAGAAAGGTGTATCCGGTATTTCCGGTACCCCAGGGCCTGGGCAAGCCGGTGGCGCAGCTGGAACTGGACCCGAATGTCTTTGTCCTGAAACTGATTCCCGGTATTCAGCCGGAAGTACTGCGGCTGCTCCGCCCGGCGTATCACGCGCTTATTGTGGAGGGGTTCGGGGTAGGCGGTGTCCCTTATTATGCGTCGGCAGATTTTGCCCGGGAGGTAGGGGCCTGGATCGAAGCGGGAAAGGTTGTCATCATGACCACCCAGGTAATCTATGAAGGCAGCGATATGAGCGTTTACCAGGTAGGGCATCAGATCAAGCGGACGGGTGTGATTGAAGCCTACGATATGACGCTGGAGGCGGTCGTTACCAAGACCATGCACCTGCTGCCGCAGTGTCCGGATCTGGCAGCTTTCCGGGAGTGCTTCCTCACGCCGGTAGCGAATGATATTCTCCTCCCGGAGGAAGAAACGTTGTAAAAGTTCCCCGGACCGGGAAACCGTGTATACTGTGTAAGGGGTCGATGACAACATGCGGATTGCTAAAAATGTAGGGCGATGGTTTCTGATTTTCTTCTGCCTGGGGGTGCTGGCCCAATGCGGACTGTTTTCTGTTTCGGGAATCATGGCCCTTCTCATTGCGTTTTTTGCGCTGCCCTTTGCGCCGGCTCGGGCCCTCTGGGGCAAAATTCTTCCGCCGGGATCTCCACGATTTGCCAAAGGGGCAATTCTGATCGCAGCTTTTTTGGTGGTGCTGGCGGCAGCACCGGAAACTGCGGAGAAGAGGAGTACTGATGCCTTTCCAGAAGTGTCCCCGGCGCCTTCTCCTGTGGTAACAGTTACCCCGACTCCCACCCCGCTCCCTACGCCCTCGGCCACGTCAGTGTCTGTTTCCGCTCCGACGATTGCGCCCACCCCCGTTCCGGTGGCGGAGAGCCTCCCTGCAGCACTCGAGCAACCGGCTGTTGCAGAAAGAGAAAACGGCGCAGCCACCGTTCCGGAAGAGGCACCGGCGGATGATGCGCCGGCTAACACAGCGCCGCAAAGCGGTACTGTGTATATTGCAGGCAGCGGCAACGGAAAGCGGTATCACAGCGATCCCAATTGCAGCAGTATGAATGACCCTGTTCCGTTGACCCAGGCAGAGGCGGAAGCCCGCGGCTATACCCCCTGCAAACGGTGCTATCAATAGGCAGTACGGAGCAAAAGAACAGGCCCTTTCGGACAGGAACCGAAAGAGCCCTGTTGTATTTTTGTGCAGTAAAAAATACAAAACCCGCGAGTATCTTCCGATACATCGCGGGTTTTGTTGGCGGAGTAAGAGAGATTTGAACTCTCGCGGCCCTTTCGGACCCTACGCCCTTAGCAGGGGCGCCTCTTCGACCTCTTGAGTATTACTCCACAAGTCAAAGTGATTATCTATTCACTTGTTATACAAAATGGCGGAGAGGATGGGATTCGAACCCATGGTCCGCTCACGCGAATCGCTGGTTTTCAAGACCAGTTCCATAAACCACTCGGACACCTCTCCACAGTGGCTGCCGCCAAATGCGAGTATTATTTTAGCATGGAAAAGCGGGCTTGTCAAGCCCGCTTTTGAAAAAAATCCACTTTTTTGATGGCAAAAATCATCCATTCATTTTCGGGTCCGGCGCCATGCCCAGATCGTCCAGACCAGTACGACAAGGCAAAGCCAACTGCCGTTTTGCCCAAAGAAGCTCCACAGAAAATCGGCGCCAAAAGAAATTGACGGAAAAACACCTGGCACTGCAGAAGCATACAAATACCCCATCGACAGAAGCAGGACCACCTGCTGCGCAAGCCCCAGCAGGCAAAATACCAGAGGTACTGCGTAGCGTTTGGGAGAACCGACCCGGCACCAGCCTGCCGACAAAAAGCCGGCAGCGCATCCCAAAAGCCAGGGGAGGATGTTCCAAATTCCTGTGGGGGCGTTTGCAGAAACGAAAATTGAGGTGGGCCCGTCGGCACCGCCAATGATCCCGATGCTGCCGGCGCCGGACATCTGCCAGGTGATTTGGGGCAGGATCAGCTTTGCCAGAAGTACCGCAACGGCCAATGCCACAAAGCCCCAACGCCAGCGCAGGACGGGCCGTACGATGTCGCCGTCCAATGCCTCGTTGAACTCTGCGGCCACTTCCTCCGGCGTGCCCAGCTCTTCCATGATGGCTTCGTCGGTCTGTCCGCTCTCCCGGCGGCTCTGAAAATCACTGGCCAGTTCGGTCATAATGCGTATTTTGGTCTTGCGATCAACCCGCAGGCGGCGTTCGATCGCATTCATATATCTTTTGACAGGCGGCAGAACATCTACGGTTGTATTGCCGATCTTCCATTTCATTGTGAGTCCCTCCCCAGATATTGCTCCACACAGTTTACAAAGAGGCGCCATGTTTCGGTTTCCCTGGCCAGCATGGCGTGTCCCGTTTCGGTAACGGTATACACACGCCGGGGAACTTTACCCGGGGAAAATTTGCCGTCCGGGCTGTTCCAGACCGAGGAGATACACCCTTCCTCCTCCAGCCGATATAAAATAGGGTAGAGCGTTCCTTCTTTCAGGTCCAGCAGACCGTCGCCGCTTTCCCGCAGCCGTACAATCAATTCGTACCCGTGCCCCGGCTTTTCGGCCAGAAGGCTGAGCACCAGCATTTCCAATACGCCTTTTTTCAACTGTCGGGCAAACCGTTGTTCGCTGTCTGTTGCCATAAGATCCCTCCCTTTTATTTAGAAATATTTAGTATTGCTAAATACTATATATCACAAATAGCGAGTCCTGTCAATAGCTTCCTGCACCGGAGCCCGGCTCTTTACATTTTGGATGTCTGTGCTATACTAAGGGCAACCTACAATTTATCCTGGGAGGTACTTCCATGAATGATCCCCGTTGGGTGTCCATTGACGCCTTTGCTGAACAAAACCGTGAGAATATTCTCCGTGACATTACCCGTCTGGTGGCAGTGCCCAGTGTAGAAGGTACGCCGGAGCCGGGCGCTCCCTTCGGCGCCGGCCCCAAGGCTGCCTTGGACAAAGCGCTGGAAATTGCCGCCGAGCTGGGACTGGAGACCCACAATGCCGACGGCTACATCGGGTGGGCAGAAACCGGCCCGATCTCCGAGGGGCAGAAATTCCTGGCCACCATCACCCACGTGGACGTAGTGCCGGAGGGGAATGGCTGGGATGCCGATCCTTACACAGTACGGGTCCGGGATGGCTGGCTGTTGGGCCGCGGTGTGGCCGATGACAAGGGACCCGGCATCCTCTGTCTGTATGCCCTGAAATATCTCAAAGAGAGTGGCGTAGCGCTGAAGTATCCGGTTCGTGCCTTGTTGGGTGCCAACGAGGAGACCAATATGCACGACGTGGATTACTACGCCGAGCACTATCCCATGCCGGCCTTCTGTTTTACCCCGGATGCGGAATTTCCGGTGTGCAACGGTGAAAAGGGCGGTTTCAACGGTGAGATCGTCAGCCCCAAGCTGGAAAACGGGGTGATCGTGGACTTTGCCGGTGGTGTGGCCCGCAACGCAGTGCCTGACCGGGCATCCTGCACGGTGCGGGTGGCGCTGGAGGCCATCAAGCTCACCGAGGGTGTGACGGCGGAAGCAGGGGAGAACGGCACTACGGTGCTCCACGGCTGGGGCAAGAGCGGTCACGCGGCCATGCCGGAGGGAACCGTCAATGCCATCGGTTTGCTGGTACATTGCCTGCTGGAAAGCGGTATCTGCACCCAGCAGGAACAGGCCTACTTGAACGTGTTGCAGACGCTGCATGCTGCCACCGACGGCAGCACGCTGGGCATCGCTGCCAATGACGGTCTGTTTGATCCGCTGACTATCATCGGCGGAACCATCGAGATGAAAGATGGTGTGATCCGTCAGAGCTTTGACTGCCGGTATCCCACCAATACCGATCCCGAAAAAATGACCGCCGCCATGGAAAAGATCTGCGGCAGTGCGGCCCATCTGGAAAAGCTCACCAGCCGGGTCCCGTTCTATATTGCTGCCGACAGTCCGGCAATCCAGACGCTGATCACCACCTACAATGAGGTGACAGGGGAAAACAAGACGCCCTTCACCATGGGCGGCGGCACCTATGCCCGCCACTTCCCCTATGCGGTCAGCTTTGGCCCGGAACATACCGATCTGGAGATCCCCGAGTTTGCCGGACCCATGCATGGCGCCAATGAGGGTGCTCCCTTTGAAAAACTGATGGAAGCACTGAAGATCTACATCCTGGCCCTGCTGCGTCTGCAGGACATCGATCTGTAAAGAAGAGAATCATAAAAATTGCCCCGGTGCCGTCAAAGCATCGGGGCAATTTTTATGGGTTTTCGTACCGGAACATGGTTACATAGGAGGCGCGTTTACGGCGTCTGCCGCGCCGGCAGAGCAGGACGGTGAGGGCCAGCAGTCCACCGGCTGCTGCCAGAAGGGCCAAGAGTTTACCAAGGTGTTTCATACCTGCCTCCTTTGCAGAAAAACAGCTGCACAGCGATTATTACCAACATACTACCATAAACCGCCAAAAGATGCAAGCATCGTACATCCTTTGCAACATTTGCGCAAATTGTTGCAGAAATTGCGCTCTTGGACAAAATGCAAAGCCTTGTCCGACTGGGCACCTTGACTTGCCGCTTTAAAATGGTAAAATAATTGAGTATACTTTGGAGCATTGCAGGGAAAGTTTGCCGTGGCAGCGGCATATCTGCATTGCCAAGAAAAAAAGGAAATGGGGGAAATAGTTTGTTCAAGTCCCTAAAGCGTTCCGCCAAAGGCGCGAGCGTGCCGCATGTGAAGGGGACGGCAGGGCAGCCGACGGTCAAGATGGCGGTGCCCGAGCACGTCATCATTCCCATGTCGATGCACATCGGTGCTCCTGCGGAACCCGTCGTCAAAAAGGGCGACACCGTTATGGTCGGCACTCTGATCGGCAAGGCCGGTGGTTTTGTCAGTGCCAACATCCACTCCAGCGTGTCGGGTACCGTACAGGATGTGGCCCCGATGCGGATGGTCAACGGCGTGATGACCACGGCTGTGGCGATCAAGGCAGACGGCCAGCAGACCGTGGATCCGGCCTGCGTTCCGCCCACGGTCACCGACAAAGCCAGCCTGCTGGCCGCCATCCAGGCCTGCGGCCTGGTAGGCGTCGGCGGTGCCGGTTTCCCGACCCATGTAAAGCTGGCGGCCAATACCGTCGATACGCTGCTCATCAATGCTGCCGAGTGTGAGCCGTATCTGACCACCGACTGCCGCGAAATGCTGGAATGCAGCGATACCATCATTTCGGGCATTGCCGCCGTAATGAAGTACTGCAACATTCCCAACTGCATCATCGGCATTGAACGCAACAAGCCGGAGTGCATCGACCTGATGTGCTCTCTGGTCCGGGAGATGGCCGGCGTCAGCGTCAAGCCCCTTCCCACCCGGTACCCCCAGGGCGCTGAGAAAACCCTGGTGGAGACCTGCACCGGCCGGGAAGTACCCCAGGTCGGGCCTTCCGGCAAGGCGGGTCTGCCTGCCGATGTGGGCTGCATCATCATGAATGTGACCAGTGTTTCCACCCTGGGCAAGTACCTCAAGACCGGTATGCCGCTGATCACCAAGCGTGTGACGGTGGAAGGGGACGCCATCGCAAAACCCCAGAACGTGGAAGTGCCCATCGGCACCCTCTACAGGGATGTCATTGAAGCCTGCGGCGGGATCAAGCCCGATGTGGAGCTGGGCAAGATCATCTTCGGCGGCCCCATGATGGGTGGTGCCGCCCCCAGCGCCGATTTCCCGGTCCTGAAGCAGAACAACGGTCTGCTGCTCTTCAGCAAGAAGGCCGCCGATCTGCCCGAAGCATCTGCCTGTATCCGCTGCGGCCGCTGCATCGACGCCTGCCCCATGGGTCTGGAACCTGTGGTGGTGGCCGAAGCCTTCAACAATAAGGATTTCGATGCCCTGAAGGCCCGCTGTGTGGATCTTTGCGTGGCCTGCGGCAGCTGCAGCTATGCCTGCCCGGCCAAGCGCCCTGTCAGCCAGACCATGACGCTGGCCAAGGCGTGGTACATGTCTGAATTGCGGAAAGGAGGCAAATAACAAATGGAAGAACGTTTGCTTGTAACCGCCTCGCCGCATATCCGGGACCATTCCACGACCCGCGGCCTCATGGGCTATGTTGTCATCGCCCTGCTGCCCTGTGTCCTGGCTTCGGCCCTGATCTTCGGTGTACAGGCACTGCTTCAGGTGGTCGTGACCACCTTTGCCTGTGTGGCGTTTGAATACCTGTATGAACTTCTGACCCATAAGCCCAACACGGTGGGGGATCTCTCCGCTGTGGTGACGGGCATCATCCTGGCCCTGAACATGCCGGTGGGCATGCCGCTGTGGATCGCAGTGGTGGGCGCTTTTGTGGCCATCGTCATTACCAAGCAGCTGTTTGGCGGCATTGGCTACAACTTTGCCAACCCTGCCCTGGTGGGACGTATCGTGCTGTTCCTGGGCTTCACCGCCCGCATGACGGCCTACGTTTACCCCGATATGGCGGTGGATGCGCTGGCTTCCGCCACGCCCCTTTCTTCCTCGGTGGATCTGGGTGCCGTCAACTTCATGGATATGTTCCTGGGTCTCCATGGCGGTATGCTGGGCGAGACCTGTGTCCTGGCCATCCTGGCCGGTTTTGCCATTCTGCTGGCCACCGGTACCATCCAGGCTACCATTCCCGTCAGCATTGTGGCAACCTGCTACATCCTGACCCTGCTCTACACCCGTGACCCCTATGTGGCTCTGATGGAGTGCATGGCTGGCGGCCTGCTGTTCGGTGCGGTATTTATGGCCACCGACTATGTCACCAGCCCCTTTACCACCAAAGGCAAGCTGTTCTATGGCATCTTCATCGGCCTGTTGACTTTCCTGATCCGTCACTTTGCCAGCATGAACGAAGGCATGAGCTTTGCCATCCTGCTGGGCAACCTCATGGTGCCCTGGTTCAACGCCTGGGGACATCAGGTACCTCTGGGCTACAAGAAAGCCAAAAAAGCCAAAGCAAAAAAGGAAGGGGGTGCTGACTGATGGCAAACAACCAGACCCCGGAAAAGCAGAGCGCCTTTAAGGAACTGGTCCTGCCGGTCATTGTGCTGGTAGTCATCTGCCTGGTATGCAGCGCCCTGCTGGCGGTCCTCAACGATGTGACCGCCCCCATTATCGAAGAAAACACCAAGGCCGAGACCCTGGCTGCCTATCTGTCGGTGCTGCCCGAGGGTACCACCGATGCGGACCTGACCGAGGTGGCCGATATCAGCACGGAGGATGTGGAAGGTGCTGTTACCACCGCCTCCGGTGCGGCTGCCGTCAAGGCTGCTTCTTCCGGCTACTCCGGCAAGGATGTTACCGTCTATGTGGCCTTTGACGCCAATGGTGCCATCTCCAACATCAGCGTGGATGCTTCCACCCAGACCACCGGCATCGGTTCCAAGGTGGCGGACGAGAGCTTTACTTCCGGCTTCATCGGCTGGAATGGCGGCGCCGTCTCCAGCGGTAACCCTGTGGATGGTGTGGCCAGCGCTACCTATTCCAGCAATGCGGTCTTTTCTGCCGTGAACGCGGCCATCGACTGCTATACCAACGAAATCAAAGGGGGTATGTAATGATGGCTGAAAAACCGAGCAAATGGAAAGTATTTACCGCGGGCATCATTCGTGAAAACCCCGTTCTGCGCCTGGTGCTGGGCTGCTGCTCCGCACTGGCCGTCACCACCACCGTTTCCGGCGCGGTGGGCATGGGCCTGTCCATGACCTTCGTGCTGGTCTGCTCCAATATCGTTATCTCGGCCCTGCGCAAGGCCATCCCCGGCAAGGTGCATCTGCCTTGCTACATCGTCATCATCGCCACCTTCGTTACGGTAGTCCAGATGGTGCTGCAGGCCTTTGTACCGGACCTGTACAAGTCCCTGGGCGTTTTCCTGGCGTTGATCGTTGTCAACTGCATCATCCTCGGTCGTGCCGAGATGTTTGCCTGCAAGAACACCGTGGTGGATTCCGCCCTGGACGGTCTTGGCATGGGCATCGGTTACATTCTCACCATGGCGCTGATGTCCTCCATCCGTGAGATCATCGGCAGCGGCAGCTGGCTGGGCATCACCATCATCCCCGAGAGCGTGGACCGTATGACGGTGATGAACTCGGCCCCCGGCGGCTTCTTCGTGTTCGGCTGCCTGATGGCCGGCTGTGTCTGGCTGGAGCGCAAGCTCAACAAACCCATCGAGCGCAAAACCTGCGGCGACGTGATGCTGGAGCAGATCGACGCTGCCAAAGCGGATCAGAAAGGGGGTGCTGAAGAATGAGTTCTCACATCGCAACCTTTGCCACGATCTTCTTCAGCATGATCCTGGTCAATAACTATGTTCTGGTGCAGTTCCTCGGCATCTGCCCCTTCCTGGGCGTTTCCAAGAAACTGGACTCCTCCTTCGGCATGGGCATGGCCGTTATCGTGGTCATGGTCATCGCCACGGCGGTTACCTTCCCGCTGCAGATCTTCCTGCTGGATGCCTTCAACCTGGGCTACATGCAGACCATCATCTTCATTCTGGTCATTGCTGTTCTTGTCCAGCTTATCGAGATCACCCTGAAGCGTTACGTCCCGGCTTTGTACCAGTCCCTGGGCGTGTATCTGCCCCTGATCACCACCAACTGCTGCGTGCTGGGCGTTACCATCCTGGCCGTGCAGGATTACTCCGCCATTGTGGCTGAGTCCGGTTTCGGGCTGGCTTTTGCCGAAGCGCTGATCTGCGCGGCCGGTGCCGGTGTGGGCTTCCTGGTGGCCATGCTGCTCTTCTGCGGCGTGCGTCAGCGGGTGGAAAATTCCAACCCGCCGGAAAGCTTCAAGGGCCTGCCCATCACGCTGGTCTCTGCGGCCATCACCTCGCTGAGCTTCATGGGCTTCGGCGGCCTGGTGGAAAACATCATCAACGCGATTCTGTAAGAAAGGGGAATAGAGAGAATGAACCCGATCGTATTTGCTATCGTCGTGCTGGTGGTGCTGGGTCTGGTCGGCGGCTTTATCCTGGTGCTGGCCTCCAAGTTTATGGCTGTGTATGAGGACCCCCGCATTGCACAGATCACCGATTGTCTGGCCGGTGCCAACTGCGGCGGCTGCGGTTATGCCGGATGTGCCGACTACGCCAAGGCCATCGTGGAAGATGGTGCCCCGACCTTCAAATGTGCCCCCGGCGGCGATAAGACTGCCGATGCCATCAACCGCATCATGGGCGCCGAGGAAACCGACCGCCCCAGCCTGCGTGCCACGGTTATCTGCGCCGGCGGCGAAAACTGCGGCAAGCGGTTTGATTACAAAGGCATCCAGACCTGTGCGGCAGCGGCGGCTGTGGCCGGTGGCCCCAGTGCCTGCTCCTACGGCTGCCTGGGCCTGGGCGATTGCACCCGTGCCTGCAAGTTTGACGCCATCCATGTGGTCAACGGTGTGGCGGTTGTGGACCGCAGCAAGTGCACTGGCTGTACCGCCTGCACGGTGGTTTGCCCCCGCAAGGTCATTCAGATGAAACCCATTGCGCCTCAGCCTGCCGTCAAGTGCTCCAACAAGGACAAGGGCGCTGTGGTCAACAAGACCTGCAAGGTCGGCTGCATCGCCTGTGGTCTGTGTGTGCGCAACTGCCCGCAGCAGGCCATCTTCCTCAAGGACAATGTGGCTGTCATTGACTACACCAAGTGCAACGGCTGCGGCACCTGTGTCACCAAGTGCCCCAAGAAAGCCATCCAGTGGGTGGAAGGCGCCCCGCGTCCCATTGGCGCGCCGGTTCCGGCTCCCGAAGTGCACTAATTTCACGCATTTGGTTCCCCGCTTTACGGCGGGGAACTTTTTTGTCTTCCGGACAATTTTTTTGTAAAAACAGGGGACAGATTGTTCCAAGTATGCTATACTTAATTCCGTAGGTGAATTTGTAAGAAACTGCAGGGAGGTTTACCGCAATGGAAATCACCAATGATATTTTGTACGTAGGCGTCAACGATCATGACGTGGACCTGTTCGAGGGGCAGTATAAGGTGCCCAACGGCATGGCATACAATTCCTATCTCATCCAGGATGAAAAAGTGGCTGTCATGGACTCTGTGGACGCCCACTTCACCGATGCCTGGCTGACCAACATTGCCTCCGTTCTGGGCGGCCGCACACCGGATTATCTGATTGTGCAGCACATGGAGCCTGACCATTCCGGTTCTGTGTTTGCTTTTGCCCAGGCTTATCCCAACACCAAGATCGTGGCATCCGCCAAGGCTGTGGCTATTATGCAGCAGTTCTTCGATATTGACTTCACCAGCCGCAGTGTGGTCGTCAAGGAAGGGGATACCCTGGAACTGGGTAAACACACGCTCCATTTTGTTACGGCTCCCATGGTCCACTGGCCGGAAGTCATTATGACCTATGACGCTACGGATAAGGTGCTTTTCAGCGCCGATGCTTTCGGCAAATTCGGCGCTTTGGATGTGGACGAGGAGTGGCTTCCCGAAGCACGCCGCTATTACATCGGTATTGTGGGCAAGTATGGTCCCCAGGTGCAGGCAGTTCTCAAGAAGGCCGCCGGTCTGGAGATTGAAACGGTTTGCTCTCTGCACGGCCCCGTCCTGCACAAGGAGCAGCTGGCGGATGTCCTGGCCGTTTACGATACCTGGAGTGCTTACCGTCCCGAAACCGAGGGCGTTCTGGTGGCGTACAGCTCCATTTACGGCCACACCAAACAGGCTGCCGAAGAGCTGGGCGAGAAGCTGCGTGCCAACGGCGTGGACGTTACGGTGATGGATCTGGCCCGCTGTGATATGTCCGAAGCGGTGGCGCAGGCATTCCGTTACAGCAAGCTGGTGCTGGCGGCGCCTTCCTACAATGGGGATGTGTTCCCGTTCACCCGCTGCTTTATCGAGCATCTGACCGAGCGGAATTACCAGAACCGTACCGTTGCCATCATCGAGAACGGTACCTGGGCGCCCACTTCCGGCCGTGTGATGCGCAAGATGCTGGAGAACAGCAAGAACCTGACCATTCTGGATCAGACTGTCAGCATCAAGAGCGCCCTGAATGCGGCCAGCCGTGCCCAGCTGGATGCCCTGGCTGAAGAATTGAGCAAGTAATTTCCCGGAAAAACTCCCAAAATGGGGTTGACAAAACGGCGGTCATGCCGTATAATATACAGCGTTGACCCCATTATGGATGATTAGCTCAGCTGGTTAGAGCGCTGCGTTCACATCGCAGAGGTCGAGGGTTCGAGTCCCCCATCCTCCACCATTACAGCCTTATCCGAACCCGGATTTCCGGGTTCGGATATTTGCTTTTTACGGGCTATTTATTTCGATGATACGACAAAAAGCCGAGGCGGTTACTTCCATATAGGAAGCAACTCGCCCCGGCTTTTTGTCTGTCTGCATCGCCTGTGCATCTGCCATGCAAGCCATGTGTCATGGTGATGCAGTGGAAATGCGGGTTTTTTGAAGCAAAATTATGTGAAAGCTTTATGAAATTTAGCGGAACTTTACGACAACAAAATCAGGAATCCTGTTCTGACACTCTTTTGGAAGCGTATAATTGTGAAAGTTATGTGAAAGCTTGTCGTTTTCCTTCTCTTTTTGGTACTCAGCCATGTTTTTTTCATCTGCGTAATATGCCTCTACATATGGACAAATAAATCGAGCAAACTGCTCCAGGTTCGCGCGGGGAATCCCGCAAATCAAGTCTGGATATTCTTTCTTTTTGGGTGTACGCGCCATAGTTACCTCCCGGACTACAAAATATTAGTAGGGTGAAAGCATCTACAGTTCTCTGTGCTTACAAATTCATTGTACCAGTTGTGCTGTGCAAGAAAAAGTACGGGAGACCGGCAACTTTAGTGCGTTCTTTATGCTGCCCTTACTCGCGCCATTGGACCACCTCTTTTGCAGAGAAACCGGTCAGGGTGTTCCGGCTGCAATCCTCTTTACGAAAAGGAATGCAATGGAGGCGCAGTTCATCATCCAGGTGGAAGAAGTAGGGGTGCAGTCCATCGTCGATCTCCAAGACTTCGCGCGGACGCAGCGGAAACCCCAGCCTCTCTGACAAGTTCAGGCCGCTCACCTCGTTTTGAATCTCTTCTGCGCTAATGTCTGTGTGACTTTCGTAACAGACCGCGTAGTCCGTGGCAGAAACAAAGGGGTTCATGCCTCTTTGCAGAAGCAGGTATTGGAGTAGTTCCGTATTCGGACTTTTATAATGGTAGACGCGCACGACACATGGTGAGAACCGCCGGGGACACCAGGCGGGGACCCTTTCTTTCGGGTCCTGTGCTTTGAATACTCTGGGACGCTTCCCGCCGGTGCAGTAGCGGCTGAATGGCCGCAAATAGACGCCTTTGAGTTTTTTTCCACACGCTTCTGTGTGCTGATGATGATAAGGGCAGAATGTGCATTTCGGCTGGCGGACTTTTACTTCTAACATGACGGCCTCCTTTGTCATCGTAGAGTTTCTACCGCTTGGACCAGTCGCCTGGTGTGCGCCTGGTACTGTGGCAGAAACGGCTGGTTCAGGTCGTAGCCTGAATACAGGTGGTACACCATTAACGAGACAAGGCGGTCCCGCCGGGCTTTAGGCAGCGAACGAATCGCCTCCCCCAGCAGAGGGATAAAGGCGGTTTCAGCCTTTATATACTCCTTGTCCTCGCGGGTAAAATGATTCTGCAGCCAGTTCCCGACATGGATGCGCCCGCCTGCCCAGTGATGCGGCAGTTCGGTGCATAGGAAATATGCAAAGTCGCGGCCGTTGTGGCCGTATTCCACGGTGAAGGGGTAAAGGCGGCAGGTATAGGGATGGGCTCCGTATACAGTGCACCGATCTCCTTCCAAGAAGATACAGGCATCCTCCGGCCCTTTTGTTTTCAGCACGAAGATGGAATACCCTTCTTCGGTCAAAACGATAGGCTCGCAGAACTGCGTGTACAGTTCGAGAATATCGGCGTACCGATGCCCCTTGTTGTTGAGAAATTTTGCAAGGCGAAACGCATCCAAGGGCGTCACCATGACGGAATCCTTGACATGACGGCAGCAGCGGCCGCATTGCCGACAGTGAAAGTTGATGACGTCCTGGGTACGGACAGGCAGAATGTTTCTTTCCATATTCATGATGCAAAACCTCCTTACAATTTTGAAAAAGAAAAAAGGACTCCGGCAGCGTACTACCAGAACCCTTTACCTGCTGTATCTGTATCCGAAATACAGATACCAATATGCTTAAGAATACTATAACGATGCTCTAAGCAACATCTCCTTCCTGCCATGTAGCGTATATTAAAGAAAAAGCCAGCAGACGGCACCGCTATAAGCGGGGTCCTCTACTGGCACGGCGTACAATTATAACAGCGTGTGCGGATAACGCACAAAGAACATTACAGTATTACATTACATGATTGGGCGGTCGCTGTCAACAGGCAATTACCGTGTATGGCGGCTCCCAGGGCGATGCGTTATTTTTCGCATAAGAAGGTTTGACAACCCCCGCAAACCATGTTATCATATACATATAGTTGATTTTTGTGCAGGCGTGCAAACGCCAAATGTACACGCAGTCTATATTGCATTTGTGCCAGTAGTGTCGATCTGCCCGTTGGGCAGCGACTCTGCTGGCTTTTTTGTTTTCCGGGATTTTTCCCGAACGTATAGCGAGAATGACCACCGTTCATGTTTTTTGCGCCATGATCCCAGGCTTTCAGCGCGGCGGTCATTCTCGCTTTTTTAGTTTGCCAAAAAAGGCAGATTGGTCTTTTTGGAATACATAAAAACATACAAGAAAGGTGGAATTATCGTATGAAACAAACGCTCCGACCCAAAGCACAGGTACGCCGCCGAACGCCTGCACCCCGGAACCAGACCCGCCGGGCAGATGCCTTGCGCACTGCCAACAACTGTGCCGCCCTGGTACGGCTGTATCGCCGGCACCGGGTGCGGTTGCAAGGCCGCCGGAGGTCCTGACCATGCCGGCGGACAGCGCCGGCGCCCGGCAGGAACCCGAAGTCCTGGTGGACACAGCCGGCTTATCAGAGGCAGAGTGGCTGGCCTGGCGGCGCAAAGGAATCGGAGGCAGCGATGCCGCCGCCATCCTTGGCATCTCGCCCTGGCGGACCGCCCGCGACCTCTACGATGACAAACTCGGCATTGCCTCCGCGCAGGACGATTCCGGCAACTGGGTCGCGCTGGAGATGGGGCATCTGCTGGAAGATCTGGTGGCCCGCATCTTTTCAAAAAAGACCGGCTACCCGATCTTCCAGATCAAAAAGATGTTCCGCAACCCCAGGCACCCCTGTATGCTGGCCGACGTGGACTACTTTGTTACCCTGCCGGACGGCAACACAGCGATCCTGGAGATCAAGACGACCAACTACAACGCCCGCAGCCACTGGTGGGACGGCGACACGCCCATCGTGCCGCCCTACTACGAGAGCCAGGGCCGGCACTACATGGCAGTTATGGACCTTGACCGGGTTTTCTTCTGCTGCCTGTATGGCAACAACGAGGATGAGGTGGAGATCCGCGAACTGCATCGTGACTGTGACTATGAACAGGAAATGATTTTTCTGGAAGAATCCTTCTGGAAGGAGCACATCCTGGCTCGGGTCCCGCCGCCCTATACCGAGGACGGCGAGCTTGTGCTGGCCAGTTTACAGCGCCGTTTTGGCGCTGGTGACAGAGATTTGCCGCAACAGCAGCTTGGCCGTGCGGAAACCGCAGTACTACAAATCATTGCAGAGTTATGGAGGACAACATAATGGAGAAGAATGCAAGGAAAACAATGCGGGTGGCGATCTATTGCCGTCTTGCGCGCGCGGATCAAGACGATACCTTGTTGGAAATGCAGAAGGAACAGCTACGCATATATGCCAAAGAGCGCGGCTATGATATTGTGGCGGAAATAGCCGAGATCGGCAACGGCCTTACCCTAAACCGCCCCGGCATCCGGGAAATGGCCAAGCTGGCCCACCGCCACATGATAGACGCGGTTTTAGTCAGTGATATTTCCCGCCTTTGCCGGGATTGCAGACAGACGCTACGATTGGAAGAAAAGCTCAAAAAGCAAGGAGTTTCCATTGAGAGCATAAAGGGCAACCCGCTCCCAGAATACCGGCAGATCACAATTGCGCTGGGCTGTATAATGGAATAAGGCAAAGGGAAAGCCGCAGGTTCCGACCTGCGGTCTTTTTCTTTTGGCGCCGAATAGGCATGATAAAACCCCCAGTTCAACTGGGGGTGGATAAAAAATACTTTAGTGAAGAGAAAGA
>CALXHP010000074.1 GCA_944388135.1 uncultured Gemmiger sp. | reverse complement strand
GGTGCTCTTGTGAACCAGGACCTCACGGCCTTTGCGCACGAGCTGGTTAAAAGTAGGCATTTCTTTTCTCCTTTCTTTACGTATTCACGCTTGTTTTGGAATGTGTACAGCTTTTTGACCGCACTTCACCCCGGAAACTCACGCATTAGTTATTGTAAAGGATAGAGTCGCGCTTGTCAAGAGTATTGCCAAAAAAATCGAAGAAAAATCGTGCAAAACAGAGATTTTTTCCTTTATCCAAAAGTTTACTTGTTTTTGCCCCGGTGAAACACATTTTTTTAGCGAAGAGGTGTCCTTACGACTCATTCATAATTGTCGGGTCTATTTTTGGGCAGGAACCCCTTTAGTATGGTGTGTGATCCCCCAACTTTTGCATACAACTGTTTTATAAAATCTCTTCTTTCCAGCCTGCAATCGGATGGTCTTACACATTTTTTACACAGTGTTTTCACAACTATATGACAACTTATCCTTCTTTATTTCATATTTCACGTATATTTTTGTGCATATAGCACAATTTTTAAAGCAAAACTTTTCTGATTAGTTTTCACATTTCTATTGCACATTTTTATTTTGCTTGTTATAATCAAGACGTAGAAGCTCCTAAGAGGAGCGTCAAATTTAAGGAGGTATCAATTATGAAAAAACTGCTCGCGTTCCTGCTTTCCGTCTGCATGATCTCTGCTTTTGCTGTACCGGTATTCGCCGATGCAAACAGCGATTACATTGCCGCCGTCAAAGCCTACCAGGCTCAGGTTGCCGCCAAAGAAGCCGCCTATACCGCTGCAGTGCAAGCCGCTGCGCAACAGGCCCAGGCAAAAGCTGATGCGGAGTGCCTTGCCGTAATTGCTGCCGGTAAAGCTGCTCAGGCAAAGGCCGATGCCGACGTTGCCGCTGTGATCGCCGCCGGTAAAGCGACCCAGGCTGCTGCCGATCAGCGTGAAGCCGCATATGCCGGTGCCGTAAAAGCCTATCAGCAGCAGATCGCCGCTAAGGAAGCTGCGTATACCGCCGCTGTGATGGCTGCCGCGAAACAGGCGCAGGCCAAGGCTGATGCTGATGTTGCTGCCGTGATGGCCGCCGCCAAGGCCGCTCAGGCCAAGGCTGACGCTGATGTCGCCGCCGTTGCCGCCGCCGGTGTTGCCGCTCAGGCTGCTGCCGATCAACGTGAGGCTGCTTATGCTGCCGCCGTGAAGAACTATCAGGCGCAGATCGCCGCCAAAGAGGCCGCTTACATCGCCGCTGTTCTGGGCCAGTAATCATCTGATCCGTTTCCCTGAACGGACCATCTGACAGTACTTAAAAAATCCCGCAGGATGATCCTGCGGGATTTTTTGTTGCGTTACCGGCAACGTTTTATAATTTTGCCAGCGTTTCCTCTGCATCATCCAGAATGTGTTCGAATTTTTCCAGAGCCGCATCCACCGGAGCCGGTGTCGTCAAATCCACGCCAGCATGGCGAAGCTCATCCAACGGATAGGCGCTGCCGCCCATGGAAAGGAACTCCTTATATCGTTTGACCGCCGGCTCCCCTTCTTTCAGAATGCCTTCCGACAGAGCTACCGCAGTGGAATATCCTGTAGCATACTTATATACATAGAACGGACGATAGAAATGCGGAATACGGGCCCACTCATACTGAACTTCTTCGTCCATGACAAGATCAGGTCCAAAATAGTCTTTCACGAGGCGCTTGTACAGTGCATTGAGAGCCGCAGGGCTCAGCGCTTCCCCGCGTTCCGCCATGGCATGGGCTTCCCTCTCAAATTCAGCGAACATCGTTTGACGGTAGACGGTTCCCTTAAAGTTTTCCAGGTACTGATTGAGCAGATACAATCTCATCCGCGGCTCTTGCTCTTTTTGCAAAAGCTGTTCAATCAGCAAATTCTCGTTAACAGTGGAAGCGACTTCCGCCACAAACAGCGTATAATCCGCATACTGCGGTGGTTGATGGTGGTTGGAATGCCAGGTATGCATGCTGTGCCCCATCTCGTGGGCAATGGTAGATACACTGTCCAGCGTACCGGTAAAGTTCGTCAAAATATAAGGATTGGAATCATAGGTGCCTGAAGAATAGGCGCCTCCGCTCTTGCCTTTATTAGGATAAACATCGATCCAGCGTTCAGCAAAGGCTTTCCGGACCAGATCCCCATATTCCTTTCCCAGCGGAGCCACGGCATCCAAGACCATCTGCTGTGCCTTTTCGTAGGTATACCGGACCTTTACCTCTCCTACCAAAGGTGCATATACATCGTAGTAATGCAGCTCGTCCAGATTCAGAATCTTTTTGCGAAGGGCCACATAACGATACATGGCCGGCATATGCTTGCGTACTGTATCGATCAGGTTATCATACACCGCCGCGGGAATGTTTTCCCCCGCCATGGACATTGCCCGAGAGGAAGCATAGTGCCGTACGGAAGCTTCCGCTGTGGCCGCCTTGACTGCCCCGGAATAAGCCGATGCAAAGGTATTGACATGCTGGCGGTATCCCTTGTAGAAACTGGTGAAGGCATTTTTGCGCAGCGTGCGGTCCTGGGACATCTGCAGCATGATATAGTTGGAACCAGTGACTTCCACCTTATTGCCGGCGCCGTCCTGTACCGAATCAAAGACCAGATCCGCATCCTGGAGATTGTCCGCGATCTCAGCCGGTGCGCCCAGCGCCTCGCCGAACGTAGCCAGAAGCTTTTCCTCTGACCCGCTCAGCGTATGAGGTTTCTGGCGCAGCAGGTTTTCCATGGTAAACTTGTGGTCTGCCAGTTGTTCGTCATTTACAATTTCCCGTAAAGTTTCTTCCGGCAAAGAAAGAATTTCCGGTTCAGCAAAAGCCATGGCCGCCATAGCTTGCACATATTTGGTTGTGATACGTGCATACATACTTTGCCCTGCTTCTGCGCGGGTGTCTTCACTGCGACGCAAGGAAGCATAGCAGTACAAATTGGACAGTTTACGGCCCAGCTCGGTACCGGCATCCAAATAGGCGCCAATGGAAATCGCATCTTTCAGCGTACCGGCAAAAGCTGTCATCGCCTGTACCTGGTCATCCAGTGTAACAAAATCCGCCTCCCAAGCGGCATCATCCTGATACATCGGTGTAAGATCCCACTTGTATTGGGAATCTATCTCCTTGCGTTCTTTCAAAACTTGCATATCAGACATAAAGACCTCCTTTACCGGATCAGCGCTTCTTCCCACTCAGCAGGCTTAAATCCGACCAATACAAAATCGTCCTCAACAAGCAGCGGACGTTTCACCAGCATACCATCGGTTGCCAGTAAAGCCAGCTGTTCTTCTTCCGACATAGCGGCCAATTTATCTTTAAGGCCCATGGATTTATAGGCGAGACCGCTGGTATTGAAAAAACGCTTGAGGGGCAATCCACTGCGCGCATACCAGTCCCTCAGCTCTTCCTGTGTAGGATTTTCTTCCTTAATATGACGTGTGTCGTAAGAAATGCCATGTTCATCCAACCACTTTCTGGCCTTCTGGCAAGTGGAGCAAGGTGGATACTGTAAAAAGATCATGGGGTCACTTCCCTTTTTTGTTTTGTGCTTAGTATATCCAATTATAGCCAGTTCCTTTTCCATCGTCAACCAATACAAAAATCCCCGCCATAGATGTGGCGGGGATTCAATTTATACGTTAGTGGTCGTAAGCAGCTTCAGCGGCATCACGGGCGATCTCAGCCTCTTCGAGTTCTTTCTCAACTTCCGGCAGACCGGTACCGGCAGGGATCAGTTTACCAATGATGACGTTTTCCTTCAGACCGGCCAGCGGGTCGGTCTTGCCCTTGATGGCAGCTTCCGTCAGGACACGGGTTGTCTCCTGGAAGGAAGCCGCAGACAGGAAGGAATCGGTAGCCAAGCTGGACTTGGTGATACCCAGCAGTACCTGGCTGGCCTGGACCAGCTTCAGGTCGGTTTCACCAGCGTCGATGCGAGCCTGGATCTCTTCGTTCTTGATCATCACATCGCGGCGGTTCACGGTGCTGCCAACGATAAAGTCGCTGGAACCGGCATCCTCAATGCGAACCTTACGCATCATTTGGCGAACAATGACTTCAATGTGCTTATCGTTGATATCAACGCCCTGCAGGCGGTAAACCTTCTGCACTTCGCTGATGAGGTAGTTCTGGGTAGCGATGGGGCCCTGGATGGCCAGGATATCCTGGGGATAGGCATGGCCTTCGGTGAGCAGTGCGCCCTTCTGGACCTCGTCGCCTTCCATGACCTTGAGACGCTGACCAAAGGGGATCAGATAGCTCTTGGTAATGGGGGCACCATTGTCATCGACACCGTTGATCTCGGCATGGCGGCTCTTCTTGGTATCGTCGATGTGGACAGTACCGGCGATTTCGCTCATGATTGCCATTGCCTTGGGACGACGGCTCTCGAACAGTTCCTCAACGCGGGGAAGACCCTGGGTGATATCTTCAGCCGATGCAATACCACCGGTGTGGAAGGTACGCATGGTCAGCTGAGTACCGGGCTCACCGATGGACTCGGCAGCGATGATACCGACGCTCTCGCCTACCTTGACGCATTCGCCGTTGGACATGTTGGAGCCGTAGCAGCGGGCACAGACACCTACATGGGCGCGGCAGGTCATGACCGAGCGGATCTCCAGTTCGGTGATGCCGGCGTTGGCGATCTTCTCGGCATCGAACATATCCATCATCTTGTCCTTGCTGACCAGCAGCTCGCCGGTGTTGGGATCGTAGACGTCATGCAGTGCATAACGGCCGTTCAGACGTTCCTTGAAGGACTCGACAACAGAGTTGCCCTCGCTGATTTCGCGGACCCAAATACCCTCGGTAGCGTGGCAGTCTTCCTCACGGATGATGACTTCCTGGGAAACATCCACCAGACGACGGGTCAGGTAGCCAGAGTCAGCGGTACGCAGGGCGGTATCGGCCAGGCCTTTACGGGCGCCTCGAGAGGAGATGAAGTATTCCAAGATGTTCAGGCCTTCGCGGTAGTTGGCACGAATGGGCATTTCCAGCGTCTTACCGGCCGTGTTGGCAAGCAGACCGCGCATGCCGGCCAGCTGCTTGATCTGGTCCATAGAACCACGGGCACCGGAATCGGACATCATATAGATGGGGTTGCGCTGGTGGTTCTGGCGCAGGTTGTTGCCCAGAGCCTCGGAGACCTGCTCCGTAGCGGCCTGCCAGATGGCAACGGTGCTGCGGTAACGCTCCTCATCCGAAATAAGACCGCGGTTGAAGTTCTTCATGACCTTCTCGATCTTCTTGTCGGCTGCGGCCAGAATGTCCGGCTTTTCCTCGGGGATGATGGCATCGGGAACAGCAACGGTGATGGCAGACAAGGTAGAATATTTATAGCCCTGGGCCTTGATGGCATCCAGCATCATGGCACAAGCCTTGGTGCCATGCTTGGTCAGGCAGCGGCTGATGATGTCGGGCAGACCTTTCTTGGTCAGCTTGTCGGACTTGCCGCCGGAAGCGATCTTCAGGGTGCGGGGGTTCATCTCGTAGTCGAACTTGTGCTCCGGATCGGTGCGGTCGACATAGCCCAGATCCTGCGGGATGGGGCTGTTGAAGATGATCTGGCCCATGGTGGTATCCACCAGAGCGCTCTCCTCCACGCCGTCAAAGGTCATGGTGCGGCGCACCTTGATGGGCGCCTGCAGGGTGATCAGGCCCTCAGAGTAGGCCATCATGGCTTCGTTCTCATCGCGGAAGATCTTGCCGTGGCCCTTATCGTCGGGGTTGACTAGGGTCAGGTAGTAGCTGCCCAGAATCATATCCTGAGTAGGTACCGTGACAGGCTCACCGTCGGAGGGTTTCAGCAGGTTACCGGAAGCCAGCATCAGCATCTTGGCCTCACGCTGTGCCTCCTTGGACAGGGGCAGATGGACAGCCATCTGGTCGCCGTCGAAGTCGGCGTTGAAGGGGGTGCAGACCAGGGGGTGCAGCTTAATGGCACGGCCTTCCACCAGGACAGGCTCGAAGGCCTGGATGCCCAGACGGTGCAGCGTAGGCGCACGGTTCAGCAGAACCGGATGGCCCTTGATGACGGTCTCCAGAGAGTCCCACACCTCGGGACGGGCACGCTCCACCATCTTGCGGGCGGACTTGATGTTGTTGGCTTTTTCCTTCTCCACCAGATCCTTCATGACGAAGGGCTTGAAGAGTTCCAGAGCCATTTCCTTGGGCAGACCGCACTGATACATCTTCAGTTCGGGGCCGACAACGATAACGGAACGGCCGGAGTAGTCAACACGCTTGCCCAGCAGGTTCTGACGGAAGCGGCCCTGCTTGCCCTTCAGCATGTCGGACAAGCTCTTCAGGGCGCGGTTGTTGGCACCGGTGACCGGGCGGCCGCGGCGGCCGTTGTCGATCAGGGCGTCCACCGCCTCCTGGAGCATACGCTTTTCGTTGCGCACGATGATGTCGGGAGCGCCCAGTTCCAGCAGGCGCTTCAGGCGGTTGTTACGGTTGATGACGCGGCGATAGAGATCATTCAGGTCGGAGGTGGCGAAACGGCCACCGTCCAGCTGGAGCAGCGGACGCAGATCCGGCGGAATGACGGGAATAACCGTGAGGATCATCCACTCGGGGCGCTGGTTGCTCTCGATAAAAGCTTCCACCGCTTCCAGACGCTTGAGCAAACGCACACGCTTCTGGCCGTTGGACTTTTCCAGCTCTTCCCGCAGTTCGGCAGAAAGCTTATCCAGGTCGATCTCCGCCAGCAGCTTCTGGATTGCCTCAGCACCCATGCCGGCTTCGAAGGTGTCCTCGTACTTTTCGCGCATTTCCTTGTACTCGCGCTCGGTCAGCAGCTGCTTTTTCTCCAGCGGCGTAAAGCCGGGATCGGTCACAATGTAGTTGGCGAAGTAAAGGACCTTATCCAGCTGGCGGGGGCTGATGTCCAGCATCAGACCAATGCGGCTGGGAATGCCCTTGAAGTACCAGATGTGTGAAACAGGTGCAGCCAGCTCAATGTGGCCCATACGCTCACGACGGACCTTGGCACGAGTAACCTCGACGCCGCACTTGTCGCAGATCTTGCCCTTGTAGCGGATGCGCTTGTACTTACCGCAGTGGCACTCCCAGTCCTTGGTGGGTCCAAAAATGCGTTCGCAGTACAGGCCGTCGCGCTCCGGCTTCAGGGTACGGTAGTTGATGGTTTCGGGTTTGGTGACCTCGCCATAGCTCCAGGCACGGATCTGGTCCGGGGAGGCAAGGCCGATCTTAATCGAAGCGAATTCTTTATTTTCCATTCAGCGAACCCTCTCAATTCAAGTATGACACACGATACAGCTCAACATTATTCATCGTCAAAGGGATCGTTCATCTCGATCTTGGCCAGGTCATCGGCGCTCGGCTCGCTGTCCTCGTCCAGATCGTCATCAAAGCCCTCATCGGCATCTTTCACGCTGTAGTCATCCTGCAGCTCGCTCTCGACCAGGACATTGTTGCCCACATCGTAGTCGCTGTTTTCGAAGCTGCTGTCATCGTCGTCAAATTCCTGACGCATATCCACAGGATTGCCTTCCTTGTCCTGCACCACGATATCCAGGCCAAGGCTCTGCAGCTCTTTGAGCATGACGCGGAAGCTCTCGGGAATGCCGGGACGCGGGATGGGCTCGCCCTTGACGATGGCCTCGTAGGTCTTGACACGGCCCACAACGTCGTCGGACTTGATGGTCAGGATCTCCTGCAGGGTGTAAGCGGCGCCGTAAGCTTCCAGCGCCCAGACTTCCATTTCGCCGAAGCGCTGACCACCGAACTGCGCCTTGCCGCCCAGAGGCTGCTGGGTGACCATGGAGTAGGGGCCGGTGGAACGGGCATGGATCTTATCGTCGACCAGGTGATGCAGCTTGAGGTAGTACATATAGCCCACAGTAACCTTGTTGGGGAACTGTTCGCCGGTACGGCCGTCGTACACGGTGGTCTTGCCGTCATCGGTCAGATCGATCTTGGAGAAGTCGATGATGTGGCCCTTCTCACCCATCAGGCGGTCCAGCTTGGTGGGATACTCAGGGGCGTTCTCGCCATGCCACTTGGCGCGGGCTTCGGCGAAGCAGTCACGCAGGTCGGCTTCGTGGGCACCGTCGAAGACGGGGGTCTGGACCTTCCAGCCCAGAGCCTTGGCCACATAGCCCAGGTTGACTTCCAGCACCTGACCGATGTTCATACGGGAAGGAACGCCCAGGGGGTTCAACACGATATCCAGCGGTGTGCCGTCAGGCAGGAACGGCATGTCCTCCTGAGGCAGAATGCGGGAAACAACACCCTTGTTGCCGTGACGGCCGGCCATCTTATCGCCGACGCTGATCTTACGTTTCTGGGCGATGTAGCAGCGCACGCACATACGGACGCCAGGCTGCAGCTCATCGCTGTTCTCGGGCGTAAAGACCTTGATGTCCACCACGATACCGTAAGCACCGTGAGGCACACGCAGCGAAGTATCGCGGACTTCGCGGGCCTTCTCACCGAAGATGGCACGCAGCAGGCGCTCCTCGGCGGTGAGCTCGGTCTCGCCCTTCGGGGTGACCTTACCTACCAGAATGTCGCCGGTCTTGACCTCGGCACCCACGCGGATGATGCCGCGATCATCCAGATCTTTCAGTGCATCATCGCCCACGTTGGGGATATCGCGGGTAATTTCTTCAGGTCCCAGCTTGGTGTCGCGGGCTTCGGTCTCATATTCTTCAATATGGATGGAGGTATAAACGTCCTCACGCACCAGTTTTTCGTTCAGCAGGACGGCGTCCTCGTAGTTGTAGCCCTCCCAGGTCATGAAGCCCACCAGAGCGTTCTTGCCCAGGCTGATTTCGCCGTTCTTGGTGGCGGGGCCGTCAGCCAGCACATCGCCGGTCTTGACCACATCGCCCACCTGCACGATAGGACGCTGGTTGTTGCAGTTGCCCTGGTTGGAGCGCATGAACTTGATCAGTTCATAGGTATCGGCGGAACCATCCTCACAGCGGACAACGATCTTTTCGGCATCCACATACTCCACGGTACCGTCATGGGCAGCCAAGATGCAGACACCGGAGTCAGTGGCAGCCTTGTACTCCATGCCGGTGGCCACAATGGGCTGCTGGGTGACCATCAGAGGCACAGCCTGCCGCTGCATGTTGGAGCCCATCAGGGCACGGTTACAGTCGTCGTTCTCCAGGAAGGGAATGCAGGCCGTAGCCACGGAAACCATCATTCGGGGAGAAACATCCATGAAATCGACCTGGCTGGCTTCAAATTCCTGGATGTCGTTGCGGTGACGGCCGGAAACGCGGGAACGGACAAAGCGATTGTTCTCATCCAGCGGCTCGTTGGCCTGGGCGACGATATACTCGTCCTCCACATCGGCGGTCATGTAGACCACTTCATCAGTGACCACGCCGGTGGCCTTATCCACACGGCGGTAAGGGGCTTCCACAAAGCCGTACTTGTTGATCTTGGCGTAGGTGGCCAGATAGGAGATCAGACCGATGTTGGGACCTTCGGGGGTCTCGATGGGGCACAGACGGCCATAGTGGGTATAATGCACGTCGCGGACTTCGAAGCCTGCGCGGTCACGGGACAGACCGCCGGGGCCCAGGGCGGACAGACGACGCTTGTGGGTCAGCTCGGCCAGAGGGTTGTTCTGGTCCATAAACTGGGACAGCGGGCTGGAACCGATGAACTCCTTGATGGCGGCCACAACCGGGCGGATGTTGACCAGGCTCTGGGGCGTGATCTCGCCGCTTTCCTGGTTCTGCAGGGTCATGCGCTCACGGATGACGCGCTCCATGCGGGAGAAGCCGATACGGAACTGGTTCTGCAGCAGCTCGCCCACGCTGCGGACACGACGGTTGCCCAGATGGTCGATCTCGTCGGTGACACCGATGCCGTGGTCCAGACCGATCAGGTAGTTGATGGAAGCAAAGATATCATCCACCGTGACGGTGCGGCTGATCAGCACGTCATGGTTCTGGCGCAGCAGTTCCTTCTGCTCCTCGGGATCGGAGGTGGCGTCCAGGATCTTGCGGATCTCGGCGAAGTTGGCACGCTCGTTGATGCCGCACTCGGCGTCCACATCGAAGCTGAAGAACGGCTGTGCATCCACGCAACCGTTGGAGATCACGATGACGGGCACGCTCTCCTCGCCCTTGCGCTCCACCAGAACGACCACACGGGTCACACCGGCGGCATCGATCTCGTTGGCTTTGGCGGTGTTGATCTTTTCGCCCTTGGCGACCAGCAGCTCACCGGTCAGCGGCGCAATGATATCCTCGGCGGCCTTGTAGCCGGCAATGCGGCGGGCCAGGCCGAGCTTGTTGTTCATCTTGTAGCGGCCGAAGCGAGCCAGATCGTAACGGCGGGGATCAAAGAACAAAGAGTTCAGGTGGCTGCGGGAGTTTTCTACCGTCGGGGGCTCGCCGGGGCGCAGCTTGCGGTAGACTTCCAGCAGGCCTTCCTCGGTGGAATGGGTGATGTCCTTTTCCAGAGAGGCATTGATCTTGGGTTCGGAATCGCCGAAGAACTGGCGGATCTGCTCATCGGTACTCAGACCCAGCGCACGGATCAGGGTAGTGACCGGCAGCTTGCGGTTCTTATCGATGCGGACATAGAAAACGTCCTGGGAGTCCGTCTCGTATTCCAGCCAGGCGCCACGGTTGGGGTTCATGGTGGCGGTAAACAGGTCCTTGCCGGTACGGTCCTTGCTGGAGCCGTAGAACACACCGGGAGAACGAACCAACTGGCTGACAATAGCGCGCTCGGCACCGTTGGAGATGAAGGTGCCGGAATCCGTCATAAGCGGGAAATCACCCATGAAGATTTCCTGTTCCTTCACTTCGCCGGTCTGCTTGTTGAACAGGCGCGCCGTGACGTACAGGGGTGCCGCGTAGGTGGCATCCCGTTCCTTACATTCTTTAATGGAGTATTTGGGGTTCTTGTCCAGCCGGTAATCGACGAATTCCAGCACCAGATTTCCGGTGTAGTCCTCGATCGCGGCAATGTCGTGGAAGACCTCATGCAGACCTTCCTTAAGGAACCAGTTGTAAGAGTTTTTCTGAATCTCGATGAGATTGGGCATATCAATCACTTCGTTGATACGGGAAAAACTCATGCGGGTCGTTCTGCCGTTTTGTACGGGCTTGACCTTTACCATAAAACGCGACCACTCCTATTCCATAGATTGACAAAGTTGGCAAAAGCATCCCAAAGAGGCCTTTGCGAAAGAAGCCATATTCGGCATTTTTCACAAATTTTGAGCTTTATGCATTTTGGTGAAATTCCCTTAGGGCGCTCTATTCCATTTTTGTGATACTGATTAAGTATACAGGTTAAAAGCCTTATTGTCAAGGCTTTTCGGGGCTTTTTTACAAGTTTTGTTTCCATGTTGATACGCCCGGGTCCGTGTAGGTTATTTTCGGCATTTTGACGATTTTACCCCCTGGTGTCGCCCTTGACAAATCCGCGGTATACGTTCCAAAGGTGGGTTTTGGGCATTTTTCACAACCGTCCGTCAGTCTTTTTGTACGCCCCTGCCCTTGACTTTTTTCCGGGGCCGTGCATAGAAACACCCCCGACCGGGGATCCGGTCGGGGGTGTTGGGGTATGATCAGATATCAATCCAGGAAATCGCGCAGTTTCTTGCTGCGGCTGGGATGACGGAGCTTGCGAAGCGCTTTGGCTTCGATCTGGCGGATACGTTCACGGGTAACATTGAACTCCTTACCCACCTCTTCCAGAGTACGGGGACGGCCATCCTCCAGACCGAAGCGCAGGCGAAGAACCTTTTCTTCACGGGGAGTCAGCGTTTTGAGCACATCGGCCAGCTGCTCTTTCAGCAGCGTCTGGCTGGCAGCCTCTGCCGGAACCGGCGCGTCGTCATCCGGGATGAAATCGCCCAGATGGCTGTCTTCCTCCTCGCCGATAGGCGTTTCCAGACTGACGGGTTCCTGGGCTACCCGCATGATCTCCCGGACCTTGTCCACCGACATATCCAGGCGTTCAGCGATTTCCTCGGCGCTGGGATCGTGGCCATACTCGTGGAGCAGCTGGCTGGACACCTTTTTGACCTTATTGATGGTCTCCACCATATGCACCGGGATGCGGATGGTACGGGCCTGGTCGGCAATGGCACGGGTGATGGCCTGGCGAATCCACCAGGTGGCGTAGGTGGAGAATTTGAATCCCTTGGTATGGTCGAATTTTTCCACCGCCTTGATCAGGCCCAGGTTGCCTTCCTGAATCAGATCCAGGAACTGCATACCGCGGCCCACATAGCGCTTGGCAATGGAGACCACCAGACGGAGGTTTGCCTCGCTCAGGCGCTGCTTGGCCTTCTCGCCGTCCGGGCCGCCCGCCTGAATTTTCAGGGCCAGATCGATTTCTTCTTCGGGCGTCAGCAGTGGGACCCGGCCGATCTCTTTCAGATAGACCTTCACAGGGTCATCGATGGTGATGCCGTCGGTGTTCAGGCTGTCTTCAAAGTCGTCCACGTTATCTTCGGTCAGCGCCACATCCGCAGCGTCCACCGCGTCATCGTCCACCACTTCGATACCGTTGCTTTCCAGTTCTTCGTAGAGTTTTTCCATCTGCTCTACATCCAGAACGTGACCACTTTCCTCCATCGCATCACCGATCTCGGTGTTGGTCAGTTTACCGTTACGGCGGCCGTTTTCGATCAAACTGCGAATCGGATCTTTTTTCTCTGCCATAAGTACGTTTCTCCTTTTGGTTTTCTATTGGTACACTGCGCAGAATCTGCGCTGGGAGTTGTCATTTCGAGTATGCCCGTTACCCATCGCTTTCCGGCGGGGGTTCACGTACGCCTTTTTCCTTTTTTACATTGGCAAAAAAGTTCAGGAACTGGTCGTCACTGGTCCCGGCCACCCTCTCGCTGATCGGTTTGGCGGTCTGCAAACGATCCAGATACATATCAATATCCTGCCTGGTCAGCTTCTGGTCGTGATTCTGAGCCTGCACATGGGCCACCTGCTGAAACGCCTTTTCGTCCAGCATCTGCTGCAGCGATGTGAGGTTGACCGGGAGTTTTTCCTCTACGCAACGGTAAATGGCCTGCAATGCCTGCTGTATTTCCGGCAGCAGGATCATATCCATGCTCACCCGGTCACGAACATAAGGGACCTGGTCCGGGTCCTGCAGCAGCGCTGCCACCAGCTGTCGGCCGGCACTGGCGGCCCCCAGCACTGAATCGCCCCCCTGCGCGTAGGGCACCCGGATATCCGCAGCAATCCCCTGCTGCGCCATTTCCTTCTGTTCCTTGCGATGACTGCGCCGGTCTGCCGCCCGCAGAGCTCCCTGCATCTGAGAGACAATGGCCTGTTTGGAAACGCCGGTCTCCTCTGCCAAACGCCCCGCGTATACATCCCGGGCAGTGGGTGTTACGTTATATCCGGTAAGGATATCAATAGCCTCCCGGATATAATTCAGCCTCCCATCATCGCTTCGCAAGTCATATTTGGCCTTGGCTTTTTTCATCTGAAATTCCGTGGGATTGGCTGTACCGTTCAGCAGCATATCGAACCGTTCCCGACCGTATTTCTTGATGAATTCATCCGGGTCCTTGGCCCCCTGGTAGCTGAGCACGCTGACCTTCACCGGGCTGTTGGCAAAGAGCCCCAGACTGCGCTCGGTGGCTTTCTGCCCTGCCTCGTCAGAATCATAACTCAGGATCACCTCGTCCGCATACTCGCTGAGGAGTTTGACCTGTTCCGGCGTCAATGCCGTGCCACAGGCGCAGACCGCCGTATCAAACCCCGCCTCATGCATCGAGATCACATCCATATAGCCTTCGCAGAGGATGTACCGTTTACTGGTGGATTTTTTGGCGATATTCAAAGCGAACAATGTCCTGGATTTGTGATAGACCATCGTCTCGGGACTGTTGATATATTTGGGCTTGGAATCGTCCAGCACGCGGCCGCCAAAAGCGATGATGGAACCGCGGACGTCGATGATGGGGACCATCACCCGATGGCGGAAAATATCGTAGAGATTCCCCTTGGCGCTGCGTTTGACAAGACCGGAATGCTCCAGTTCCCCTTCACTGAACCCCCGTCGCCGCAGGTAATGAAGCAGCCCGCCGAAATCCTCCGGTGCGTACCCCAGGCCGAACCGCCGGATTGCCGCATCGGACAGGCCGCGCTTTTCTTTCCAGTAGCGTCTGGCCTGGGCCGCCTCCGGTGTTCTGGCGTTCAGCTGCTCATAAAAGTAGCGGGCCGCACAGCGGTTGATCTCCAACAGGCGCTGCCGGGCTTTGGCCTCCCTGTCCTCTTCCTCCGGCAAGGGCATCCCCACCCGGGAGGCCAGCTGCTTGACGCTTTCCACGTACCCCAAATTATTGTACTTACGGACGAAATTTATTACGTCCCCCGCCGCCCCGCAGCCAAAGCAGTAAAAACTCTGTGTGTCCGGATAGACCACAAAAGAGGGCGTCTTTTCATTGTGAAACGGACAGAGTCCGCTCAGCGTTCTGCCACGGCGCCGCAGCTGCACATACTGGCCGATGACTTCCTCAATGTCATTGCGGCGCACCACTTCCTGTATGTATTCCTGTGGAATCAAGTCCGTTCCACCTCCTTTACCGAAAAAGAACGATCAAAGGACCTGCCATTTCTGCGGCACAAACCAGTCCACAAACAGACGAGTGGCAAACTCATCGCTCATTCCGCTGATATAATCGGTGGCCGCCCTGTCCACGCCTTCGTTATAGGCGATCTGCAGATAGAAATTCGGCAGTCGGTCAGGATCTTCACAAAGGCGTTCATACAGTCCTTCGATGAGCTTGTCCACCTTTTTTTCTTCCCTTTTGGCATTACGGTCCACATACACTGTGGAATACATAAAATCCTTTAAGATGGCATAGGCGGCCTCCACCTCAGGTGAAAAATTGATCCGCCCGTTTTGACTGTGCTCCACCAAATCGGAAATCATGGTGGTAATACGCTGGGATTTGGTTTTCCCCAGCACCGCTGTTGCCTCCAGAGGGATCTGGCGGGGGTCCAGCACTCCGGCCCCTACCGCATCCTCAATGTCATGGTTGAGAAAGGCTATATGGTCGGCACGACGCACCACACAGCCTTCCGGTGTACGGGCCCAGGTACCGGTGGTATGGGTAATGATGCCATTGCGGACTTCCCAGCTCAGGTTCAGCCCCTTGCCGTCTTTTTCCAAAAAGTCCACCACCCGCAGACTCTGGCGATAGTGGGTAAAGCCCCCCGGGCTCAGCCGGTTGAGCGCCCGTTCCCCTGCATGGCCAAAGGGCGTATGTCCCAGGTCATGGCCCAATGCGATTGCCTCGGTCAGGTCTTCGTTCAGGCGCAGGGCCCGGGAAATGGTCCTGGCGATCTGGCTGACTTCCAACGTATGGGTCAGCCGGGTCCGGTAATGATCTCCTTCCGGAGAAAGAAATACCTGGGTTTTCTGTTTCAGCCGTCGGAACGCCTTGCAATGCAAAATGCGGTCTCGGTCCCGCTGAAAGCACGGACGAATCGAATCACTTTCCTCCGGGGTACGGCGCCCCCGGCTCTTCTCACTCAAAGTAGCGTAGCGGCTCAATGTCTGACGCTCAATAGCCTCGGTTTCTTCCCGAATCGTCACAAGATCCGCCCCCTTTCCCTGGTTCTTTATCCTTCTATATAAAAGTACGACAAAACCGAGCAAAAGACTTTATTTTTGCCGGCAATTTCACGATTTTTTCAAAAAGGAGCGTAGGCCGGTGCGGAAACCTGTACTTGACCGGCTCCTCTGGTCAGTTCTGACAAGGTTTGACACAGTGCCGCTTCTTCCCCGGAAGGCATCCGCCACAACAGCGTCACGGCATCCTCAAAGACGGGGTCCTGGAGTTTTGCCCCTGACGCTGCCACGATCCGCTGTGCCTGCTCAAACAACGGATAGGACACCCGCAGACTGCAATCTACCACCAGACGCATGCTGACCAGTTCCGCTTTTTGCAACGCACCGGAGGCAGCCGCCGTATAGGCGCGGACCAACCCGCCGGTTCCCAAAAGTATCCCGCCAAAATACCGGGTAACGACTACGATCACATCGGAAAGTTCCGCATGCCCGATGGCTTCCAGCACCGGTGTCCCCGCCGTCTTGGCCGGTTCCCCGTCATCGGAATAGCGGGTACGGCCATTTTGCAGCACATAGGCATATACGTTATGCCGGGCGGTACGGTTCGCCGCACGCACCCGGGCAAGGACTTCCAACGCCTTTTCTTCTGTATCGGCAAACGCTGCCGTGCCGATAAAGCGACTGCGCTTCTCTTCATATTCAAAGGTGGAAACGCCGCGGATCGTTTTGTAATCGGACATAAAAACTCCTTGCAGACAGCCAAAAATACCCCAGATGTTGCCATCTGGGGTATACATGCAAACAAACTTATTTGCCGACGTTGGCGTAACGACGCTTGAAACGCTCGACACGGCCACCGGTATCGACCAGCTTCTGCTTGCCGGTATAGAACGGATGGCACTTGCTGCAAACTTCGACGTGGATCTCCGGCTTGGTGTCACGGGTGTGGATCACGTTGCCGCAGGCACAGGTAATGGTGCAGTCCACATAGTTCGGATGGATGCCCTTCTTCATGGTTCTTTCACCTCTTTCTCGATCATGATTACGGGAGCCATACTTAATATATGTGCTCATCACAATCTTCGAATTGCGGCTACCAGCATTCGCCATCCTGTGCGAATGGAGCAGCCATCTGAACGATTGCTAAAGTAGTTTAGCAGAAAAATCACTGTTTGTCAAGGATTTTTCTCCACTTTGCGGGAAATGTTGCCGGGCGAAGCCCTCCTGCTTTCCCTGAGGGGGCAGTTTTTCCCCTTTACTGCGAAAAGAAAAACGCCTTGAATATACGAATCATCGTATAATTCAAGGCGTTTGTGGAGCGGGATACGAGTCTCGAACTCGCCACCTACTGCTTGGGAAGCAGTCACTCTACCGGATGAGCTAATCCCGCATGACTTAGTTATTGTACCGCAAAGCTGCCTGTTTGTCAATGGCGTTTTTGGGAATCTCTTGTCAATCCTCCCCAAATCCGATATAATAAAGCCATTCCTTTTTGATTTTTTTGCGAGAGGTCATCGCCATGAAGCTTTTCCTCAAAATCTTTGCCGGCCTGTTGATCTTCATGGAGTGTTTTATTTTTCTGGGCGGTTTTGTCCTGATAGATTTTCGCTCCTCGCCGTATCTCACAGGAGCCGTATGGGCATTTCTTCTTTCCTTTTTCGTCTATGCTCTCTGGCGTTTATCCGACCATATAGAGGAATTGGAAAAGAGAGTCCGGGATCTGGAAGAACAAAAACGTAACTGATCCTGAGACCACAAAAGGAGTCGTTTTCTATGCTGGACGCATTTCCCATTTATCATTGGTTCCATAACGGGAACTCTTATTCCGGTGCCGAGGGCGGTATGCGCTATGTGATCGTTCCCGGCAAAAAGGCAGATCCTTCCGACGAAAGCGGCAAAAAGAAAATGGAATACCTGACTGCCTATATCTGGCCCGGCCCCTGGAGTATCGAGCATACCGCTGAGGAGAAAATCCAAAGCCGGGAATTTGACGGCAACCAGGAGGGTTTGGATGCCGCCGTGGCCTGGTTCCACGAAATGTATCAAACAGAGTCCGAACGTTGGGAGAATATTCCCTCCATTCTGGATTGCGAACCTGACCGCTGAAGATCGTTTCATCAAAAAAGCACGATGTCCCATGACATCGTGCTTTTGCTTTTTAATATCGGGCATACAGGAATCCGCCGCCGCCCAGAAACTGCCCCATGAACAGGAATGCAAAAAGCATTCCTTCATAGGCGATCCACCGGACCGGCCACGGCGCTGCCGCCAGTTTATTGGGAATCGAGACACCGCGTTCTTTCAGCAGATCACCGATTATCAGAATGGCAACGCCAAGGAAAAGCAGCACCTGATCCTGCCGTGTGGTCAGGCCCAGCTCCCAATAGTTGCTGAGCGCGGCATGTCCCCCATTGTGCAAAACACCAGAAAAATACGCAATTGCATTGGTAAGGCTGGATGCACGGAAAATGGTAAAGGTAAACACGAAAATCGAAAACGTTCCGGCTATTCCGATCAGACGAACCCACCCTTTTGTGATGGCCCGCCGCCAGGGAAGGTGGTTTTCCAGCGCCTGGAACAGGCCGTGGAGAAATCCCCACAGCAGGTAGGTAAGTCCCGCACCATGCCACAGACCGCTGACCAAAAAGGTTCCCACCAGGTTCAGATCTCTTCGCAAGGCGCTGCAGCGGCTGCCCCCCAGCGGGATATAGACATAATCTTTCAGCCAGCGGGAAAGACTCATATGCCAGCGGGACCACAGTTCCTTGACGGTAGCCGAGAGGAAAGGCTGCCGGAAGTTTTCCGGCAAAGAAAGCCCCAGCATCTGCCCCACACCCAACACAATATCGCTGTAACCGGAGAAATCCGCATAAAGCTGAAAAGAATACAGAATTGTTGCCAGCAGCAGCTGTGTGCGGTCAAAAGACGCGGGGTCCGCGAACGCCGCCGCGACCACTACAGAGGCCCGATCCGCCACCGCTACCTTTTTGAAATATCCCCAAAAGCAGCGCATAGCACCATACCAGATGCGACTGCCATCCCAGCGGGTGACATATTCCATCTGCGGCATAAGCTCATCATATCGATTGAACGGTCCCTGGGTTATGGACAAAAAGAACGACGCAAAACACAGTACCCTGGCAAAATTTTTCTGCGGTGCCAGGACCGCTCTGCGCACGTCCACCAGGTAGCTGACCAGTTGCAGACTGAAATAGCCGACTCCCAGAGGCTGCAGCAGTTCCGGCTGCCACAGACGCAACCCCACAAGAGATTGCAGACCTCCCGCCGCCGCCACATAATATTTCAGAAGCATCAGCGGCGCAAGGGCACTTGCCAGACCGGCCAAAAACCAAACTTTTTTTTGGCCCGCACGCAACGCGCACCCCCAAACCAGCAAAGTACAGACCAACAGTACCACAAACCCCTGCCAGTCCAGCGACAGATAAAACACCACACTGGCTGCCAGCATCAATTGCCAGCGTCTGGCCGGGGCGCAAAGGTACCATAGCCCTACCAACAACGCCGCAAACACCACAAATCCCGGCGAAGTTACAGCCAGCATGGCAGGACCTCCTTTTTATGAATTAAGATAGGCATTCGCCATAAAAATGGTATTATCGGCATACCGGGTAAGTTTTTCATCCACAGTATCGCAGAACAGTTTGCTGGTGTCTTGTCCTGCCGCGTCTACCGCGATCACCTCACAAAGAAGGGCCGTAAATTTTTCCGCTCCGGCCCCATTGAGATGATGCGCGTCCGAAAAATCACCGCCGCCCAGATCCATTCCCAGCGGGTCCCGGTACAGAGAAAAATCCCAGTATACTGTGCCGTACTCCCCGGCAAGCTGACGAACCGCATCCACATACGCCTGGTAATTTTCGGTATCGTAGAGATAGGCACTGGGCAATGGCGCTGTGAAAAGCACCAGACGGATATTGTTCTGCCGGCAAAACTCCGCAATGCGGCGCAGATTTTCCAGCCCGAAATCCGAAAGAGGTTTTTCCGGGTCCACATTCAGCAATGTGGTATAGCCATCCTGGGCCACTCCTTCCGTATAGACAAAGCCATTTCCACGATAGGCCTCCCCTTCTTCCGGGTAGGTCACATAGGCATAATTTCCCAGGTCATATCCATCGGTAAGTTTGGCCTTCCATAAAGCCGGAAGGCTTCTGGGGGACGCCACACCATGGCGCGCCGGAAGAAGAAGATCCGCAAAGGAAGCCATCCCGCCCATGGACCAAAGATATTCATACCGGTAAGGGGAATTCCACCGCATAAAATCCGTCAGCAGATAGCAGGCCATGGGCACATCACTGGAAGCACTCTGGTTATAACCGGTATAAAACATCTCCAGGTAGACAGTTTGCAGATCGTTCTGGGCAGCAGCCTCCCGAAGCATGTAGTAGGAACCATCCGGAAGCTGTTGGGAAGATCCCGCATTGAAGCTATGGGTGCCCAACGCTTCATCTACCGCAGCCGGGTCCACACTCCGGTAGCAATGGGAGGACCCCAGAAACAGTGTATCGATCTCTCCCGCCTGGGCGTACAGTTCCTGCAGCATCACACGGGAATAGGAGTGCACGTCATCCACCAGAAAGAACCGAGCCGCAGCCAGCAACACCACCGTAAGTAGCAAAAAAGCTGCGGCGGCACCGCATTTACGCAGAACGGTTTTCTTCATGTTGTTTCCTCTCCGTCAATGATCGATCTTCATGTGGGGATGGCGAGGCTGATACTCCCCCGCATCCAGTCGCCAGACGGTATTGCCGGTTTCATCCTCAGAAACCTTTTCAAATCCGAAACCGGCGTAGAATTCCTTGACCATCGCATTTTTGGCGGTGGGATAGTAGTAACCGTAAATGGTGGTCACACCGCGGGATACCGCATCGGATACCAGCGTATCCATCATGGCATCTTCCATACCACGTTTCAGCACGCGGCAGCTCATCAGCCACAGGCGCAGATGCAGGGCATCCGCCTGCTGCTCCCCGCAAACCACTGTGACAATTCCATTGTCCCCGAATTTATCCACCAGTTTGCCGCACAGGCACAGACGATTTTCATCCTGAGCCATGGCGCGGATATCGTCCTCCGAGCAGCGCAGGGTCGTCAGATTGAACTGGTTGGACTTGTTGGTAAGCTGGGCAATACGCTGGATGTACAGCGGCTCAAAGCCACGGATCGTCGCAGTCATCTCCAGGCTGTCCAGGTACTCTCCGTAATCGCCAAAAGCCGCCTGGGCTGCCGCCCGCTGGGCGTTCTGGTGGTAAAGTTCCGTCTTTTTCAGATCCTCCTGGGAAAGAGTAGTCACTTCAAAATATCCGCCATGATCCAGCATCTTGATGTAATTTTCGGCACCATCCAGAACCGGCACCGCCACACCAGGCACCTGCGCTTCCACAATCGAGCGTTCCGCCGGGTTATCGTCAGCAAAGACAAAGCTGTCGGCACCAAGATTCAGTTCTGCCGCAATGGCCTTCAGATTCTGATCTTTCGGGTCCCAGTTGGCCTTGATGGCCACAAAATCATCGGGACGCAGCACACCATCGGGATGATTGAGTCCCGCCAGTGCATTGGCTTCCTCATTTTTAGAATCCACGGCCAGAATGACGCCGATGCTTTTGAGCGCCTTGCAATAGCTCTGGAATTCGGCGTAGACCTGCCCTTCCGGCACTTCCGGGCCGATGGCCAGACCATCTACCCCGTCATCCCCTACAACGCCGCCCCAAAGGGTGTTGTCCAGGTCCAGGACCAGCGCCTTTTTGTTGCGGCCGTACAGCGATTTGATGATATTGGCCACACTGTTGGCCAGCGAGGGAATGGCATCCAGACACATGGCATATTTGTACATATGCCAGTAGAACGCATCCCCCCAGGCGGTCAGGCCATAATCGGCAGAAAGATAGTCGATGTCATTGATGTAGAAGTGTTCGTGCCCGGCAGCATAGGCGTAAAATTTCTGATTCAGGCGGCTGATGAAATTGGAACGCCCGTGGATGTCCCAGATATCCCGGTTGCCCATCAGGCGATAGTTGGGACGGTCAAAGTTGTTCTGGATGATGGGGCAAGCAAACTTTTGTTCCAGCGCATGCCACATTGTTTCAAAATGGGTATATTGCTCATCCAGCATGGCATCGATCTGTTCCGGGCTGTCGGCGGTGGTCGGCAAAGCCGTCAGATTGCGCCAGGTCGTATGGATGTAGATCGCATCCGGTGCAAAGGCATCCAGTTCCGGCGTGCCGAACATGGCATCCTGCCAGTACTGGGCATACTCACTCTGGTAAAATTCCGCCTCAATGCCATATTGCAGCAAAAAAAGCCCCAGCTGATCCGCCACCTCATTGGTGGTGGACCCGCCGAGAATCGCAATCTTTTTATGCAGCGGATGCGGATTCTGTGCCAGCAGTTCCCGGCGCAAACGGCGCTTTTTGCGAAGCAGGGTCTCTGTGTCCAACGGATAATGGAAGCAGTCCATGGATGGCTCCTTTGCTGATTACAGTTCGGTCAAAGCGCCCTTCAGGGCCTGGGCAATCTGGTCCGGGCAGCTGGTGGGTTTGTTTCCGCAGGTGGTTCCTTCCATCCGGGCAATGGCGTCCTCCGCCTTCATACCGACGAGCAGGCTGGAAATGCCCTTCAAGTTTCCGTTGCATCCTCCCAGTACGCGAACCGCCGCAATCGTGTGGTCAGGGTTCAGCTCCACTTCCGTGCGGACAGAGCAGGTTCCTTTATTGTTATACACATAGGTCATGATCTTTTTACTCCTTTGACTTTAAAAACTTATTGTGCTTTTTTGCTGGACATCTTACGTGCCTTGGCAAGGGCCTCCAGACGGGCGATCTGCTCATCCCGGGTGGCAAAAGCCCCCACCGGCCGCGGTGTAACGGTATTCAGGCCGTGGTAATCCGTCCCGCCGGTGATCAGCAGGTCGTTGGCCTTGGCCAGCCGCAGCAGCTCGGCTTTATCCTCCGGCGTATTGCGGGGATGATCGATCTCCACACCGTCCAACCGGCCGGCAGCGATCAGTTCCCGTGCCAGCTCCATACTGTGATAGACGCTGGGATGGGCCAGAACCGCCACGCCGCGGCAGGCCTTGATCAATGCCAGTACATCATCTACCGGTTCATACCGCGGTGTATGCAGGATCCGGCCGCGCACCGGCTTGAGCCCGAACAGGGAGCGGTACACATCATTATACATGCCATCTGCCAAACCATATTGCCATAAGACCCGCATCACGTGAGCCTTGAACAATGTACCGCTGTCCCGGGCCAATTCCAAAGCTTCCTCGGTGCGGAACTGAGGGCAGATTTCTTCCAGTTCCCGGCAGCTCTGCAGCACTGCCACACGACGGCGCTCCGCCATCATATCGCAAAACTCTGCCAACGGCGCGCAATCGTCCGGCCAATAGCACAGCAGGTGGACCCGGTGTGCTCGCTCATAGTCATAGGCAGTCATCTCCAGCGCCGGAATCAGGTGGACGCCCTCCTGAGTGGGATGGGCATAGGCATACCGGACGCCACGCATGGAATCATGGTCCGAAATGGCAAGATGGGTCATTCCTGCGCAGCGGGCGAGAAACGGCAGCTTTTCGGCAGGTGTGGACCCGTCGGAAAAGGTAGTGTGGGTGTGCAGATCCCCTGGCATAATGTTTCCCCCTTTTGGCTCTTTAACATCTTATTATACGCTATTTTTTGCAGTTTGAAAAGCCCTGCCGTTACAGAAACCCCACTCATTTCTGTGTCTGCGCGTATCGGCGGGCATACTCGATAAAGTGGCTGGCCGCAGGCGACAGCCCCCGCCGGGAAAGGCAGGCCACACCGATACTGCGCCCGGCCGCCGGTTCCAGACGCAGAACCTGACAGCCGCGATAATCCGTTCCCATCTTGAACATCAGCTCCGGCATAATGGCCAGCCCCTGCCCGCAGGATACCATCGCGATCATGGACTGGTCGTCCACGATATAGCAGCGGCTGTTCACATGCAGATCGTTCTTTTTGAAATAGCTTTGAATGTCTGCATCCACGTCGGCCTGCTGGCTCACAAAAGGCTGCCCCTGTAATTCTTCTGCCCAGACGCATCCCGGCCTTTTGGGCTTATAGGAGGCGGGTGCAATGCAGATCAGCGGGTCCTCGTACAGTGGTTCAAAATCCAGATCTTTGGCGCTGGAATTGGAAAGAAATCCCAGTTCCACCACTCCGTTTTTCAACCAGGCAGCGATGTCGGCATAGGACCCCTGGTAAATCTGCACATCGATTCCCGGGAACTCCTGCTGAAAAGGCGGTACCAACTGGGGCATCCAGGTCACACAGGCCGAATTGAATACCCCCAACCGCAGTACGCCTTTATGCATGCCGTTGATCTGGGCAATGGACTGATCCAACAGCTCATTGCTGTTGAGCATTTGGCGAATGGCCGGGAAGAGGCTCTCCCCTGCTGCCGTCATTGTCACACCGCTTTTGGTACGCGTAAACAACGGGAAACCGCATTCTGCCTCCATACCGGAAACTGCATGGCTGATCGCCGAGGGTGTCAGATGCAGCTGTTCCGCCGCCGCGGCAAAGGTTCCCAATTGCGCCACGATCATCAGAATCTGGCAATCGGTCAAAGTCATAACCATTCCCCTTCTCTTGAATTTATTTCATCTTTTATATGAAAAAATTGTACTTTACTTCACGTCTATACTGTACTATCATAGTAGAAGAAAGTCAATGCCTGTAACGCACATTGCAGGGTACCATTGACTCCTCTCTCCCTCCACGACCTTACCGGCCCGCACACCGGTTGGGTCTTTTTTTATTGCGCTGAAACCATGGGTGTGTTATGATAATACAAAACAAGTGTTTGTGTAAGGGATGAGGGAATGGCAAAATCGCGGGGAGTGCGCGGGGCCGCCAGTTGGTGTGCCATCGCCGCGCTGTTTTATTTATTGGTACGTTCGCTGCTTTATGCCGGAGTAGGTGCTCTGTTGGGGCTGATTCAGCCGGGAGCCAGTATGGCCAAACCGATTGGCTTCTCCGACAGCACCATCAGCATTTTGCAGCTGTTTATCGGCATCGGTGCCATTGCAATTCCGCTGTGGTGCATGCTTCGTTTTACGCGGCTGGAAAGCCGCGACCTGCGCATACTGCTGCCCGCCCCCTGGAGTCCGGCTTTCTGTCTGCCGGTATTTCTGGGCGTGGCAAACGTTGCCAACCTGGGCGGGGCACTGCTGTCCAGCGCGCTGGGCATCGAAAACACTTCCAGCATTCTGCCCAGCGGCGGTCTGGAACTGGTACTGCAGTTTCTGGTGTTGTGTGTGATGCCTGCCGTTATGGAAGAACTGTTTTTCCGGGGTGCCCTGCAAGGTCTGCTGCGCCCCTGCGGCAGTGCCGTGGCCATCTTCGGTCCGGCTCTGCTCTTTGCCCTGCTCCATCTGGACCCCATCCAGGGGCTGACCGCCCTGGTCTGCAGCGTTTTTCTGGGGTGGTTGGCAGAACGGTCCGGCAGCATTCTGCCCGGCATCCTGCTTCATTTCACCAACAACTGCATTGCATTTTTCAGCCTGTATCTGCGATTCTACGCCTCCAACAATGTTTCCTTTGCCGTGGAGCTGTTCCTGCTGCTTTTCTTCCCGCTGTTCAGTCTATGGCTTCTCTACCATGCCCGCCAGCAGGGATTCCGCTTTTCTGCAGGCCTGCGCCCCGGCGTAGATGTGCTGGGGGTTTTTACCAGTCCGGCCTATTCCCTGACAGTGGTGTTCCTGTTGGTGTACACCATCTTCCTGAGTCATTGAGGATTTTTGTATGACCGACGAACAATTGATGCAGGCTGCCCTGGACGAGGCCAGGATCGCCGCCGCCCTGGGGGAGGTCCCGGTGGGGGCCGTTATCGCCAAGGATGGGGAGATTGTTGCCCGTGCCCATAATCTGCGGGAAAGCGGCAAAAACGCCACCTACCATGCCGAACTTCTGGCCATTGACGCCGCCTGCAAAGCTCTGGGGGGATGGCGGCTCTGGCAATGCGAACTGTTTGTAACGCTGGAGCCCTGCCCTATGTGCAGCGGAGCCATCATCAACAGCCGACTGCGCCGGGTGGTGTACGGGGCAAAAGATCCCAAAGCCGGTTGCTGCGGCAGCCTGACCGATCTGTTTGCCTTGCCGTTCAACCACCACCCCGTCATAGAGCAAGGGCTCCTGCAAGAAGAAGCCCAGGCATTGCTGCAGGATTTTTTTGTTATGCTGAGGGAAAAACGAAAGAAGAAATGATATGCATCAAAGTGTCTTGATCACCGGCGGCAGCCGCGGCATTGGCGCTGCCGCTGTGCTGGCTTTTGCCCGGGCCGGATATCGGGTCGCCTTTACCTGGAACAGCCATTCCAAAGCCGCCGAACAGGTGTTGGAAAAGGCGCAAGCCCTTGCCCCCGGTGGACAGTTCCTGGCCCTGCGGGCCGATGCCGCCGATGCCGCTCAGGTGGCCCTGGCGGTACAGAGAGCGGAACAGGAGCTGGGCGGGCTGCAGGTGCTGGTATGCAACGCCGGCATTGCCCAGCAAAAACTGTTTACCGACACCACCGACGAAGATTGGCGCCACATCATGTCGGTGGACCTGGATGGCGCTTTCTATGCCTGCCGGGCCGCACTGCCCGGCATGATCTACCGGAAATACGGGCGCATCCTTCTGGTAAGCAGCATGTGGGGCCAGACCGGCGGCAGCTGCGAAGTGGCCTACAGTGCGGCCAAAGCCGGCCTGATCGGGCTGGGGAAAGCCCTTGCCAAAGAGGAAGGTCCCAGCGGGATCACGGTAAATGTAGTGGCCCCCGGTGTCATCGACACCGATATGATGGCCGGTTTTTCCGAGGAGGACCGGGCCGTTCTGGCGGAAGATACGCCGGTAGGACGCCTGGGAACACCGGGAGAAATTGCCCGCACACTGGTATTTCTGGCAGATGAGGCATCCGGTTATATCACCGGGCAGGTCATCGGGCAAAACGGCGGATTGGTTATATAAGAAAGCAGCGCAGCCTGTTGGCTGCGCTGCTTTTACTTTTTCTTGTTGGTGCGGCGGGCCGCCTTTTTTGTTCCGGTATGGCGCGCCGGTGTTTTGGGCGCCGCCGGTCGGATCCGCACGAACTGAATGGGGTTTCCGTTGGAAAGGATCCGCTCTTCCACTTCCATCTCCGGCAGGGATGCCAGGAATTTGTTCAGACTCTTGGAGCCGAAGTTCCGGACATCAAAATCGGGATACCGCTTGATCAGCTGATCCCCCACCCGGGAAGTACGCACCCAACCGGTGCCATCGTCCATCTCGCCGATAAGTCCATGGATGATCTTCTCGATGGACTCCCGGTTAATAGCCGTATCGTCGCCCGCATTTGCACGGGCATCCGCCTCCGCGGTCGGCGCCACCGGATCGGGGGGTTCCGTCTCCCCATGGTCAAGGATCAGGTCGAGGTATTTAAACTGGTCGCATGCCTTCACAAAGGGGCCGAGCGCCTTGCTCTCCCCCATGCCGATGACCAGTTTGCCGGCTTCCCGCAGGCGGGCAGCCAGGCGGGTGAAGTCACTGTCGGAAGAGACGATGCAGAATCCATCCAGATTGCCACCATAAAGCAGGTCCATTGCATCGATGATCATAGCCGAATCTGTGGCATTCTTTCCCGTGGTATAGCTATACTGCTGGATGGGGATGATGGAGTTGTTCAGCAACGCGTCTTTCCAGCTTTTCAGACGCACGTCGGACCAGTCACCGTAAATCCGTTTGCAGGCCGCCACGCCAAAAGAGGCCGCTTCATCCAGAATGACCTTGACATATTTGGGTGAAATATTGTCGGCGTCGATCAGAATTGCCAGTTTCAAATCTTCCATGCTTTACCTCTTGGTCTTGGGCTGTTCGTAATACATATACAGCTGGCAGGGAATCATTCCGTTATAAATCTTACGGCGGCGGGCCGCTTTCTTGCCAAAATGCTGTTCAAAATCCGCATCGGCCGTTATCGCATACAATCCCTGGCCCGGGTGCCGCTGCCACACCTGCCCCAGCGTCCTGGCCAGAGAAGCTGCCTCTGAGGCATCTCCCAGCCGCTCCCCATAGGGAGGATTGGTCAGTACCGTGGCGTTCCGGTCCGGTGCAAAATCTTTTACGTCTGCCACTTCAAAGCGGCATCGGTCCCCCACCCCGGCCAATTTGGCATTGGCATTGGCCAAAGCCACCGCAGCGGGGTCGATATCATACCCAACCCCTTCAAAGGCGGCGTCCCGGCGCACTTCCGACAGGGCTTTCTGGCGCTGTTCCGCCCAGACTTCCGGCGGAACAAAGTCAAAATGTTCTGCTGCAAACCGGCGGCGCAATCCCGGCGCCAGATTCAGCGCCTTCTGGGCAGCCTCAATGACCAACGTTCCGGAGCCGCAGAAAGGGTCCTGCACCAGGCTGTCCCGACGGACCCGTCCCAAGTCGGCAATGGCGGCTGCCAGTGTCTCCTTGATAGGCGCCAGTGTGGCATTTTTACGGTAGCCACGTTTATGCAGGCCATCCCCCGAGGTATCCAGATAGATCTCTACTTCGTTTTTGCGCAGGGCGAAGCGAACCTTGTATACGTCGCCGGTTTCAGGCAGGGTATTGGTCCGATGCCCCGCCATCAAACGCTTTACAATGGCCTTTTTTACGATACTCTGGCAGGCGGGCACACTGGAAAGCTGACTGGACAGGCTGGACCCTTTGACCGGGAACGCTGCATCCGCCGGAAGCAGTTCTTCCCAGGGAATTTGATAACAGCCATCAAACAATTCATCAAATGTTGTGGCCTTGTAGGCGGCAAGCTGTACCAGTACACGTTCTGCCGTACGCAGATTCAGATTGGCAGCGGCAATCAGGTCCGCGCCCCCCTGAAAAGCGATGCGGCCGTCGGTGACCTGGATGTTTTGGGCGCCCAGGCGCTTGATCTCAAAGTGCAGGGTTGATTCGGTGCCGAAAAAACAAGGGGCAACCAAGGTATACAATGTGGGCATGGCGTTTCTTTTCCTTTGCATTTTTGCAAAAAAGCTCTAACCCCGGCGGTAATTCTGCCGTCAGGGTAGAGCTGTGTTGCAGATTGTGTTGTGTTCCGGCTCAGCCGCGGCGGCGAGAATACCCACCGCGGTGGTTTTCCGTTACACGCTTCAGGTCAGCGATCTTTTCCTCACTGCGGGACTTGTAGCGTGCCATCATATCCTCGAAGCTCATCTCGCCCTGGGGCGCTGCGGGCTTCGGCTGCCAGACGCGGGGCTTTTCCTCGCGCTTGGGACGATGGGCGGGACGTGCACCGCCCTGCTGCGGGCGGGAACCGCGCTCAGGTGCGGGCTGGGTGCGCTTGATGGACAGAGCGATCTTACCGTCCGGAGCAATGGAAAGAACCTTCACCGAAACCGTTTGCCCGTCCTGGAGCACAGCTGAGAGATCCTGCACAAATTCGTAGGAAACCTCAGAAATGTGGACAAGACCGGTCTTGCCCTCCGGCAGAGAGACGAACGCGCCGAACGGCTTGATTCCGGTTACCTTGCCCTCGACGATATCCCCAACTTGTAATGCCAAACTAGAATACCCCTTTTTCTTTTGATTGATTTATGCAGAAGGGTTGCCGCAAAGCGCCCCCGCTGAAACAAATGGCCGCACTTATTTACCGCTGATGTCCACAAAAACTCGCTCATTGGGCTTGGCATAGCCCTGTTCGCGGGCATACCGTTCAATGATTGCATCATCGCCCTGGTCCAACGTGTTGGAAAGTTCCGCATTTTCCGTCAGCTGGTTGCTGAGCTGGTTGCGGACGCTGAGCAGTTCCTGCTGTTTGGAGCCGATGGAGACCTGGTAGTGGATCAGGCTGACAAACAGGTACCCGCAAAGCGCCAGAAACGCGGCGACCATAAGCCACCGCGGGAGCAGCCCATGACGTTTGTGCATAATCGGGATGCCCCCTTTCCTAAAAAAGAGATTGCGCGGTTTCGTGCGTATACGGCGCACAGCACTACGTATGGTTAATTATATAATATTTTCGACGGCTTTTGCAACTGCTTTTTTCCGTTTTTTGGCTTTTTCTCCGCTTTTTTCTCCACATGGCAGACATGCCTGTGGTGCATACGGCATCGCAGCGGCTCCAGATAGCAGTTCTCGAGAAAATACAGCGGCCGCAAGAAAAGGCGCAACAAAAGCGATACTATATGATGTACAATGGGCCGCACCGTGCTGTGCCAGGCTATGGCCCCAGCCAGCATTCCGGCAGTCATGTACCACCGGGCCACTCCCGCGGCACTTACACCGGCAGAGAACCCGCAAACCAGAACGGCCGCCACCGCAAAGGTCAGCACATCCCAACACAGGCAGCGTACCCGTCCTTCCCCCAGAAGCAGGCCCAGCAAGTCCCGTCCTGCGCAGAGCAAACATCCCAAACCGAGGCACCACAGAATATCCGCCAGAACCGCCCAAACAGCGGGAGCCGCCGTCATATCAGCGGAACAGGCGGGCCAGAAGCCCGCCGCCGGACTGGTGATTTTCGGCATACTGCAGGAATTCGATCTTGCCGGAAAGCTGGACCTGCCCGCTTTGTACCGACAGTTCGCTGACTTGCAGTTCCTGGCCGCCGATGGTCAGATTTCCCAGCGGTGTTTCCAGCACAGCCGCGGACTCGTCACAGCTGATGATGCGGCTGATGCCCGTTACGGCAAGATGACGGCGGTCTTTCAACGCCAGGCTATGGCTGCGCTGCTGCTCAGCGGCCACTGTTTTGGTTCGGACCGGTTCGGTTCTGGTTTCCGGCATAGCGGTTGTCCCCTCCTCCGCAATTGGGTGTTATATACATACCATATGCGGCAGGTGGAACAAATATGACTACTGGTCTATCACTTCAAACAATTCCCGGGCCACATCTTTGCCCTTGGGCTCCTCCACGGCCAGAACGCGTACCTTCACCGGACGATTGCCAAAGGTGATCTCGATAACGTCCCCCACCTTCACGGTATAGCTGGCTTTGGCGGGCTTGTCGTTAACCAGTACACGGCCGGCATCGGCTACCTCATTGGCCAATGTGCGGCGCTTGATCAGGCGACTTACTTTCAGATATTTATCCAAACGCATGGGTTCCTCCTACGAAAAATACCCCATCGCCAACGGCGACGGGGCAAATAAGGTACAATGGCTTACTGCACAGCGTCCTTCAGCGCCTTGCCAGCCTTGAAAGCGGGCAGCTTGGACGCTTCGATGGTGATCTCTTCGCCGGTCTGAGGGTTGCGGCCCTTGCGAGCAGGGCGCTCGCGGACTTCGAACGTGCCAAAGCCCACCAGAGTGACCTTCTCACCGTTCTTGAGAGCTTCCGTAATAGCGTTAAGAGCGGTGTTGACAGCCTGCTCGGCGTCCTTCTTGGTCAGATTGGCTTCGTTCGCAACAGCGGCGATCAGTTCAACTTTCGTCATGGTTTGTACCTCCAAAGTAATTTATCTGCCAAAAGCGGCTGCAGGGTATTGCACCCAGCCGCCTGCTTCTCAGCTCAGTCGGATTCGGATGTCTGCAGAAAGGCGGCGTTGCGCCGCTGCAGAGCCTGTTCCGGATCAACGCCTGCCTGCCGGGCCAGCGCCACAGCGGCAAACAACAGTTCCCCCACTGCCTGTTCGGCAGTGCTTACATCGGCAGCTTTTGCTACTGTTTCCACACTGGCATCCACTGTCTGTGCAGCAGCCGGAATCTCGATCCCGTACCGCGCAGCACGTTTTTGCAGTTTGGCTGCACGCATCAACGCCGGAAGGGCTTTGGGCACACTGGCCAGATCGTCCTCTAACGTCAGACGGCCCTTTTCCTTATTTTTGAGCGCATCCCAATCTTTTATGCTTGTGTCCCCGCCAAAAATATGAGGATGGCGCTCGATCAATTTGCGGCAAACCCCATCGCAGACCTGCTGCCAGGTGAAATGACCGGCTTCCTGCTCAATCTGGGTATGGAACACCACCTGCATCAGGACATCGCCCAGTTCCTCGCACAGCAGGCTCGGATCTTGTAAGTCAATGGCATCCACCGCTTCATAGGCTTCCTCCAGGAAGTTCATGCGGATCGATTGATGGGTCTGGACTTTGTCCCACGGGCAGCCATTCCGGGGATCACGCAACAGGGCAATAATGGCCGTAAGGTCATCTGCCGTATACAATGCTTTGTCAGGATAAGCTTTCATAACTTTCCTTGCATGCCGCGCAGCGCGCAGTACGCAATATTTTACTCCCAATCCGGAATTTGTCAAGCCTTACGGGCGGTACCACAAGCCGCAGCACCGCCCGCACGCAAACATTTTAAACTGCCGGCCGTTCTTTTTTTATCCGGCGCAGCATGCATTTGTTTACAGCTGGGCGCCGCAATGGTTGCAGAAAAGCGCGTCACCGTCTACTTCCGCCTTACAGACCGGGCAGATTTTGGTTTCACCGCGAAGCTGAACCGGCTCTTCCTCGATCTCTTCCTCGTCTTCCGCCGCAGCATCTTCTGCCGCAGCCTCCGCTTCGGCAGCCATATATTCCTCGGGGCTCATATTGGTTTTGATCTCCTCAATGGCCTTTTCCACTTCAGCCACAGCCTCAATATATTTGTCCACGAGGGGCTGATTTTCTTCCCCAGCTTTATGCAGGCTGTAGACCAGTGCCCCCAGCTGACGCTGTGCTCTGGACAGGCGCGCCTGCTGGTTCATAAGATCCAATTGATTTTTACCTTTATCGGCCAGATCCTGGGCCGTCTTTTTGGCGGTGTCCACCAGCTGCAGGCCCTGTTCCTTCAGCATTTCAATATCCAATTCAAACATAGGAAACACCTCTTTCTTTAAACGTGCGCAGATGTTGCTCTGCCGCGCTCTTTACGCATATTATAGCGGATTCAACCGGTGTTTGCAACGCGCAAATGTATATTTTCCGTGAATTTACGGCAGGTCGGCGCCGATAAATTCCCGCAGCATGCTGTCCTGCGGTACCATGTCCGTATGCATGGCCGGGAACGGCATAAATTTACGGTGCAACGCTTCCAGCTGGCGCTGCTGGGCGGTCGTCAGCGCCGGATCTTCCGGCAATTCGTCCAGTACATTATGCCACAGACAGACCTCATAGGTATGGGTCGTATCCAGCAACAGATCCGCCCGGGATTTGTAGGGTTTGATGTAGCGGTCCTCACCGTTACAGACATGTCCCCACAGATTCAGCGTGAAAGACGCCCCGTGCCCACGGAAAAGATAATCCCGCACCAGCCGCCGGGCCAGGCGGATGTCCCGCGTCGCCAGACACCGGTTGCCGGCCGGGTCGGCATACTCTTCCCGCAAACCGGCATACAGGCAAAAGACCGCATGTTCCGGCAGATTTTCCGTCAGAGCAGGGTTCAGCGCATGCAGCCCCTCAATGACTACCACACCATTCCGACAGTCGATGATCTGCACCCCATTGGGTTGTTGAATTTTAAAATCAAATACCGGCGCCTGGCAGATCCCATCCCGGTGCAGTTCTTCCAGACAACGGCGCAGCACCGGCAGGTCAAGGGATTGCAGACTCTCATAGTCGTCGCTGCCGTCATGGTTTTTGGGGTAGCGTCCCTCCCCTGCGTAAAAATCATCCAGGCTCAGCACAACACTGCGGCGCCCCCTGGCCTCGATGGCCGCCGCCAGTTTATGCGCAGACGTGGTCTTGCCTGCCGCCGAGGCGCCTGTCAGCATGACGATATGCCGTCCGCTGGCCAGCACTTCCTCCGCGATCCTGTCGATTCGTTCCCGGTATTGCTGCTCGCACAATGCGCCAAAGGCCTGGGGCTGTTGTGCCGCCAGCGCCACCAGTTCACGGCTGACAAATCGTTTCCGTTGTGCAACGTTCATAGAAATCCTCCACGCCCTGCTTGCGGGCCAGAATCTCCTCGAAGCGGTCAATGTACTCCGTGGGGTATTTGAAGTTGAAGATGCGCTCGATCTTGCCGTGGCGTTTGCCGGGAATCACCAGTTTGGTGGACCCGCCCGCCCCCGCCGAAAGGATGGAGTGAATCTCCTCCATGATATAAATATTGTACAGGCACTCCGTACCGGGTTTGGCCCAGCCGATGTTTTCCAGATTCTGCAGGGTGCCTTTCTGGCGGTACAGGTAATATGGGCGATACCCTGCCTGCTGCAGCAGCTTGCATTGCTCCAGCATGGCCGCCACGTCATCATACGCAGCAGCACGATGTTCCACCACCAGATCAGAGGCACGTTTCAGCGTCAGGGTATGCACGGTGATATTTTCGGGGTCCAGGGCAATGGCCTGTTCCAGACTATGCGTGAACCCCTCCACCGTATCACCGGGCAGACCGGCGATCAGGTCCATGTTGATGGTATGGTGCCCCACCGACCGGGCCGCCGCAAAGCAATCGATGATATCCTGGGCCGTATGGCGACGGCCGATGTTGCGAAGTACCTCGTCGGAGAAAGTCTGGGGATTGATGGAGATTCGCGTGGCGCCATATTGTTTGATGATGCGCAATTTTTCCAGGTCGGTACAATCCGGCCGTCCCGCTTCCACCGTATATTCCTCCAGCCCGTCAAGGTCAAAGGTCCTTGCAATATGGGACATCAATTGCTCCAGCTGCGCCGCTGAAAGACTGGTGGGGGTACCGCCGCCGATATAAAAGGTGCGGATACGCAGCCCGCACCGGTCGACTGTATGCCGGATGGCCGTCAGCTCTTCACAGAGTTTGTCCACATAGGGCTGCACCAGGGCGCGGGTCGCCTTGTCCCCTACGGTACGGGAGACAAAGCTGCAGTAACTGCACCGGGTAGGGCAGAACGGAATCCCTGCATAGACACTGCAATCCATGGGGTCTGCCCTTTCCAGCACCGGACGCTGAAGGTCCGCAATGCCGCGGGCCAGCGCAAATTTTTCCGGCGTGCAGGCAAAATGTCCCAGAAAACGCTCCTGGATCTGGGCTTCGGTGACCCCCATCGCCCGCAGGTCATGGATGATCCGCACCGGGCGCACCCCGGTCATCATCCCCCAGGGGGGATTCTGGCCTGTCTTTTCCCGCAAAAGCTGATAGAGCAGGCAGCACAGCGTATATTCCGCATCCTCGCCGGCCGCACGCACGGCGCTGCGCCAGCACAGATTTTCTCCCGTCCGAAGCAGTACAAAATCGGTTTTTTCATGGCTGACGGCCAAAATGAAATCTCCCTCTGCGGGGATCTCTGCCGCCTTACCGGCACCGGGGAAAAAAATACGGGCCGTATGCTCCGCTTCGTATCCGGCAGCCGCACCGCGCAAAACGATCTGCATAGTAATAAGGTCTCCTTGTTGTTTTCCTTTCAGAACCACATTCCGTTCAGGTAGGGGTTCGAACGGCGTTCCTGCCCCAGGGTGGAAAACGCCTCATGACCGGGCAGGACTTTGACATCGTCAGAAAGGGGCAGCGCCGCCAGCATAGAAAGGCTCTGCTGCATCTGCCCCATACTGCCACCGGGCAGATCGGTCCGGCCGCAGGAGCCGGCAAACAGCGTATCACCGCTGAACATCACCTGACCGCAGACCAGGCAGACACTGCCGGGGGTGTGGCCGGGAGTGTGGTAAATGGTAAAGGTCAATTCGTCGACCTTCAGTTCATTGTTGGCAGGCCAGTTTTCGTCCACCAGATCTTTGGTCATCGGCAGCATCTGGTTGCCCATGGCATCCACCGGGTCCATATAGACTTTGCAGCCTGTCATTTTGCGCAGCTCCGCCACTGCACCCACATGGTCATAATGGCCATGGGTGAGCAGAATATGAGTAAGCTGTGCGTTTTCCTTTTCCAAAACCGCCTGATAAGTCTGGGGGGAAGCCGCCGGGTCTACGATGATGCCATGGCCTCCATCGGTGATGATCAGAAAGGTATTGGTGTACAGCGGGGCAAGCCCGTGAATATGCTGGATCTTCATAGGTCCTCCTATTTCTTCCATTCGTCGGTGTCGATGACAATGGTAACGGGGCCGTCGTTGACCAGGTGAATCTGCATGTCGGCGCCAAATTCTCCGTGCTGCACCGACCGCAGCCCCTGTTTGCCCATTTCCGTCAGGAACTGCTCATAACAGGGCACCGCCAGATCAGCCTTAGCAGCATGGCTGAAGCTGGGCCGTTTGCCCTTGGTGGTATCCCCATACAAGGTAAAGTTGGAAACCACCAGAGCCTCATAGCCCAATTCTACCGCACTGCGATTCAGCTTTCCGGCATCGTCTTCAAAAATACGAAGATGTGCACATTTTTCAGCCAGCTTGGGTACAATGGCGGTGTCGTCGGTTTCCCGCACGCCCAATAGGATCACAAGGCCGGGACCGATGGGCCGGGCCGGACCGCCGTTGACGGTGACCGATGCTTTGGTCACCCGCTGGATCACTGCTCGCATAGTGTTTACTCCTTCCGGGTGGCTTCTCAACTGCGGAGAACGCTGATCACATCTTTGACTTTTTTCAAACGGGCCACCACGCTGTTGAGATGTTCGGTGTTGGTAATCCCCACCGTAACGCTCATCCGGGCACGGCCCTGCTCGGCGGCGCGGGCCATCAGCGAATAGATCGGCACCCGCATATCCCCCAGGGCCAACGCAATATCGGAAACCAGGTTGGCACGGTCCATACAGGTAAGTTCCAGAGAAGCTTTGTAGTTTTCCTTGGCATCATCCGCCCAGTAGGCACGGACCCAACGGTCAGCGTTTTCGGGGTGGCGCATACTCTCCCGCACATTGGCGCAATCCCGTTTATGGATGGATACGCCAAAGCCCCGGGTAACGAACCCGATGATATCATCCCCGGGCAGCGGCGAACAGCATTTGGCAAATTTGATAGGGCAGTTGTCGATACCTTCCACCACCACACCGTCGGAGGAATGCACATGTTTGAGTTCCACCGTGATGGGTTTGGGTTCGGTTTCTTTGAGTTTGGCGTACTCCTCCTTGATTTTAGAGAGCATCCGGGACAGCTGCAGACCACCGTAGCCGATGGCACCGTACATCTCATCCACCGTATTGCAGTGGTTGCGCCGGGCCAGATTCTCCATAAAGATACTGCGCTGCTCATCGGTAAGGGTGATCATATTCCGGCGCAGTTCCCGCTCCAGGGCGTTCCGGCCTTCTTCTATATTTTCTTCCCGACGTTCTTTCTTGAACCAGTTGCGGATCTTGTTCTTGGCTTCGCTGGTTTTTACAATATTGAGCCAGTCCCGGCTGGGACCGCGGTTTTCCGGGCCGGTGAGAATCTCGATGATCTCACCGGTCTGGACCTTATGGTCGATGGAGACGATCCGGTTGTTGACCTTGGCCCCCACCATCCGGTTGCCCACCGCCGAATGGATAGCGTAGGCAAAATCGATCACGGTCGCACCTGCCGGGAGATTGATCACATCCCCCCGGGGGGTAAAGGCAAAAACTTCCTCCGGCAGAAGGTCACTCTTGATATCGCTGAGCAGGTCTGTGGCATCGGCGCTGGAGCGCTGGCTTTCCAGCAGCTGGCGCACCCAGGCCAGACGTTCATCCAGCTTGTCGTTGGAGCTGCCGGTAATGCCGGCCTTATATTTCCAGTGGGCGGCAATGCCATATTCCGCCATGCGGTCCATATCCCAGGTACGGATCTGCACCTCAAAGGGGATGGCCTCCCGCCCGATGACCGTAGTATGCAGGCTTTGGTAGCCGTTGGGCTTGGGAGTAGAAATATAATCCTTGAACCGGTTGGGCAAGGGATGGTACATGTCATGGATCAGGCCCAGGGCCGTATAACACTCCGGAACGTTTTCCAGAATGATGCGCACCGCATAGACATCATAGATCTCTTCGAAGTCCTTGTTCTGCATGTACATCTTGCGGTAGATGCCGTAGATGCTCTTGACCCGGTGACGGATCGTAGCCTTGGGGATTCCGTTTTCTGCCAGATGCCGGGCAATGGTATGGCAGACCGTGTGCAGGAACTCGTCCCCGTGCTTGTTCAGAAGATCCCGGATAGTCTCGTAGCCGATGGGATCAAGATAATGGAGGCTGCGGTCTTCCAGTTCTTCCTTGATGTTGGAGATTCCCAGACGATGGGCAATGGGCGCATAGACCTCCATAGTTTCCAGCGCCTTGTCCCGGCGTTTCTGCTCCGGCCAGGCATCGCCGGTACGCATATTGTGCAGGCGGTCACAGAGTTTGATGATCATGACCCGGACATCCTGGCTCATGGCCAGCAACATCTTGCGCAGGTTTTCCGCCTGGCGGTCCTCCACGTTGGAAAACTTGATCTGGGTCAGCTTGGTAACACCGTCCACCAGCAGGGAAACTTCCGGTCCGAATTTCTGTTTGATCTCCGCCACCGTCACCGGGGTATCTTCGGCCACATCGTGCATCAGGGCGGCCGCAATGCTTTCGCTGTCCATTCCCAGATCCACAAGGATCTGCGCCACCGACAAAGGATGACAAATATACGGTTCACCGCTGCGGCGGCGTTGGCCGCCATGGGCCTGGGCGGCCAACGCATAGGCACGGTCGATCATTTCGAAATCGTAGGGGCGCCCGCTGTCGACCATATGCTGTTTCAGGTCGTCGTAGGTGATGGGCACCTTGACTTCTTCCGTGGCTTGGACTTTCTCCGTCGTCTTGACTTCTTTCGTTGTTTCGGTGTTCCCCATAAGAATTCTCCCCCTTTTTGAATTTATCGCGGCGCCGCCTGCTGTGCGAGCTTTTGCAGCACCGGTGCCGCGGCCAGGTCCTGTTTCCGGCTGACGGGTACCGGCAGCCAGCGGCCATCCTGCTCTTCAATCAGGCCCAGCTCCTGCAATGCCGTGAGACCCGCCAGGATCTTGCCTGCATTTTCGGGCCCCTGGGCCGCAAAAACCGGCTGCAGATCCCCGGCAAAAACCTGCCCGCTGCGAATGCGTTTATACAGCATCACCGTATCGCTGCGGTCCGGCAGCAAGGCTTCCGCCCGGGCCGGTTCCAGCACCGCGCCGGTGCGGAAAGCCTCGAACCAGGCCGCCTGTTCGCTGGGTGTATTGGTCAGCCGCGCCGGGCGGATCGCCTTGAGATGGGCCGAAACCATCGGCCCGTTGCGCCCTGTAAAGACAGAGACTTCCAATGCCGCTTCCACGGCAGCCCCCACCGGGTAGGCAAATTTTTGCGGAGCCACCCCAAACAGAGAGGCAAAAAGAGTATGGCCGCCTTGCCGCAGGCGTACACGGCTGTGGCGTCCCTCTGCGCCCATAGCCCATACGCCGTCCACTATGGCGTCCTGCACCAGCAACACCGGATTGGGATTTTCCCGCCCGAAAGGCGCCAACCGCCCCAGTTCCCGGACATTTTCCAAAGTCAGCTCTTCCAGGGTGACCACAGCATCCAGCTGCAAAGTTGCCGGTGCCGGACGAGCCGCATGATGGGCTGCCCATTCGTTGACGGCCTTACGGAAAGCAGGCAGTTTATCTTCCTCAATTTCAATACCCGCTGCGGCGGCATGACCGCCAAACCGTATCAGGTATTCCCCGCAGGCCGCCAGTGCGCTGTGCAGGTCAAAGGCATCGGGAGCACGACCGCTGCCGCGACCTTCCCCCTCATGCAAAGAAATAACGATCACCGGCCGGCTATATCGTTCCATCAGGCGGGCCGCCACGATGCCGATAACACCGGGATGCCAATTTTCCCCAGCTACCACCAGTACCCGGTCCCGCAGTCTGGCCGGGTCAGCCTCCAATACCCGGCAGGCAGCCCCAAACACTTCCTGCTCGGTCTGCTGCCGTTCTGTGTTGATCTCCGCCAGGCGGGCGGCAATGCCGGTGGCCTGTTCTTCGTCACCGCAAAGCAGCAGTTTCAACGCCACCGAAGCGTTGTCCATCCGTCCCGCTGCATTCAGCCGCGGAGCCAGGCCGTAACTGACCGTGTCGGTGGTAACGGGCTTGCCCGCGTAGCCGCCGCTTTCCAGCAGCGCCTGCAGACCGGGGCGCATGGTGTCTTGCAGAAGGGCCAGGCCCTCCCGGACCAGTACACGGTTCTCCCCCACCAGGGGCATCACGTCCGCCACGGTACCCAGCGCCACAAACTCACCGTACATTTCCAGCAATTCCGCCGGGTTGCAGCCCTCCAGAGCCGCGCAAAGTTTGAAAGCCACTCCCGCGCCGCACAGGTTTTTGAAGGGACTCTCGTCGTCCACCCGCTTGGGGTCCACCACCGCGACCGCATCCGGCAATGCGTCGCCGGGCAGGTGATGGTCGGTAATGATCAGGTCCAGACCCAGCTCTTTGGCGCAGGCTGCTTCCTCCACCGCAGAAATACCGTTATCCACTGTAACCACCAGCGTAAAACCCTTTTTCGCCAGTGCCTCCAGCGCCGGACGGGTCAGCCCATAGCCGCCGCCCCGAGTGGGCAGCTTGCAGCGCACATGGGCTCCCTGGCTGGACAGACATTCGTACAGAATAGCGGTGGCCGAGATGCCGTCCACATCGTAGTCTCCATAAATGACGATAGGCTCCTCTGCCTCAATGGCCTGGTGGATCCGCTGCACCGCCTTGTCCATGTCTCGCAGCAGAAACGGGTCCGACAGATCGGCAGAAGGTTCCAGCAATTGCTGGGCTGCCGCCGCATCGGTGCAGCCACGGGCAGCCAATACCCGGCGCAGCAGCACTCCGCAGCCGGCGGCAGCCAATGCTTGCTCGCCCTCCGGCGCGGCAGTCTTGATTTGCCAGGCGGGATAGTTCATGGTTGTTCGCTCCTTACCAAAAGGTTGGACCGCGTGATTCGCAGTCATCCCTGCTTAAAATCCATTTCAAAATCATGGGTCAGGCCATCCTGACGCAGCATTGTTTCCAGGGTATCGATCTCGGTGGAAACATCCAGACTGACATCCTGCAGCAACGTATCGTACAATTTGCTGTAGGCCAGATTGAGCGTATGGAGTATGCCGGTGATATCCCGGCGAATCTCCTGGGCGTTCCGGACATCTGTGTCCCCCAGCCCCTGGGCAATATCCAACAGTTTGCGGGTCGTGGGCAGGTAATACTCCTGAAAGCGCCTTACCCGGGGCAGCATCTCCGGGTGGTTGTGCACAAATCCCAGAATGGCAGCGCAATTCTTATCCATCCGTGTCAGTTCCTCATCTGCATCCGGCCCCAGCTTTCCGATGCTCCGGCGCAGATATTCCAGAAAATCGGTTCCCTGTCTTTGCAGCTGCCGGGCATCATCCAAAGGCTCTTCTGTCCTTTCCGGTTCCGGCTGTGACGCCGCCGGTGCTTCCGGAGCACAGTGCTCCAGATCCAGGTACAACGTATCATCGGCTTCCAGAAGGGCATTGGGGAAATCCCCCTGGGCCACCGCCTGGCGCAGGTCCTTCCGAACCAGGTCCAGCTTTACCCCGCTGTCCCGGGCCAGGGCGGGTGCCGTACAGACCCAGTCCCGGGCCACCCGCAGATAGCTGCGCAAGCGGCTGACATACCGGTACTTTTTGACCCCTGCACCGGTCATGATGCCAAACCCTACCGTGATCGGTGTGAAGCAAGCCATCAGAATGGGAAAAACGATAAATTCTTCCTGCGGGATGCCCAGCGCCTGAGGACCTGCTGCCGACAAAGCCCACATGGTGATGGCCGTCACCCCGAACAGCCCGGCCAGGATTCCACCGGTAATGGCCAGTGCCAGCCCTTCCCCCTGTCCTCCGTTCTGCAGTCGGCGGTCCAGCTTGCGCTTCCATTGGGGAAAAGGGATTTCCTGCGGCGGTGTGCGTGCTGCGTGGATGGTTTGCCCCACATGGTCCAAAACATCCGCAATGCCCGACAGCACGGTAGACCCGATCCCGGTCCCCACCCGCACGGCTCCATTGAGGAGCGCATCCAGATCCGGTACAGAGTCCTTTCCCGATTCACCCGGGGAATATTTGGGGTTCCTTTCCGAACGATTTTCCATACTCTTCCTCTGTTTCTCAGACAACCGGCGGTGCCGATTGGCGCATCAAAGCCGCTGCACAGCGGACACCGTCCACCGCAGCCGTCATGATGCCCCCTGCATATCCCGCTCCTTCTCCGCAGGGGTACAACCCCTGAAGTGCATCACACTGGAGCGTCTCGCCGTCACGCAGCAGCCTTACCGGGCTGCTGGTACGGGTTTCCAATCCGGTAAGAACCGCATCCGGCGCCCGGTAAGCCGCCATTTTTCGTCCAAACGCGGTCAGTCCTTCCCGCAGGGCACCGGAAAGTTCCGGCGGCAGCAGGGTGCCCAGATCACAGGGCGTCACGCCGCGAGGATAGGTAGGCTGTACCTGTCCCAGCGCCAGCTGCCCCTTCCCCTGCAGAAAGCTGCCCACCGTTTCGGCGGGGGCCAGATAGTTGCCGCCGCCGGCCCGGAACGCCGCCTGCTCCAGTTTCCGCTGGAAAGCCACGGCTTTGGCCGGATCATTGTCAAAATCCCGGCCATCCACACTGACTACCACCGCGGCGTTGGCATTTCGGCCATCCCGGGCATGCAGGCTCATTCCGTTGGTGACCACACCGCCTGCCTCGCTGGCAGCGGCACAGACCGTGCCGCCCGGGCACATACAGAACGTATATACACAGCGGCCGCCGCCCACATGTTGGCTGAGCTGATATTCCCCCCGGGGCAAGGAGGGATGCCCTGCCGCTGCGTGATACAAACTTTTTTCAATTTCCGTTTGCAGATGCTCTGCCCGGAAGCCCACGGAAAAAGGCTTGCATTCCAGGGGAAGCGCCGCGCGGTGCAGCATGGAAAATGTGTCCCGGGCGCTGTGTCCTACGGCAAGGATCAGCGTCTCGCAGGGGATATCCCCCGCCGTGGTTTCGATGCCGGTAAGGACGCCGTTCCGGCTGTGCAGGCCGGTAAGCGCCGTGTCAAAGCGGACCTCTCCTCCCAGAGATTCGATCTCACCGCGAATGCTGCGGATGATACCACGCAGAAGATCGGTACCCACATGGGGTTTTTGCCGCCAGGCAATATCGGCCGGTGCGCCATGGGCAAGAAACGCCTGGGTAACAAAGGCGCAGAGAGGGTCCCCCACCCGGGTGGTGAGTTTTCCGTCCGAAAAAGTCCCTGCGCCACCTTCACCAAACTGAATATTGGCATTTTCATCCAGCTCGCCGGTCTTTTCAAACCGTTCCACGGCCTGGATCCGGCGGGTCAGGTCAGGGCCACGTTCCAGCACCAGCGGCCGGTACCCGGAGCGGGCCAGAAGCAACGCAGCGAAAAGACCTGCAGGTCCCAATCCCACCACCACCGGGCGATGAGCCAGCGGCGTCTGCCCCACGGGAAATTCAAAATGGGGCGCCCGCGTGAAACAGACACAGGGCGAGGCCCCGGCCAAAGCCGATTCCTCACCCTCGTCCCTGAGTGTGACTGCAATGGTGTAGACCAGCACAGGCTTTCCGTGCCGGGCGTCCACCGAAAGTTTTGCCACCCCGGTATCTGCCGTCCGGCGGGGCGGCACCCGGAGAATGCGCAGGGCCTTGGCCGTAGCCTCTGCATCCGGATCGGCGCAGGACAACGGCAGGCGGATATTGCGAACCAAAAGCATAGATCAATGATTCCTTTGGGAAAGTTTATTTGGCTACGACCTCGCACTGGACGGTGTAGCTCCCCGTGGCAAAGACACGGGTCGAAGAGGGGATCTGAATGGTAACGGGGATGCTTTGCTGCCCTACCGTCAGATTCACACTCTGGCAGTCGATCTGGGCCACCACACTATCAGCGGAGATGGACTCAATCTCATCGGCCGGTCCGTACAGCGTGACACCGGACACGAGGCTGGAAAGGACTTCAATCTCGTAATTGCTGGGCACGTTGATGGGCTTGATGTTGGAAATGTTCAGCGTGGTATATCCCATATCCTCGGTATCAAAACTGAGGGTCACACTGGTGACGCCATCCAGCGAGACAATGCCGGAAGGAAGCTCCACAAGGCGTTGATAATCGCGGCCCAGCTCAAATTCCCGGGCCAGATCGAAGTCGGTAACAGTCAGTTCCTCCAGAGCGCTGATGGTTCGGGATGGACCAGCCACCCGCAACGTATCCTGACTCAGGGAGTACTTCAGGCTGCTGGTATCAAAGTTGGTAGGCGTACCGATAAAGTCCACCACCAACGGCAGCTCCCGCACCTGGTAGACCGTCAGCGTCACGTTGGCTGTGTCGCTGTCCATCGTCGTATATTGGGCCGTGAAGGCAGTGCCATTCTCATCCCGCAGTTCCAGCGCTGCCGGAACGGTCGTGGTATCAGAGAGTTCGGCGGTACTGTCCACCGTGGCTACAATGGAAGAGATCTGATCCAATTCGCTGGTGGGCCCGCGCAAAGTGATCTCCGCCGGAACCGCCGTCGTTTTGTTGAGCATATAGCCATCCGCCACCGAAATCCCCGACGCGTCCACCGTAACGGGCAGGGTTTTCTCGCTGACTTCATCAAAGACCACGTCAATGGTCTTGGGGTTTTCCACCGTGCATTCGATATTTCCCGGGAAATCGGTGGTATTCACCAGTCTGGCCTGCAGACGCAGCGTTACCTTACCGGCCCCGCTGACGCCGGCATAGCTGGGGTAGACCATGATATCGGAATTCTGGATATTGCCGATGATCGTACTGTTGCCGGAGACTTTCACATCCACGGTTTCCAGGTCCGGCTTTTCCACAATATCCAGTCCCTGGGAGGTGTAGGTGGAAGCAGAATTGGAATAATTGATGGGAACATCCTGAACCGTGATGGTTCCCTGCGGGTCCACATAGACCGTCACGACCGTCCAGGCGATAAAACCGCACAGTAAAGCAAGCAGCAGCGAAAACGCCGGATGATTCCAGGGGGAATTACGCCCTGCTGTGGTTGGCGGCACAGCGTTAGTCTGCTTTTGCATGGGTTTGTGCGCCTCCTTTGCGCAGCAGTTTTTTCAAGGTGGGCACGCGGACTTCGGCTGTCTCTTCCGGGGGAACGATCTCCTCCTGCAGCAGATTGAAGAGGTTTTGACGGTCCAGCCGGCGGATCAGTACGCCGTTCTTAGCCATGGAGATGATACCGGTCTCTTCGCTGACGATCACCACAATGGCGTCGGAGTTTTCGCTCATACCCAGGCCCGCCCGATGGCGGGTTCCCATGTCTTTGCCCATTTCCAGGTTGTTGGACAGCGGCAGCACACAGCCCGCTGCCACAATCACGCCATCCCGGATCACCACCGCACCATCGTGGAGCGGGGTTCCCTCATAAAAGATCGTGCCCAGCATTTCGGGAATCACATCGGCATGCATGGGGGTGCCCGTGCGGATGATTTCTTCCAGGTTATTGTTCCGTTCCAGTACCATCAGCGCACCGGTACGGGTATCGGAAAGCTGTTCTGCCGCGTCGCAGATGGCCACCACCGCGCTTTGCCATACCCCGCGCATGGACGGATCAGCCCTCCGATTGCCGAACAGCCGGCCGGCCCAGGCTGTCGTCTGGCCCATACGTTCCAGGGTGCGGCGCAGTTCCGGCTGGAAAAGGACTACCGCAGCGGTGAAGCCGATGGTCAGCACATTGTTCAGGACCCAGGTTACGGTACGCAGATTGAGCACATAGGCCAGACCGTAAAAGACAACGATCAGCAGGATGCCTTTGACAAGCTGACCGGCGCGGGATTTCCGCGCAAACTGAATAAGCTGATAAAATGCAAACGAGATGATCAGAATATCCAACGTATCGGATATGGGATCAAACGCTCGCAGTGTACTTGCAATTGCAGAGATCGTTTGGTTTTGCAGCATGGACTGCCGGGCCCCCTTCCCCGCCTATGTAAGGTTTGTAACGGACGGAATATGCCGCGTTCAATTTTCCAGCAAGGCAACGGCATGGGCCGCAATGCCCAGCCCTTCCCCCGTAAAGCCGAGATGCTCCTCCGTAGTAGCTTTGACGCTCACTGCATCCACCGGGACGCCGAAAGCATCGGCAATATTCTGACGCATGGCCGGAATATGCGGTGCCAGTTTTGGTGCCTGGCAGAGGATCGTGGCATCAATGTTGCCCACCGTGTATCCCTTGGTGCGGATCAGGTCGGACACGGCCCGGGTCAGCACCATGGAATCCGCCCCTTTGTAGGCCTGGTCGTTATCCGGAAAATGCTTGCCGATATCCCCCAGAGCAGCCGCTCCCAGAACGGCATCCATCACCGCATGCAGCAATACATCCGCATCGGAATGGCCCAGCAGTCCTTTTTCGTAGGGGATCTCCACCCCGCCCAGGATCAGCTTGCGGCCTTCCACCAGGCGGTGAACATCGTATCCGTGGCCAATACGCATGGTTTTCTCCTTCTGCAAATCTTCTTTGGTGGTAATTTTGTAATTTTCGTAGGCGCCTGCCGTCAAAGTGACCGGCATACCGGCCAGCTCGAACAGGCTGCAGTCATCCGTCACCAGATGGATTCTGTCGTCCTTCACCTGTTCCAGGGCCTGGCAATATTTCAGCCGGGAAAAACACTGGGGCGTCTGCACCGCGTACAGGGTGGCACGGTCCGGCGTATGCTCCACCGTGCCGTCCTGCCGGGCCACTTTGATGGTGTCCTTCACCGGGACCGCGGGGGCTGCCGCCCCGGTGCGCTCTGCCGCCTGCAGAACTTCCTCTATGACCTCCAGGCTCACAAAGGGCCGTGCCGCATCGTGAATGGCCACCAGCTCTCCTCTGGCCACAGCCAGCCCGTTGCGGACACTGTCTGCCCGGGTCGGTCCGCCTGCCACCACCGTGCAGGATTTGGGGCAGGCCGCTGCAATGGCCTCGCAGGCTTCCCGGTTGCCGCCCGCCACCAATACCAACTGCGTCACTGCGGGATGCGCCGCCATGGCCGCACAGCTTTTTTCCAGCACAGTTTGTCCATCCGGCAGCCGATAACTGAGTTTATCAAATCCCATACGGCGCGATGCGCCTGCGGCTACGATAATGGCGGTGACTTCCGGCAGCATCTGTTCCGGCATGGAGTACACTTCCCCTCCTACAGTATCAAATTTATTATACAAGGTCCCCAGGAAAAAATCCACTAAATTCCTCATGATTTTTTGTGCACAGCGAAAAAAATTCCGCCGGGTGTTTCCTGTTCCGGCGGTATGGTTCGGGATCTTGCGGCGCGGGACTTTTCAGGTCACTTTCTTTTTCCTGACGCACAAAATACCGGGCCGCCCTGCAGAAGGGCAACCCGGTATTTTCAGGCACGGCGTTTTTTATCCAGACGGATCTTGTCCGCAATCATGGCAATGAACTCACTGTTGGTGGGTTTGCCCCGAAGATTATGGATGGTATATCCGAAATAACTGTTGAGCGTATCCACATCGCCCCGGTCCCAGGCCACCTCAATGGCATGACGGATGGCCCGCTCTACCCGGCTGGCAGTTGTCCCGTTGCGTTTGGCGATCTCCGGATACAGCCGTTTGGTCACTGCATTGATGTACCCGTGGTCCTCGGTGGTCAGCAGGATGGCATCCCGCAGAAACTGATATCCCTTGATGTGAGCAGGTACCCCGATCTGATGCAGAATTTCGGTCACCGTCATCTCATCGGAATCCTGAGAGCTGACCTGGGGACGGCTGCTGCCTCCCGCCGCCTTCAGGACCCGGCTGACCAGCACGCTTTCATCAAAAGGCTTTACAAAGAAAAAGGAAAAGCCGTTATCCAGCAGTTCCTGTTCCATCTCTTCACTCTGAAAGGCGCCTGTCACAAAAAAGGTTGTCCGGGTGCCGCTGGTGTTCTGGGCTTCATAGCGTTGCTTTACCGTGATGGCGTCCAGATCCGGCATAAAGGCATCCAGCAGCACCGCCTGCGGATGAATGTCCAGCAAGGTTTCCAACGCTTTATTGCCATTCTTATCGCATACGGTCACGGCCACCCCCTTGGCTTCCAATGCCTGGCGGCACAGCGCAGACACCTGTGCACCGGTATCGGTCATCACAAACTTGATCTTTTCCATCATTGTATCCTCCAGACATATCTCAGCTCCCAGGCTATATGGCGTTGCCGTGCGGTTTCCCTGCCGCCTCTTCACCTCGCCGGGTTTCGTTTACGATGGAAATTTTACCATATTTTTCCAGCTGCTGCAAGAGGATTTTCCAGTTTTTTTCTTTCCTTATTCAAGTTTCGTTCGACCGTTTCAAAACATTTATTGGCTTTTTCTCGTTTTTTCGTCTTTTTCCTGTGGTTTTCTTCGGAGAGAAGCTTATCTTTCTGTCGTAATGATTGACATTTTTTTCCATCATTTACAATTTTTCTGTTTTTCTCCTGTTTCGCCATGGAATTTCCGGGGCATTACAGCATTTTTCCTCTTCTGTGCATCAGATTTCTCCTGCTCCAAAACGTCCCAGAAGTACCGTATCGCAATGCAACCGGGTTTTCCCGTTGCCGTCCCCTGCGGCATTGCCCGATCATCCCCGCACCGGCTCTGCTGTCACGCCGCTGCTCTAAGCATCGCTTCCGCAAAAATGCCGTACCCCCGGGTAGGATCGTTCACCAGCACATGGGTCACCGCCCCCACCAGTTTTCCGTTTTGCAAGATGGGGCTACCGCTCATCCCCTGCACGATGCCGCCGGTAGACGCCAAAAGTTCCGGATCCGTAACTTTGATCAGCAGATTCCGGTTGGGGTCACTCCCGGTCATATTCACACGTTCAATACGAACACTGTACCGCTTGGGGGTATTTCCGGAGATCGTCGACCAGATTTCCGCTTCCCCCAAGGCAATCTGCTGCGGTTGAGCCACCTCACAACTTTGCCCCATGGGCGCTCCCGTATAAATGCCGTACACTCCGGCAGTGTCATTGACCCGGACCGTGCCGGTCACCTCGGCGGAAAATTCTCCCCGGAGCTCCCCGGGGCTGCCTGCTGTACCGCTGACATAGCCGGTGATCATAACCGGAACGATTTCACCGGAAAGCAGTGTGATGTCCGCACCGGTATCGGTGTCACTGATGGCGTGCCCCAGTCCCGCAAAAGTACCGTTCTGCGGGTCCAGGAAAGTCATCGTACCAATTCCTGCGCTGGAATCCCGCACCCAGATGCCTGCACGATATTCCCCCGTAACCGCATCCGCCACCGGTGTAAGGGTCGTACTGTACTGTTGTCCGTCCCGCCGGTATATCAGCTCCAGAGGCTTGCCGGCCGCCGTGGTAATGGCTTTGGTCAATTCTTCATTGCTGCGGATGGCCTGTCCACCAGCCGAAACGATCAGGTCCCCCAACCGAAGCCCTGCTTCCTTGGCCGGGTTTTCTGCACCGAAAACCGTGTACTGATCGGAAAACGCCACCACCAATGCGCCGTCAGAAAACATCTTGATTCCAAACGGCGTACCGCAAACCTGAACGCTGCGGCTGGGGATACTGACGGTGCGGACCGTTTTCAGGGGAATGGACCCAAACAAAGCCAGTGTCACATTCCGGCTTTTGTCCGCATTGGGATAGCCGGCCTGTGCTACCTCGCCCGCATCTTCCCGAATGGAAATCCACGGCATGGATGCAATGCGAAAATCGGACAAGGCTTCCTCCTCACTCGTATAAAAAGTATCCGGCAACGCAGCGCGCAGCGCTGTCACCAGACACCCGCAGAGCGCCACGAAGAGCAGCAACACCGCCAGGAAGCCTTGCCGTATACGATGTTTTGGCATAAAAAATCCCCTCCCGCGGGATAGCGTATGCAGGAGGGGACGAAATTATTACATTTTGCCGAAGCGGACAGAAACACCACGAATCGATTTCATAGGGCAACGTGTCCATATCCGGCCCGTTATTGTTTGACTTTTCGCTCGGTGCGCAGTTTCTGGCAATATTGGTACAGAGCTTATCGGTGCATTCCGAGCATTGCAGAGCGGCATTGGAGTGATCCCAGAACCGTTCCGGATACATCATAACGCACAGCTCCCACACAAGCCAGGCGATTGCAGACATGACCACCAGCGAAGTGGCATAAAAACCGCCCATAAAAATCAACGGCGAAAACATCATCAGGTGGTCCCAGTTGAAGATCCGGCAGGTAGTACAGCAGCGGTTTTTCATGATCAGCCGGAACGGGCACCAGACCAGCACACAGATCAGATCGCAGACATAGAAAAATACCGAAATCATAAACAAAGCGATCTTATCGATCACATGGGTATAGTACAAAATCCCGATCCCTGCAATCAATACACACCAAAGAATAAATACTTTATAGGCGCCCTTGGTGGTGGTGACAATATAGTGTTTCAGGGCTTCGTAATTGATTTTATCCCGGATGGGCCTGAAACGGTTGGCAAACAGTTTTTGTGACCCCAGCGGCACCTTATTCCGGATCGGGATGATCTGCAGGATCATATCCATGACCCATATTCCCCAAAGGAAATGCAAGGGGGAAAGCATTTTGAAAAAATTCATTCCGTCCAAAACAGAAAAGTATACCCGACGAAACGCACAGAACACCGCACACATGGCCAGCAGCAGGCAGCGTCCCACCAGGCGGGCAAAATAAATTTTCCTTGTGATGGACATGTTCTACCTCTTTTTCTTGAAACAACGGCGGCGATGCTCCTGCGCCGCAAAAGGAAATCCGACCGGAAGATTCCGAGAAACCAGTCTGCCGGCCAGACAGGACTAACTTTTTCCCGCTGCCGGCACAGATATTTTACCCAAACGCCCCGGCGGACCAGGAATCAGCCGGTTCTTCAAAATCTGCCGAACAAAGCGTGCCAGGCGTTTGAGGGATTTCAAAAAAAATCCCGAACACTTTCGTGTTCGGGATTTGGTGCGGATGAAGGGATTTGAACCCACACTCTTTTAAGGGAACTAGAACCTGAATCTAGCGCGTCTGCCAGTTCCGCCACATCCGCATATTTGCTGTCGTTTCCGTGTCTTTCGTTTGCCTCGTGACCCGGGCGACGTGTATTATTATAGCCACATGCCTACCAAAAGTCAAGCACTTTTTTCAAAAAAATTCAAAAAAAATAAAATTATTTTGGTTTTTGTCAAAATACATCGTATCATCGTGGTTTGTGTTTTGTCTTTACTTGCTTTCCCACTGAAATTTGGTATAATGGGCGTAAGAAAATGGAGGTGTAAACACCATGTGGACATGCTCACTGCTGAAACGTAACGCCCGCCAGGCGTTGCGTGGCCGCTACTGGCGCTCTTTCTGGGTCTGCTTCGTTGTCGCTTTGCTGGGCGGCGGAGGTATCAGCCTGAATTGGTTCTATTCCCCTGAAGAATTCACCAACTATCTGAATTCCTTGCCTTCAGAAACGCTCCTTCTGATTTTATGGGTACTGCTCGTCGCCACGATCGTTTCCTTATTGTGGAGTATATTCTTTGTTTCCCCTCTCGGCGTCGGGCAATGCCGCTATTTTATGGAAAGCCGTCAGTCGCCCTCGCCTTTCGGGACCCTGTTCAGCACCTTCCAAACGCCGTACCTGAATGTGGTAAAAGTTTCCTTGCTGGTTTCGCTGAAAATTGCAGTGGGTACATTGCTCTTGATCATTCCCGGAATCTATTGGGCCTATTGCTATGCGCTGGTCCCCTATCTGCTGGCCGAGAACCCCTATCTGACCACCGGACGTGCCATGAAACTGAGCAAGGCCATGATGGACGGCGAAAAGTTCCACTATTTTATTCTTGAGTTGTCTTTCCTTGGTTGGATCTTGTTGTCTGTTCTCACCCTGGGGATCGGCAGTTTCTTCCTTTCCCCTTATATGTCGGCCACCTTTGCGGAATTTTATGCCGCCATGCGCGCCAAGGCTTTGACCTATGGGCTTTCCTCCCCGCAGGAACTGGGCGGCTTTGTACGTCACGACAATCCCAATTATTGAAGCTTCCCTCTGACAACAATAAAGCCCGGCCCTGACGGACCGGGCTTTATGATTTACTTTTATGCCTGAACCTGATGCGGATGAGGTTTCGGAGGCATCTTTACAAAGAGATTCTTCAATGCCAGGGGTGTTGCTACAGAGGAAACCACGATCAACAAAATAACGGCGGTAAAGTATACGGGGTCCACCACCTGCACTTCCAGACCTTTCTGGGCCACGATCAGCGCCACTTCGCCGCGGGTCATCATACCCACACCAACCTTGAGGGAATCGCCCCAGCTGAAGCGGCAGATCTTGGCCGCCAGGCCGCAGCCGATGATCTTGGTCAGCAGTGCCACAATCACAAAGCAGACACAGAACAGCACGATATCGGGGGTAAGGCCGCTGATGTCGGTTTTCAGGCCGATACTGGCGAAGAACACCGGCGCAAAGATCACATAGTTGCTGATGTCTACACGGCGTTCCACATAGGGGGCATCCTCCATGGTGCAGAGCACGATACCGGCGATGTAGGCGCCGGTGATATCCGCAATGTCAAAGTACTGTTCCGCCACGTATGCCATGGCAAAGCAAAACGCGATACTGACGATGGTAATGCGCTGGGTATGAGGATTGCGTTTATCCAGCCACAGCATGGCGTAATGGGTAATAACACCCACCACAATGGCCACCACAAAGAAGAGGACGGTATTCAGCAACACCTTGCCCAGGCCGGTGCCCTCGCCGGAGCTGGCGCCAATGACGCAGGTAAGCACCACAATGCCGATGACATCATCGATCACCGCCGCACTGACGATGGTGGTGCCCAGGAAGCTTTTCAAATGTCCCAGTTCCTGCAGTGTAGCCACGGTAATGGACACGCTGGTAGCCGTCATGATCGTGCCGATGAAGAGCGCACGATAAAACTCTACCGTGCCCACAGCCGCAAAACCGTAAAAGAAGCTGTACAGCAACGTACCACCCACCAACGGCACCGCCACACCTACACAGGCAATCAGTGTCGCAATGGGACCGGCTTTCATCAGTTCCTTGAGGTTGGTGCCCAGACCGGTGGTAAACATCAGCAACACAACGCCGATCTCCGCAAACACGGAGATGGTGTCATTGCTTTGTACCAGATTGAGCAGACAAGGCCCGATGAGAAGGCCCGCAATGATTTCCCCCACCACCTGGGGCGCTTTACATTTGCGTGCAACGAGTGCAAAAAATTTGGCACTCAGGATAATAATTGCCAGATCCCGGAATACCGAATACACTGCCATGCAACTCCTTTCTAAACTGAAAAAAACGAACTTAGTTATAGTTTTAACACATCTGTCATAACAGTTGCAACAGCTTTGTAAGTTTTTGTTAATTTTGACAATTTTCTTTGTGTAATATGATGAAAAAACTTTTTTTGAAAAATTGCTTGACATCTTCGCCAGAAATTGCTATAATAGCCCATGCAGTCAAACGACTGCCATGGAAAGATGGCTGAGCTGGTCTAAGGCGCACGACTGGA
>CALXHP010000073.1 GCA_944388135.1 uncultured Gemmiger sp. | reverse complement strand
GAAGGTCTTTTTTCACTATATAATCTCTTTACACTCCCCGGCATAGCCGGGGGTTGTTGTTACGCTTAAGCTAACAATGCAAAAAAGAAGCTGCAGATGTTGCCTGCAGCTTCTTTCAGATGGGCATTAATAGTCGTCCCGGACTTTTTTGCGCAATTTGCGCCAGATATTGAAGAAGGAAATCACCAGCGCCAACGCCAGCAGCACCACGACCATCCAACCGCTGCCGCCTTCCTCGTAGCTCTTCATCTCGCTCCACTGGGAGTCCAGCTCCGCGTTGATCTCGTCGGGCAGCGTGGTAAAGACTTCCGCCTTGCTCATCACATCTTCGCCGGGATAGGCAATCTCGTTGTATTTGAGATCGTCGTCCAGCTGTTCCCACACCGCCGTGATGGGGGTGGAATACCCGATATAATCGCAGTTGGCCAGACCTACCGAAGGCTCACACATATAATTGATGAACAGTTCGGCGACTTCCTTGTTGTTGGAATTGGCCGGGATACACATGCTGTCCACAAAGAAGTTGACGCCCTCACTGGGATGCACAAAGGCCAGATCCGGATTATCGTCAATCATCGTCAAGGCATCGCCCGCATAGTAGGGCGCCATGGCGGCTTCGCCGCCTTCCATCTTATCGAAGATCTCGTCCATGACATAGGCCTGGACCACACTCTTCTGATTTTTCAGCTCCTGCATCACGGTGTCCACTTCTTCCACCGATTGGGGATTCAGGGAATACCCCAGTTTCTTGGCGGCGATGGCGTAGGCATCCCGGGAGTTGTTGAACATCAGAACATTGTTGGCATACTGTACGTCCCACAAAGCCGACCAGTTGGTAGGGGCTTCATCCACCAGGGTGGTATTGTAAATCAGGCCGGTAGTGCCCCACATATAGGGCACGCTGTAGGTGTTGTCCGGGTCGAAGTCCCAGCCTAAATATTCCTTACCGATGCCGGCAAAGTTGGGGATCTTATCAAAATCCAGAGGGGCCAGCATTCCCTCGGCAGCCATCTTGCCCACCATATAATCCGAAGGAAAAATCACATCATAGGTGGCACCGCCGGATTTCATCTTGGCATACAGGCTTTCGTTGGAATCAAACGTGGTGTAGTTGACCTTGATGCCGGTGAGTTCTTCAAAGGCGGAAAGGACATCCACGCTGTCGTCGGAGCCATCGGATATATACAGGCCCCAGTTGTAGACATTGAGGGTGATGTTGTCATCGGCAAAGCGGGTCCAATCGTAATCAGCGGAAACCGAGATATCGTCATTAACGGGAATGGTCTCCCCTTCCGCCAGAGAAGCCGGCGCATAGACCATCGCCAGGACCGCCGCAGAAAGAACCGCGGCAAACAATTTCTGTATTTTCATGATCAGCGCTCCCCTTCTTCCTGCATGGCCTTGCGGATAGCCGTCTGGTTTTTCCGGTAGGCACGGGAATCCGCCGCATTGGAGATCAGGATGATGGCCAGGATCACACAGAACATCACCGCCGACAGGGCGTTGATCTCCGGGCTGACCTTTTTGCGGGTCATGGAATAGATGGCGATGGGCAGCGTCTGCATGGTGCCGGAGTTGAAATAGGAGATCATGAAATCGTCGATGGAGTAGGTCAGGCAGATGAGGAACGCCGAAAGAATCGCCGGGGAGAGCTGCGGCAAAATGACTTTGAAGAAAGCCTGCCGGGGGGTACAGCCCAGGTCCAGCGCCGCATTATAGAGGCTTGGGTCCAGTTGGCGCAGTTTGGGGCCAACATTAAAAATCACATAGGGCACATTGAAGGTAATGTGGGCAATGATCAGGGTGGGCCAGCCGAAAAGGCCGCCGTCTCCCCCAAGGCCGAAATTCTGTGCCATGACGAAGAGAAGCATCAGGGAAACGCCGGTGATGATCTCGGGGTTGACCACCGGCACATAGCTGATGTTGTTGACGATCAGCTGGGTGCGGCGGCTCATGGAGTTGATGCCGATGGTGGCCAGGGTACCCAGCACCGTGGCCAGCACGCTGGAAACCAGCGCCAGCACCAGGCTGAGCCCCAGAGCCGAGAGGATCATCTCGTTGTGGAAAAGGCTCTTGTACCAGTCCAGGGTGAAGCCGGTGAAGTTGGAGCGGGATTTGCTCTCGTTGAAGCTGAAGGCGATCATGACCGCGATGGGCAGGTACATGAAGCAGAAAATCAGGATGATATAGGTGCGCTGTAAAATGACGGATTGTTTCTTATTCATTTTACATCACCCCTTCCATTTCCGACTCATCGAAGCTGGAGGTGAAGCTCATGCAGAGCAGGACAATGACCATCAGCACCAGGCTCATGGCAGAGCCCAGGTTCAGGTTATAGGAGTTGCCCAGGAACTGCAGCTCGATCAGGTCACCAATGAGCAGATTGGAACCGCCGCCCAGCATCCGGCTGATGATGAAAGTGGAGACCGAGGGCACAAACACCTGGGTGATGCCGGTGGCAATGCCGGGGCCGGTCAGCGGTACCAGCACCCGCCAGAGAATCTGCCAGACATTGCAGCCCAGGTCCTGGGCCGCCTCGATGATGGAGTCATCGATTTTGGTCATGGCCGTATAGATGGGCAGAATCATGAAGGGCAGATAGTTGTACACCATACCCAGCACCACAGCCCCGGAGGTGTTGATCATATTGAAGGGACCGATGCCGAACAAGCCGAAGAACTTATTGATGAGGCCGTTTTTCTCCAGCAGGGTCATCCAGGCGTAGGTGCGCAGCAAAAAGTTCATCCACATGGGCAGCATGACCAGCATCAGCATAATGTGCTGTTTGTTGGCCCGCAGCCGGGAAAGAAAATATCCCACGGGAAAAGCCAGTACCAGGCAGATCACGGTGGATACCGCTGCCAGGATCAGGCTGCGGGCAAAGACGCTGGAATACCGGCCGATCTGGGTCAGGTTATCCAGGGTAAACTGACCGTCGGAATTGGTCATGGCGTACCAGATGACGATAAAGAGCGGCACCACAATAAAAGCCGCCATCCACACCAGGTAGGGGCCTGCCAGCCAGCGGGAGGTTTTGGATTTCAGCATCGCTTACACCTCCGTACGGGCCATGATATGGATCTCGTCGGGGCCGATGTTCATGCCGATGAGTTCACCGGGCTGGCTGGCCTGGGTGGAGTGAATGAGCCATTCGTAGCCTTCCACATCCACATGCATTTCAAAGTGCACGCCCTTGAAGATCACTTCCCGCACAAGGCCGGTGAGCATACCGATGGAGGGCGGCACGATCTGCACGTCCTCGGGGCGGATGACCACCTGTACCGGCTCATTGGATTTGAAGCCGCGGTCCACGCAGGTAAAGTCGTGGCCGCCGAAGTTGACCAGGAAGTCCTTGATCATGACGCCGTCCACAATGTTGGAGTCACCGATGAAACGGGCTACAAAGGCATTGCGGGGTTCGTTGTAGATATCCTGGGGGGAACCGATCTGCTGGATGTTGCCCCCCGACATGACCACCACGGTGTCCGACATGGTCAGGGCTTCCTCCTGGTCGTGGGTGACGTAGACGAAGGTGATGTTCATCTCCCGCTGGAGGCGTTTCAGCTCCAGCTGCATTTCCTTGCGAAGCTTCAGGTCAAGGGCACCCAGGGGCTCGTCCAGCAGAAGCACCCGCGGCTGATTGACCAGGCTGCGGGCGATGGCCACACGCTGCTGCTGGCCGCCGGACAGCTGATGAATGCTGCGCCGTTCAAAACCCTTCAGGCCAACGATCTCCAGCATTTCCAGCACTTTGGGGCGAATCTCTTCCTCCGGCATCTTTTTCAGACGCAGACCGAAAGCCACATTTTCAAACACGTTCAGATGCGGAAAGAGCGCATACTTCTGGAACACCGTGTTGACCGGGCGCTTGTAGGGCGGCAGGTCCGCGATATCCTTGCCATCAAAAAAGACATTGCCCGATTTTGGGGTAATAAACCCGGCAATCACGCGCAGCGTTGTGGTTTTGCCGCAGCCCGAAGGGCCCAGAAAAGTCACAAACTCCTTGTCGTGAATGTCGAGGGAAAGTCCGTCCAGAACCTTCTGCCCGTCAAAATCGACAACAATGTCTTTCAGTGATACGATGATGTTTTCGTCCATATTACTGCATCCCCCTTTGCGGAATTTCCCGCAGCGGGTATGCAGTTATCCGGCTTTGGCCGCCTACACTCCCCTGCGGGTCAGCGCGCTTTATGCCGCCCCGCAAAGGTTTGTTACACGGTCTTTCCTACCCTGGAAAGCCGCTGCAAGCAGCACGTACAACGCCAATGTGGCAGGGCATGATCAGATTTACCCCCAGATGCACACAGAATACATTATACGGCACGTGCAGGGTTTGTCAACATCCATATTTTACATTGCGGTAAAGAATCTTTCATATTTCGGTAAAGCCATACATTATGCAGCATTTTGTTTGTTTCCCAGGACTTGCCGCAGCGAGTCGGCTGCCTCGCGAAAGACTTCTTTCCATCCTCCCCTCAGTGCTTGTTCCGCCGACGCCTGTATTTCCCCCAGTACGTCATCCCACGGCGAAATCTGCCCATTCAGAGCAAGGCTGATCGTTCCGTCAAAACCGGCGCTCTTGCCGGCAAGGCGCAATTCATACCGGCCAGCCGGTAAAGTGATCGACAGAGGGTCCTGGCTATCCAGCGGCCACTGTGAAAGCAGAGTACTTTCTTGGGCATCCACCAGCAACAGTTTTGCTTCTCCCTTGGTACAGATGAGGTCCGGGATCACTTCGCACAGGGTCCCTTCCTCTTCCACCGTGAAAGAGCGCAGCGTCCGTACGCCGGAAAAACTGCCTGCATGCAGAGAGTAAGTCCCGTCCAATTCCGGATTGCTTGTCCATATTATCGCCACATAGTGGTTTGCCCGGTCGGCCAGGAACGCCCCGTCCTCGTACTTGTCATCATACTGGCTGCAGCCGCACAGCAAAAGTACCGTGAACATCGCCGCCAGCAGTAAAAACCAGTTTTGCTTTTTCATATTCTTCGCTCCTCCGGCATCAGCCACCGATGAGGAAGTCCAGCACATCCCAGCCGTCGCTGCCCTGCTGCTTGTACAGCTCGGTATACCCGCACTGGCAGCAGCTGACCGTGACGAACTTTTTATTCTGGATGTCAAAGAGTTTGGCAAAATTTCCCCCGGTAGCCTGCAGCTGGTCGGCTTCATATTCGGTGCAGCCGCACTTGGGGCAGATGTATTGGCGTTTTTCCATACAATAGTCTCCTTTTCTGAATGGTGTATATCAGGCAAGATTCAGGCGTCGGGTCATCAGCCATTGGGTGATGGCCCATTTGATGGCATCGAGCACCAGGACAAAGGCCAAAAGGATCAAAAGCAGATAGATGGTAGCCCAGAAGGAATCCACGGAGTAGAGAAATTGCATCCAGGCGGCCCCATCGGCCGCTACCCAGGCAAAGACAGCCATCATCATCAGAACTGTGCTGAGAATCTGTTCTATAAAGCCCAGTACAAAGTAGGCAATGATGCTGGCCAAAAGACGCTGCTGGCCAAACTGGCCGCCGATGCCGCAGGCCAGATAGAAATCCAGATAGGTTCCGGCCAGCAGGGCCAGCAGGAACAGCATCACCAGGCAGAGAGCCGCCAGGATTCCGGGCTGAAGCCCGGCCATACTATCCCCCGCATTCAGGCTCATTCCTCCGAAACTCATATTCAGGATGCAGCCGCACAGTATCAGAAATGCCCCACCGATCACAGACCAGGCGCAGGCACAGATCAGTTTGGCAGCGATGTGTTTCCAAACCGCCGCGGGAAGAGACAGCATCAGGTATCCCTGTTCCCCCAGCAGTTTATAAAACTGCCGGACATTGACAAAGACACAGGCTGCCAGCAGAAAGATCCACACCAGCACTGCAATCATATTCAACATGGCCTGAGAGAAGTCCACCATCGCCGGCAGGTCGCTCTGGTGGTTCAGGAGGGCATTGGCCAGCCCGGTAAGGATCGTGAAAATCAGTACGCCGCCACCTATGGGCAGCAATACCCGTGCGGTGGTTTTCCATTCGTATTTCAGCAATTTGGTCAGCATTTGTAAACCTCCCGGAAATATTCATCCACGCTATGACCGGTTTCTTCCCGCAGGGCATCCACCCCCACCTGCCGCAGGACGGAGCCTTCCTGCAAGAAGATCACTTCGTCCAGGGCCCTTTCAATATCGCCGATGAGATGGGTGGACAGGACAAGGGCAGCATCCTCGTGGTAGTTGCGCAGAATCGTTTGCAGAATGTAGTCCCGTGCTGCCGGGTCTACCCCGCCCAGCGGTTCATCCAGCAGATACAGTCTGGCGGACCGGCTCATGGTCAGGCAAAGCTGCATCTTTTCCTGGGTGCCTTTGCTCATGGCGCCGATGCGGTTCCTTGCTTCGATATGCAGATCCGCCAGCATGGCCCGGGCTTTGGCCGCATCAAAATCCGTGTAAAAATCGGCATACAAGTCCACGGCATCGGCAGCCCGCATCTCGGTGGGCAGGGCCATCCGGTCCGGCAGATAGCTGGTGATAGATTTGGTGTACACGCCCGGTTCCTGACCGTCGATCAAAACACAGCCGCCGTTGGCCGTGAGCAGCCCCGCCGAAATTTTCAGCAACGTGGTTTTGCCGCTGCCGTTGGGCCCCAGCAGCCCCACCAGCTTGCCGGTAGTAACGGCAAAAGAAACGCCGTTGAGGGCTACCCGGCTGCCGTACCGCTTGTGCAGATCCTGTGCTTCATAAATCACATTTTCATTCATCCCTGTCTCCTCCTTCTGCTGTTTGCCGCAGCAGCTCCTCGGTTTCGGCCCGGTCCAATCCCAGTGCCTGCATCTGGTACAAAAATTCCGCCGCCAGACTGACCGCCCGTTTACGGCGCAGCGCCTGCAGGGCGTCAGCGTCCGCCGTGACGGTCCGGCCCGCCGTACGCTGGGCCTGCAAAAGGCCACGGTTTTCCAGCTCTTGCAAAGCACGCTGCATGGTGTTGGGGTTGACCCCCGCATCGGCAGCCAGTTCCCGCACCGGCGGAATTTTGCTGCCGGGCGGAAAAGTCCCATTCACCAATGCCAGCTCCATCTGCTCTACCAGTTGAACATAGACCGGACGGCCTGCGGTAATATTCCAGTCCATCGCAATCTGCCTTTCTGTATTATTGTATTAAGTGCTTAATACAATAATACATCTTTTGCGCTGTTTGTCAAGGGGAAAAAGAAAAAATCCGCACGTTTTTTCCGTGCGGATAAAAATGATTTAATGAAGATGATCTTCCAGCCAGGTCAGGACGTAATCAAAGACTTCCTCCCGGTTGGTCTCGTTGTGCAGTTCGTGGCGGGCACCTTCATAAATCTGGCAGGTCAGATCCTGTACGCCGGCATCCCCCAGCATCGCCCAGACCTTGCGCACTCCTTCGCCGTAATCCCCCACCGGGTCCTCGGCTCCGGAGATGAGCAGGACGGGCAGGGTTTTCTTCAGGGCCCGTGCCCACTGTGTGCGGTTTACATGGTTGATGGCTGCCAGCATCTCCCGGTAGCTGCCCACTGTAAAGGGAAAGGTGCACAGCGGATCGGCGTCATAGGCTTGTACCACCGCTTCATCCCGGGTGAGCCAGGCATTGGGGGATTTTGCATCGGGGATTCGTTTGCAGTAAGCACCCATGTTGGCATGGATCATAAATTGCGAAACGGTGCGCGGTCCCTTTACCGCTGCCAATACCGTGGCGACACCCTGGCCGATCACATTGAGCAGCCGCGGCCCGGCTGTACCGGAAATGATCAGACCTGCTATGGTATCGGGCCAGCGTTCGGCATACCAGCGGGCGTAGAAACTGCCCATACTGTGCCCGTACAGGAACACCGGCAGACCGGGGAACTCCTTGTGGATCAGTTCATTCATCTTGTGCAGGTCCTGCAGCAGATAATACCGGCCGCCGGGTTCCCCGTAATGGCCGTATTCTTCAGGGGCGGCTGTATCCCCATGCCCCAGATGATCATTGCCGGCCAGGGCAATGCCGTGATCGGCATAAAAACGGGCCATGGGTTCATACCGGCGTACATATTCGCACATACCGTGACTGAGCTGCAGCACGGCATGTACCGGGACATCGGGACTGGTATATACCACGCCGGATACGGTATGCATCGTGTCCGAGGAAGGAAAGCGGATGGTCTCACAGGAAAGTTGGGACATCGTATCCTCCTTTCATTCGCCTTTGATTTTTTTCCAGTATTGGGCAAAGGCCTGTTCGTTTTTGTTGTCGCCGGGTTCGTAGTAGCGGCGGTCCTTGATGGCATCGGGCAGATACTGCTGCTTTGTCCAGTGATGGGGAAAATCGTGGGGATAAAGATAATGCTGCCCCTTGACCTTGGCATCGGCACCGTCGTAATGTTTGTTCTGCAGTTGGCGCGGAATGGGCCCTGTGCGCCCCGCCTGTACATCTGCCATGGCTGCGTTGATGCCGTCGTGGGCCGAGTTGGACTTGGGGGCGGTGGCCACCAGGACCACCGCATCGGCCAGGGGCAGCCGTGCCTCGGGCAGACCCACGGCGTTGGCAATATCCACCGCCGCCTTGACGATGGGGATGATCTGTGGCCAGGCAAGGCCCACATCCTCGCAGGCGCAGACCATCAGGCGGCGGCAGGCGCTGGGCAGATCCCCCGCTTCCAGCAGGCGGGCCAGATAATGCAGCGCCGCGTCCGGGTCGGAACCGCGCATGGATTTCTGGTAGGCAGAAACAATATCGTAATGGTCGTCCCCCAGCTTGTCGTACCGCATGGCCGTGCGGGCTGCCACCTGCTGGACCATATCCAGGGTCACGGTGCGCTGTCCGTTTTCCACGGGCGCGGCGGTCACGGCAAATTCCAGGTTGCCCAGGGCTTTGCGCATATCGCCCCCAGCGCTCTGGGCCAGATAGTCCAGCGCATCATCGGGAATCAGAATGGGAACCTTGTCCTCTGCGCTCAGGCGGGCGGCAGCGTTCTGTACCCCCCGGCGGATATCTGCCGCGGTCAGAGATTTGAACTCAAACACCGTGCACCGGGAGAGCAGGGCATTATAAACATAGAAATAGGGATTCTCGGTGGTGGAGGCGATCAGGGTCACGGTACCCTGTTCCACACATTCCAGCAGGCTCTGCTGCTGGCGTTTGTTGAAATATTGGATCTCGTCCAGGTAGAGCAGAATTCCCCCCGTTGCCCCCAGGGTGCCGATATCCGCCAAAACCGATTTGATGTCGCTGGTAGAGGCAGTGGTTCCGTTGAGCTTGTGCAGCCGCATACCGCTGCCTGCGGCAATGATGCTGGCCACCGTGGTCTTGCCCACGCCGGAAGGGCCGTAAAAAATCATATTGGGAATGCGGCCGCTCTCCACCGTGCGGCGGAACACCTGATTCTTGCCCAGAAGATGCTGCTGGCCGCAGACCTCATCCAGGGTGCGGGGCCGCAGCCGCTGTGCCAAGGGTTCCATGCCTTTTCCCTCCTTTTATAATAGGTAGTATATCCTGCGGGGCACCGGGCCCTGTTTTTTTATTTGTTTAAGTGGCAGGTGAGCAATCTGAGGCTCTCTTCCTCTTGATTATAAGGTATCGCCGTGGTAGAATCAAGAGAAAGAACATGAAACGGAGCGAATGCTGTGACAAAAAAGGAACTGGCGCAAATCTGCATCCAACGCCTGAAAGACGAATATCCGCTGGCTGAATGTACGCTGGACTATGACCACGCCTGGCAGCTGCTGGTGGAAGTACGTCTGGCCGCCCAGTGCACCGATGCCCGGGTGAATGTGGTGGTGCAGGATCTGTTTGCCCGGTACCCCAGTGTGGAGGCCCTGGCCGCCGCCACCCCGGACGAGATCGAAGCCATCGTCAAGCCCTGTGGGCTGGGCCGCAGCAAAGCCCGGGATATTTCTGCCTGCATGCGGATGCTGCGGGACAACTATGGCGGCAAAGTACCCGATGATTTTGACGCCCTGCTGGCATTGCCCGGGGTGGGCCGTAAGAGTGCCAACCTGATCATGGGGGATGTTTTCGGCAAACCGGCCATCGTCACCGATACCCACTGCATCCGCCTGTGCAACCGCATCGGACTGGTGGACAACATCAAGGAACCCGCCAAGGTGGAGCGGGAGCTGTGGAAGATCATCCCGCCGGAAGAAGGCAGCGATTTCTGCCACCGGCTGGTGTATCATGGCCGGGCCGTCTGTACAGCGCGGACCACCCCGTTCTGTGCCAAATGCTGCCTGGCCGACGTATGCCGGGCGGGAAAGGAATACCTGCATGAAAAAGGCAACTGAGGCCCCGCTGGGCGGTGAACTGCGCAGCCAGCAGACCGCCGACCGGCTGGTCACTGAGCTGCGCAGCGGTCTGTATGCCGGTGTTGCCCAGCTGCCCAGCGAGGTGGAACTGGCCGGGGCTTTGGGAGTAAGCCGCACGGTGGTACGGGATGCTTTAAGTCTGCTGGAACGGGAAGGTTATCTGGAACGTGTGCGGGGCATCGGGACTCTGGTGAACCGGGACGTGCTGGGGATGAACAACCGCCTGGATCAGAAGCTGGAATTCTACCGGATGATCCGGGCTGCCGGATATGAGCCCCACAGCGACAATGTACTGGTTACCCGGGAGACTGCCTCCCCTGCTTTGGCCGAGCGGCTGGGGCTGCCCGGGGCAGAAAAGCCCACCCTGGTGTTTGTACGCCGCCGGGTGTTGGCCGATGACATACCGGTATTGTATTCCACCGATATTCTTCCGCTTTCTCTGTTTGGCGGGCAGCGGCTGGACACGCTGGATTTTACCCGGTCTATTTTTGAGATCGTGACCCAGTACTGCCACGTGGATATCACCAAAACGCTGGCCCATATTCACGCCGTGACCGGCACGCCGGGCATCCGGCGTCAATTGGGACTTCGGCCTGACCAGGCCCTGATGCAGCTGGACGAGACATGCTACTCCCGCCTGTGCCGCCCGGTGCTCTGCTGTCAGACCTGCTACACTGATTTTTTTGACTTTGCCATTGTGCGCAAGCTGGTGTAACAACACGTAACCATGTTTTCGCAGCGCGCCCTATTGCTTGTGGCAATCCGGTGCGCTGTGGGATAAATAGAGATTTTAAAGGGGAATGTGTATGAGACATTTGATCGACCCGGCGGACTTTACGCTGGATGAAACCCTTCGCCTGATGGATCTGGCCGACCGTATCCACGACGACCCGTCCGCTTACAAGGACGTAGCCTACCGCAAGCGGTTGGCCACGCTCTTCTATGAGCCCAGTACCCGTACCCGCCTTTCCTTTGAGGCTGCCATGCTCAATCTGGGCGGCCAGGTTATTGGTTTCCCGGACGCGAGAGTGTCCAGCGCGTCCAAGGGTGAGACCGTTGCGGATACCATCCGGATCATCAGCTGCTATGCCGATATTGCCGCCATGCGCCACCCCAAAGAAGGTGCTCCGCTGCGTGCAGCCCGCTACAGCCGTATCCCGGTGATCAATGCCGGAGACGGCGGTCACAGTCACCCCACCCAGACGCTGCTGGATATGATGACCATCCGCCGCCGCAAGGGCCGTCTGGACAACCTGACCATCGGCTTCTGCGGAGACCTGAAATTCGGCCGTACCGTCCACAGCCTGATCAAGAGCCTGTCCCGTCTGCCGGGCATGCGGTTTGTGCTGATCTCGCCGGAGGAGCTGCGGGTTCCCGATTATATCATCAGTGAAATCCTGGCCCCCAACGGCATCGACTATGTGGAGACCCGCAACCTGGAAGAATCCCTGCCGGAACTGGACATTCTCTACATGACCCGCGTGCAGCAGGAGCGCTTCTTCAATGAAGAAGATTATATCCGGCTGAAGAACAGTTATATTCTGACCAAGGATAAGCTGGCCCTGGCGCCTGCCGATATGGCGGTACTGCATCCGCTGCCCCGCGTGAACGAGATCACGCTGGATGTGGACGACGATCCGCGTGCCGCTTACTTTGAGCAGGCGCAGAACGGTGTGTACATGCGCATGGCCTTGATTATGACGCTGCTGGGTCTTGCAGACCCCAAAACCGGGGAGGTAGCTTTTGATGTTAACGGTTGACGAGATTCTGAACGGCGTGGTCATCGACCACATCACCGCCGGTACCGGTCTGGGCCTGTACCATATGATGGAACTGGAAAAGCTCCACGACGCCAGCGTAGCCCTTCTGCAGAATGTCCGCAGCCAGAAAAGCGGCAAAAAGGACATCATCAAAATCGAGGGTGACGTAAGCAAGCTGAATTTTGATATTCTGGGCTATCTTGATCCGAAAATCACCATTACCGTGATCGAGAACGGCCATATCGTCAACAAGATTCGCCCCAAGCAGCCCCAGCGCCTGGTGAATGTGATCAAGTGCACCAATCCCCGCTGTGTAACCTCCATTGAGGAAGGCTGCGACCATATCTTTACGCTGACCCCCAGCGGACGGTACCGCTGCGTTTACTGTGAGCAGGAATTCCGTGTAAAGCCATAATTACTCATACACATTTTCAGGGTGCCCGGGCGACCGGACACCTTGTTTTTTGTGTCTATTTTTCTGTGATTCGTCATTTTGCACAGTAATTTATAACAAGTTTTGAATTTGTTATTGATTTATCGTTCTCCGACCCGTATAATAGAGAGTGTAAGAACGGTTATAAACGGAGGATCAACCACCATGATACGACTTTCTATCGAGACGCCCGATCGTGCGCAGCAGGTCGTGCAGGACCTCTGCCGCGATATGGGGCATCGCATCGCCGCCAACCCGCCGGGGCTTTGCCCGGTGGATATGGCGCTGAATTTTTTGCGTCTGTGCCATGCACAGACCTGCGGCAAGTGTGTGCCCTGCCGCATCGGTCTGTCCCAGCTGGAGAACCTTCTGGAAAGTGTGCTGGATCAGACCGCGCCGGAAGGCACCATTGACCTGATCGAGCAGACGGCCGCCGCCATTGTGGATTCTGCCGACTGTGCCATCGGTTACGAAGCAGCGGCCATGGTTCTGCAGGGGGTACGTGGATTCCGGGAAGATTACGAGGAACACGCCCACTATGGCCGGTGCATCTGCTCACTGAAACAGCCGGTTCCCTGCGTGACGGTCTGCCCGGCTCATGTGGACATTCCCGGGTACATTGCCCTGATCCGGGAGGGTCAGTATGACGATGCCATGGATCTGATCCGGAAGGACAACCCTTTCCCCCATGCTTGCGCCTATGTCTGCGAGCATCCCTGTGAGCGTCAGTGCCGTCGCCGGCTGGTAGATGACGCGGTCAACATCTGCGGTCTGAAACGCTTTGCCGCCGACTATGCCGGACACCAGCAGCCCCCCGCCCCGGCCGAAGATACCGGCAAACGGGTGGCCATTATCGGTGGCGGACCCAGCGGACTGACGGCTGCCTACTACCTGCGGTTGATGGGGCACAGCATTACCGTCTTTGAACAGCGGGAAAAGCTGGGCGGCATGCTGCGTTATGGGATTCCCGACTATCGCCTGCCGCCGGAAGTGTTGCAGCGGGACATCGATTATATTCTGGCCACCGGTATGGAGGTCAAGACCGGTGTTTGTGTAGGAAAAGATTTGCAGCTGCCCGATCTGCAGAAAGAATATGACGCCCTGTACATTGCCATCGGCGCCCATGCGGACAAAAAGCTGGGGCTGGAAGGCGAAAACAGCAAGAATGTGCTGTCTGCCGTGGAGTTCCTGCGCAGCTGCGGCGAGGGGCATGCCCCTGACTTTACCGGCAAACGGATCGTGGTCATCGGCGGCGGCAATGTGAGCATGGATGCCACCCGGACTTCCATCCGGCTGGGCGCCGAGAGTGTGACCTGCGTTTACCGCCGCCGGGTGGATGACATGACAGCCCTTCCTGAGGAGATTGAAGATGCCATGGCGGAGGGGTGCCAGATCCTGCCGCTGCAGGCCCCGGCCCGTATCGAAGCCAACGAGCAAGGGGAAGTCAGCGCCCTGTGGACCCGGCCGCAGATCATCGGCGGGTATGGCCGCGACGGCCGCCCGGCGCCGCGGGATGCCAGGCAGAAAGAATTCCGCATTCCCTGCGACTATCTGATTATCGCCATCGGACAGCGGATTGAATCCGATGAATTCGAGAAGGGCGGTATCGGTACCAGCCGTGGCGCCTTGAAAGCCGATCTGTCGGGCTACGTGCCGGGCACGCCCAATGTGTTTGCCGGCGGCGACGCCGTGACCGGCCCAGCTACGGTCATTCGGGCGGTGGCTGCCGGCAAAGTCAGTGCCGCCAACATCGACAGCTTTCTGGGGTATTCCCATACCATCGGTACTGCCGTAAAGATCCCGCCGGCCAAGCTGTCCAACACCCCACCCTGTGGGCGAATCCAGCTGAAGAGCCGCAACGCCCTGGAGGCCCACTGTGATTTTGAGCTTGCCAGCTGCGGCATGACCGAGGAGGAGGCCATGCAGGAAGCGGGGCGCTGCCTGCGGTGCGATCATTTCGGCTATGGTATCTTTAAGGGAGGGAGGACGGCCCAATGGTAAATGTAACTGTCAACGGCGTGGCCGTCCAAGTGCCGGAAGGTACCACCATTCTGAACGCTGCCAAGATTGCCGGCGTAGACATCCCCCATCTGTGCTATCTGAAGGATCTGAACGAGATCGGCGCCTGCCGGGTATGCTGTGTGGAGATCGAAGGGGAACGGAACCTGGTTCCCAGCTGCAACAACCCGGTATTCGAGGGGATGGCCATCCGTACCAACACCGACCGGGTGCGCCGCACACGCCGTATCAATGTGGAACTGATCCTGAGCCAGCATGACTGCCATTGTGCCACCTGCCTGCGCAGCGGGAACTGCCATCTGCAGAATGTGGCCAACGACCTGGGCATTCTGGAGAATCCCTACCCTGCCGATCTGGTCACCGGTGCCCGTGCCCAATGGCCCCGGGATTTTCCCCTCTACCGCGATACCAACAAATGCATTAAATGTATGCGCTGCATCCAGGTCTGTGACAAGGTGCAGGGCGTCCACGTATGGGATCTGTCCGGTACGGGCAGCCGTACCCGGGTAGATGTAAGCGGAAACCGGCGCATCAAGGAGAGCGACTGTGCGCTGTGTGGGCAGTGCATCACCCACTGCCCCACCGGTGCGTTGCGGGAGCGCAATGATACCCAACGGGCATTTGATGCCATCGCCGATCCCGAAAAAATCACCGTGGTGCAGATCGCCCCCGCGGTGCGCACTGCCTGGGGAGAGAACCTGGGACTGGCGCCTGAGCAAGCTACCGTTCACCGGATGGCCGCTGCCCTGCGGCGGCTGGGATTCGATTATGTGTTTGATACCTCTTTCAGCGCCGATCTGACCATCATGGAGGAAGGAACAGAGTTTTTGCGCCGTTATCAGGCCGGGGAGACAAAAGAGCTGCCCATGTTTACCAGCTGCTGCCCCGGTTGGGTGCGGTATCTGAAAAGCCATTATCCCCAGTGGACGGACCGCCTTTCCACAGCGAAGAGCCCCCAGCAGATGTTTGGCGCGGTAACCAAAAATTATTTTGCTGAAAAGCTGGGTGTTTCGCCCGACAGACTTTACTGTGTGTCCATCATGCCCTGCATTGCCAAGAAGCAGGAGTGTGATCTGCCCACCATGCACACGGCGGCCGGGCAGGATGTGGACCTGGTGCTGACCACCCGGGAATTGGTACGGATGATCCGCGCCGAACGTCTGCATCCCGAAACGCTGCCCGAGGAAGCCTTTGATTCCCCGTTGGGCACCTATACCGGCGCGGGCGTTATTTTTGGGGTTACCGGCGGTGTGATGGAAGCGGCGCTGCGCAGCGCTTACTACCTGGTAAACGGCAAGAATCCCAGGCCTGACGCATTCACCGCGGTGCGGGGACGTGCCTTTGCCCAGGGATGGACCGAAGCTGAATTTGATCTGGGCGGTGGTGCCATAGTCCGCACGGCTGTGGTCAACGGCCTGGGCAATACACGGCATCTGTTGGATGCCATCGCCAACGGCAAAGTACACTATGACTTTGTGGAGGTCATGGCCTGTCCCGGCGGTTGTGCAGGGGGCGGCGGCCAGCCTCAGAATCTGGACGACGAAGAGCGGGCAACCGAGCGCGGGCGCCGGTTGTACGCCCTGGACCAGTGCAGTATGCTGCGATTCAGCCATGAGAATCCGGAAATTCAAACACTGTACCGGGAAGCTCTGGAAGCCCCGGGCAGCGAACGGGCCGAGGAATGGCTGCATACCGACCATACCGGTTGGGAAATGCCGCAAAGTTTACAGTAATCTTGGGAATATACCACGAAAACCGTCCGGCATGCCGGACGGTTTTTCTCTGTATAGGGTCAGACACAGGCGGCCAGATCGGTCTCCTGCAAAATGATACGACCATCCGGTGCCGCATCGGCGGTATATACCGTGCCTGCGTGGGCAGTTCCGGCCGCGATGCGATCGGCCAAGGCCTGTTCCACCGCCCGGCTGACGGTACGGCGAAGTTCCCGTGCACCATAGGGAGGCACCTTATCCCCTGCCAGGCTCCGGGCCGCCGCAGCGGTATGATGGAGGGTATACCCCTGGTGGGCGGCCCGTTCCTCCAGTTCGCAGAGAAGCCGGTCGGCAATGGCCGCCAGTTGCTCGGGACCCAAGGGAGCAAACAACACAGTCTCATCCAGCCGCCCCATCAGCTCCGGACGGAAGAAGGCTTTGGCCTCCTGGATGGCCTGCTCGCCCCGGCGGGCCGTTTCACTGTCGGCTGCCCCGAATCCCATGGGGGCAGTCTGGCCGCTGAGGCAGCGGGCCCCCAGATTGGAAGTAAGCAGAATGATGGTATTGGAAAAATCAGCTTTACGTCCCTGGGAATCGGTGAGACTGCCGTCCTCCAGAATCTGCAGCAGCAGGTTCTGGATATCGCCATGGGCCTTCTCGATCTCGTCAAAGAGGACCACGCTGTAGGGGCGGCGGCGCACTGCCTCGGTGAGCTGGCCCCCCTCGTCGTGTCCCACATACCCCGGAGGTGCCCCTAACAACCGTGCGACGGTATGGCGTTCCATATATTCCGACATATCAAACCGCAGCAGGGCTTTTTCGCTGCCAAACCAACATTTTGCCAGGGTACGTGCCAGTTGGGTCTTGCCTACACCGGTAGGGCCCAGGAACAACATGGCACCGATGGGACGGCCGCTCTCCCGCAGTCCGGTACGGCTGCGCCGGATGGCTGCCGCTACGGCCGCCACTGCTTTGGGTTGTCCGATGACTTCTGCCGCCAGCCGGCTTTCCAGATTGGCAAGTCGTTCCCGCTCGGCCTCCCCCACTCGTTCGGCCGGTACGCCGCTGGCTTTGCTGACCACCTTCGCCACATCGGATGGGCGTAATGCCTTTTGCTTTACATCACTGCCGGCGCAGGCGATCCGCACCGAAGCCGCAGCCTCGTCCAACAGATCAATGGCTTTATCCGGCAAATACCGCCCCGGCAGGTATCGCACGCTGAGCTCCACCGCCGCATGGATGGCTTCCTGGGGAATGGAAATGCCGTGGTAGCGTTCATATCGCGGCATCAGTCCGCGCAGAATTGTCTCTGCATCGGCTGGACTGGGCTCCTCCACCATGACCTTGCCGAAACGCCGCTCCAGAGCGGAATCTTTCTGGATGGTTTTGCGATATTCCTCCACCGTGGTGGCACCGATGAGCTGGATTTCCCCCCGGGCCAGCATGGGCTTGAGAATGCTGGCCGCATCAATGGCCCCCTCTGCCGCACCGGCACCGGCGATAACGTGAATCTCATCAATGAAAAGAATGGTGGAATTGTCGCGGTAGAGTTCCTCCAACAGATTTTTGAACCGTTCCTCAAAGTCGCCGCGGTATTTGGTGCCCGCCACCATGGAAGCCATATCCAGGGCAAGGACCCGCTTGTTGCGCAGGGACGGGGTGATCTGCCCCGATGCAATGCGTTGGGCCAGGGCTTCCGCCAAGGCGCTTTTTCCTACCCCCGGTTCCCCCAACAGGCACGGATTGTTTTTCTGCCGGCGGCACAGGATTTCGATCATCCGGTCCAGCTCAGCATCCCGGCAAAGGACCGGGTCCAGACGCCCCTCCTGGGCCAGCCGTGTCAGGTCACGGCCGTATTTTTCGCTGGGTTTACCGCCCCGGGTGGCCGCCATGCGAGGTTGTGCGGGCAGTACCAGCTGCCCGGAAAGCTGACGGCATTCCCGGGCGGCCTGGGGGACCTCAATGCCCAAAGAGGCCAGCCATACACTGGCCGTGCAGGAGGCATCCTCCAGCATGGCACAGAGCAGATGTTCGTTCTCTGCCCGGGCGGCACTGGCCGCATGAGCCCCCAGCACGGCAAATTCCATGGCTTTACGGGTTTCCGGCGCCAGGTCGTTTTTGCCCAGACTGCGGGGTTGGCCACTGCAGCTTCTGCCCTGTACACAACCGCGCAAGGCGGATTCGGTTATCCGTTTGCGGCGCAGGAAATCCGCGGTGGGTCCCTGGGCCGTCTGAAGCATGGCCAACAGCAGATGGCCTGTGTCGGCGGCGGCACACCCTTGCCGCCCCGCCAGTATGACCGCCGTGTACAGCGTGTGGGCCGCCGCACGGGAAAAACCTTTATAATAATGAAACAGCATCCTTGTGCCTCCCCATTTGATCTCATAGCAAGTATAGGCGTTGCCGGCGCAAATAATCCTCGAATCCGGGCAAATCCTGCAATGACAAATACAACAGACTGTGCTATACTAAAAAGCGTGACCCAAAACATCGAAAACGGGGTGGTTTTACCAATGCACAAATTGTTGCTCTATATCAAGGGCTATGAAAAACAGGCCCTGCTGGCGCCGCTCTTTAAGATGCTGGAGGCCTGTTTTGAACTGTTTGTCCCCCTTGTGGTAGCCAGTATCATCGACACCGGTATCAAAAACGCCGACGCTGTCTTTATCTGGCAGCGCTGCGGCCTGCTGGTATTGCTGGCGGTGATCGGGTTGACCTGCAGCCTGACGGCCCAGTACTTTTCTGCCAAAGCCGCACTGGGATTTGGTACGGCTTTGCGTAAAGACCTGTTCCGGCATATCGATACACTGAGCTACAGCGAATTGGACGGCATCGGCACACCTACGCTGGTCACGCGGATGACCAGTGACATCAATCAGGTGCAAAACGGTGTCAACCTGACGCTGCGCTTGCTGCTCCGCTCCCCTTTTATTGTGATTGGCGCCTTGATCATGGCGTTTTCCATCAGTCCGCACCTGACGTTGCTCTTCGTGGCAGCCACCGTGATTATTTCGCTGATTATCTGGCTGATTATGCGGTCTACCGTGCCGATCTATCACCAGGCCCAGAATGGCCTGGACCGCGTCACGCTGCTGACCCGCGAAAACTACGTGGGCGCCCGTGTGGTACGGGCCTTTGCCCGGCAGGCCGATGAGCTGGCCAACTTTGTGGAGACCAACGATCACCTGAAATCCATCCAGATCAAAGCAGGGCGGATTTCCGCCATGATGAATCCCTTGACCTATCTGGTGGTCAACCTTACCGTCATTGCCCTGCTGATCCTGGGTGGACGGGAAGTCGATACCGGCAACCTCACCCAGGGCGAGATCATTGCGCTGATCAACTACATGAGTCAGATTTTGCTGAGCCTTCTTCGCCTGGCGGATCTGGTGATTTCGGTGACCCGCGCTCTGGCCAGCGGCATGCGTGTGAATGAGATTCTGAACACCCGGACTTCCATGCCGGACCCCCAGGCCCCGACGCTGGCCCCGGTGGCCGGCAGCCCGGCGGTTGCCTTCGACCATGTATCCTTCACCTACCGGGGCGCCGGCGCCCCCAGCCTGACGGATGTGTCCTTTATCGCACAATCCGGGCAGACCATCGGGGTGATCGGCGGTACCGGCAGCGGCAAAACAACGCTGATCGATCTGGTGGCCCGTTTCTATGATGCCACAGAAGGTTCTGTCCGGCTGTTTGGCCACAATGTAAAAGAATACAGCTTTGCTCAGCTGCGGCAGCTGATCGGCGTGGTACCCCAACAGGCCATGCTGTTTACCGGCACCATCCGGGACAATATGCGCTGGGCAGCCCCCCACGCGACCGACGAGGAGATCTGGGCTGCACTGGAAATTGCCCAGGCGGCGGATTTTGTGCGCAGCAAACCCGGAATGCTGGACGAGCCGGTGGAGACCGCCGGACGCAATTTTTCCGGCGGTCAGCGTCAGCGGCTGACCATTGCCCGTGCCCTGGTCCCCCAACCCAAAGTTTTGATTCTGGATGACAGTGCGTCGGCGCTGGACTTTGCTACCGATGCCGCTTTGCGCAAGGCGTTGAAAGAAAAGACCCAGGGAATGACGGTATTTATCGTTTCCCAGCGCGCCGCCAGCGTTCAGCGGGGCGACCACATTCTGGTGATGGATGACGGCAATCTGGTGGGCGATGCCCCCCATGCCGAACTTCTCAAGGCTTGCCCGGTGTACAAAGAAATCTGCCTGAGCCAGCTGAGCAAAGAGGAGGTGGAAAAGACGTTATGAGTAAACCGCATACCAAACTGAATCGTTCCACCATCCAACGTGTCCTTGCTTTGATTCGTCCCTATGCCGGTTCGGTGGCCTTGACGCTGACACTGGCAGTGATCACCGTTTTTACCACCTTGCTGGCACCGGTGATCTCCGGTAAGGCAGTGGACCTGATTCTGGGGCCCGGCCAGGTGGATTTTGCAGGTCTGGGCAAGCTGGCCCTCGCCATGGGCGTCACGATTTTCTGTACGGCTGTGGCCCAATGGCTGATGAACGTAGTCAACAACCGGATCACCTTTCAGGTGGTGCGGGATATCCGGGTAAAGGCCTTTGAGCAGCTGGAAATCCTGCCGCTGAAATATATGGATGCCCATCGCCCCGGCGATGCGATCAGCCGGATCACCACAGATGTGGAGCAGTTCAGCGACGGCCTTTTGATGGGGTTCACCCAGTTGTTTACCGGTGTCCTGACGATTTTGGGCACTTTGGGCGTCATGATTTCCATCGACTGGCGGATCGCCCTGGTGGTGGTGGCGCTGACTCCGCTTTCCATCTTTGTGGCACGGTTCATTGCCACCCACACCTATTCCATGTTCAAGGTCCAGAGCGAGACCCGCGCCGAAATGACCAGCCTTGTGGAGGAATTGGTGGGCAATGAACATCTGGTTCGGGCCTTTGGCTATGAGAGCCGTGCCGAGGCCCGTTTTGACCGTATCAACCTGGACCTGCAAAAATGCGGCGTCCGTGCCGTCTTTTTCTCTTCCCTGACCAACCCCTGCACCCGCTTTGTGAACGCCCTGGTGTATGCCGCCGTCGGCGTCCTGGGAGCGTTTGCCGCCATCGCAGGGAGCCTGACGGTAGGCGAGCTTTCCGTCTTTCTGAACTACGCCAACCAATACACGAAGCCTTTCAATGACATTTCCGATGTGATGACCGAGCTGCAGAATGCCCTGGCCTGCGCACAGCGTGTCTTTGATTTGATCGATGAAACTCCCATTGTGCCGGATGCCCCCGATGCCGCTGTATTGCCTATGGGCGCCGGCAGCGTAGCGTTTGAACATGTAAAATTCCGCTATGTGCCCGATGTACCCCTGATCGAGGACATGAATCTGCGAGTCTGGCCCGGCCAGCGGATCGCGTTGGTTGGCCCCACCGGCTGCGGAAAGACCACCCTGGTAAACCTGCTGATGCGGTTCTACGAAATCAATGGAGGCTGCCTGAAGGTGGATGGCCGTTCCATTGACACCGTCACCCGGGACAGCCTGCGCGCCAATCTGGGTATGGTCCTGCAGGAGACCTGGCTGAAATCCGGTACCATTGCCGAAAACATAGCCTACGGAAAACCGGATGCCACACGGGAAGAAATCATTGATGCAGCCAAACGCGCCCGTGCCCACAGCTTTATCTGCCGGTTGCCCAACGGATATGACACCGTGGTGGCGGAAGATGGCGGCAACATCAGTCAGGGCCAGCGGCAGCTGCTTTGTATTGCCCGTGTCATGCTGCGCCGTCCGCCCATTCTGATTCTGGATGAGGCCACTTCCAGCATCGATACCCGCACGGAAGTACTGGTACAGGACGCTTTTGAAGAGCTGATGAAAGGCCGGACCAGCTTTATTGTGGCCCATCGCCTCTCCACCATCAAGAACGCCAATCAGATTCTTGTAATGAAAGCCGGCAACATCATCGAGCGTGGTACCCACGATGAGCTGTTGGCCAAGGGCGGCTTCTATGCCCAACTGTATGAAAGTCAGTTTGCGAAAGCCTGAGTTCTATCGGAAAAATTTTCTGTCAAGGAGTGTGTAGTAAAATGAGTTCCGTCAACATTCCCGCCAACTACAAAAGCCTTCTGGGATTGTATGATACCCAGAAAGCCATCGGTCTGATCAAAACCATCTTCCAGGAGAAACTCTGCCTGGCGCTTCATCTGAAGCGGGTTACCGCACCTCTTTTCGTGCTTCACGGCAGCGGTCTGAACGATGACCTGAACGGTGTGGAGCGTCCGGTTTCCTTTGACGTCCCCTGCCTGGACGAGAAGGCAGAAATCGTGCACAGCCTGGCCAAGTGGAAGCGCTATGCCCTGTACAAATACGGATTCCGTCCCGGCCAGGGTTTGGTCACCGATATGAACGCGGTACGCCGCGATGAGGCATTGGACAACCTCCACAGCATCTATGTGGACCAGTGGGACTGGGAACGGGTTATCACGGCACGCCAGCGCACCACCGCCTTTTTGCAGGATACCGTACGGGATATTGTGGACGCGGTGTGTGCTACTTCCGATGAACTGCGCTGGAAATTCCCGGCATTGAAGCGGATTCATCTGACCCGGGAAGTTACTTTTATCACCACCCAGGAACTGGAGGACCGCTACCCCGCCATGACCCCGAAAGAGCGGGAAAACGCTTTTGCCAAAGAGCACGGGACCATCTGCATTATGCAGATTGGCGGTAAACTGAAAAGCGGCCAGACTCATGACGGCCGCGCCCCTGACTACGATGATTGGACGTTGAACTGCGACATTTTGTTCTGGCACAAGCCCTTGGGCTGCGCTTTGGAGCTGTCCAGTATGGGAATTCGTGTAGATGCAGATGCCATGCGCCGTCAGTTGGAAGAAGCCGGCTGCCCCGAACGTGCGGAGCTGCCCTTCCATAAGATGCTGCTGGACGGTACCCTGCCGTTGACCATGGGCGGGGGCATCGGCCAGAGCCGCCTGTGCATGCTTCTGTTGGGAAAAGTTCACGTCGGTGAGGTCCAGGTCAGCCTGTGGGATGCCGAGACCGTAACCGCTTGCCGCAACACCGGTGTGGAATTGCTGTAAACCATTGAATACAAAGAAAAATCCGCCGCCCCCGAAATCTGGTCGTGTGTTTTGATCACAAGCTCCTGTTCGGGGGCTTCTTTTGCCGCCCGGTACTGGTTTTGCAGTTCTGCCATGCGATCCCGCGCCCATTTTCTCTGTTCCCGCAGCTTCTGCTTATAAGCAGCTTTCTGCTGTGCCATCGCCTGCGCTTTTTCCCTCTGGAACTGTTGGGTCACTTTCTCGGCCCGGGCGGCACTTCGGTCTGCATAGGTCTGACGGCGAGGCATAGTGTAAGCATCGTACAGGTCTTGTGCCAGGTAGGCTGCCTCTTCTTCCTCGCTCATTCCCGTTTCCCAGGTCATAAGCTGCCCCGTCACGCACTTCATCATAAACTTCCATCAGCCGCTGGATATTGTCTGCCGGGGCTGCATCTTTATCAAAGATGCCCGGCCACTCCTCAGCCAGTTCGTCAAACAATGCATCGATGCACCCGCTGGTGCCGCTTTCTCCGGTTTGCTGCCTCCGCCGCCTGGCGTCGGCGTTTCTCTGCCGTCAGCTCTTGCTTGTCACCGTCTTTCCTGCTATAACGAAGTGCATCTTTCAGATTATCTGTACCAGCTTTTTTGGCATCGATTCCCAGTTTATACCGCACAGTCCCAGCAAGGTTATCTCCCCATGCTTCCTTGACGCTGTTCAGGAACTCTGGTATACTGATGGTGTTGGAACGGTCTGGGGCCACGGTATTCGTACCGATCCCCTGTCCCTTTATGGGCGCTGTTCCAACTTTTTTGCTTGTATGGCCCTGCAGAGGCTGGAGGCTGTCTCCATCAAGTGTTGCCCTGCCATTCTCATACATATTCACAATGAACCGGATGGCTCGCATTGTTCCATTTTCATCCTGACAAGCCCCTAATATACATCGGAACGCAGTTCCTTACCACGCGGTTCAAGTTCATTGATCTTGACCGCGTTTTCTATTATCTGACCGATTTTTCCAATATACTACCTGTTTTTCTGCACACTTCCTTTCCGCAGCAACCCATAACGCAGTCCGTCCTGTGTAACAACAATGGTGTCTCCTGTATAGTTATTTACCACCCTCCCATTTTTCTTGCCCGGGGTACGCTGTGTGCTGTTCAACCCGTCCTTGATCAGCTGCTGCACACTTTTCCCTTCAGCTGCACGGCTTTGCACTGCGGTCACCTGCATATCCGGCACTTTTTTCAAGCGTTTGGTAGCTCACCTGCTCTGCGCCGGTCATCTTTCCCTGCGGATGCTCAGCCGGTCCTGTTTCGTTTTTGCTGCCTTCCTCCTGGCCTCTGCTGTATACCTTTTCATTTCGTCCCGTTGGCTGATCTTTCCCCGTTGCATTCCATTGCAAAGTTCGGTTTTCTGCTTCTTTTCTGGCGGTCTCCAGTTCCTGCAGGTAGTTATCTACCATCCCGCGCCGCGCTTCCATCTGGTCGCCTGCCCCGCCATCTCCCGGGCCTGTGCGGCAGTCAGTGTTGCGTCGCCGCCCTGCAGCAATCCACGTACCTTTTCCAGAAGCATATCCAGCATTTCCCGCAGCGTTTGCAGAATCGTTTTCTTCTCCTGCACTGTGGCGCCGGTATCTTCACTCAGATATTCCAAATTACAGGGCTGCCACAAGGGTTTTGTTCACTTTCATGGCCTGCCCGTATCTCACCTGCATCCTAGAATTCTCTACAGTGGCTTTATGCAGATTTGTACTTATCCCGGGTCTGTAACTCTCATCTGCCCGAAGCAACGTTCTCATTTTACTTTGCTCTCTCGTTAATATTGGAGACATAACCTCCACACAGTTTTTTCTCGATTTCGCTTTTATCTCACGCTATCTTCTTGCGCAATGCCGTAATAGTCCCTTGCTTGGCATAGATTATGCCAAGCAACTACTTTGCATAGATTGCTTTGCCTTTGCTTTGGACTTTAACATATAGTAATGCCACCATGCTACAACCATTCAATGATTTTGTCCACGTATTTTTATAAAAATATTGCGTTTGGTGATTTCTTGTAGTATTGTTTTCAAGGGGAAGATTATTCATAAACCGTATTTCAAACTTTTCCGGTGGATTAAAAGAATACCGTGAGCAGTCCGGCATAACCTTGGAAGCTTTTTCGCATCGTGTTGCATTTCCCAACCAGGCATTAAATCTTTGGGAGCTCGGTGACCGATTTTTTAAAATTGATGTTGTTGCAGTTCTTGCAGAAAAATTAAATGTATGTCCACTCTGGTTGATTGGGTATAATGTTGCAGAATTTCTTTCGCAGCCCTCGAAAACCATTCATTTTCTGTCAGAATCTACACCCTTAAACAAAGTTCGTACTCTAGATATCCACGGCCAGTTCACTGTGCCCAATGTGCCGAAACACAAATATCAGACCAATGCCAGGGAGGGGGCATCTCCTTTTCTCCCCCAGCAGGCTTAATGCAAGGTGATCTGCATGGAATTAGATGTTATTCTCGTTATTGGTCAGTTTGCCATACTCGCCATTGCCTTAATGTTTTTTACCGCCTATGAAATGGGGGTCAAATCAGTAAAATCAGATATAGCCAAGCGTGAAGCCGAATTAGAAGTAAAGAGCAAAGTGTTAGAAAAAGAGCAGATCGAGTTGGTTCAAAACCAGCAGGAAGTTTCTACCTTAAAATCTCGACTTATGGAAGAAAACGACCTATTTGAAAAAGCCAAAAATGATACGTTATCCGCAATTCAATGGATGGCCAAAGCTTATGCTGATCTAGATTCTCAAAAGCTCCAGTATTCTGCCTTTCTTCTGGAAAATAAAACTCCCTCTGCTCCAATAGCTGCTGATAAGGTACGCGAAGCTGCTCGTGCACGTAAGGCGGCGGTTTGCGCTTTACAACAGTATAAGCTTCAAATCGATTATTTTACTTCCCTTTTTCCATGGCTTGAAGATTATCTCCTTCTAACCCCAGAAGAGATTTCCAAGATGGCCACTGAAGCATCTACTGGCTCCGAGATTTCGTATGATTCCTACGATGCGGTAAAAAATTGGCTTTCGCCTGAAGAATACGCTAAACTTTCAAATACTGATAAATGGCAACTTGCACTTGATCGCTATAATAAGCGTAAAAAAACTCCTTGGCAAATTGGTATAGAATACGAACGATACATCGGATATTTATATGAGAAAAAAGGTTACAAGGTCCACTATATAGGCGCAACCAAAGGCCTAAAAGATATGGGGCGCGACTTGATTGCAGAAAGCAACTCCCAATGCGTTATTATTCAATGTAAGCGCTGGAGTACAGACAAAACGATCCACGAAAAGCACATTTTTCAACTATACGGGACTTGTGTTCTCTACAAGTTGCAACATGCCAATAAAAAGGATATTCATGGGCTGTTTATTACTACTACTTCTCTATCCTCTGTAGCAAAACAGTGTGCTAACTATCTCGGCATCGAAGTACGCGAACATTTTCCTCATGGAACCTATCCGCAAATCAAATGTAATTTTTCAAAATATGGCGAACAAATTTACCATCTCCCTTTCGATCAACAATATGACCACACGCTTATAACGCCATACTCCAAAGACTTCTACGCCTTTACTGTACAGGAAGCCGAACAGAAAGGCTTTCGCAGAGCTTTTCGCTGGCACGGAAAGTAACAAAAAGTCCATGGCACCGGTACACCAAAATCTTATCTTACAAAAAGCTTTGGCATTTAAAAAGGTAGAAAAAGGCACCCCCTTGGTAGTAACTGGTAGAATGGCAACAAATCTGCTTTGCTCACGTGAAACAATGTGACCCGCAACCACATTCTAGTAGAAGAAAGAGGAAACAATGGGCCTTCGCTGGGATGATATTGGCCCGGCCAGCATGGCCATATTGCGCGGCGTCACCTTCCCGGACGGCAACAAGCCGGACCCCAGCATAGAACTGAAAAACCGCGCTTCCCGCCGGGTGCTTCCCATACCGAAAAAACTGCGGGAAGTACTTCTCTCCACACCACACATTGGTGAATATGTTGTGCCCACCTCCACCGGCGGAGTCATGACCTCTACCGTCTATCAGCGTCTTTAGAAGAATCATCTGGCCTCCCTGCTGGACTTCCTTCTTTATGCCCACATGTTGCGCCATATATATGCAACAACTCTCTACCGTGCCGGTGTAGATCTGCGCACAGCCCAGCAACTGTTCGATCATGCCACCATTCAGATGGCTGCCGAAATTTATGCCCATCTGGAGGCCGAGGACAGCCTGAAAGCAGTCCATCGCATAGACGAATATCTCGAAAAAGGAAGCGGGTAAAGCATTCAAAAACGCCCCAAAGTAGTCAAAAAGTAGTCAGAAATCCATTCAAACAAAAAGAAAGCGCCGCAGCAAGGCAAAAAACCTCGCTGCGGCGCTTATAATTTGGAGCTAGCAACAGGAATCGAACCTGCAACCTGCTGATTACAAATCAGCTGCACTGCCAATTGTGCTATGCTAGCGGAACTAGATTAGTATAGCACATTTTTGTATGGGTTGTCAATGCTGAAACAAGGCAGCCTGCAAAGCACAGTAATCCTGCAAGGTAAGCTGTTCCGGGCGAGCACGCTGATCCAGTTCGGCAGCATCCAAAGCCTTGAGAACTTCCCCTTTGGGGAGTTTCAAACCGTTGGCAATGGCGTTGGCGGCTGTCTTGCGGCGCTGGGAAAATGCCGCCCGGATCAGAGCAAAATAGGATGCCTCCTGCTCCGCCGGCAATGCCACAGGGGGCTGCTGGCGTACATCCAGGCGGATCACGGCGCTGGTCACGCTGGGAGCCGGATAAAAGCTGCCGGGCTGAACACTGAAAAGCAATTTTGGCTGGGCATAGTAAGCCACCGCATAGCTGATGGCACCGGCCTCCCGTGTGCCAGGGGCTGCACAAAGGCGCTGTGCAGCCTCCTTTTGTACCATAACGGTAATGTTACGGATGGAAAGTTTTTCTTCCAAAAGGCGCATGAGAATGGGACTGGTGATGTAATAGGGCAGGTTGGCGCAGACCGCCACAGGTTTATCCCCAAATTCCTCTGCCAGAAGGGACTTCAGATCAACTTTCAGCACGTCGTTAAGAACCAGCTTGAAGTTGCTGTACGCCGCCATCGTCTCCGCCAAAAGTGCCGGCAGACGCTTATCCACCTCGATGGATACCACCTTGTCGGCACGTTGGCAGAGCTGTTCGGTAAGCACGCCAATGCCGGGGCCGATTTCCAGCACACCCCAACCGGGACCGATACCGGCCGCTTCCGCGATGCGCGGGCAGATACCGGGATTGATAATAAAGTTTTGCCCGAACCCTTTGGAAAGTGCAAAATCATACCGTGTGCACAAATCACGTATGGTAGAAAGGTCGGTGAGATTGGGCACTGTATCCTTCCTTTCCCGATCAGTTCTGTCCGGTCAGAGACATGGCAGCATTGACTGCCTTGCTGATCTGCGGATCGTTTTCTATGGTGAAATCATAGTATGCGCTCTGCTCGTCGGCGCTCAAAGCGGCGTCCACATCCGGGGTCAGCCCGGTGTCGTTCCAGGACTGGCCTTCATTATCCAACAGCAGGCCAATGGTGATATAGGCAGCAGAACCATCGGAGAAGCTTTGGGCTTCACTCATTACAACGCCTTTGCCCATCGTGGTAGTACCCACCAGAGTGGCCCCGCCCATTTTACGCAAGGCATTGGCAAACAATTCTGCACCGGCGGCCGTATTTCCGTTGACCAGGCAAACCATAGGCACCGTGATTTGATTTTCGTCGGACATGCGCAGGTCGGTGACGTTACCGTCCTTATCCTCCTGCTGGGCAATAAGTCCGGAAGGTACGCAATAATCGGCCGCCACAAGAGCAGCGTTAAGGTTTTCGCCGGTATTGTCACGCAGATCAAACACATAGCAGGTGGCGCCCTGTTCTTTCAGACTGTCTACAGCCGTCTTGAATTCGTTGGCTGTGCTTGTCCCGAAAGAGTCGATACGGATATACCCACAGCTCCCCGCCGTCATCTGATAGGAAAGCGTCGGCGTGTTATAGTTGGTGTGCACCAGATCCAGCGTCTGCTCCTGACGATCCGGCGTCAGGTATGTGATGGTGGTGGTGGTGCCTTCCTCCCCCAACAGTGCGGAAGTGATGGTAGACGTGTCCCCCATCGTCTTGGTGGAGACCCCGTTGATGGCCGTAATAAAGCCACGGACTTCCAGACCGTTCTCACTGGCAGGAGAACCGTCATACACGCGGATGATCCGTGCATAGCCGGAGGAGGTGTCATTGACTACGGCAACACCGATTCCCGTCAGTTTGCCGGAGGCAACGGCCTGCATCTCGCTGTAGGCTTTGGCAGAATAGTATTTGGCATACTTATCATTGATGCCCAGCACATAACCGGCCGCGATCGTATCGTTGAGGGTATCCTCGTTGATAGTGAAATATTCGTTGGCGCGCACAAAACGGTCAATCTCCGAAAGCTTGTTGTACTGCCGCTCCTTATTTTTTACGCTGGATACGGTAGAATTGAACATATTCATCGAGACAACCATCGTAAGCGAAAAGGTGACCGCCATCGCGATCAGCGCAATGGTGGCGGCAACGCCCAGACTGATTTTTTTGCTCATGGGTCAGAAGGCTCCTTACTTTTGATGACCGCTTCAGGCGGCGTAAGACAACGAAAACAGAATGGTGCTGAACAGGCTCAAAACCATCATGGCAGCAAATACCAGACAGAAAATGCGCACAGCCGTTTTATGCTTCTGCGGTTTCATGGATCAAACCCTCCCCTGCTATCAATGCGGAATCCAGTTGGTCACGTTGGTCAACACGCCGTTGATCTTCATCTCCAGATGCAGATGGTTGCCGGTGGAATAGCCGGTGGACCCCACGTAGCCGATGACCTGGCCCTTGGTAACGGACTGACCGGCACTGACGATGGGCGTGCTGATCATATGGGCGTACAGCGTGGAATAGGTATTTCCCTCGTCATCTTTGCCATGGTAGATCTGCACGTAGTTGCCCCAGCTGTAATGGTAGGTGGCATCGGTGACAATGCCGTCAGCAATCGCATAAATTTCCGTACCGCCGGGCGCAGCAAAGTCTGTGCCGCGATGGCCGCCGGTTCCAAATACACAGGAGATATACTTATAAGAAGGCAAGGCAGGTCCGAAATTCAGCGAGCAGGTCATTGCTGCACTGCTGTACTTGTCCACCTGAGCATTCAGGTAGGCATCCAGTTCCGCCGCTGCCTTATCCAGGTTTTTACGGGCTTCCTCTTCCTCGGCGGCCAGCACCGCAGCGGCAGCATCCGCCGCGGAAATGGTCTGATCCTGCTGCTGGATACTGGTCTGCAATTCGGCTTTTTTCCCATCCAGTTCGTCGTTCTGGCTTTGCAGTTCTGCCTGCTGGGTTTCCAGCTCGGCCTTGGCATTTTCCAGCTCGGTGCGCTGGGCTTCCAGTTCCTGACGCTCCGTTTCGATCTGCTGGCAAATTTCTTTGTCCTTGCTGGAGATCTGCTCCAGGGATTCGGCAAAGGTCAGCAGCTGATACAGGCTGTTGGCACTGGAAAGCAACGCAATGGAACCGCCGTCGTTGAGCATCTGCATGGCGCCCAGGCGGTCTTTGAAGCCGGCCCAGCGCTCATCGTACTCGGCCTGCTTGGTATCCACTTCCTTTTGCTTGGCGTCGATCTCCAGCTGTTTGTTGTTGATATCCTCTTCCACCTGTGCGATAGATTGCTGCAGAATGCCGATCTGGTTGGTAATGACCTCGGTTTGCTGCTGGTACTGTTCCTTCAGCACTTCCGCATTAGCCTTATTGGCCTCGTTTTCTTTGATCTGGTTCTGGATATTCTCCAGCTGTTGCTGGGCAGCCTCTTTCTGGGCCTGCAATTCGGATTTTTTATCGTCCGCCAGCGTTGTGGTATTGGTGGAAACGGTCATGGCTACCACCATGGCCACAGACAATACCAAAGACACCGTTCGCTTGATCATAGGAGATATTTTCATGGCTATTGTCCTTACTTCCTTCTTGCTCAGACATTCAGATGTTTACGGATGCTGGTGGCGGTACCGATGCCGCACAATACAAAGCCCAGAAGCGCAAAACCGCCAACGATATAATACCAGACCTCGGTAAGGGGCACCAGCTGCCCGCCGAACATCTGGGAAAGGGTGGTGGGATTTTCGGCATACCAGCGGCAAAGGGCATAGTAGGCACCGCACACAACGCCGGAAGCGATGGCAGCCGAGATCAGGCCGGAAGTGACACCCTCCACAAAGAAAGGAAACCGAATGAAGCCGTTGGTAGCGCCCACCAGCTTCATGATGCCGATCTCTTTGCGGCGGTTGAACACCGTGATCTTGATGGTGTTGTTGATCACAACGATGCTGACGATGGCCAACACACCCACCACCGCATAGCAGGCATAGCTGATGGTCCTTTGCAGGGAGACGAAGATGTTGGACAGGTCCAGCGGAGCATTGACGCGGTAGACACCGTCGATCTGCTCCAGCTGCTGCTTCACGGTGGGAATGTTGTCGGGGCTGTCCACCACAACACGATAGTTGGGATAGAACGGATTATCGCTGGAAAAAGCCGATTCCAGGTCGATATAATCAGCCAGCATATCGCTGTAGATGGAAAGGACTTCCTGGGGTGAAACATAGGTCACCCCTACCACATGTGCGGTACTGCGGATGGCAGAGTCTGCGGCGGCGATCTGATCCTCCGTCGCGTCCAGGTTCATATATACAACGGTCTCGTTCTGATCACCGATATATTCGACCATGGCATCGATATTTACACCCAGCAGATAGGCGGCACCGATCAGCAGCATGCAGACGGTGAGGACGCCCATCGAGGCAAAAGTCATCAGCCGGTTGGCCCGCAAATTGTGCAGTCCCTGCCCGACCAGATAAGTAAAACTGGAAAAGCGCATGATGTTCCCCTCTTTGGTTATCTCAATTATTCGTCGTCGTACCCATCATGGCTGCGGGCGGCCACCTTGGCGGCATACCGGCGTGCCACTTCCGGATGAGCTGTATCCGAAGCCACCATGCCGTCGGCCAGGGTAATGACCCGGTTGTTGTATTTTGCCGCCAGTTTATTGACAAGCTCATGCTCATGGGTGACAACGACCACGGTGATGTTGACCTTGTTGATGGCTTCAAAAAGCTGCATGATGTCCAAGGACATCTCTGGGTCGATGTTGCCGGTGGGTTCGTCGGCGATGATGATCTTGGGACCATGGGCCAGAGCCCGGGCCACCGCCACGCGCTGCTGTTCGCCACCGGAAAGCTCGTCCGGCAAACGATCCATCTTATCCTCCAGGCCCACCAGAGAGAGGGCAAACGGGACACGGGCTTTGATCTTTTTGGTGGAAATATTGGTCACCCGCATGGCGAAAGCAACATTTTCATAGACCGTCATGGTGGGGATCAAACGGAAATCCTGAAACACCACGCCCATCTGACGGCGCAGATACGGGACTTTCCGGCGCTTGATCTTGGTCAGGTCCTGCCCGTTGATGAGCACGCGGCCCTCGGTGGGCTTTTCTTCCATCTGGATCAGCTTCAGAAAGGTGGATTTGCCCGCGCCGGAATGGCCCAGGATAAAGACAAATTCGCCTTCGTCAATATGAATATTGATATCCTCGAGTGCCACGTTTTCATCATTATGGGTCTCGTAGGTTTTGGAAACATGTTCAAAATCAATCATTGGGGATCTCCTGTTGACTTGTTACGTCCGGGTGATGGTTACAGTCATACATTTATAAGGATACCATGCTGGTTAGATTCGGTCAAGGGTTTGACCCCGTATAAAACCGTGAAAATTGTGGGAACTTTCTTTTTTCATTTTCATACAAAAAGACAGGTCTGCGTCGCGGCAGGCTTTTTTGCTGCCGCGTGCAGACCCGTCTTTTCTGCCGATTTATCGAAGATTTCTAAGCCCCTTGGGGTAATGATTTTTGATGCGTCCGCCGCTTGCCTTGCCGGCGCCCAGAGGGAATCCGTCCACGCAGACGGCACACCAGCCGTTCGCGGCCGTGGCGGCGTCGATCTCTTCTCCGCGCAGCCAGGCAGCCGTGCGGGGGTCATCCCGGGTCAGTTCCTCCCGGTTGGTGCACTGAGCGCCATAGGCCATAAACAGCGCATGGGCCGGCTGGAAACGTTTTTTGGCGACACTACCAGCCAGCACGCCGCCCCGTACCAGGCGCAGCTTACCGATGGGCAGCATCTCACTGCCGGCAGGCGGCAGCAGGACCCACTCCCCCGCCGTTGCTGCCGGTTGTTGAACAAGGTCCGGGAAATAGCGTGTGGCAAATTCGGTCCATTCCGGTGGAATCCTGGCTGGGCGGGAAGGTTTGCCGCGTCCCGGGGCAGCTGCCTCCAGGTCCGATGCCTTTTGCAACTTTGCCATAAAATGGCCTTCTCCGCCGTCGGCCGGCCAGATCCGGCGGCAGCGTTCCGCAGCAAAGCCGTCCGGGGCACGGTTGGCTTCGCCGGGGCGGCCGAAACCACAATCCGACAGATCACAGAGAGAGAACTCCGGATGCCGGGCCAGGAAAGCCGCGATCTGGGTCTCATCCTCCTGGGGGGCAAAGGTACAGGTGGAATAGACCAGGACACCACCCGGTGCCAGCAACGCCGCGGCGTTTTCCAGAATTTCCGCGCCCAGTTCAGCGCAGTGCGCTACCAGGGCATCATTGTGCTGGGCGGCGGCTGCGGCTTCCTTGCGGAACATGCCTTCCCCGGAGCAGGGGGCATCCACCAGTACACGATCAAACCGACCGGGCCAGGCTGCTGCCAGGCGGGCGGTGTCTTCATTGGTGATGAGGGCGTTGGTCACCCCCATCCGCTCCAGGTTCTGGCGCAGTACCTCGGCCCGTGCGGCCACAAATTCATTGGCAACCAGCAGTCCCCGCCCCTGCAAAGCGGCGGCCAACTGACTGGTCTTGCCGCCCGGCGCAGCGCAAAGGTCCGCCACCCGCATGCCCGGCTGCACATCCAGCAGAGCTGCCGGGGCGCTGGCACTGGGTTCCTGGGCATAAAAAACACCCGCATGATGCCAGGGGTGCCGCCCGGGACGCCAGTCCGGGGCTGTTGTGAAGGCCGAGGGGCAAAACGGTGATGGGGTAAGGGAAAAATCGGCCTGAGCCGCCAGACGGTCCGGCGTGCAGCGCAAGGTGTTCACCGTAATCCCGCGGGCCGGCTCTGGCGTGGCATAAGTATAGAGTTCCGAAAAGCGCTCTCCCAGCAGGGCACGTTCCCGCAAAAGAAAATCGGCGGGGAATTCCATCTTGTTTCCTCCCTTGCATAAACAGGCCATGGTCGGGCAAACTACCAGTGCGGCAACAAACCGCAGATCGTTTTTTACTTGCGAAAGGAGTAACCTCTCATGGCAAAGAATCAGACGAACAATACGACCAACCGCAGCACCAATACCACCAACCACACCACCAGCAGCACCCAGAAAAAGACCACCAACGGTACCCAGCAGCGCAGCACCAACCGCACCACCAGCGCTACCGAGAGCAAGAACTGCAAGTGATACCGGCCCGCAGATTTGCTGCGGCATAGAAAAGGCTCCGGCCCCAAAAGGGACCGGGGCTTTTTCATTCCGGCTGATACCCTGTCCAAAGGGCGTCGAACAGTTCCTGGACCCGGGCAGTATTGCCCTGGAGGTAAAGCCACCCCAACAGGCATTCAAAGCCTGTGGAGGCCCGGTATTCCTGTACCGTGGCATGTTTGGCCACACTGGCCTTGCTGGCATTCTTGCCGCGGCGCAGCACGTTGGCCTCCGCTTCGGTGAGCAAAGGTTCCAGAATTTCCAGTTCTCGGCTTTGGGCGTGGGCACTGACGTAATGGGTGGCTACGGTGTGCAGCCGGTTGGGCTGCAGCCGGGTGGTGCCCACCAGCCGGGCGCGCACCAGCAGTTCCAGCACCGCATCCCCCACAAAGGCCAGGGACAGCGGGGACATTTCATGAATGTCCACTTCGGATTTTGCTTCAAATAACATACTCAATACAGATAATCAAACTCGTATTCACCGATTTTAATGGTGTCGTCTTCCTCGACACCTTCCGTCACCAGTTTGTCCAGAATACCGGAATCGCCCAGCTGGGTCTGGAAATACTGCAGGCTTTCATAGTCTTCCACGTTGGTGCCGGCCAGAATGCGCTCCAGCCAGGGGGCGTCAATGGTAAATTCATGCTCGCCGGTACGGGTGACCGTAAAGGGCCGGGTGGGTTCCAGACTCTTGTCGGGACGCTTGTACTCCGGCTCGTACACCTTGATGGGCGGCAGGTCTTTCAGGCGGTTGTAGACCAGAGCGGGCAGGTTGTCCACCCCCTGCCGGGTCGCCGCCGAGATGGGCAGGAAGGTCAGTCCCTGGGCCTCTACAAAGTTCTTGAACTCTTCGATCTGTTCCGGCGTGGCGATGTCGCACTTATTGCCCAGCACGATCTGGGGACGCTGGGCCAGTTCGGCGCTGAATCCCGCCAGCTCATGATTGATCTGTTCAAAATCCGCCTTGGGGTCCCGGCCCTCACAGCCGGAAACATCCACCACATGGAGCAGCAGACGGCAGCGTTCCACATGGCGCAGGAAGTCATGACCCAGGCCGACACCTTCTGCGGCGCCTTCGATCAGGCCCGGGATGTCGGCACAGACAAAGCTCTGCTCCGGGCCGACCCGCACCACGCCCAGAACCGGGGTCAGGGTGGTGAAGTGATAGTTGGCGATCTTGGGCTTGGCCGCCGAGATGATGCTGATGAGGGTGGATTTGCCTACATTGGGGAAGCCGATCAATCCCACATCGGCAATGACCTTCAGTTCCAGCTGGACATGCAGGTCCTCACCGGGCAGACCGGGTTTGGCAAATTTGGGAATCTGCCGGGTGGGCGTGGCAAAATGAGAGTTGCCCCATCCACCGCGTCCGCCCCGGGCCACCACCACCGGCTCGGAACCGGACAGGTCGGCAATGACCAGACCGGTCTCGGCTTCTTTCAAAACCGTGCCCCGGGGAACCCGGATGACCAGATCCTCGGCATCGGCGCCGCTCTGCCGTTTGGCGCGGCCGTTTTCGCCGTCCTGGGCGGTGTACTTGCGCTTGTAGCGGAAGTCCATCAGGGTGGAAAGGTTGTCATCGGCCACAAAGATAATGTCGCCGCCGCGGCCACCGTCACCGCCGTCGGGACCGCCCGCCGCCACGAACTTTTCGCGGTGGAAGGTCACGGCGCCGTCGCCGCCTTTGCCGGCGTGCAGCCAGATGGTCGCGGTATCAATAAAATTACTGGTTGCCATAGTTTACCTCGTGCGGTGCCGGGCACCGTTTGTAATAAAAATCGGGCAGGCCATGCCGGCCCGCCCGTCTGGTTTTTTTACTGCTTGACCGTGCAGCGCTTGCGGTCGCGGCCCATGCGCTCGAAGTGAACGCGGCCATCGATCAGCGCAAACAGGGTGTCATCGCTGCCGATGCCGACGCCCTCACCCGGATGGATGTGGGTGCCGCGCTGGCGGACCAGAATGTTGCCGGCCAGAACGTACTGACCGTCGCCGCGCTTGACGCCGAGGCGCTTGGACTCGGAATCACGGCCGTTCTTGGTAGAACCTACGCCTTTTTTATGTGCCATTGTGCTGTACCTCCTTAGCCGTTAATCGCGGTGATTTCCACCTTGGTGTAGGGCTGACGATGACCCTTGCGGACCATGCTGCCCTTCTTGGGACGATAGGTGAGAATGTTGAGCTTCTTGCCCTTGCCGTTCTTGACGACCTTGGCGGTGACGGAAGCGCCCTCAACAACGGGAGCGCCAACCTTGACAGCGCCCTCCTCGCCAACGGCCAGGACCTGATCGAAGGTGACTTCGCTGTCAGCCTCAGCGTTGAGCTTCTCGACGTAAACCACGTCGCCAACCTTGACGCTGTACTGCTTGCCACCGGTCTTGATAACTGCGTACATTCGGATAACCTCTTTCAATAAGTCTCGCTGGACAGTAGGGCGTTGCGGCAAAACCGCACACTTTTCGGGCCCATACCAAGCGGCTCTAAAACTATACCATACATTGTACGGCTTGTCAAGGAATTTTTGTCAAAACATGGCCGCTGCAGCGTATTTTTACGCCTTGCCTGCCCGGCGTGCCGCTTCCACTGTGTTGAGCATGAGCATGGCACGGGTCATGGGACCGACACCGCCCGGCACCGGGGTGATCCAGGATGCCTTTTCGGCGGCCGCCTCAAAGTCCACATCGCCGTGGAGCTTGCCGTCGGCGCCGCGGTTGATGCCCACATCGATGACCACCGCACCCGGTTTGACCATATCCCCGGTGACAAAGCCCGCACGGCCCACCGCGGCCACCAGAATGTCCGCGGAAGCACAGATTTCCTGGAGATTCTGCGTTTTGGAATGGCAGATGGTTACCGTGGCGTTCTTGGCCAGCAGCAGCATGGCCGCCGGTTTGCCCACGATGTTGGAACGGCCGATCACCACCGCATGTTTGCCGGTGATCTCGGTGCCGGTGGATTCGATCATCCGGATGCAGCCGGCGGGCGTACAGGGCAGATAGCAGGGTTCGCCGATCTGCATGCGGCCCACATTCACCGGGGAGAACCCGTCCACGTCCTTTTCCGGCGGGATGGCGTCAATCACGGTTTTCTCGTCAATCTGGGCAGGCAGCGGCAGCTGTACCAGAATACCGTGGACGGCAGGGTCCTCCGCCAAGGATTTGACCTGAGCCAGCAGCTCTTCCTGGGTAGTGGTCTCAGGCAAGCGGATATTCCGGCTTTCGATGCCGCACTGGGCACAATCGTTGATCTTGCCCCGCACGTAGACCTGGCTGGCAGGGTCCTCCCCTACCAGCACCACGGCCAGGCAAGGGGCAATCCCCTTTGCTTTGAGCGCCTCCACCTGCTGAGCTGCCTCCTGTTTGACAGCCGTGGCCAATGCTTTTCCGTCGATGATCTTTGCACTCATTTACTTTCCCTCCTGCTGTGTGGCGGCTTCCTCAGAAGGCTGTGCAGCCTCCTTTTCGGCCGCAGAATCCTCTATCTCGTCCGGCACCGGCTTGGGTGTGACCTCTGCCGGTTCCGGTTCGGGATCTTCCAACGCTTCAATATCCAGTACATCCAGGTCCAGCGCTGCCAACCGGTCGTTCATGGCATCGGTAGCTTTTACAAATTCAGCATGGGAGGCATTGGCCGGAAGGGTATCCGGTGCAAAGCGGTCCCCCGCTTTGGCCTCTTTCTGGATATCCCTCACAGGCAGTGTGACCATCAGCTTCCTGCCCTCCACCCGGCGCAGGCCGGCTACCAGCAGGAAGAAGGCCACCAGTGCCGAAACATACGCCACCAGCTGGCTGGCCCGCAAACCGGTATTGCCGATGAGCAGCGAATCGGTGCGCAGGCCCTCGATCCAACCACGGCCCAGGCCGTACCAGATGGCATACAGCAGGAAAATCTGACCGTGGAATTTACGATGCTTCACATACAGGGCCAGGGCTACAAAGCCCACCAGACACCAGATACTCTCATACAGGAAGGTGGGATGTACCGGCATGCTGGGGTCCACCGTCACGCCGGCGGGCAGCGTGACCTGCACCGATTGCAGATAGGCTTTGGTGCCTTCGCTGTACATGCCCCAGGGCAGCGTGGTGTTGGTGCCGAAAGCTTCCTGATTCACAAAGTTCCCCCAGCGGCCGATGCCCTGGCCGATGAGAAAGCCCAGGGCCACCAGATCGAAGAGCGGCAGCAGCGGCACCTTGCGCCATTTGGCGGCCAGGCCGCCAAACACAAAAGCGCCGATGACCGCGCCATAGATGGCGATACCGCCCAGGCGGATATCCACCATCTCCCAAAGGCTCTGGTATTGGAAGGGCGCCATGGCCACGTAATAGATACGGGCACAGACAATGGCCATTACCGTGCCGATGGCCACAACGTCCACCAGACGATCGGAATCAATGCCGAAATCCGCCGCATAATGAAAAGCGTAGAGCAGCGCCAGCAGCATGCCCACTGCGATGATGACACCATACCAGTAAATATTGAACCCGCCGATGGAAAGGGCCACCCGGTTGATGGTAAACTCCAGCCCCAGCCCCGGAAATTGAACATGGTAGACCATAGTATACTTCCTCGATTTCTTTTGTATTGTCCCCTTTTGCGGGGAAACTTACTGCGGGTCGATCTGCACGTAGGCCCGGTTCTCTTCCCGCAGGGCCGTTTTCAGCAGGGCGTTGGCGTCCTCCACCGTAAGCTCCGCCAGCGCGGCGATCTCATCGGCCAAAGTGCGGCCTTTCAGGCAGGCGGCGGCCGCCTCCTCGGCGGCGTCATCCACCGTCTCCACATCGCCCAGCAATTCTCCATACATCTGGTTTTTCACCAGAAGGAAGAGCTCCGGGTCAACGCCTTCGGTGCGAAGCCGTTCGATCTCCGCCTGGAGCATCTCTGCCACCTGGCGGGGCGTCTCACTCTCGCCGGTGAAGGCCACCGCACAGGCACCCCGCACCGAAATGAAGTCACCGGAAAATTCCGGGTTGACCAGCGCTTCGTCATACAGTTTGCGGTACAGTTTGGTCAGACCGCCCACCACCAGATCGCTGAGCATATCCAGCAGCAGTTCCCGCTTCAGGTCGCCGGGGACCAGCGGCGGTTCCCGGTAAGCCACACCGAAACAGGGCTTGTTCACCGGCATGGTGAACCGTGCCTCTTTCCGGGGGATGGGACCTGCTTCCGCCGGAATGTCCCAGACCACCTCATGGGCGGCGCGGGCCCGGTACAGGCCGTTTCGTTTGCAGGCTTCCACCGCCTGTTCCAGTGTGATTTTTCCCGCCACCGACAATACCATATTGGACGGCGCATAGAATGCCTTGGTGCAACTGTACAGCAGCTGCGGGGTCAGGGTGGCAATGCTGTCCACCGTGCCGGCAATATCGTCCCGCAGGGGATGGTCGGCATACAGGCAGCGGAACAACGCATTGAGCAGCCGCCAGTCGGGGCTGTCGTCATACATCTTGATCTCCTGGCCGATGATCCCCTGTTCCTTGGCGATGGTGGCCTTGGTAAACCAGGGCTTGCCCACCAGCCCCAACAGGATGTCCAGGTTTTCGTCGATCTTCTGGGTGGCCGAGAAGATATAGCAGGTGCGGTCATAGCTGGTGAAGGCATTGGCCGAAGCACCGGTCTTGGCGTAGAAGCTAAAAGAGTCCCCCTTGGGGGTTTCGCACATCTTGTGCTCCAGGAAATGGGCCGTGCCGGCGGGCAGCGTCACCGTCTTGCCGTCCAGTTGAAACTGCCGGTGGATGGAACCGAAGGCAGTGGCATAGATGGCGTGGACACTGCTGTAACCCGGCATGGTGCGGCAGAGGACTGTCAAGCCACTGGGCAAGACCGCCTTCTGGCAGCTGACAGCTCCGGCGGCCCGGGCCTGGGCGGCGGCAAATTGTTCTTTACTGGACATCTTCCGCCCCTCCTTTCCCCTGGGTACCGGGTTTGGCCGTAACGGCATAACAGAGGGAATAGCTGTAGCTCTGCAACGCCTGACGCACCTCATCCAGGGACACGGCACTGGTGAGCACCTTGCCGTATTCCGGCGGATAAAGGGGTTCCCCCCGGGTGATCTGACCGTAATACCAGTTTTCCAAGGCGGCCAGGCTGTCCCCCAGGGCATCCATGCCGGAGAGCAGACCACGGCGGCAGTCGTCCACCTCTTCCTGGGTAATGGGGCCATTCTTGAGGTTCTCCCACTCTGCCAGAATGGCCGCTTCCGCCTGCTCCTCCTTGCCGGGTTCCACGCCGGAATCGATCATCATCACACCGGTGGCCCGCTGGGCAGCCGAACCGCAATAATAGCAAAGAGATTGTTTTTCCCGCACGTTGCGGAACAGACGGCTGGTGGCGGAACCGCCCAGCACGCTCATAGCCACCCGCAGGATGCTCACACTGGGCGGATTGGGGTTGTCCCCCGCGGTAAACAGCATGCAAAGTTTCGCCTGGGTCAGGCCGGAAATTTCTTCCCGGAAATGGCGTACCTCGGCGGCAGGCATCCCCATAGGCGACGCAAAGGGTTGGGGGGTACGGGGAAGATTCTGCAATTTTTGCAGCAGCAGGTCGGCGACCCGGGCTTCATCGGCTCCTTGGACCATAACGTCGATGGTGGCAGTGGCCAGGATGCGGTCGTATTCCGCTTTCAGACTGGCGGGTGTGACGTGAATCAGCTCACCGGGATATCCGCCCAGCTCGATGCCCGCCGGAGAGTCCCCGAAAAACTTACGGCGGGCCTGACGCACGCAGTAAAGGCGTTTGGAGTTGAATTCTGCCTCCAGACGGCGAGCCTGGGTTTCCGTCTCGATGCGGACCGCCTCGGCATCAAAAACGCCCTCCACCAGGTAGGGATCAAAGATGGTGCCAAAGACGATATCGGCATAGGCGTCGGTGAGATTCTCTCCGTTCAGGGCGTAACGGTCCTGAATCCCGCAGATATCCGCCGAGAGAATCCGGTCGGTACCTGCATTGGAGAGGTCCACTCCCAGGTCGGCGCCGTACAGTTCCGCCAGCCGGCGGGAAAGGGCCGTCATATCCGGGCAAGCCGCATAGCCCCGCTCCAGTACCAGGGCCAGCACCGCAGCATCGGTGGCTGATTCCCGCCGGGCGGGAAAGCGCAGATGAACGGTGATACGGCAGCGATTGAATTTTGCAGCGTCCAGTGTGGTGATATACACCCCGGGCGCGAGTTGTTTTCGTTCCAAAGCGTTATTCCTTTCAACAAATAGATACCGGTATTATACCGCTTGTCCCAGTAAAAGTAAACAAACCCCGCAAAAAACTTACTTTTTCCAGCCCCGGGCAAGGGAAAAGATGTCTTTTTTTGTAAAAAAGCATTGACGATAACAGGGGCTCCGGCGTTATTATATAAGGTGTGGAGGGGAGAAATCACCGCAGGCCCTGCCGGACACCAAACTGTTTGTGTCCGCCATGCAGGCAGGGCCGAGGACACAACACATGGAAAAAAATCTGACCACCGGCAGCGTTCTGCGCAATGTACTGTACTTTTCGCTGCCCTACCTTTTATCCTATTTTCTGCAAACGCTGTACGGCATGGCGGATCTGTTCATCATCGGGCAGTTTGAGGGAGCCGCCAGTACCACCGCTGTTTCGGTGGGCAGCCAGGTCATGCACATGATCACCGTGATGATCGTAGGGCTGGCTATGGGGTCTACCGTCAGCATCGGACGGGCCATTGGTGCCGGAGACCGCAAACAGGTTACGGCAGTCATCGGCAACACCGTTTCCCTTTTTATGGCAATTTCTGTTGCCCTGATGGCCATTCTGGTGATATTTGTACAACCTATTGTGGCCATCATGTCCACCCCGGAGGAAGCCGTTGCTGGGACGGCAGCTTACCTGACCATCTGTTTTATCGGTATTCCCTGTATCACCGCTTACAACATCATCAGTTCCATCTTCCGGGGGCTGGGGGATTCCAAAAGTCCCATGTACTTTATTGCGGTAGCCTGTGTGGCCAATATCGCCCTGGATTACCTCTTTATCGGGGTCATGGGGCTGGGCCCCGCCGGCGCTGCCCTGGGAACGACCCTGTCCCAGGCCATCAGCGTAGTGGTTTCCCTGGGGGTGATCCTGACCCGCCAGACCGGCATCCGCCTGCGGCGCGCCGACCTGAAGCCCCGCCGTCCCGTCCTGCGTCAGGTGCTGAAAATCGGCCTTCCCGTAGCATTTCAGGATGGTTTCATCCAGATTGCCTTTATCGTCATCACCATCATTGCCAACCGCCGGGGGCTGAATGACGCTGCCGCGGTGGGAATCGTGGAAAAGGTCATCAGCTTTCTGTTCCTGGTTCCCTCCTCCATGCTGTCCACCGTATCGGCCCTGGGAGCCCAGAACATCGGCGCCAACAAACACGATCGTGCAACGCTTACCTTGCGCTATGCCATCCTGATCGCCGCAGGGTTCGGGTTCTGCGTCAGCATCGTGATGCAATGGATTGCCGAACCGGTGGTAGGACTTTTTACCACCGACACGGCGGTCATTCTGGCAGGCGGGCAGTACATCCGCGGCTATATCTGGGACTGCCTGTTTGCGGGGATCCATTTCAGTTTCAGCGGATACTTCTGCGCCTACGGCAGGTCGGAGATCTCTTTCCTGCACAATATCTGTGCCATCCTGCTGATGCGGGTGCCCGGGGTCCACCTGATGTCGGTGCTCTTCCCCGATACGCTTCTCCCCATGGGACTGGCCACCGTGTGCGGGTCACTGGTATCGGTGATCATCTGCGTGGCGGCCTTCCTTTATCTGAAACGGCGGGGGTGTTTCAGCAGCACACCCGTGCAGGCATAATATCTACAGCAAAGTCAGGACCCCCGGCTAAGCCGGGGGCTTGTGTAAGCCCTAGAAGGGCGTAATACGGACAACGCCCCTCAAGGGG
>CALXHP010000072.1 GCA_944388135.1 uncultured Gemmiger sp. | reverse complement strand
TTCCTTTTGGCATAGCAAAACACCCCACTTGTTATTCAGTATACCATACTGTCTAACAAATGGGGTGCAGTTCAAATGCCGTTCCGCGGGTTCTTTTTATTCACTGTCTGTATCTTGGGATGCGGCAGCCGAATCGCCGGAAGAAGAGCCGGAAGCGGCGTCTCCATCTTCTGCATCTTCTTCCGGTTCCGGGGTAGGTGTCGGCGTAGGCTCCGGCTCATCCGGGGCAAAATAACCCTTGATTTCTCCGTCCGTCTGCTGATAACTGACGTCCAGTGTTCCCTTATCGCTGGCCGACAGGCCCTTGTCCGGGTCCAGAATGGCTACCGATGCCAGTCGGATCTTATAATCCAGCCGATTGTTGTTGCCCAGCAGCACCTGGATCCGATCCTGGTACCGGAAAGAAAGATTACTCAGGTCAGTAATGTCGATGGCGGTAACACCGTCGGTCAGTCCTTCGGCATCCATCTCATCCATCATCTGTGTCAAAACATCCAGCGCCGTGGTAACCTGCGCAGTTTCTGCTGTGGCAGTGTCCCCTGCCAGGAGAGAATTGTAGGTGACCGGCACCACAAAATTCCCCGGCGTAGGGGTGAAATCAGAGGACAGCGAGCAGGAAAGTACTGTCAGCCCTTCCGGCTGGGAAACATCACTGCGAAGAATTTTGAGAGAGTCGCTCAAAACGACCCATCCCCCGGAATACATACAGGCAAACCGCTCGGTTGCGGGACGTACCTTGATCACCACGGTACCGGGCAATTGTATATCTACCTGAACATTATCCAGATAAGGGAACTTTGCCTGCAGCTGTATCGTTTTGTCTGTGGTGGAAAAACCGAAGAGGCTGCTCCCCTGTTCAATGCCCAGCGCCGCAACAATTTCGTCCTCGGTATAAATTCCGGTGTCTGCCGGCGTTGTCCGATCAAAGGTTTCCACACGGAAAGCCGTCACCTTAAACAGAAGGTTAACGGATACAATCGCTCCCAAAGCCAGCACGGCCAGAACACCCAACACCCCCAGCGCCCTTCGCCGGTTCCGCTGGCGGAGCAGTTCCGCCTGGGTGACACGGCGCTGACGCCGCGGTGCCCCCGGTGTGTATCCCTCTTTCTGCGGATTCAGCTGCGGTCGCGTACGAGGGGTTCTTTGCTGCTTTGCCCGCCGCTGCTGCGGTTGCGGACCGGGTGTTCCGGCATGCTGCCCGCTTTTTCCCCGTGACCGCTGGGGCTGCTTTTTTTCCAGTCCCATCCGGTCGCCCAGGGTGCGTTTTTGCGCCGGACGTGAAAAGGAGCCGCCTCTGGACTTTTGCTGACGGCTGCGCAGGTCGCGGTCCATAGAGTGACTCCTTTCTTGACATTCTAAGCGTAAAGTATTTTCACTTTACAAGGTTCAGCAGTTTTTCCGTAATCAGCTCCAGGCTATGGGGATTCCCCAGTTTTTTGGCGTTTTGCCCCATCTCCGTCAGTTTTCCCGGTGTACCCAGCAATTTCTGTACGGTCTGGATCAATTTATCGCCGGTAAGATTCTTCTCCTCAATGACTACGGCCGCTCCGGCTTTTTGCAATTCCAGGGCATTGTAGTACTGATGGTTTTCCGCCACATTGGGGCTCGGGATCAGCACAGAAGCACGTCCCACCGCCTCCAGTTCCGCCAGCGTCAGCGCACCGGAACGGGCTATCACCAGATCGGCCGCAGCCAGCAGTTGGGGCATATTGTTGATATAAGGGGTGACCACCAGATTGGGTCCGGGTGCAAATCCCTTTTCCCGCTCCAAACGGTTGAACAGAATGACGCCGCGCTTGCCGGTAGCGTGCAGATGCAATACATTGGCCCCCTGCTGCTTTTCCCAGGCGCAAAGATCCGCCACCACTTCGTTGATGCGGTCGGCGCCCAGGCTGCCGCCAAAGCTGAGAATCACCGTGCGATCCCCGGCCTTCAGCTTTTCCCGGGCCGCTACCCGATCGGCTGTCAGCACTTCCGGCCGGACCGGATTGCCCACCACAAAAGTTTTCTCCGGTGCTCCCAATTTTTCCACGGCATCCGCGCTGGCTGCCAACACCAGGTCCACATCTTTGGCCAGCAGTTTGTTGGTCACACCCGGGAAGGCGTTCTGTTCGTGAATGGCCGTTTTGATGCCCCGTTTGGCAGCCGCCCGCACAATGGGCCCGCTGACGTAACCACCGCAGCCGATGACCAGATCCGGTTTTACTTCTTCCAGAATTTTTTTGGTGCGCGGTCCGGAAAGGGCCAGATGCCACACCGCTACCACATTGCGCACAATATTTTCTGCGTTAAGATGCCGTTGGAAACCATTGATCTCAATATGGTGAAAAGGATACCCGGCCTTTGTGACAAGGCCGTATTCCATCCCTTCCTGTCGACCCGCAAAATGGATTTCTGCCTCAGGGTCTGCCGCTTTCAGAGCTCCGGCAATGGCAAGCGCCGGATTGATGTGGCCAGCCGTCCCACCGGCTGCAATCAAAACACGCATACATACTCCCCTTTTCTTTGGCTGTTATGTAAGCTTCTCAGGTGCCCTGCCGGCGATAGACCGGTCGGCGGGGCAGGCGCCCCAGTTTGCGATCGATCTCAGCCTGGTGCTGCTTTTGCCGCGCTTCCATCCGGGCATTGCCGGCCCGGGAGATACTGAGCATGACACCCATTTCTCCCAAAAGCAGCAGCAGGCTGGTACCACCTGAAGAGAAGAACGGCAAGCTGATGCCGGTATTGGGCAACAGTGCTGTAGCCACACCAATGTGGCAAAATACCTGCCAGGCCACCTGGGCGGTAATGCCGATGCCCAACAATGTACCAAAGAAATCCGGTGCATTCAGAGCGATCAGGATGCCCTGTACAATGATGGCGGCAAACAGCAGAATCAAGGCCAAGGCCCCTACAAAGCCCAGTTCCTCGCAAACAACGGAAAAGATAAAGTCATTCTCCGCATAGGGCAGCCACTGGTGTTTCTGCACGCTGTTGCCGATTCCCACGCCAAACAGGCCACCAGTGCAGATGGCATACACGCTTTGCCGTGTCTGCCACAGCATGTTGGCGGTATCCGTAGGAGTAAGGCCCCACACACCGCCCAGACGTTCCGCGGCATAACCGCCGCTGGAGGACAAATATCGATAGAATGCAAGACCACCCACACCGGCCACACCGCCGGCCACAAACAGCCACATTCCCCCGCCACCGGCACAGAGCAGCATGGTAGCAAAAATCGCACACATCAGCAGCATGGCCGAGTTGTGCGGTTCCAGGCGCAGCAGAATCAATACCGGAACCAACGGCAGTGCCGGCAGAATGATGCCGTACAATGGATTCTTGATTTGATTTTTCCGCTTGTCCAGAGCATCTGCGGTCCCCAGAATAATGGCAAATTTTGCCATTTCCGAAGGCTGCAGCGACAATCCTCCCGGGAAATATACCCAGCGGTAACAGCCGTTGCTGTCACTGGGCATGAACAAAGCCACCACCAGCAGCACAAGGGTCACGCAATAAAAAGTTTCGTTGAGATAGCGCAGGGCGCGGTAGTTTATACGTGACATAAACAGCATGACGGCAAACCCTACCACCGCGACGATGGCCTGGGGCTTGATAAAGTGATAAATATCGCCATACTTGGTGTACCCGCTAGAATAGCTGGCAGAAAAAAGCATGATCAGCCCATAGGCCAATGTAACAGCCAGGGTGCCCACAAAGCCCCAAGAAACCGGACCGCGCTCCGACTTTGGCAGACGGATCACCCGCAGCATACGGATGATATTGCCCACCGAGCGGTCAAGAATCAGGGCCAAAAGACTGAGAGATATGTTTTGCAAAAAAGCGGCCCTCCTTTCGGGGCGTGGCAGGTGCGCCGCACCGCAGGGCACGGATCACACGAGGCAGATATACAAAATTCCCAGTGCTACACCTACCGCTGCGATGAGCGCAAAGAATCCATCGATCTTGACTTCCCGCCAGCCGCGCATTTCAAAAGCATGGTGGATGGGCGTCATTTTGAAGATGCGCTTGCCGTGCGTCAATTTAAAGTATACACGCTGGATGACCACCGTTATGGCATCCCAGATATACACGAGGCCAAAGAAAAACACCAGTTCCGGCCGGTCCATGATAAAAGCCAGGGCGGTGACCAGTCCTCCAAAGAACATGCTGCCGGTGTCCCCCATGAACACCTTGGCCGGATAGAAGTTCCAGATCAGGAAACCGGCACAGGCACCCGCAGTAGCCGACGCGATCAGGGAGACATGCACAAAGCCCAGCAGGCTGCCGGCCAGCAAATATCCCAGCATGGAAACAAAGGTCACCCCGGTGCACAGACCATCCAGACCATCGGTAAGATTGACCGCATTCACCAGAAAGATGATCCCGAAGAATGCAATGGGGTAAAACAGGATACCGAAATCCACCGCACCGGCCACAGGCAGCATCACCTGCGTGGAAAGCAGCCCCAGCGCATGGAGTCCGATCATGAAGCCAACCGTTACCGCTACCTGCAAAACAATTTTTTGCCAGGCGGTAAGCCCCAGATTGCGGTGTTTGATGACCTTGATAAAATCATCCAGAAAGCCTATCAGCCCGGACCCAAAGGCCAGGAACAGCACCAGCATCCCGGCCGCCAGCTGCTGAGGGCCCAGGACCTCCGGTGCCTTGCCCTGGAACATGAACCAAACAAGGCCAAGGGTGAGCAGAATTCCAAAGATAAAGCCCAGTCCACCCATGGTGGGGGTACCGTTTTTCTTGTTGTGCCAGGTAGGGCCTTCCTCCCGGATGGTCTGCCCGAAATGCAACCGGTGCAGTGCCGGGATCAACAGCCAGCAGGTTACAGCCGTGACGACGAAACCGCCCACTGCCGCAGCAGCCAGCATATAGGAGACAGTTTGCTCCATGCAGTCATTCCTCCAAAAAACTTATCTTGTGTAGGTGTGACTGCGTAAAGAGCCGTCACGCCTGGGGCAATCCTGCGTAGTATTCCTGTAACAGTTCTTCCAGTTTCATGGCGTGGCTGGCTTTGGCCAGCAACGCGTCACCGGGCTGCACAAATTGCCGTAAACATTGTAGCACCTCCGGGGCGTTTTGGCAATGCACAGTTGTTACGCCCCGGGCCCTGGCAGCCTCTGCCATGGCAGCGCTTCTGGGGCCATAGGCGATCAGTACATCAATACCTGCCTCGGCCACCCACTCACCGGTGTGACGATGTCCCTCTTCGCTGGCATCTCCCAGTTCCAGCATATCCCCCAGCAACGCTACCTTGCGGGCATTGGGCAGCGCTTTCAGCACCGAGATGGCCGCTTTCATACTGTCGGGGCTGGCATTGTAGCAGTCCTCAATGACCGTGATGCCTCCCTTTTCCACAATATGCTGGCGCATGCCGGTTGTCTGATACCGGGACAGTGCCCCGGCGCAGGCTGCCGGGTCCAGTCCCAGCCGGGTGGCTGCCGCATAGGCCGACAGCGCATCGTAAACGGTGTGCAGTCCCGCTGTGGGGATGGAAACGGCAAAACTGCCGTACGCACGATCCACCAGGGTAAAGGTGGTTCCCTCAGCTCCGGTTTGAATGTTTTCCGCCCGGACGTCGGCGTCTTTCTCGATGCCGAACCAGACGGCGTGCAGACGGGCAGGCACCTGCGCCGTAGGCAACAGATCGTTGTCGGCATTGAGCACCAGGGGGGCACCGTCCGGCAGGCCCGCGCAGATTTCCATCTTCGCTTTCAGTATATTCTCCCGGGTGCCGAGATTTTCCAGATGAGAAACGCCGATCATCGTGATGATCCCCGCCGATGGCCGCACACAGCGGGTCAGCCGCTCGATCTCCCCGGCATGGTCCATCCCCATCTCCACCACGGCATATTCGGTGGCGCTTTCCAAGCGGAACAGCGTATTGGGTACGCCGATGTCATTGTTCTGGTTGCCCTCGGTCTTTAAAGTATTGCCGAAAGCGGACAAAACCGCGTAGCAGAACTCTTTGGTGGTGGTTTTTCCCACGCTTCCCGTAACGCCGATGACCCGGGGGCTGAACAGCATCCGGTAGTTGGATGCCATACGGACCATGGCCAGGGCACTGTCCGGTACCACTACGGTTCTGTCCGCCGGGACGCCTTCCACCGGGTGATTGGCAATGATATAGGCCGCACCGTTCTGATAGGCACCGGCTGCAAAGTTGTGTCCATCCACCCGTTCGCCGGGGAAGCAGACAAACACGCAGCCGGGCTCCACCTTACGGCTGTCGGTGACCACCGCATGGATGGGGATGGGCTCCGCCAGTGTCAGACCGGCTAGCAGTTCATTGGCAGGAATGGGTTGCATAAAGATGCCTCCTTTTGGATTGTGAAAATCAGGAATGGCGTTACTCCTCCGCCTGGCTGTCACTCTGGGGCGTATCCTCCAATTGGGATTCTGCCTGAGAGGTCGGTTCCTCCGACGTGGTGTCGGTGGATTCAGTGGTGCCGGAAGAATCCATCGTAAGGGTCACGATGGTGCCATAGGCGGTGCTGGCATTGGCCTGCACACTCTGGGACACCACTTTGCCGCCGCTGTCCCCTTCAAACTGTACATTCAGGTTGGCTGCACGGAGCATCTGCTCGGCAAAGCTGCCGCTCTTGCCGGTCACATCGGGCACGGTGGTCATGGCATCCTGATCGCTCTGGGTGTAAAGATAGACGGTGGAGCCCGCCGGGACCTTGCTGCCGCCGTAGGGATACTGGTAGACGATGGTACCGCTTTCCCCGATCAGTTTGTGCTTCAGGCCCAGCTGGTTCAGTGTGACCTGGGCATCAGTCCAGGAATAGTTCAGGCAGGTCTGCACCGTGACGGTACCGCTGGGATTGTAGTTGGGGTCCTGCTCGATGCCCAGGTAGGGGGCCACTTCGCTGATGATGTTACCCACCACCGGGGCCACCACCTGACTGGCGTAGTCACGAGTCCAGCGCGGGTCATCCAGCACTACGAATACCTCGATCTCCGGATCATCGATCGGCAGCACGGCGGCAAAACTCATGGTCTTGTAATAGTCACCATCGTACCGCAGTTCGCGGTCCGTCCGTTCCGCCGTACCGGATTTGCCGCCGATACGATAACCGGCTACATAGGCATTCTTGTTGGAATGGTATCCGTCGGAAGTCTGACTGTTGGGATCCACGCTGCTTTCCATCATGGCCAGGATCTGCTGGCTGACTTCCTCGGAAATCACCTGGCGGCGGATGGTGGTTTCAGTTTTTTCCACTACATTACCGTCATTATCGGTAATGGAATCCACCACATAGGGGGTGACCAGATAGCCGCCGTTGGCCACAGCCGCCACGGCGGTAGCCATCTGCATGGGGGTAATAGCCTGATTCTGGCCAAAAGCCGCCGTGAACAGGTTGGTATCCACCTGTGCCATCTGTTCAGCGTTGTAAACGCTGGTCCAGCGGGTTTCGTTGGGCAGGTCGATGCCGGTGGTCTGGGTAAAGCCAAAAGCCTGGATATAGTCATAAAAGACAGTGGGCTGCAAAGTTTCGGCAGCCTGGATGAACCAGAGGTTACAGCTGTGGTTCAGGGCACCTGCCATGTCCAGCTGACCATGTGCCTTATCCTCTGCGCAGTGATAGGTGTGCTCCCACACGGTACCGGCATCTACCGTAAGTTCACCGCTGCAATAGAAGTTCTGGCTTGCCGTCATGATGCCGGAATCCAGACCGGCCGACGCTGTAATGAGCTTGAACACCGAACCGGGCATATACAATTCGGTAATGTTCTTATTCTTCCACTGGGCCTCCCGCATCATACCCTGCAGTTGGGTATATTCGCTGCTGACCGGGTTGCCATCTTCGTCCACGGTGGTTTCCCGGCTGACCTTTCCGTCTGCGATGATATCAGCCACTTCATCCTCGCCCAGACGGCTCTTCAACCAGTCGATGTCTTCCTCACCCAGCTCCTCTTTGTCCAGGATGGCCTGCATTTTTTCGTCATAGATCGTATATGGATCGTTGGGGTCAAACTGCTCTATGGAAGCCATGGCCAGGATGGCTCCCGTCTTTACATTCATAACAATGGCACTGCCCCGGCCATGAACGCTGAAGGTGTCCATGGCTTCGGTCAGATATTCTTCCACAATGGCCTGAACGTTCTCGTCAATGGTCAGATTCAGGTTGTTTCCGTCAATGGCCGGATATACATCCGCTTCGGCGTTGGCCAGCACCTCCCCGTTGACGTTGGTTTCCGCAATGCTGCGGCCCGGCGTACCGGAAAGCACTTCATCGTAAGATTTTTCCAGGCCGTAGGCACCGGAACCGTCGCCATTGCAGAAGCCCAGCACCGATGACAGAAACGCTCCGTAGGGATAGCTGCGGGTGGAGGCCTGTTCGGTGGAAAGCACCACGATGCGGTAGCCCTGTTCCTCCCCTTCTGCCGGTTCGGTGCGGTAGTTCTGGGAATATTCCATAATGGCATCCGCCACCGGCTTTTCCACGCCTTTGGCCACCACACGGTACTCATACAATTCGCCGTTGGCATTGGTCGCCGTCAGGATATTGAAGACGCTTTCTGCCGTGGTCCCATCATTGAGCAGCGCAGCAATTTCTTCGGCTGCCGTCTGCAGCTGGGCGGTAGTGGCACCGTTTTTCTGGGATTGCAGCGGGTTGGCGATGATGTTCCACACCGTATTGCTCTTGGCCAGCAATTTCCCGTTGGCGCTGTAGATGGAACCCCGGGTGGCAGGCAACTCGGTATCCTGCATCTGCTGGGTCACAGCTTCTGTGCGGTACAGTTCCGCATCACGAAGCTGCAAGGCATACAGCTGATAAATCAGAATGCCGAAAAAGAAAATCAAAAAGATGGCAATACAAATCAGGGTGCGGCGCAGCACCTGTGCCCGGAAATGGGGGTTAGGATTGTTGACTGGATTGGACATGGCGGCTCCCTTGCAGGGGAAAGTTTTCCCCGATTGCGGCGGCGAGCCTTTTTACGGGCGGCATCCCTGCCGCTGGTAAAAAGGCTCGTTGCCACATCGATTCTTTTGTTACGGATTCAGGCTGCCCAGCAGGTCCAGCGCAGCTGTGCGAACATCGGAGAGAAGCAGTTCGGCACTGCTGGTGGTCTTTGCGATGACGCTCTCATCCTCCAGCTGGACGTAGGTGATCTGGCTGGGGTCCACCTGAACCAGCCCCAACTGGCCCTCAGCCACCTGCTGGAGACTGGTGCGGCTTGTAATATTGCTCATCTGGGTCGCCAGATAGTCATACTCACTCTGAGCTGCTGTCAGCTGGGTTTTGGCATCGTTGATCTCGCCGTTCAGTTCAGTGATTTTGGCCTGGCTGTATACAACGCTCACGACCAGCCCCAGCAGCAGGGCCACAGCCAAAACATTCACCATGGAGGCCGCCAGATGACGCGCCCGGTTCAGACCGTGGCGGCCTCCGCGCACCACCTCTACTTTGGGTTGCGGGCGCTCCATCCGGGGCGCGGTCTGTCCGGCATGCAATAAAACAGTTGTCATGAATTTGCCTCGTTATACTTTCTCCAACACCCTCAGTTTTGCCGAACGGGCTCTGCGGTTCTGTTCCAGTTCCTCGGCATCGGCTTCAATGGGTTTGCGGGTAATCAGTTTTGCTTTCGGTACACCGCCGCAGGTACATACAGGCTGTTCCGGCGGGCAGGTGCACCGCTGGGCCCAACGGCGGAATTTGTTCTTGACCAGGCGGTCCTCCAGGCTGTGGAAGGTGATCACACACAACCGCCCCTCGGGAGCCAGACAGTTGAAAATAGCGTCCAGCCCCTCATTGAGGACGTCCAGTTCCGAATTGACGGCAATACGGATGGCCTGGAATGTGCGCCGGGCGGGATTTTTTGCCTTCCGGCGTTCCGCAGGCGGCACAGCCGAAGCCACCAGATCCGCCAGCTGCATGGTGGTGGTGATGGGATGGTCCGCACGTACGGCGACGATTTTGCCCGCGATTTGCCAGGCATAGGGTTCTTCACCGTAATCCCGCAGAATACGGGTCAGTTCTTCACGGTCCAGGGTGTTGACCAGGTCCGCAGCGGTGGGGCCCTGCTGACTCATACGCATATCCAGCGGCGCATCGGCGTGGTAGGAAAAACCGCGCGCCGCATCGTCCAGCTGATGGCTGGAAACGCCCAGATCCAACAAGGCCCCGTTGACCGCCGGGATGGAAAGGTCCGCGAGCACACGCGCCGCATCGCGGAAATTTGCCTGTACCACCTGGGCGGGCAGGCCCTTGAGCCTTTCGGTAGCGACTGCCACCGCATCCGGGTCCTGGTCGAGCGCAATGAGACGCCCGGTGGTCAGACGTTTTGCAATCTGCATACTGTGCCCTGCCCCGCCGGCGGTTCCATCCAGATAAATACCGCTTGGATCGATGGCCAGCCCATCCAGACAGGGCTGCAGCAGCACGGGTATGTGAGAGAATTCCATAGTTTCAATTACCTATCCAGTTAAAAGTCCAGTTCCTCCATCGCAGCGGTGAAGTCCTCATCGCTGGTGGCCTGATCACCATTCCAGGCGGCAGTGTTCCAGATCTCTGCAAAACTGCGGTTGCCAATGATGGTCACATCGTGGTCCAGCCCGGCATATTCCCGAAGTTTGGCGGGCAGCTGAATACGTCCCTGCTTGTCCGGTGTCACTTCCACCGCCGACGCATAAAGCATCCGGCTGACTTTGCGCCCCTTGACCAGGCCTTTCTCCTCGATTTTGGCGGCGACCTTTTCAAATTCTTCGGTGGGGAAAGCTGCCAGGCAATGGTCCAGCCAGCGGGTCACGATGAAGGTTTCCCCCATGGCATCCCGGAAGCGGGCCGGGAAATTCAGCCGCCCTTTGGCATCGATGGCGTAGTCGTACTGTCCAACGAGCATGCTGTTTCCCTCCCCTCTGGTCTCTCGACGTTTTACACAAACTTTCCTCAGATTTTTTTACGTTGCCGCGCCGGGTCTGTGGAAAACTCTGTGGAAAGAGTGGAAAACTACCCACTTTTAACCACTCTCAGGGATATTTTAACCACTTTTCCCCACTACGGTACATTAAGTCTACCATCTCGGGGTACAAAAAGCAAGCCCGCAGCGCCAAAAAAGTTCGCTGCGAGCGTAATTTTCACAGTTGTGCAGAAAGTGGGAAATCCTGCCAGAAACTGTTTTGTCTTCTCTGTTTCCTCATAAAAATACCCGGACTCTTCTCCAAGAGTCCGGGTACACAACTTCCGTTCCAAGGTGAAAACGGATATGTTCACTTTTTCTGGCCACGCATGGAGCGGGAGGCCGCGCTGCGCAAATTCATGCGGGTATTCTTGATCTCGGACACACTGCGCGCCAGTGTTTCCTCGGAATTTTTCAGGATGCTTTCGCAGTATACGGTCGCATTGCGGCTGAGCTCCTTTGCCTGTGTCTGGGCCGCTGTCAGGATCTCCACCGCCCGCTGCTGACTGCGCTTGACAATCTCCTGCTCACTGACCAGCGCACGGGCGCGTTCCTCCGCCTGCTGGATAATATTTTCCGACTCCACCCGGGCATTCTTGAGGATCTGTTCCCGGTCATTGACGATTTTCTTGCTTTCCCGCACTTCATCCGGCAGATTGTTGCGCACTTCGTCAATGATATCCCGCATCCGGTCAACATCCACCACGCGTTTGGCTGCCGCAAAGGGAACCGCGGTGCCTGCTTCCAGCGTTTCTTCCATCAAATCCAGCAATTCCTCTACGTTCATGCCTGTTCCTCTCTCTCGTACCGGCTGACCATGATCTTGCCGTAATAATATTGTTTGGTACGTACCAAGCTGCCCACCCGTTCCGGCAGTACAGCTTCACGCTCGGTTTCCGCCAGGATCACCCCACCGGGCGCCAGCTTGTCCTGCAAAGCAGGCAGCACCTGTTGGATCAGGTCCTGGTGAAAGGGCGGGTCCAGCAGGACCAAATCGAAGGGGCCCCGGATATTAGCCAGAAAAGCCATTGCTTCCCCATGGCGGATATCGCTCTGGCGATCCACACCGGCTGTCTTACAGTTGGCCGTAACGATAGCCAGCGCTTGGGGGGAGCGATCCAAGAATATACAGCTCCTGGCCCCCCGGGACAATGCTTCGATGCCCAGCTGGCCGCTGCCCGCAAAAAGGTCCAGCACGCGTGCCCCCGGCACCAAAAACTGTACGCTGGAGAACATAGCTTCCTTGACCCGGTTGATGGTGGGGCGGGTGACGTCCTCCCCCGGAAGAGCCTGCAAATTTTTACCGCGTGCGGTTCCGGCAATGACGCGCATCCTTTATACCTCGCTTCTTTATCGTATCATTTTTATTATGGGGCCTGCCCGGCCCGTTGTCAAGAGGGGCAATCTGTAAAAAATCTATGGCAAACCCGTACAAAAAAGCAGCCGGGCGCTTGATGCCGCCCGGCTGTCTGTTGTTCATTGGGGGAAAAGTGCAGCGTTTTCCATCATCAGGGTGTCGGCTCGGCCACCGCAGAACCCGACGAAGGAAGTTTGATCTCCGGCATCAGTTCGTCGGAAACAATCCGCAGCATTTCTTCCAGCTTCTGCAGTTCTTCCGGCGCAAAACGCTGCTTGGCACGGTCAACGACCTTCTGCAGATAAGCGTAGCTGATGCTATAGTAATCCACATATTTACGGGTGGGATAAAGGTGGTACTCGCGCTTGTCGGTGGTGGACTGGACTTTTTCCACATAGCCTTTTTTGACCAGATTGTTGATCTTGTAGGCCGCATTGGGCGTGGACAGATGCATCATGTTGGAAAACTCTGCAATGGTGGGATGGCCCAATGCCATGATGACCTCCATGCAGAAGGATTCCACCGTGGTCAGCGTAGCTTCCCGATTTTCAAACTTGCTGAAAATCTGTTGATAAAAATGCAGCTTAAACTTGGTGTACACCTGACTGAATGCCTGATCCAACATGGCAAAAACCTCCTGAAGGTCCTTCTTACGACGCTCCGTATACGGCACGGCCGGACGGCGCAGACGCACCCGCAGACCTTTTGCATTGTTATGAATCAGTATACCATATTTTTGGGAATTTGACCAGCCCTGTTTATTGCCGGACGTCACTGTTCGGACTCCCGCTCTACAATCGCGAAGGTCAACTCTGCGTTGACCGCACGCACACCGTCCACCCAGGCGGTGGCTTTTCCGACGCCCACAGGACCGTGCCGTTCGACCAGTTCGCACTCCAGCGTGAGCACATCCCCGGGAACCACCTGGCGACGGAACCGGGCGTTCTTTACCCCTCCAAACAGAGCCAGTTTCCCCTTGGCGTTCTCTTCGCTGAGAGCCGCCACCGCACCGCACTGGGCCAAGGCTTCCAGGATCAGGACACCGGGCATGACCGGCTGGCCGGGAAAATGCCCCTGAAAGAACGGCTCGTTCATGGTAACGCATTTGATGCCCCGGGCCCACTGGCCGGGCGTGTAATCGGTAATTTTGTCCACCAGCGCAAAGGGATACCGATGGGGCAAAATTTCCGCAATCTGCATGGCATTCAGCGCACGCGGCGGATCATTGGCAACGATCGCCATACATTAGCCCTCCCAACGTTTGAAGATGACACAGGCATTGTGGCCGCCAAAGCCCAGGCTGTCGCTCAGCGCATACTCCACCTGTTCTTCCACGCCCTCATTGGGCAGATAGTTCAGATCACACTCCGGGTCCGGCACTTTCAGACCAATGGTAGCGGGCAGATATCCGTCCCGCAGGGCCAGGGCCGTAAAGACGCCCTCCACGCCGCCGGCAGCGCCCAGCAGGTGGCCGGTCATGGACTTGGTGCTGGAAATGCGCAGCTGGTACGCATATTCTCCAAACACGGACTTGATGGCCGTGGTCTCGCAGGAATCATTCAGATGGGTGCTGGTGCCATGGGCATTGATATAGCCAATCTGTTCGGGAGCCAGTTCTGCGTCCCGCAGGGCCAGCCGCATGCACTCGGCACCGCCGGTGCCGCCCGGCGCGGGAGCGGTAAAGTGGTAGGCATCACAGTTGGCACCATACCCCACGACCTCGGCGTAGATCTTGGCGCCGCGGGCCTGGGCGTGGCCCAGCTCCTCCAGCACCAGCATACCGGCACCCTCGCCGATGACGAAACCGCCACGCTCCGCGTCAAAAGGAATGGAAGCGCGGGACGGGTCCTCGGTGGTGTTGAGGGCCTTCATGCTGGTGAAACCGCCAACACCCAGGGGGCTGATGCAGCTTTCGGCACCGCCGCAGATGGCCAGATCTTCGTAGCCGTCACGGATGCGGTGGAATGCGTCGCCGATGGCGTTGGTGCCGCCGGCGCAAGCTGTGACCGGGCTGGTGCACATACCTTTCAGGCCAAAGCGGATCGCTACCTGACCGGCTGCCATATTGGCAATGGACATGGGCACAAAGAAGGGGCTGACCCGATCAAAGCCCTTGGCTTCGCCTTTGGCATGTTCCTCCTCGATGGTGGGCAGACCGCCGATACCGCTGGAGATAATGGTGGCAAACCGGCTGGTATCGGTCTTTTCCAGGTCCAGGCCGGAATCTTTCATGGCTTCGCTGGCAGCCGCTACGGCAAACTGGGTGAAACGGGCCATCTTACGAGCCTCCCGTTTGTCCACACGGACGGTGGGGTCAAAGTTCTTGACCTCTGCCGCCAGCTTCACCTTGCTGTTGGTGGTATCGTAATGGGTAATGGGCCCAATGCCGCATTCCCCGCGGCACACAGCGGCCCAGCTTTCCGCCACCGTGTTGCCGGTGGGATTTACCGTGCCAAGGCCGGTAATAACGACTCTGCGTTTTTCCATAGGAAACCTCGCTATCTATCCTTATCTATCGTTGTAGTTCAAGCCAAACCGGGATTTCTCTGCCGAACACCCTGTACGGAGCCGCAAACGGCAAAGAGTGCCCCGCTGTTGTTACATCCCCATACCGCCGTCCACGCACAGCACCTGACCGGTGATATAGGAGGCTTCGGCACTGGCCAGGAAGGCCACTGCATTGGCCACCTCCTCTGCGTGGCCGATACGCCCCGCCGGGACAGCCGTCAGAGCCGCTTCTTTTGCGGCATCGGTCATGGCGGCGGTCATATCCGTCTCAATAAAGCCGGGTGCCACCGCGTTGACGGTCACCCCACGGGCGGCAAACTCCTTGGCCAGGCTCTTGGTCAGACCGATGAGGCCCGCCTTGCTGGCGGCGTAGTTGCTCTGCCCGGCATTGCCGTGCAGGCCCACCACACTGCTGATGTTGATGATCCGGCCATACCGCTGGCGCATCATCAGTTTGCAGGCAGTCTTGCTGCAGAAGAAAGCGCCCTTGAGGTTAGCGTTGATGACCTTGTCAAAGTCCGCCTCCTGCATCCGCAGGATCAGCTTGTCGGCGGTGACGCCGGCGTTGTTGACCAGCACGTCCAGACGGCCAAAGGTCTTGGCAGCCGTTTCCACCAGATTCTGGCACTGGGCCGAGTCGGCGACATCCGCCTGCAGGGTCATTGCCTGCACGCCCAGGGCTTTGCAGTCTTCGGCAGTCTGCTCCGCCGCTGCGGCACTGGACGCATAATTGATGCAGACATCAAACCCTGCCTTGGCCAACGCCAGGCAGATGGCACGGCCGATGCCGCGGCCCCCGCCGGTCACCAGGGCAGCGGGACGGGTATTCTGCTGTTCGCTCATGCCTGGGCCTCCTTCAGGGCTGCAACGGCCTTTTCAAAGTCGGCAGCCGTCTCGATGTTCAGGCAGGTAATGGCACTGCCCACCGTCTTTTTAACAAAGCCACTGATGGTATGCCCCGGGCCGATCTCCACCACGGTATCCACACCCAGCTCTGCCAGACGGCGGATGGTATCTTCCAGATAGACGCTGCTCTGCACCTGACGCACCAACAGGTCCGCGATGGAATCCGAAGGAGCCTTCTCATGTCCCAGGCAGTTGAAGAGCACCGGCATCCGCATGGTCGCAAACTTCACATTCTGGAAGCGCTCGGCCAGTGCCACACCCGCCGGATGCATGAGGATGGTGTGGAAGGGGCCGCTGACCTTCAGGGGCAGGCAGCGCTTGGCACCGGCCTCCTTGGCCAGTTCGGCGGCACGGTCCACAGCGGCCTTTTCGCCGCCGATGACCAGCTGGCCGGGGCAGTTGTAATTGCAGATCTGCACCACACCCAGAGAGGAAGCCCGGTTGCAGCATTCCTGCAGCTTGTCACGGTCCAGCATGAGCACAGCGGTCATCCCGCAATCCAGTCCTTCGGAAGCTTTGGCCATAGCCTGGCCGCGGAAAGCCACCAGCTCCACAGCAGACTTGGCATCCAGCACGTCGGCACATTCCAGCGCCGAGTACTCGCCCAGGGACAGGCCCGCCGCATATTCGGGGCGGATGCCCGCATCGGCCAGCATGGCGGTGACACCGGCGGCAAAAGCCACCATGCAGGGTTGAGTGTAACGGGTCAGGTTGATGACCCCTTCCGGGTCCTCAAAGCAGGTGGTTTTCAGATCAAAATCCAGGACTGTGGCAACCTCATCGAACACCTTGCGGAAAACCGGCGACGCTTCGTAGAGGTCGGCGCCCATCCCGGCATGCTGGCTGCCCTGCCCGGCATACAAAAACGCGAGTTTCATGGCTGTACTCCTTTTTATACCTTCATCTGGCCCATCTCTTGCAGGCGGGTACGGCAGCCGTCCATCAGTTCGTCCAGGATCTCGGCCACCGGACGTACCCCCTTCAGCATACCGGCCACCTGGCCGGCCATCAGGCTGCCGGTCTCGGTATCGCCGTCAAAGACGGCCCGGCGCAGGCTGCCCAGAGTATACTTTTCCAGTTCCATCTTGTCGGCACCGGCTTTCTCCTGGCGGACATACTCCCGGCTCATGCGGTTTTTCAGAACCCGGACCGGGGTACCGCCGATACGGCCGGTAACAATGGTATCGCTGTCCTTGGCTTTGAGCAGGGCCGCTTTATAATTGGGATGGATGGGACACTCTTCGGAAACCAGCAGGCAGGTGCCGATCTGGGCACCGCAGGCACCCAGGGCAAAGGCAGCCGCCAACTGACGGCCGTCGGCGATGCCGCCTGCCGCGATCACCGGCACATCCACCGCGTCCACCACCTGAGGCACCAGGGCCATGGTGGCCATTTCGCCCACATGGCCGCCGCTCTCGGTGCCTTCGGCGATCAGCGCGTCAGCGCCGCACTTGACCAGATGCTTGGCCAGCACGGAAGCCGCCACAACGGGTATGACCGTGATACCGGCCTTTTTCCAGCTTTCCATGTACTTGCCGGGGTTGCCTGCACCGGTGGTGACAAAGCGGACGCCTTCCTCCACCACGATCTTGGCAAACTCATCTGCCTGGGGGTGCATCAGCATGATGTTGACACCGAAGGGCTTATCGGTGAGCTGCTTGGCGCGGCGGATATTGTCCCGCAGAGAATCTGCGTTCATGCCGCCGGACCCGATCAGGCCCAAAGCTCCGGCGTTGGAGCAGGCGGCGGCAAATTCGCCGGTGGCAATGTTGGCCATACCGCCCTGAATGATGGGATACCGGGTCCCGAGAATCTCGTTCAGCAGTTTCATACGACGCTTCCTTTCACAGTGAGCAACATACCGCCCCAGGTGAGACCGCCGCCGAAGCCGATGCATGCAAGGCGCATACCCGGCTGCAGGCGGCCGCTCTCGGCCAGTTCATTCAGTGCCACCGGAATGCTGGCGGCGCTGGTATTGCCATGGCGGTCCATATTTTTGTAGAATTTGGCGGGGTCAGCTTCCAGCTTTTTGACGCAGTGGTCAATGATCCGGCTGTTGGCCTGGTGGCAGACCACCCAGTCCACCTCGTCCAAAGTGTGGTGGGTCGCCTCCAGCACCGCATGCAGGGTTCGCGGCAGCGCATCCACCGCAAAACGGAACACCGCACGGCCATCCATATGAATGGGACCGCAGGGAGGCGTCTCAATGGCCATATCTCCCCGGGCGCCCAGATCCACAGCGAAATCCACCCCGTCGGCCAGCTCAAAAACAGCCGCGCCCGCACCATCACCAAACAACACACAGGTGTTGCGGTCGGTCATGTCCATCAGGCGGGAAAGCTGTTCGCATCCGATCACCAGCGCGTACCGGCGGGCATCTCCCGGCCGGGTGGCCAGCAGACCGCGGGCCACAGCCGCCCCGTAAATAAAGCCGGAACAGGCCGCGTTCACATCCAGCACCGGGATATCCTGGGCCAGGCCCAGTTCATGCTGTACCAGGCAAGCCGTGCTGGGGGTAGCGTAAGCCCCCGAAAGGGTAGCGCAGACGCAGCAGCCGATCTGTTCCGGCTGCAAGCCGCTGCGTTCCAGTGCCTGCCGGGCAGCCCCAATAGCCAGAGTGGCGGCGCTTTCCCCTTCCGAGCAGAAATGCCGCTGCCGGATGCCGGTGCGTGTGGTGATCCATTCATCGCTGGTATCCACCAGCTTGCTCAAATCCTCGTTGGTTACCACACGGCCGGGCAGCGCCCCGCCGGTGGCAATCAGCTGCAAACCTTCCATAAGTTCCCTCGATCTGTTCTGTATCACAGGCCGATCTGGCGATACTTTTTGTACCGCTGCTCGGCCAGTGCCTTGCCGTTCATCTTGCACAACTGGGTCAGATGCCGTTCCAGCGCTGCGTCCAGTGCCTCAAACAGCGCCTTGTGGTCCCGCTGAGCACCGCCCAGCGGCTCGGGAATCACTTCCTCCACAACGCCGTCGGCCAGCAGGTCCTGGGCGGTCAGTTTCATGATCTCGCAGGCTTCCCCACTGCGGGTGGAATCCTTCCACAGAATGCTGGCAAACCCTTCCGGGCTGAGGACCGAATACACGGCATTTTCCAGCATCAGAATACGGTTGGCCACACCGATGCCCAGGGCACCGCCGCTGCTGCCTTCGCCGGTGACCACAGAAATAATAGGCACCGTCAGGCCGCTCATCTCCGCCAGATTGCGGGCAATGGCTTCGCCCTGTCCCCGTTCCTCGGCTTCCTTGCCTGGATAGGCACCCGGGGTGTCAATAAAAGTAATGATGGGCCGGCCGAACTTTTCCGCCTGCTCCATCAGGCGAAGAGCCTTGCGGTATCCCTCCGGCTCCGGCATGCCGAAACGAAAACGCATGTTTTCTTCCAGCGTGGAACCTTTGCGATGTCCCAGCACCGTGACGGGAATGCCTTTGTACCGGGCAATGCCCCCCAGAATGCTCTGGTCGTCACTGCACTGGCGGTCGCCCCGCTGTTCAAAGAAATCGGTGAACAGTTCATGGATGTACTCATCCACCCGGGGACGGCCCTGGTGGCGGGCCAGAAAAACCCGGTCAGCCGGCGTCAGATTCCGGCATTGCTCCAGCAGCTCGTCGCGGCGGGCCACCAGGGTCTCCACCGTTTCGGCATCGGCAGGCGCAGCCGTTTCTTCCCCCAGCAGCTGCTTTTCGGCGTCGTCTTCCGGCGTCGGATTCTGCAGGGCATCGATGCGATGGTCGAGAGATTCGACCTCCTTGAGAATGTCTTTGATCATGCGCCGCGCTTCCTTCCTTGTGTGTGCAGTTTCAACAGCTGGGTGAGGGTTTGTTTCATCTCTCCGCGGGGCACGACTTTATCCACAAAGCCGTGGTCCAGCAGATACTCGGCCCGCTGGAACCCCTTGGGCAGCTTTTCGCCGATGGTCTGCTCGATGACACGGGGGCCCGCAAAACCGATCAGCGCATCGGGCTCTGCCAGGGTGATATCCCCCAGGCTGGCGAAACTGGCCGTTACGCCGCCGGTGGTGGGATGGGTCAGATAGCTGATGTACAGTCCGCCCTTGGCCTGGAAGCGCTGGATGGCGGCGCTGGTCTTGGCCATCTGCATCAGGCTGAAGATTCCTTCCTGCATCCGGGCGCCGCCGCTGGCGGAAAAGATGATCAGCGGCAGATGCTTGTTGGTGGCATATTCCACCGCACGGGTGACTTTTTCCCCCACGGCCGTGCCCATACTGCCCATGAAGAAGCGGCTGTCCAGCACCGCCACCACCGCAGGAACGCCGCCGACCTTGCCATAAGCCGTCACGACTGCATCATTCAGGCCGGTCTTGGCGCGCTGCTTTTCCAGTTTCTCGTCATATCCGGGGAACTCCAGCACATTTTTGCCTTCCAACTCACCGTCCAGTTCATGGAAGGTGCCGTGGTCCAGCACCATACTCAAACGATAATACCCGCCTACCGGGTGATGGTACCCGCAGTTGGGGCAGACATACAGGGTGCTGGCCCAAACCTGACGGGTAGCGCGGCGCTCGCACTTTTTGCAGGTAAAGAAGTCCGGTGCGCGCCAGCGCGGATTATCGGTACCGGCATCCCGCCGGGCTTTGAGCTGGAATGTCCGTTCCCGGGTGCCGAGGGCAAAGATCTTGCCGACATTCATGCGTGGAGTCCTCCTCTGTTATGAAATGGAATCTTGGAGTGATCAGGCGTTCTTGGTCAGATAGTTGAAGATATCGCCCACAGTCTTCATATTGCCCAGCTCTTCATCCGGAATGGCAGAGCCAAACTTCTCCTCCAGAGCCATGTTCAGTTCCACGGCATCCAGGCTGTCGGCGTTCAGGTCATCGGCCAGGCTGGCTTCCATGGTAACAGCATCGGCGTCGGCGTTCAGGGTCTCAACGATCACGTTCTTCAGTTCTTCGAAAGTCATGGGAATACGCTCCTTTGTTTATCTGTAAAATGTTTTCTTGTTTTTTACCTAAATTTCTTTAGCTAAAAGAACGATACCATTATATTCCCTTTTTTTCGTTTGTCAATATTTTTACCTTAATTTTTTTAGGTATTTTTCTTGAGTTTTCGCTTTTCTCTCAAATGTACAAAAGAGTTTCTCTTTTGAGCATATTTTTTGGGTTTGTTCAATGGCCTTTCTCTTGGATGGTCCTTGCGAGCATTCTCTGTCTGTTTCCCGTTCAGGACGATTTTGGGGCGTTCATGCCGGATTGCTGGATTTTTTCCGTCCGTTATGGTTCAATGCTCTTATCATCTTATAAAAGGAGGAATCGGCATGCCCCGTTGGCTCAAAGTTCTTCTCTTCGTTCTGGGACTGATTGTACTGGCCGCCCTGCTGTTTACCGCGGCGCGGGTCGCTTGGATGTTCTGGACCGGCACCCTTTCCTACAGCGACGGCTTTTTCTATTACGCATACTGATTCGCCGTCACACAAAAAAGCCGCCCCATCCGGGACGGCTTTGTTTATTTTGCTTTTTCATATTTGCTTGGGACAATCCGGCCAATCGGCACTGTAGGTAAAGTACCCTTCCGCATAACGGCAGACGTATTCTGCACTGTACCGGTCCAGAACATCCGCCACATTCTGCAAACCAAACCCGTGAAGGGATGGCTCCGCCCTTTGGGCAGCACTATCCTCTTCCGGACCTTCCACCGGCAGGCTGGGATTGATAACCGACAGATACAGGCTGGGTGGTTGGGATGTATTCTCATAAAGCAGCTTGCATTCCACCCAGCGCTGTTCCTGTGGGAACGCTGCGCAGGCCTCCATGGCATTGTCCAGAAGATTGCCCAGCACCACCGCCAAATCCACACCCGGCAGCTGCAAGGCCGACAGATCGTTGACCTGAAACCGCATATCAATTCCCTGCCGTTGCCCGGCATAGCCCTTCTGATTCAGAATGGCATCCACCGCTGCGTGGTGACTGTTCACCAGTAAGATCCGTTCTGTCTGCTGCTGACGCAGCTCATTCAGGTATTGCCGCAGAGCCCCCAGGTTTTCTTGCTCCGCCAGTCCTTCCAGCATGTCCAGGTGGGCACGGAAATCATGAGTCATCTTTCGCTGGGCCGTATACGCCTGGCTGAGCGCCTGCAGATTTTCCTCCTGTATACGCACCCGTTCCCCGGTGACAAGCAGTTGTTCGTGTTCTCTGGCGCCCATTTCCAGATGGTCCAGCAGCAAAAGATCGGCCACATCAATAATCACCAGAAGGAGCAAAGAAAACATCCATAGCGGCATGGCCTCATCACCGGACGCAACCGCTCCCAATACCATCAGGGTAAGCAAAGGAAAAAATGCGGTGACCGGAAGCCAGACCCGGGTGTCCGACACCGGCATCGGCGGATGACAGCGCCGGACCATCCAGGCGCAGACCACACTGGCCCCATAAAAGCCGCAGAGAAACCCTTCATAAAGCCAGTCCCTTTCGTAGGCAAAACTGGCAGACAATGCAAAAAACTGCGTGCACCACCCCAAGACCTGCCGCAGGCTGCAAAGTGTAACCACCACAAAAAAGCGTCGGCTCCGCCGGCTCTGACAGGCTATGCCACAAAAAAGATACAGTCCCGCCATTTCCCAAAGGGCCTGCAGCATATACTTTCTCGACAGAATCAACCCCAGCAGCGCAAAAGCATACCAGCATAACCGTAGCGCCAGATAGCGGGAGCCCGTCATCCGACGGGGGAAAAACGCTTCACAGAGGAGGCGTTCCGCTTCCGCCGCACACAGAACGCCCAACACCATCCATGGTGTAATCGTCATGCCTGCTGCGCCCGCCATAACAGATACCTCTCCTTATTGCGCCGGTAGTTGCTGCTGCCCACCGGCAGAACCAGCCCACTGCAAAGCTGGGCACCGGTGCTTTTCAGACTATGCAGATGGGCCATATTTACCAGATACCCTTTGTGGATGCGCAAAAAGCCAAAGGGCTGCAGCAGTTCTTCCAATTTGCCCAAGGTCACCCGGGTTTGCAGCGTATTTCTGCCGGTTCCTTCCAGGTGCAGTGTCTGGATATGGCCATTGCTTTCAATGTATGTCAACGCCCCCACCGGAACGGGAACAGTCTCTCCTTCGCAAAGGATATCCACTTTTCGGCGTCGCTGCCTGCACGCCTCCAAGGCCGCTGCAAAATAACCGGGCAATTTTGCGTCCACTTCATTTTTGGCCAAATAGCGGAACGCTCCCACTTCATACCCTTCCGGCGCATATTCCTTGAACCGGGTCACAAAAATCAAAACGCCGTCCATCCCCGCCAGCCGCAACCGCCGGGCCAGCGCCATCCCGTTTTCATTCCCCAATTCAATATCCAGAAAGAGGATATCGCAGTCCGTGTAGCGGGCCATTTCTTCGATCTGTGCCGGCTCATTCAGGCATTGGGTCATCATTGCCTTGGAATGATACAACGGCAGCCCGTGCAGCTTTTCCGCCAGCATGTTGCCAAAAGCCGGATCATCATCCACGATCAAGATCCGAATCATGAAGCCTCCCCCTTTCCGCCTTTTGAACGGGCTGTTACCCTAATCATACCCAGCGGCGAACCATTTGTAAAGGTGCGGCACGCTGCCGTTTCACATACCGCTGCGCGACGTACAAAAAAAGAGCGCTGCACCTCAGGGTACAGCGCTCTTTTTTGGAGCAGGTGAAGGGAGTCGAACCCTCGTCCTCAGCTTGGAAGGCTGATGTACTAGCCGTTGTACGACACCTGCACGGTATTAGATATTATACCTATACAGGGGCCGTTTTGTCAAGAGGAAATCCACAGACCTTTTTGTAAAATGATTTTTCTGTTTGTTCGCGCCGGCTTCTCCTTTTATAATAAAGTAGAAAAAAAGTAGAAAAAAAGAAAAAGCCGGCAGTTTCCTGACCGGCTTTCCCCTTGTATTTTATTTGTACAGATCCACCAGGTTCAAAAGGATCTCCACACTCTGGTCCATCTTTTCTGCGGTGATGCATTCACAAGGACCATGGAAGTTGAATCCGCCGGTTCCCAGATTGGGGCACGGCAGGCCCATATAGCTCAGCGTGGCACCGTCCGTGCCGCCGCGCACCGGCGCCTCAATGGGCTTCAGGCCCGCGGCTTCGATGGCTTTGCGGGCATTCTCCACCAGATGGAAGTGCGGCTGAATCTTTTCCAGCATATTGTAGTAGCTGTCCTTGACGTCCAGTTCCACCGTACCCGCACCGTATTTTTCATTCAGGCAGTCGGCAATATGCTGCAGCTGCGCCTTGCGGGCCGCGAATTTGACGGCATCATGGTCACGCACAATATATCCCAGGTGTGCCAGAGTCACATCCCCCTGCATGCTGGTCAGATGGAAGAAGCCTTCCCGCCCTTGGGTATGTTCCGGGCGGGAGAATACAGGCAGTGCCTGATGGAACTCAATGGCAATATTCTGGGCGTTGCGCATGGCGTTCTTGGCACTGCCGGGATGCACGCTGAAACCGTGTACCGTCACGACCGCTGCTGCGGCGTTGAAGTTTTCATAACTGATCTCGCCCACATCGTCGCCGTCCACGGTATAGGCATAGGCCGCACCGAAGTGCTCCACGTCAAACAGGCTGGCGCCTTCGCCGATCTCTTCGTCGGGGGTGAAGCCGATGCAGAGCTTTCCATGGGGACGGTTCTCTGCCTGAACGCGCTCCAGCATGGTCATGATTTCCGCCACACCGGCCTTGTCATCGGCTCCCAGCAGCGTGGAACCATCCGCCGTAATGAGGGTCTGTCCTTTCATTTCCTTCAGGAAAGGAAATACTTCGGGGTCCAGTACCGCACCGGTAGCCGGCAGTGTGACGGGACCGCCGTCATAGTCGGGGTGAATCTGGGGGTTCACGTTTTCGCCGCTGGCATCATCGGCGGTATCCATATGGGCAATGAAGCCCAGCGGTTTGGCTCCCTCCTGTCCCGGAGTAGCCGGAAGGGTGGCATACACATAACAGTGTTCATCCACGTGGGCGTCCTGCAGGCCGAGAGCCTGGAGCTCTTCCACCAGCTGCCGGGCCAGGTCAAACTGGCGGGCTGTGCTGGGATGTGTGCCGGAATTGGGGTCAGAGGTCGTATAGACCTTTACATAGTTCAGCAGCCGTTCATAAGCGCGCATAGGTATTATATCCTCCCTTGGTTGACAGGCAGTCCCCTGCCCGTTTTGCTGTTTTACGGTAGTATACCACAAAAAGCATCATTTTCCAAGGCGGTACACTTTTCAAACGTCGGTTTATGTGTTAAAATAGGGAAGATTATAAAGGAGATTTGCGTCCTGACGCATCAAAATAAGGAGGCCATCATGGCAGATACCATTTTCAAGGACAAGACCCTGTTGATCACCGGCGGCACCGGCAGCTTCGGCCACACCGTGCTGAAGCACTTTTTGACCACCGATATCGGCGAGATCCGCATTTTTTCCCGGGACGAGAAAAAGCAGGACGATATGCGCCACGAACTGCAGGCGCACTACCCTGAACACTACGAGAAGGTCAAATTTTACATTGGCGATGTGCGCAACATCCAGAGTCTGCGGGATGTGATGCCCGGCGTCAATTTTATCTTCCATGCCGCTGCACTGAAACAGGTTCCCTCCTGTGAGTTCTTCCCCATGGAGGCAGTGCGCACCAACATCGAAGGCACCGACAATATGCTGCATGCCGCCATTGAGGCCAACGTAGAGCGGGTCGTCTGCCTTTCTACCGACAAGGCCGCCTACCCCATCAACGCCATGGGCATCTCCAAGGCCATGATGGAACATGTCATCACCGCCAACGCCCGGGTATCTGCCCAACGCGGCGGCCCGGTCATCTGCTGCACCCGGTACGGGAATGTCATGTGCAGCCGCGGCAGCGTTATTCCCCTCTTTGTGGAACAGATCCGTTCCGGCAATCCCATCACCATCACCGACCCCAACATGACCCGCTTCCTGATGAACCTGGATGAGGCGGTGGATTTGGTCATGTTCGCGTTCGAGCACGCCAATCCCGGTGACCTGTTCATCCAGAAGTCCGATGCTTCCACCATCGGGGATCTGGCCAAGGCGGTCCAGACCTTGTTTGGGGATACCGGCACCCGGATCATCGGCACCCGCCATGGCGAGAAGCTGTACGAAACCCTGATGACCAAGGAAGAGCGTACCCGGTCCGAAGATATGGGCGGATACTTCCGTGTGGCCGCCGATACCCGCGACCTGAACTACGACAAGTTCTTTGTCAAGGGGCAGGTACACACCCAGGCAGATGAGGATTACACCAGCCACAACACCCGCCGCCTGAATGTGGAGCAGACCATCGAAAAGATCATGACCACCGACTATATCAAAGAGGAGCTGGCGAAAAATGCCCAATGAGACCCCTGCCCTGCCTACGCCCATCCTGATTACCGGCGCCGGCGGTTTTGTAGGCCGCAACCTGGTGGCCACCCTGCATGCCATGGGCTGCAGGGATCTGCTTCTGTTCGAGAAAGAGGATACCGCCGAAACTTTGGCCGATTATTGCCGCCGGGCGGCCTTTGTGGTCCACCTTGCCGGCATCAACCGTCCCAAAGATCCCAGCGAATTTTACAGCGGAAATGCAGGGCTTACCGACACCATGCTCCATCTGCTGGCAGCATGCGGCAGCAAGGCGCCCGTGCTGGTGACCAGCAGCATTCAGGCTGCCCTGGACAACGACTACGGCAAAAGTAAAAAGCAGGCCGAGGACGCCATCTTCGCCCACGGCAAAGCCACCGGCGCCCCGGTGTATGTTTTCCGGATGGAGGGCGTTTTCGGGAAATGGTGCCGCCCCAACTACAACAGCGTTGTGGCCACCTTCTGCCATAACATTGCCAGAGGGCTGCCCATCCAGGTACGTGACCCCGCTTATGAGCTGCCCCTGGTCTACATCGATGACGTGATCGCATGTATTCTGGACGTTTTGCTGAAAGGCAAGGCCGAACAGGACCCGGAGGGGTACTGCCGTATCCACCCGGTGCACCGGGTCGCATTGGGACATCTGGCGGCGCTCATCAATGGGTTTGCTGACGCCCGCAAGGGCAGTCTGGCCGTCCCCTGCCTGGCCGAGGGAAGTTTTGAAAAGAAACTGTATTCCACCTATCTGAGCTATCTGCCCACCGACCAGTTTGCGTACGATCTGAACATGCACTGTGACGACCGCGGCAGTTTTACCGAGTTTCTTCGTACCCCCGAGCGCGGGCAGGTCAGTGTGAATATCTCCAGGCCCGGCATTGTCAAGGGCAACCACTGGCACCACACCAAAAATGAAAAGTTTCTGGTGGTCCGCGGGGAGGGCGTGATCCGTTTCCGCCGCATCGACTGCGATGAGATCATCGAATACCGCGTCAGCGGTGAAAAACTGCAGGTCGTGGACATCCCCTGCGGCTACACCCATAATATCGAAAATGTAGGCCACGAGGATATGGTCACCGTCATGTGGGCCAACGAGTGTTTTGACCCGGATCATCCGGACACCTTCTATCTGCCGGTATAACGGGCCGGCCAAAATTTCCCCTGTCCAATTTTCTGAAAAGGATGGTTTGTCATGAACAAGCTGAAACTGATGACAATCATCGGCACCCGGCCGGAGATCATCCGCCTGAGTGCCGTCATCAAGAAATGCGATCAATATTTTGACCAAATCCTGGTACACACCGGGCAGAATTATGACTACAATCTCAACCAGGTGTTCTTTGAAGATCTGGGCCTGCGTGCGCCCAACTTCTATCTGGATGCCGTGGGCAAAGACCTGGGCGAGACCATCGGCAACATCATTGCCAAGAGCTACGCCCTGATGGTGGAACAGAAGCCGGATGCCCTGCTGATCCTGGGTGACACAAACTCCTGCCTGTCCGCTATTTCCGCCAAGCGGCTTCATATTCCCATCTTCCACATGGAAGCCGGCAACCGCTGCTTCGATGAGTGTCTGCCCGAAGAGACCAACCGCCGTATTGTGGACCATATCGCCGATGTGAACATGTGCTACTCCGAGCATGCCCGCCGCTATCTCAATGCGGAAGGCACTGCCAAAGAGCGGACTTTTGTCACCGGCAGCCCTATGGCGGAAGTGCTTCACGCCAATCTGGAAAAGATCGAAGCTTCCGACGTATTGGAACGCCTGGGCCTGGAACCCCGCAAGTACATGCTGCTGTCCGCCCATCGGGAGGAAAACATCGATACCGAACAGAATTTCATCGATCTGTTTACCTCCATCAACCATCTGGCCGAGACCTACGATATGCCGATCCTCTACTCCTGCCATCCCCGCAGCAAAAAGCGTCTGGATGCCATGGGATTTCAGCTGGACAAACGGGTCAGACTCCATGAGCCCCTGGGCTTCCACGACTACAACCATCTGCAGATGAACGCTTTTGCCGTCATCTCGGATTCCGGCACCCTGCCTGAGGAATCCAGCTTCTTCACCAGTGTGGGGCATTCCTTCCCTGCCGTCTGCATCCGTACCTCCACCGAGCGTCCCGAAGCGCTGGACAAAGGCTGCTTTGTACTGGCGGGCATCCGGGCCGGAGGTGTGGAGCAGGCCGTACAAACCGCTGTGGCCATGAACGAGAACGGTGACGACGGTATTCCTGTTCCCTACTACACCGAAGATGTCTCTGTCAAAGTGGTCAAAATCATTCAAAGTTACACCGGTGTTGTGAACAAGATGGTGTGGAGAAAATACTGAGATGGGCAAACGCATCCTTGTGGTAACCCAGCATTTCTGGCCGGAAAACTTCCGCATCAATGACATTGTGGAAGGCTTCCTGCAGGACGGGTTGGAAGTTGACGTTCTGTGCGGTTTGCCCAACTATCCCAAAGGAGAATGGTTCGATGGCTACGGTCCCCATGGCCCCTGGGAGGAGCATTATAGAACCGCACAGGTCTTTCGCGCCAAAGAGTGGCCGCGCAAAGGCAACACCAGCGTCAATATCTTTCTGAATTATGTCAGTTGGCCCCTGTATGCGGCGGCCGCCTTGCATCGCCTGCCGGGCGGCTATGATGCGGTTTTCTGTTTCAATACCAGCCCGGTATTGATGTGCTGGCCTGCTATCCGCTACGCAAAAAAACATCACATTCCCTTTACCAACTATGTACTGGACCTCTGGCCGGAGAATCTCTACAGTGTTCTTCCGGTAAAAAACGGCTTACTGCGCCGCATCGCCCAGGGGGTCAGCGATCATCTGTACAAGAAGGCGGACCGCCTGATCGCCATGAGCGAGCCGCTGCAGCAGCGGTTGTGCCAACGCACCGGGAAACCGGTTTCCGCTGTGGCTGCCATCCCCCAGTATTGTGAGGATTTTTACGCGGTGCCCCAGCATGACCCGGCACTTGAAAAACGTTTTGCCGGACGTTTCAATCTGGTTTTTACCGGCACATTTACACCCGCCCAAAGCCTGGATATGGTGATCCGGGCGGTGCTGGATGCCCGGGCTTCCGGGGCTGAAAATCTGCATCTACTGCTGGTGGGCGACGGCATGAGCCGGGAAAGTTTACAGGCTCTTGCCCATGAACTGAACGCCGGGGATGCGGTAACTTTTTACGGCAGTGTACCCGCCAGGGAGATCCCCAAATTTACTGCCCTGGCCGACGCGCTGCTTATTTCCCTGTCGGATTCCCCCGACCTGGGGCTTACGGTTCCCGGCAAGCTGGCCAGTTATATGGCCGCCGGCAAACCGGTACTGGCCAGCATGAACGGTGCCGGGGCCCAGGAAGTGCAGCAAAGCGGCGGCGGTCTGGTAAGCCCGGCCTGTGATCAGCAGGCTCTGGCAGAGAATATGGTGCAACTTGTGACCATGACAGCAGACCAACGTGCCGCTTTGGGCGCCAAAGCCAAAGCCTACTATCTGGCCCATTACCGCCGCGCCGAACTGCTGCGCCGGCTGGAGACTTTTATTTTGCAGGGCGAATGACCGCCCGGATGTGAGGTACCCTTTTGGACGAAAAAATTTTGGTTCTGATCCCCTGTTACAATGAGGAAGAGAACATCGTCAATACGGTGGAACGCCTGCGATCCACCTGCCCCGAAGTGGATTTTTTGGTGATCAACGACTGCTCCACCGACGGCAGCGCTGCCCTTCTGCAGAGCCGCGGCTATCCTTTTCTGGACCTGCCGGTCAATCTGGGAATCGGCGGCGGTGTGCAGTGCGGCTACCTGTATGCCACCCGCTATGGCTATGATGTCACTGTCCAGATGGATGGCGACGGTCAGCACGACCCGGCTTATCTGCGCGAGGTCGTACAGCCGGTCCTGAACGGGGAATGCGATATGTGCATCGGCAGCCGTTTTATCAAAAAGGAAGGTTTCCAAACCAGCTTTATGCGCCGGGTCGGCATCCGCTTCCTCAGCGGTCTGATTCATCTGCTGTGCGGAAAACGTGTGTTGGATGTGACCAGCGGCTTTCGCGCCACCAACGCCCGGATGACTGCTTACTTTGCAAAACATTACGCTACCGACTACCCGGAACCGGAAGCCATCCTGGCTGCCTGTCTGGCCGGTTATACCGTCGGGGAGGCCCCCGTCATTATGCAGGAACGCCAGGGCGGTGTTTCCAGTATTTCCAGTTTCAAAAGCGTCTATTACATGGTCAAAGTGTCCCTGGCGCTGATCATCGATCGTTTTTCCATCCATAAAACACGGGGAGGCAAGGCATGACCCCTCAACTGCAATTTTTTATGATTCTGGGCGCAGTGGCATTGCTGCTCATCATCTTTATCTTTCTGAAACGGGGATTGATGAGCGTCAAATACAGTCTGCTATGGCTGGGACTGGCCGTCGGCCTTGTGATTTTTGCCATGTTCCCCTATGTGGTTTATGTTCTCCGTGATCTGCTGGACATGGAAATGCCTGTCAATCTGGTATTTCTGCTGATGTTCTGCTTTGTACTGATCGTTCTGCTGTCCCTGAGCATTGCCATCAGTCAACTGGCCGACAAATGCAAGCGGCTCACCCAGGCCAATGCCATTCTGGAAAAGCGGCTGCGTGATCTGGAAGAAAAGCAATAACCCCTGGGGTGGGGTCCATCGGTTGAGTAAACGGAGAGAGAAAGTATGACAATCACCTGGGAACAGATCCTTGCCTTTTTGAGCGGTGACCAGACAATGGCCATCACCTCGCTGTTGTTTATTGTCTTTTTTGCGGCAACAGCGCTGGTCCACTACGCGTTGCCGCGCATAGCGCGCCCGTATTTTTTGCTGGCGGTCAGCTATGCGTTTTTCTGCTATGACCCTGCCAATCGCCCGCTGGTTTGGGTTTTGCTGGGCGCTACCGTAGTCACCTGGCTGTGCGGTCTGGTCATTGGCCGGGTCAGGATCAAAGCCGTGCGGATCATCGCCCTGCTGGCGGCAATTCTGGGCGGCGTGGGAGTCCTGATCTATTATAAGTACTGGAATCTTCTGGCTGACAGTCTGGGCGGCAGTTTGCTGAGCCATCGTGACAACCTGCTGGCGCCGCTGGGATTGAGCTACTTCACCTTTGCGGCCCTGAGCTACACCGTCGATGTGTACAAACATCGCTGCCGGGTAGAGACCAATCCCTTCCATTATGCGCTGTTTGTAAGCTTTTTCCCCACCCTCATCAACGGTCCTATCGAACGTTACCCCCAATTGCGGCCTCAGATCCAGAAAAGCCGGCGGTTCAGCTATAATCGCTGTGCGGGCGGTGCTTTCCGGATGTTATGGGGCTATACCAAAAAGATGGTAATCGCCGATAACCTGAGTCACTATGTCTCGGTGGTATACGGCGACCCCGCCGGCATGAGCGGTCCCAACCTGGTAGCGGCCACCGTTCTTTTTGCCGTGCAGTTGTACATGGATTTTTCCGGCTGTTGTGACATTGCCCTGGGTGCTGCGCGTATTCTGGGCTATGACCTGATTGAGAATTTCCAGGCACCCTTTGAATCCCGCAGTTTCAGTGATTTCTGGCGCCGCTGGCATATTTCCATGACCGGCTGGTTCCGGGATTATGTCTACTTTTCCCTTGGCGGCAGCCGCTGCGCACCCTGGCGTCACTATCTCAACATTGTGATCGTCTTTCTCTGTTCCGGTTTGTGGCACGGCGCCGACTGGCGGTATCTGGTCTGGGGTCTTGCCTGCGGCCTGATTTCCGCCATTGGCGCCCTGACGGCCAAGTCCCGCCGTCGTCTGGACCGTTACAATCTGCTCTATCGGGCGTCCTGGTTCAAATCTCTGTGGCAGATTTTCTGTACCAATATTCTGTTTTGCTTCACCCTGGTGTTTTTCGCCAGCGCTTTGTACAATGCCGATCCCTTTGCCATCTACGCCTCCATGCTGCAGGGGTGGCAGGGCCTGGCCGGCAGTTGGCATCAGATCACCGCACTGATCTATGACAGCGGCATCGACGGCCGTCTGCCGGTGGTCCTGTGGTTTGGCTGCTTCGTTGTCTTTGCCGTGGAGCATACCAGGCAGAATGTTTCCGCCTGGGTCCGCAAACAGGTCTGGCCTTTGCGCTGGACCCTCTACTATACGGCCGCGGCAGCCATTCTTTTCTTTGCTGCCTTCGGTCAATCCGCATTTATCTATCAGCAATATTAAGGAAAGGCGGTGTACCTATGCCTGCAAATACCCCTGCCCCTATCCCCACGCCGCCTGTCAAGATCCGACGCGGCGCAGCAAAAACCCAGCCTGCCCGTCATCGCCGTAAGCAAAAGCGACGCAATCCCATCCTTTGGTTTCTGCAAGGATTGGTCCGCCGTCTCTTTTTCGGCACCAAAACAGCATTCAAATGCCTGCTGCTGGTACCGATTTTGGTGTTCATGGTTGCTTTCAGCTACAACGTGGACCGCAGCGGCCTGTTTCAGGGTGCGCTGGCGCCCCGCCGCATTGTGGACCTGATGCTGGAAGGTTACGATGTGACCAACTTCGAGCAGATGGACGAACGTCAGGTTGTACAATTGTATGCGCAGGACGTTCCGGAGGCCCCGGAGGCCATCGGCATCGGTTCCAGCCGCGTATTGCAGTTCAATCGCGAAAACACCGGCGTGGAGAGTTTCTTCAACATGGGCGTCACCGGTGCCGATGTCCGTGACAACATGACCAGCTACTACAAGATGGTCAGCTATGGCAAAACGCCCCAGGTGTTGATCTGGAGCCTGGACCCGTGGGTGTTCTACGGCAGCGAGGCTGCCTTTGATTCCCGTGCGGACGCAGACCTCTACAACGAATTTCTCACCAAAGTTCTGAATGTTCCCACCGATTACGAAGAACCGGACAAGGTGGAACTGTGGCGCGCTTTGGCGGACCCCGCCTATTTCCAGGGCAACGTGGACTACTACGTGAAGAATCATGGGCAGGCCACCGTTACCGATGACGAGGGCAATACCATTGAGTTCAACCCGGTGCAAGGGGACCCTTACGAGCAGACCACCACCATCAAACGTTCAGACGGCAGCGTTTTGTACGATGTAGCATTCCGGACCCAAACGGCCGACCAGATCCGCACCTTGGCCGCCGAAGCCTGTATGAGTTTTAACAGCGTACATATGGAAGGCTTCGACGCCATGAGCGAAACGCAGATGCAGGCCTTTGATTCCTTTATTCAATACGCGCAGTCCCAGGGAACCACCGTGATTCTGGTTTTGTCTCCCTGGCATCCCTATCTGTATGGATATCTGCTCACCGAACCGGACAATCACAAGGGATTCTTCCAGGTGGAAAACTGGGTCCGGCAGTATGCCGCCGACCACAACATTCCCCTCTACGGCAGTTATGACCCCGAGTGCATTGAGGGCCTGCAGGAAACCGACTTCTTCGATGGCCTGCATTGCTCCGGCACCGGCATTGAGCGGTTCTTCCCCGGTGTTCCCCAGGTGTTGCAGGATCTGCAAAACAACACCTTGCCGGACCCCCTTGCCGTTCATCCCCGCACCAGTCTGGATACGGGAACCACCGATGAAGAAACCGCTGAGACCGGCGACGGTGAGCCCGCTGCCGAAAGCTCTGCCGATTCTACACAGGAGGAATGAGGATGTCACTTCTTTCTAGGAACCGCTTTCATCGCCGCCCCCTGATTCTGGGCAAAGGCGGCTTTGGCCGTCAGCTGGCCGATTGGCTGGCAGAAGACGGTTGGGGTGTTGCAGAATTCTTGGATGACAACGCCCCCGGCTGTGCGGGTACCTTGCGGGATTACGCAGATCCCGCTCTGTTAAAGCCCGGGCGCCCTGCCTTTGTGGCCCTTGGCAACAATGAGCTCCGGGTAAAACTCCTTCAAAAAATATCCGCCGCCGGGTATGAAACGCCCGTCTATATCAGCGCTGCCGCTTCGGTCAGCCCCAGCGCCGTACTGGAACCCGGCTGCGTCATCCTGCCCCAGGCCTATGTGGGGGCCGGGGTTCACCTGGGGACCGGCTGCATTGTGAATGCCGGGGCCATCGTAGACCACGATGCCGTGCTGGGCCGTGGTGTACATATAGCCCCCGGTGGCATCGTCAAGGCGGGAGCCGAGGTTGCTCCTTTCACCAAGGTGGATTCCGGGGAGATCATTCGCTCCCCGTGGGAAAACGTCTGATTGTACATACCGCTGCGCGGGCTGATACCAGCCCGCATTTTTTCTAAGGGGGTTTTTATGGCGAAACGACAAAGCACACCTGTACGGCGAGACTATATCGACATACTGAAAGGCCTTGGCATTTTGCTGGTCGTTTTCGGCCATTTTATGGAGCAGTACCGCCTGGGCTCCCATCTGATCGGCGCTACCTTTATTTCGATCTATTGGTTCCACATGGCATTGTTTTGCATGTGCAGCGGTCTGGTTGCACATTTCAGCCTGCGCAAACTCATTGCCCAGCAGCTTTGGCTCTATTTGCTGGGCCAGGGCATTATGCTGGCTTTCCGTGCTGTTATCCTGCGGGAAGACTTTGCTGCTTCCGGGGGGCTTCTTATGGCCTTTCTGCTGCCCTGGCGGCATATGTGGTACTTATATGCCTTACTTTTCTGGCATCTGACCCTTCCCCTGCTCTCTCTGTTACGGGACGTCCTGCGGCTGCCCGGTTCTATCCTGGGATTGGCTGTTGCGGTTTTCATCAGTCTGTGGGCAGGGACCATCGACTGGCCGTTTACCTTGGTCCGCGTCTTTGCGTTTTACCCCTTCTATGCATTCGGTGTGCTGTTCCGCCCGCAGATTGATGCCTTGGACCGCTTGGCCCGCCGGTTCTGGGTTGTCCGGGTGGTTCCCGGCCTCCTGCTGCTGCTTGGTTACGGAATACGATTCCGGCAGATGATGCAGATGGAAGGCCGCCTTGGGGAGAGTGCCAAAATTTTTAATGATGTACCCTATGGGGAAGGCTATGCCATGTCTGACCGTGCCCTATTTTTGCTGGTGGGCATTGTGACAAGCGTGGGGCTGGTGGCCGCACTGGGCGGCTTCCGGGTATTTGCCAGCCTTGGCAAACGTACACTGCCCATCTATCTGCTGCACTTCCCGATCCTGACCTTCCTCATTGAGCTTGGCTTCTATGAACCTGCCCGGGAACATCCTGTACCGGTCATCGTTGCCTGGGTCGTGCTGGAGGCTACCGGCTGCCTGTGTATGCTGTGCAGCGGCCCGGTAAACCGTGTATTCAACTGGTTGGCCAATGTCTGGTATGCCCCTTTAAAAAAACTTTTCTGACGCAAAATGCGGCGGCCAAATGGCCGCCGCATTTTTTATGTGTCCCCTCTTGACAGCGCATCTACCTTGCGATACAATATAGTCAAAGAACATGGTAATACAAGGTAGTGGAGGTGGGCGGATGTTCGATCAGGCACAGCTGCGGAAAGGCACCCTGGAAGGCTGCATCCTGAAGATCATTTCTCGGGAAGCCACCTATGGGTATGCCATCGCCACAACCCTGCGGGACAGCGGCTTTACCGACCTGACGGAAGGTACCCTCTACCCCCTGCTGCTACGGCTGGAACGAAAAGGTCTGATTTACGCTGAATATCGTGCAGGCCACGGAGGTCCCAGCCGGAAATATTACACCCTTACAGAGGATGGACAGCAATACCTGCTGGAATTTATGGCAGCGTGGCGTACAACTGCCGCCAGCATCGACGCCATTTTGCAAGACTGAGGTTTTTGTTTCCCGTTTTCCTGTGAAATCACGGAAAGGATGTGACCCGTTATGCTGCTGCAAAATCAGTACACACTTCTGAAAAAGGCCAACGATATGAGTGTCGAAACCCTGAATGGGAAGAATCGTGAGGTGCTGAAGGATATTTCCAGCCATTTACAGGCGATCACCTGGAACCAGTACGAAATCGAACGCATACGCAAAGATCTGATTGCCATGGCAGCCCGCTGCGAACTGGAAGGCCGCACCCTGCAAGAAGAAGTGGGCGGCGATACCGACCGTTTTCTGCTGGAACTGGCGCCCGATCTGCCCCGCGGCACGCCGCTGGATTATGTATGCACATGGTATCCGCGGTTGATGCTGATCATGGTGCTGTTCAATCTGCTTGTGCTTCTGATGCCCGGCGCCAGGGAGCCCGAAGTCGTCCGGATCGTTTCCTCTCCCTTCCGGTGGCTGCTCTGGCTGTGTGTCTGGGCCTGGTTCCGGCGCATGGCACTGAAAATAAAAGTCCGTTACGGCAGCCTTCCCCAGGTCCTGTGGTATATCCTGATGCTGGTAACCTTTGTGGCTGCCATTCTTCTGCCCAACGCGCTTTCGCCTGCCTACCCTGTCACCATGAGCTACTGGGCCGCCATTGCCTATGAACTGCTCTGGGCCATCCTCTGCCAGATCTGGCAGGCTGTGCACTACAACCACTGGGCCGCCCTCCATCCCTGGCAGGAAGCCCGATAGTCCTCAACAGAACACCCCCGGAAACAGGCCCGCACATGGCCCGCTTCCGGGGGTGTTTCTTTGTTTTGGATGTACCGCACGCACATACGGTACATCGCCGCAACAGCATTTTGCGGACTTTTCCCGCCGGGATGCTGCGCTCCCTTCTCTCCTCCACTACCTTCTGGCCGGCAGATATTCAACCGGTCGTATCGGAATCGCCGCCCCTTGCGGAGCAGCAGGAAAATGGCTTTACAGTTCTGCCAGAATGGCATCGCCCATGGCGGTACAGCCCACCCGGGTACAGCCTTCCGCCATCATATCGGCGGTACGCAATCCTTTATCCAGCACGGCATTGACGGCCGACTCGATTTCATCGGCCTCAGCAGGCATATCGAAACTGTACCGCAGCATCATGGCCGCGGACAGGATGCAGGCAATGGGGTTCACCACATCCTGCCCGGCGATATCCGGCGCCGAACCATGGATGGGTTCATACAGACCGCAGCTGCCTTCCCCCAGCGAGGAGGACGGTACCATGCCGATGCTGCCGGTGATCTCGCTGGCTTCATCGGAGAGGATGTCGCCAAACATATTCTCGGTGACAATCACGTCGAACTGGGCCGGATTTTTGCAGATCTGCATGGCGCAGTTATCCACAAACATCTCGCTGTACTCCACTTCCGGGTATTCAGCTGCCAGACGATGCATGACAGCCCGCCACAGGCGGCTGGTATCCAGCACATTGGCCTTGTCCACACAGGTGAGCTTTTTGCGGCGCTTCATGGCGGTTTCAAAACCGATGCGGCCGATGCGCTCGATCTCATGCTCGGAATAAGGCATGGTATCCACGGCGATCTTCTCGCCGTTTTCCTCGTAGGTCTTATGCTCGCCGAAATAGACGCCGCCAATGAGCTCCCGCACCACGATAAAGTCGATGCCCTTGGCCACGATCTCCGCTTTCAGCGGACTGGCAGCCGCCAGCTGGGGCCAGATCTTGGCCGGGCGATTGTTGGCATACAATCCCATGCCCGCACGCAGCCGCAGAAGCCCCTTTTCGGGGCGTTTGTCCCCGGGCATACCTTCCCACTTGGGACCGCCGATGGCCCCCAGCAGGACGCTGTCAGAGGCCTTGCACTTCTCTAACTCTGATGCCGGCAGCGGATCACCGAATTTATCGATGGCCTCGCCGCCCATATAGGCCCGGGTGTAGGTAAAAATATGGCCGTGTTTGGCGGCGATTTTGTCCAGTACCCGCACCGCCTGGGTCACGATCTCGGGGCTGGAACAGTCCCCGTAAATCAGGGCAATATTCTTGTTCATGGGTGTTCCCTCCTCCGATGCTTATTTCAGGCTGTTCATCAGGCCGCCCTTGGCGATGATGTTCTGGATGAAGGGCGGGAACGGCGCGGCCTGGAAGGTCTGCCCGGTGGTTTCATCGGTGATGACGCCGGTATCAAAGTCGATGCTGACCACATCGCCCTCCGAGATAGCCTCACTGGCGGCGGGGCACTCCAGAATGGGCAGGCCGATATTGATGGAATTGCGGTAGAAGATGCGGGCAAAGCTCTTGGCGATGACGCAGCTGATGCCTGCCGCCTTGATGGCCAGGGGCGCATGCTCCCGGGAAGAACCGCAGCCGAAGTTCTCGCCGCCCACCATGATGTCCCCCGCCTTGACGCGGGTAACAAAAGTTTTGTCGATATCTTCCATACAATGGCTGGCCAGTTCCGCCGCGCTCTGGGTATTCAGATAGCGCGCCGGAATGATCACATCGGTATCAATGTTATTGCCGTACTTGAAAACAGGTCCTTTGGCGTTCATATTCAAACCTCCCTGGGATCGGTGATGTAGCCGGTCAGTGCACTGGCCGCCGCAGTGGCCGGGCTGGCCAGGTAGACCTCCGAGTCCACATGGCCCATACGGCCTACAAAGTTGCGGTTGGTGGTGGAGACACAGCGCTCTCCCGCTGCCAGAATGCCCATATAACCGCCCAGGCAGGGGCCGCAGGTGGGCGTGGAAACGATACATCCGGCATCAATGAAAGCTTCGGTATAACCGCGGAGAATACATTCCTTGTAGACAGCCATGGTAGCAGGGATAATGATGCCCCGCACTCCCTTGGCAATATGTTTGCCTTTGAGGATCTCATAGGCAGCCTGCATATCTTCAATCCGGCCGTTGGTGCAGGAGCCGATGACAATCTGGTCGATCTTGATGTCCTTGCCCTCCTTGGCCAGGTGGGTGTTTTCCGGCAGATGGGGGTAGCTGACCGTGGGTTCCAGGGCGTCCAGGTCGATGGTGACGGTACGCTCGTATTCCGCATCCGGGTCTGCCTCATATTTCACCCAGGGGCGCTGGCTGCGGCCCTTGAGGTATGCTTCGCAGATCTCGTCCACCGGGAAGATCCCGTTTTTAGCACCGGCCTCGATGGCCATGTTGCAGATGCAGAGGCGATCCTCCATGGTGAGGCTCTTGACACCCTCGCCGGTAAATTCCAGGCTCTTGTAAAGGGCACCGGAAACGCCGTTCTCCCCGATCAGGTGGAGGATCACATCCTTACCGGTAACCGGACGGTGGAGACTGCCGGTCAGCACCACCCTGATGGCGGCAGGCACCTTGAACCAGGCCACGCCTTTGGCCATACCGGCGGCCATATCGGTGGAACCCACACCGGTGGAGAAAGCCCCCACTGCACCGTAGGTACAGGTGTGGCTGTCTGCACCGATGATGCAGTCACCAGCCGTTACGATGCCCTTTTCCGGCAGGAGGGCGTGTTCAATGCCCATCTGCCCCACGTCATAGAAGTTGAGGATGTCGTATTTGTTGGCAAACTCCCGGCACTGCTTGGACTGGGTGGCGCTCTTGATGTCCTTGTTGGGGACAAAATGGTCCAGCACAATATTCACGCGGGTTTTATCAAAAACCGAATCAAAGCCGGCTTTTTCGAACTCATTGATGGCCACCGGGGTGGTGATATCATTGCCCAGCACAATGTCCAGCTTGGCGTTGATGAGCTGGCCCGCTTTGACGGTGCTCTCACCGCAGTGAGCGGCCAGGATTTTTTGCGTCATGGTCATTCCCATGATGGTCTGCTCCTTTCGTGATCAGGTGCCTTATTTATTGTTGATGGCGCTGACAAGGGCCCGGATACCGGCCACGATGATATCGGTATGGGTGCCGCAGCCCCAGGTCTCCTCACCGGAAGCCCACTTCAGGCCCACGTAGGAGCAGGCACGGGAGTCGGTGTCGGAATCCAAGGCATGTTCGCTGTAATGAACCAGTGTGAAATGCATACCGGTCTGCTGCTCGATGGCCGTCGCCACCGCGTCCAGACGGCCATTGCCGGTAGCGGTGCAGTTCGTGGTCTGGCCGTTGACCGAAATCGTGATGTTGGCGGTGATGGTGTGATCGGGATTCTGCACAAAATGGGCTTCGGTCACATTGAATGGATTGGTATGGTTGAGGTAGGTCCTTTCAAAGACATACAACACTTCCTTGACGCCCAGCTCGCGATGTTCGTGATCGCTGACTTCCTTGACACGGTAGCCCAGATCCTCCCGCATTTTGGGCGGCGGATTGTAGCCGTAGTTCTGCTGGAGCAGGAAGCCGATGCCGCCCTTTCCGCTCTGGGAATTGATGCGGATAACATCGGCGTCGTAGGTACGGCCGATATCGTGGGGGTCCACCGGAATATAAGGGCAGGTCCAGCGGTGCTCGCCCTTTTCCTTGCGCCAGGTCATGCCCTTGGCAATCGCGTCCTGATGGCTGCCGCTGAAGGCCGCAAAGACCAGGCTGCCTGCATAGGGAGAACGCTCATAGACATGCATCCGGGTGACACGCTCGTATACTTCGCAGATGGCAGGCATGTCGCTGAAATCCAGATGGGGGTCCACACCGTGGCTGTACATGTTCATGGCCAGGGTGATGGCATCCACGTTGCCGGTGCGTTCGCCGTTGCCGAAGAGGCAGCACTCCACGCGCTGGGCGCCCGCCAGGACAGCCAGTTCGGCGTCTGCTACACCGCAGCCCCGGTCATTGTGGGGATGGGTGGAGAGGATGACGCTGTCCCGGTATTTCAGATGGTTGGAGCACCATTCGATCTGGTTGGCGTAGATATGGGGCATGCTCATTTCCACCGTAACCGGCAGATTGATGATCATGGGACGGTCCGGTGTGGGCTGCATGACATCCAGCACGGCGTTGCAGACTTCCACTGCGTACTCCGGTTCGGTGCCGGTAAAGCTCTCGGGGCTGTACTCAAACAGGAAGTTGCCTTCGTATTCCTCGCTGAGCTGCTTGACCAGCTTGGCACCGTCCACAGCGATCTGTTTGATCTCTTCCTTGGACTTTTTGAATACCTGCTCCCGCTGGGCCACACTGGTGGAATTATAGAAGTGGATGATGGCCCGGGGCGCTCCCTTGACGGCCTCGAAGGTCTTGCGGATGATGTGGTCACGGCACTGGGTCAGCACCTGCAGCGTCACGTCGGAGGGAACCCGGTTTTCCTCAATCAATTTGCGCAGGAATTCATACTCGGTCTCGCTGGCCGCGGGGAAGCCCACTTCGATCTCTTTGAAGCCGATTTTCACCAGCATATCGTAGAATTCCAGTTTTTCCTCCAGGCTCATGGGCACGATCAGGCTCTGGTTGCCGTCCCGCAGGTCCACACTGCACCAGGCGGGTGCTTTCTCGATGTGGTCTTTCTTGGTCCACTCAAACACGTGGCCGGGTTCTACCGGCGGCGGATAATACCCTACTGCATACTTGGTTGCGTCCATCATAAAAAATGCCTCCTTCAAGGTTTCGTGTGCCCTTGAAGGAGGCATAAAAAAACCGTCCCTCAAAGGCGTTTTGCCTTTGAGAGACGGGAGCAAATGCAAATTGCTGTACCCGCGGTACCACTCTCATTGCCGTCACAATCCATCCGGACGGCCGCTCTGTACGATCAGCCTTATGGGGCGAATCGCGCCTGCATGATAACGGTCAGGTTCCGTCCGCACCTACAGCCAACAGGCCATCAACGCGGCTGCTCCGGGGCCAGTGACGCAAGACCTGCCGCACCGCCTTGCACCAACCGGCGGCTCTCTGAAGCGGACTGGGAATTGCTTTCTCCCCATCACTGCATTTTTTCAATACGATTACTTTACCAGATTAAAGCAGTGTTGTCAACCATCGTTTTGCACAATTTGATCTATTTGTTTTTGTTAAAGTTGTGCTCTTTCCCGGTAAATTTTCTTTTTCTCATGGAGAGTCATTTCGTATATTGGAGATCGATCTTGCCGCCTGCCTGCACATCCAGATAGCGGACCGTCTCTGTATTTTCATCCGCCATTGTTGTTCTGCTGTACCCTTCTCCGTTGGTAATCTTGGTTTCCCAGCTGGATTCCGGCGCATCCAGCCTGGCCGAAACATACCCCTGGGGGGCCGACAGGGTTACCCTTTCCAACTGGTACTTGGTACCGTTTGCGGCCTTTTCCAGCCAGATGCTGCCTTTATTGGTCTGAAGGGCCAGTGAACCTGCGCACACTTGCTCCGACTGAATAAGCCCCTCCGCCGTAATGGCTGTGATCTCTTCCGCCTGTAAATTGCCCAGCTCAATGGCCCCACTGTTTAAAATCATAACATTGACAGCCTGGTAAGCATCCGCCGGAAGTGTAACGGTCACATGAGTGGCCGGGTCATTGCTTTCACAAGTGAAGGAATCTTCTCCGTCTGTTTTCGAAAGAGTGACCGCCTGTGAAACATCCACATTGCTCACTTCGATCTTGCCGGCCTTTCCGGTCTGGAAGGCCACATTGCCGCTGTTGATCACAATGTTCAGCGTGCCCCGGCCGTTGGTGCGTATATCAGCTGTGTATGTAACCAAACCGGAGCCGGAGAATCCGTGGTCCACAGGCGCCGGAGAAAGTGTCTCCGCTTCCGTGGATTCACTTTCGATAGAGTCTATCATCGAAGCGGCCGTCTTTTCCCCGTCGCTACCGCCGAGGGTTGATGCCAGTACCGCCAGCTGGATTACCAGCGCCAACGCTATCAGCACCCCGACCACCAGCCAAACTTGCGAAAACGAGCGCCTGACCGGCGTCTGGACCGGGGAAACCGGCGTTTCCGGTACCGGATTTTGAGATACAGCGAAGGGGAGGTCCTCGGGCAAAGGTTGTTCCGCCGCTGCATCGATTGTTGGTGCGGGCGGCGGGTCGATATTCCGGTCCGGTTGGGTTGAATCCTCTTCCGGCGCAGCAATGCCTTCCCCTTCCAGCACTTTACGGGCCACTTCCGCCGGATCCCCCAGTTCTTCTGCCGTTTTTTCTTCGTTCTCGCTGCCTGCCGCGTCAAAATATTCTTCGTAAAAATTCAGCGCATCCTGCCGTTCCTGCGCCGGCAAAGCGGCCAGCAGTTCTTCCAGTTTTGCCAGATAGGCGTACTTCCTCATCACAGTTCCCCCCTAAACAATTTATTGATCTGGCTCGTGTAGGCATCCCACTCCCCACGGAACTTCTCCAGCCGTTCCCGTCCGGCAGTGGTCACTTCATAATAACGGCGGTTTCGCCCGTTACAGGCTTCATCCCGCACCGTCAGGCAGCCATCCTTCTGCAGGCGGCGCAGCACTGGATACAGGGTAGACTCCGACAGCTCCAGTACCTGCCGGACATCCTGGGTAATTTTATATCCATAGGTTCCCCGTTCCTCCCGTGCAACCACCGCCAGCACAATGGCATCCAACAGTGCGGCACTGGTATTGATGACCATCTGCTTTCCTCCTTTCTCTTTAACTTTTTATAAGGGACTTTTTTACTCTTCTTCCGGGGCGTAGGTGGGTTGCACTTCCTCTGTTGCCGTAGGCGCTGTGGACGCCCGGTATTTTCTTTCCGCCAAGACAGTCACGCTTACTGCCATGGCAAACAACAGGAGCAGCGCCACCAGCCCCAGAAGAAAATTGCGTTTCAGTGAGCCGAATGCTACTTCCGGTTCTTCCCTTTTCCAGAGAATTTTTGCCGCAACTTCTTCTGGAGACCCCAACGCTTCCGCAGCATGTTCTTCCGCTTCAGGTCCTATAGTTTCAAAATATTTCTCGTAGTACTGCAGCACCTTTCTACGGTCATCCGGTGGCAACTCCGCCAGCAATTCTTCCAGCCGTTCCAAATACGCATACCCTGCCATAAAGATCTCTCCCTGGTTTTCTATCTTTATATATTATATATCATATAATATTATATTTTTCAATGGATTCCGACGAGATTTATAAAAAAATACAAAAAAGAAGCCCCCGCCCTGAGGGATGGGCGGGGGTTCCAAAGAAAGGAGGAGAAGAACACATGAAAAATTTGAGAATATCTTTTTTGGGGCTTCGCAACCTTGGGGTGTTGCTTAGCTTGCAACTAAATTGTAACCGTTTTGTCACCATAAGTCAATAGCGATTTGTTAACAAATTGTAATTTTTCTGTCGTCATTCTTATTTTTTCCCTTTACACGATCAAAAACGCAACAGGTATCCCCTTTCAGCCGAGGCAAAGGAGACCGGAAACCGGATTTTTTAATACACTATGCCAAAGAAAACACAACGAGTCCGGAAACACCTTGTAAGCCTTCCTTGCTGCCTGGAAAAGCCGATCCACACCTTTTCAGTTAAAAACAAGAGTTTTATCTGTCTTCGATGTTGTTATTTACAACACAGCTCTGCCTGGAAAAGGCCCTTTTTTCACCTGCTGGCTATTGTAATTCAGAACACAGTTCTCCCTTTTTGTTGTTATTCACAACACATTTGTCTTGAAAAAAAACTTTCTTTTTTCTTCCTCTTCTCCTCTTTTTCTTCCCAAAGTGTTGTTATAGACAACACATTTTCCTGATTTTTTCTTCTTTTGCTTCCCTTTTCCTGTTGTAAATTACAGCACATTTCCTAAAAATCCCCTATTGTTATTCAAAGCACACTTGCTTTTCGCTCGGAATGCATGGCGTTTTTCTTTTGCCTTGCGTTGGGTTGTTATTTTCAGCACAGTTATTGTTGTAATTCAGAGCACATTTCCTGCTCCTTGACGAAGATACGCATAATTTTTGGAATTGCTTTTTTTGAAGTATTGTTATTCTCAGCACAGCTGTTCGTTTTCCTGTTGTAATTCAGAACACAATTGCCGAACATCCGGGTGTTGTTAAACAGGACACATTTCCCTGGTTTGTGGTTGTAATCCGGAGCACATTTCTTTGACGCAGGTCTCTGTTGTTATTCACAGCACAACTTTTCCGCCTGAGCCTGTACAAAAAATCGTTCTATCGATCGGTTTTCTCTGTTGTTATTTTGAGCATAGTTTCTTTTTCTTGACCTGCCTGCAACCGTTGTTATACAGAGCACAATAGGGATGGTTGTTATTCTGCACACATTGGAAAAGCCATCCCAGTTTTATTGTTATAAAAAGCACAGTGCAGTTGTAATAGTGCACCTAGCTGGGTTGTTATTTATGGCACAGGTAACATTATTTATCTAAAATATAAAGAATATAAAGGACATAAAAAGTCACCAATGTCGGAACAGCGTTAAAAAGTTCAAAATGTGTTGAGAATTACAATAATTGACGAAGGCAGCACAATGTGGTATTATCTTGCGGGTCAAAATTACATAGTGTGAGGAGCATGGTTCGTGGCAAACCGGAAAACTGCAACAGAGTTCACCTCCCTGGTTGCAGAAGACTATGAAGAAAAAGAACAGACCGTTGCTACATTTGGGGAGCGTGGCAACCAAACTGTTGTTCGAAAATCCAATGAGCTGATCCAGAACGCGATGTACAGCCTGACGCTGAGCCAGCAAAAGCTGATGCTGCACATCTTTGCAATGATCAAGCCTTCTGATACGGAACTGCCCCGGTATGAGATGTCCATCTACGAGTTTTTGAAACTTTGCGGTGTGGACCCCCATAACGGGTCCATGTACAATCAGGTAAAAAAAAACATCGAAGATATCGCCAATGCCAAAGTCCAGTGGATTCGTATCGAAGGAACCCAAAAATACACGATCCTGCGTTGGTTGGAGTCTGCTACGATCGATCAGCGTACCGGCAAGATCGTGCTGACCCTGAGTCCGTTGCTCAAACCGCACCTGATTCAGCTCAAAGAGTTATATACCACCATGGACGTGACCTACATCATGCTCATGAAAAGCCAGTACAGCATCCGCATTTATGAGCTGTGCAAAAGTTACCAGAGTCTGTATCTTCAGAACAAGGCCAAGGGTAAGCCGCTGATCTGGGATATCGACCAACTGCGCAAACAGGTAGATTGCAGCGCTACCAACTGGGCTCATATCCGGCGCATCGTGCTGGATAAAGCAAAAAGTGAGATCAACGGCCATACGGATATCGTATTCGACTATGAAGTGTACAAAAAGGCCAAGTCCAAGGTGGTGGCCATCTCGGTAAAGATCGAGCCCGTGGCTCAAAGCGAAGCCAGCCGCAATCTCACCGACATTTCTTCTGCCATTTCCAAACGCAAGAAGCGCCGCACCACTGCTGCCCTGGAAGAGACCGAGCGGTTCGATCAGGACCCCAGTGTTATGTCTTTGGGGTATGTTTCTTCCCCCGAGACAACCATTCCCTACTCCTTCGGCAAAAAACCGGCAGAGCTGAAAAAAGAGATCGAAGTGCGGGCCGAAATGGAAAAACTGACCCGGGAACTGGCCGATGCCGAATTGGAAGCGGTACACATCCTGATCAACACCATGGCCAATATGGCAGGGAAAAATACCGGAAAAGCCCCGCTCATCGATGGCGGAAATCAGCAGTTCTTTGAAGCTATGAATGAAATCATCTATGAGTGCAAGAGCTTGCATAAATGGTTTCTGGGCATTGCCGGACGGTATGCCCGCAAAGTCATTCCCATTGCCAAAACCAAAGCATCTCCGGTTCCCTATCTGTGGAAATCCATTCTGGAAGATATGGACAACTATCGTTTGTATACGGCAGGCACCGGCATGGCCGGGGCTTCTTCCCTACCGGAGGAGGACCCCGTATATGAAGCCGATTGTGTGGAAGCAGAGCACGAGGAAGAGGCCGGCAGTGTCCTGATTCCCCAGGATGCCGGGACCAAAAAAAGCATGCTTCAGGCGTTGCGGCGTTTTATCGACGAGGAAGAGCTGGCAGAACAGCTGACCTCCGGACAAAAGGAAGCCTACGACGAAATTCTGCAGTTGGCGGTATACTTCTGCCGCCGCAATGTCAAGAGCAAAGACGAAGGCATGATGGATGGCAAAGCCAACATGCAGTTTTTAAACAGTCTGAACAAATGCATCCTGAAATACGGTTCCCTGACGCCGCTTTTTGAGGCATTGGCCACCGCCTATGACTATGATACCTACTGGAAAAAGGTGAACCGGGACGAGAAGGTGCGAAATCCCAAGCTTTTGTTCCAGTCGGAGATCGAAAATTCTTTGTTGATGCCCTTTGGCGTGATTGAAAACCAGAAAGCCAAAAGGACTGTGTTGGCCGGGGGCGGCTTTCAGACCAACTGGATGTCTGCTTTTGAGGAAGAAGCATGACAAAGCATTCCCGGAAAAGAGAAGGGACATCCTTGTAAAGAATGTCGGCGGGTTCACCGAGGAATACCGCATAGAAATCAAAACCACCCGTTGAACGGGTGGTTTGAACAGGCCCTATAAGGGCCTATCTCCTGTGGTCGCTCCCTAAAGG
>CALXHP010000071.1 GCA_944388135.1 uncultured Gemmiger sp. | reverse complement strand
CCCTTGAGGGGCGTTGTCCGTATTATGCCCTTCTAGGGCTTACACAAGCCCCCGGCTTAGCCGGGGGTCCTGACTTTTACAGACGCTCGATCATGTTGGCCACGATCTCGGTGGCGGTCTTGACGTATTCCGCAATGCTGAACTGTTTCACCACAAGAACTTCGTAACCGCTCTCGTCGGCGTTGTCGCTCATGGCACGCAGCACCACACAGGGCACCCCGTTGCGGCCGGCCACCTGGCTCACCGCGGCACCTTCCATCTCCACACAGTCGGGATGGCATTTTTCCTCAATGGCCTTCTTGGTGGCGGCGTCCCCCACAAAGGTGTCGCCGGTGGCAATCTTGCCCGCAATGGCTTTCACGCCGCAGTCCTCGCAGGCGTCCAGGGCAGCCTGCACCAGCAGAGGATCGCCGTGATACTCCTTGAGGAAGGGCGCACTCTGGGCCAGCATGTCCAGCTCGGCGTCGTGGTAGACCACAGTCTCGCCCACGCAGACGTCCCCGATGCCGATCTTGCTGGTCATGTTGCCGGCAATGCCGCTGAAGATCAGGTGGTCAATGCCGTACTTGGTGCAGAGCACCTGCACGGTGCTGGCGGCGTTGGCCTTGCCCATGCCGGCACAGCACACCACCACCTGCTTGCCCTGCAGGGTGCCCCGGTGGTATTCCACCCCGGCATAGGTCTCGCAGGTCACATCCTTCAGGCGGGCACAGAGCTGATCCACTTCATCGGGCATGGCGCCCATAATCCCAAAAATCATCGGCGGCCTCCCTCAAACGTTGAACAGGAACTCGATCACGTCGCCGTCCTGCACCACATACTCCTTGCCTTCGGTATGCTGCAGGCCCTTGGACTTCACCGCTCCATAGTTGAAATCGGCGTCGGCCAGGTCCTGATAATGGATGACCTGGGCCCGGATGAAGCCGCGCTCGAAGTCGGAGTGGATCTTGCCCGCTGCCTGGGGGGCCTTGGTGCCCTTTTTGATGGTCCAGGCGCGGCACTCCTTCTTGCCGTCGGTCAAAAAGCTGATGAGCCCCAGCAGTTCATAGCTGGCCTTGATGAGCTTGTCCAGACCGGTGGATTCAATGCCCATCTCCTGCAGGAAGGCCAGCTTCTCTTCCGGCGTGGAGTCGGCGATGTCCTCCTCAGTCTTGGCGCAGATGGGCAGGGCCTGGGCACCCTCGGCCCGGGCACGCTCCACCACCAGGGGATAGTACTTGTTTTCCTCCAAACCGCCCAGCAGATCATCCTCGCCCACGTTGCAGGCGTAGATCACCGGTTTGGCGGAAAGCAACCCCAGCTCCTTGCGGGCGGCCTTCTGGGCGTCGTCCTCCTCGTCAAAGGCAAAGGTGCGGGCGGGCTTCTCCGCTTCCAGATGGGCGGCCAGCTCGGCCAGCCAGGCAGCCTCGGCAGCGGCGGCCTTGTTGCCGGTCTTAGCGGCTTTCTGCTGGCGACCCAGGCGGTTGTTCACCACTTCCAGGTCGGCCAGGATCAGTTCCAGATCGATGGCATCAATGTCCCGGATGGGGTCCACGCCCTCCGGCTTGTTCACATCCTCCACCACGTGGACGATGTTGTCGTCGTCGAAGCAGCGCACCACATGGACCAGGGCGTCGCATTCCCGGATGTGCCCCAGGAACTTGTTGCCCAGGCCCGCACCGTGGGCAGCGCCTTTCACCAGACCGGCAATGTCCACAAATTCCACGATGGCGGGGGTCTTTTTATCGGTCTGCCAGACATCGGCCAGCTTGTCCAGGCGGGCATCCGGCACCGCCACGATGCCGGAGTTGGGCTCGATGGTGCAGAAGGGATAGTTGGCGGCCTGGGCGTTGCGGGTAGAGGTAATGGCATTGAAGAGGGTCGATTTGCCCACGTTGGGCAATCCGACGATACCTAATTTCATATATGATCATTCTCCTTTGATTTTTCTCGTATTTTCAAGGGTTTTCGGGTTTGGCGTTTTGGCTCTTACGCCATTTTTACGCCATTTACGCGTTGAGTTTCATGCGTTTTCATCGGAAACCCGATTTTTCTCAAACTGCCGAACAGCCTGATCAAGGGAATCGGTGGTCACATGGACATACCGATCCATGGTGGTTTTAATGCTGGCGTGTCCCAGCAATTTCTGCAATGCCTTTGGCTGAATCCCGCTTTCGATTGCTCTTGTGGCGTAAGTATGGCGTAACGCGTGCATACAAAAGCGTTTGATTCCTGCCTCATCGCAGATTTTGTAAAGATGTGTGTCATAGGAGCTGTTCTTGGCTGGCTCTCCCGTTCGCCAGTTGATAAATACAAGGTCGCGCATGACAAGTTTTGCGATGGAGCCGGTGCGCCGGTCAATATACTCCAGGGTTTGTGACAGGAGCGGTGATTCTTTCCGGTTCTCCCGGCTATCCCAGACAGATTGCAGAATTTCACAGGCACGGTCCGTGAGTGGAATGGTGCGGTAGCTGTGCTGCGTTTTGGGCGGCCCAGCTCGCCATGTGTGCAGGCCATACCGGAATTCCAGCGTCTTATTAACTGTAAGGGTTCGCTTTTCCAAGTCGATTGCATCCCACGTCAGACCGATCAGTTCTCCGGTACGCAGACCGGTTTCCAAAATCAAAGCGTACTGGTAGTAGTTATGCGAATTTCTGGCAGCTTGAAGAAACAGGCTTTGTTCCTGCCGGGTGAGAAATTTGATGTCATCCACGGCACGAACGGGCTTGGTATACCGCACGCCGTCCATTGGATGCTTGGCGATCACATCGTTCATTTTTGCAGCCTTGAACATGGTTCCCATTGTGATATACGCCTGACGGATGGTGGAACCTGCATAGATTGCATCCATCTGTAACAGCACTTTCTTGCAGTGCATGGGCTTGACACTGGAAATTGCCATCCGGCCAATGACTGGCTGGATGTTGTGTGCATATCGCTCCCGGTAGTTACGCAGGGTATTGGGAGCTAAATCGCCCACAATATTCTCAATCCAAAAGCCAAACCATTCGTCAACCGTTGTTTCCGTCGGCACAAAAATGTCCTCGTGCTGGTCGGCAAATCTTGCTTCTTCAATCCAGTTTTTTGCTTCGGGAACGGTCTGGAAATACTTTTCGTGGCGTTTCCCTGATTTATCGACAAAGCGTGCGTGATACAACCCGTCCTTTCTTTGGTAGATGCCTTTGCCACACTCTTTGCCTTTGAGGTTTTTTCCCATAATGTACTCCTTTCATACCAAGGAAAAGAGCACACCACTACACGATAATGATAGCACATAATGCTCTTTTTCTCAAGGTGCATTGCCCATGATTTTCCTGAACCTGTCAGAAAAATCAGATCACCAGTTTCTGGCTGATATATTCCTCAAATTCCTTTCGCTTTACCAGCTTTTTGGTGCCTACGAAAAGAACAAACGGACAGTTGGGTGAGCGCAGCATACTGTCAATTTTGTTGATCCCAATATTGCTGTATTCGGCGGCCTCCCTCGTTGTGAGGGTCATCTTCAAGTGGATTGGTACTTTTTCCATACGATTATCCATGCTGCATCCTCCTTTATGTAGACAGATTGAACGGCTATTTTGGGGGATAGAGGGAAAATCCCCCGGCCCCTTTGTACTGCTTATGAAATTCCGTGCAAATAAGCGGCTTTTGCGAGGTTATTTGTCTACTCTCGACCGCCGTTTTCGGGCATAGGCGGCTTTCTGTTTCCGATGTACGTTGGCTGCACAGTCGACACAGTATTTGGCACGTCCAGAACCGGCAATGAAATAAGAACCGCAAATTTGACAGCGCCTGCTTCCCCGGGGGCGTAAAATCTCATTTTCAAGATTTGGGTCACTGGGCAGCACTGCGTGACGGAAATACCGGCAATTCAGGCTGTAACTGATGCTCTGCGGACAGACCTGCTCTTCGCCGTCATCCAGCAGCAGGCAGCTGCCGTCTGCGTAATTGCAGCATCCTTTGACGAGCTTTCGGACGCTGCGGGCCTGCTTGGGTGTAAGGCGGGGTAAGGTGCCATCAGGCTGCCGATCAATCGGTTTCTGCACACATATTTTCCTCCACATACAGTGCTACCTCCTTCTTTGTAATGAGCTTAGCGTTGGCCGGATAATTGAGTGTTATCACTGCCGGTCTGCCGAGACCCTGTTTTTTGCGGCAAATTAAACCGCTCTTTTCCAGCTGCTGAAAGATCCGTGTGACGCTTTGACGGCTGCGATGCAGCTTTTCTTCTGCCTGCTCCACCGTAAAATAGAGCCGGATCGCGCCATCCTTTTCAATATAGCCGTTGACCTTGGAAATGCTTGCCCGATCCAACATCAGTGCATACAGCACCTTTGCATCGTTGCCGAGACCTGTAAAGCAATCGTCCATTAGAAAGCGTGGAAACGGTATATATGAGGCTGCCGGACTTTCCGTGGTGAACTTGTAGAATAACGGTTTCATACATCCTCCTAGCCCATCTATCCATTCTGTGTATTGATTGGATTGATGGATGATTTTCTTGAGAGTTGATTTTTTCTTATTGATTAGGGTATGAATTTCATACATGATGACCGTCTGAATATCCACGGCCAAGAAATCCGGTTAGGGTACGGTCTTGAGGGGTGCAAAATCCATGAACTGAAAAGCCGTATACGGAAAAACCGTACACGGATAAGCCCAATGCGGAGATCATAGTTCAGCTTGTTGTGCCTGTTTCAGTAGTTCCCAGATTTCTTTCTGTTTCGCCTTTAATTCGGCTACATCCTCGGCGTAGAAGTGATCGGTCTGGTTGATGCGGCGACAAATCTGGTTGATGTTAGCAGAAACCCGGCTGACGGCAGCTGCCAACTTTTTTTGTTCGGTGTAATCCACCTTGATGATGTAACCGTCAATGAGCATTTTCCTTGCATATGCCCCCCATGTTTTTTGTGCCAAGCTGTGCCATCTTGTGGCGAATCAACTGGCGCTCCTGCTCGGTCACGCAGATTTCAATGCGAATTGGTCTGGTGCGGTTGGCCATGTGGAATCCTCCTTTTACCCTACAACGGACATTCAATGCCGAAAACTTGGTACCTACGGCAAAAAAATATAGAACCCCTTCACTTTACAACGGACATTTTTAGGCCGCTTTGGGGGGACTCCAAAAAAATTTTTCTTCACCCTGCAACAGGCATCTTCTGCCGGAAATCTGGTATTCAAAGAGAGAGTTTCACAACTCTGCGGAGTTGTGAAAACCGCCGGTAAAAAGCAATTACTTCGTAATCACTTCATACCGGCGGTTGTAAAATCTGCCTTATTCAAAACACAGGGATTTTATGCAGAAGCCAAAAAGGAATCGTGAGGATAGAGAGAATAGCAAGCACAGCCGGTGTCCGTACACCCGGCGATTTTGGCTTGTTGGGAACATCCCAAACCCTGTGTCCTTTGTTGACTTTAATCGTAATTAAAAGAACATTATTTTCAAAATGTTTCTGAACGTGCCGTTGACTATCATCGTAATAGTGGCTATAATATTATTGCGTTAAAACAGTGAGGTGACTGCATGAACTATATTGCCGAACTTACTGACATTGCCAGAGAACATGGCGGGATTATCGAAACAAAAGTTGCGGCGCAGCGCGGCATATCCAAGGCCATGCTCTACAAGCTGTGCAAAGCAAATAAGATCCAGCGCATTGTAAAAGGGCAGTATATTCTGCCGGATGAACTGGAAGATGAACTGCTGTCTATCAGCAGGCGGTCGGCTCAGATTGTTTTCTCCCACGAGACGGCCTTGTTCCTCCACGGCATTTCTGACCGCACTCCCTTTGAACACACGATCACCGCCCCATCCGGATGCATCCCTTCGGCGGCAATCAAGGCGGAGTGCAAGGTGTACTATATCAAGCCGGAGTTGTTTACCTTGGGCCGGACAGAGAAAAAAACACCTGCCGGGAATCTGGTGCCCTGCTATGATCTGGAACGTACCATCTGCGACTGTGTCCGCAGCCGCAATAAGCTGGGGACGGAAACTTTTCTGGCGGCGTTAAAGCTGTATGCAGCCAGCCCGAAAAAAGATTTGAATCAGCTGAATTCCTACGCAAAGCAGATGCGGGTTGCCAATGTTCTGCGCCAGTATTTGGAGGTGCTGTTGTGAGCAAAGCCATGAGTTTGAAGGCGAAAATCCGAAACATTGCCAAACAGAAAAATATCCCCGCCCAGGTGATTTTGCAGAACTATATGTTTGAACGGCTGCTGGTGCGTCTTGCCGCCTCTGCCTACAAAGAGAAGTTTGTTCTGAAAGGCGGTATGCTGGTGGCGGCCATTGTGGGTCTGGATAACCGGGCAACGATGGATCTGGACACCACCCTGAAAAATCTGCCTTTAACGCCGGAGGCAATTCGCTCCGCGCTGGAAGAAATTTGTGCCATGCCCTCTGACGATGAAGTGACTTTTGAGTTCGGTACGATTTCTCCCATCCGGGAGGACGATATTTACGGCGGCTATCGGGTCGCCCTGACCGCGAAATTTGAAACGCTGCTTACGCCGCTGAGCATCGATGTGTCCACCGGAGATGCCATCACGCCCCATGCGGTGCCCTATCAGTTTGCCGAGATTTTTGACGAGGAAAAGTCTTACGAACTGTGGGCCTACAACATCGAGACCGTTATGGCCGAGAAGGTAGAAACCATTCTGAGGCGCAGCGTGTTCAATACTCGCCCCAGAGATTTCTATGATGCCTACATACTGGCTTCCACCCAGAAATTTGACAAGGACGTATTCGCTCAGGCACTGCGGGCAACAGCGGCCCACCGCGGTACCACAGAACAGATCGCCGATGTGCCGGGAATCCTGCGCAACATTGAGGAAAGCCCCCAGTTGCGGGCCATGTGGGAAAAATACCGCAAGCAATTCGCCTATGCGCAGGACATTACCTATGAGCAGATTCTGGATGCAGTCCGAAAACTGATTGCATAAAAAGCAATCGTGCATATCCGGCGGATGACGATGAACAATACGGGGAAAGATTTAGTCCTACCGAGACGGGACAGGTCTTTCACGCACATAGTTTTAGGAGGATTTCACCATGCCGACACTGGAATGGATTGGAAAAGAGAAAGTGATCAACCACCATCAGGAGGTGCCGTTCCGGGTGTTGGAGCGCCGGTACAGCTTTGATGAAAACGGCCAGACGGAGGCCGACAACGGCAGCGAGAATATGGCCATCCGGGGTGACAATCTGGAGGCCTTGAAAGCCCTGCTGCCCCGGTATGAGGGACGGGTGAAGTGCATCTATATCGATCCGCCCTACAACACCGGCAACGAGGGCTGGGTGTATAACGATAATGTCAATGACCCCAAGATCAAAAAGTGGCTGGGCGAAGTGGTGGGAAAAGAAGGCGAGGACCTTTCCCGGCATGACAAGTGGCTGTGTATGATGTATCCCCGTTTGAAGTTATTGCAGCGGCTATTACACCCAACTGATGGCTCCATATTTATTTCCATTGATGAAAATGAGATGGCCAATTTGAAATTGGTTTGCAACGAAATATTCGGCAGCAATCGTCATGTCGCAACTATTACCTGGCAGAAACGCTATTCAAGAGAAAATAGGGGTGCTATTGGAGATGCACACGAATATATTTTAGTTTATGCTTCTGATGTAGAAAATTTCAAAGCAATTCGACACCGTGTTGGATTTGACGAAAAATCAGCTAAAATATACAAAAATCCTAACAATGATCCCAAAGGGCGCTGGCGTGCCGTTCCAATGACTGCACAAGGGTATCGACCCAATCAAATGTATCCAATTACCACACCAAGTGGGAAGATTTGTTATCCGCCTCAAGGCCGGTGTTGGAGTACCGTAGAATCAGAATACAAAAAGCTACTTGCAACTGGACGTATTTATTTTGGTAAGAATGGCGATTCTCAACCAAGTATCATTCGCTATCTGTCGGAAGTAGAAGGGATGGTGCCTTGGACATGGTGGCCACATGAAGAAGTGGGACACACAGATGAAGCTAAAAAGCAAATCATTTCAATCCTTGGCGATGCTGATTCGTTTGATACGCCAAAACCAACTCGCTTACTTGAGAGAATTTTTCAGATTGCCTCAGACCCAGATTCCATTATCCTCGACTCTTTTGCCGGTTCCGGCACCACCGCCCATGCGGTGCTGAACATGAACAAGGCAGACGGCGGCAACCGCAAATTCATTCTGGTGGAAATGATGGACTACGCCGACAGCATCACCGCCGAGCGTGTCAAGCGGGTCATTCAGGGCTATGGCGAGGGCAAAAATGCCGTGGAGGGCACCGGCGGCAGTTTCAGCTTTTACGATCTGGGCCAGCCCCTGCTCATTGGCGAAAATCTGAATGAGGAAGTAGCCCCGGAGAAAATCCGGGAATACATCTGGTTTATGGAGACCAAAGCTCCCTATGCTCCGCCTGCTGGGGAAAACGCCTACTATCTGGGCAGCCATAACCACACCGCATATTATTTTTACTACGAACCCCAGCGCATTACGGTGCTGGATTATGCTTTTCTTGCCACACTCACCCAAAAGGGAGAGTGTACGGTGATCTACGCCGACCGCTGCGCCATCGGGGAAGAAAAGCTGGCCCAGATGGGCATTGTGTTCAAGAAAATACCTCGCGACATTACCAGACTGTAAGGAGGGTCACAGCATGGAACTGAAAAGCTATCAGAAAGCAGTCATTGCGGATTTGACCCGCTATTTGCAGCTGCTGAACCAAACCCAAAACTATGCGGCGGCATTCCGCCTGTTCTGGCAGGAAAAAAGCGCCCCATCGTTGGGACGCTATCAGGATATTCTGCCCGGTGTGCCCAATCTCTGCTTCAAGGTGCCCACCGGCGGCGGAAAGACGTTCCTTGCCTGCAACGCCATCCGCCCGGTGTTCGATGCGCTGCCCGTCACCAAAACCAAAGCGGTGGTCTGGCTTGTACCCTCGGACGCAATTCTGACCCAGACGGTCAAGAGCCTCAAAGACTCCAATCACGATTACCGCCAGAAAATTGATGTGGATTTCGGCAGCCGGGTGGAGGTATACACCAAGCAGGAACTGTTAAACGGGCAGAACTTCAATCCCACCTCCGTGACAGAGCAGCTTTCCATCATGGTGCTGTCCTACGACTCCTTCCGTGGCCGGGGCAAGGAGGGGCTGAAAGCCTATCAGGAAAACAGCAATCTGGCGCAGTTCGCCAAAGTGCTGGGCAAGCCGGAAAATCCCATTCAGGACGCTGACGAAACCGCCCTGTTTCAGATCATCAATCAGCTCAACCCGCTGGTGATTGTGGACGAGAGCCACCATGCCCGTTCCAGTCTCAGTCTGGAAATGCTGACAAATTTTAATCCCTGCTTTGTGCTGGATCTGACCGCCACCCCCAAAAAGGAGAGCAACATCATCTCCTATGTGGATGCGGTGCAGCTGAAAGCGGAGCACATGGTCAAGCTGCCGGTGATCGTCTATAACCGGGATAAGCAGTCAGAGGTTCTCATTGACACCATTGATCTGCGCCGGAATCTGGAAAAACGAGCCGAGGCGGAATATCAGAAAACCGGGAAATACATCCGCCCCATTGCCCTGTTTCAGGCGCAGCCCAAGGGCAAGGAGGACGCAGCCACCTTTGAAAAACTGCGGGACGAGCTGAAAAATGCGGGAATCCCCGCCGAACATATCGCCATCCGCACCGCCGATGTGAACGAACTGAAAAATGTGGATTTGCTTTCCCCGGAGTGTCCGGTGCGCTACATCATCACCGTCAATGCCCTGAAAGAGGGATGGGACTGCCCCTTTGCCTATATTCTGGCCTCTCTTGCCAACAAGACCAGTCAGGTAGATGTGGAGCAGATTCTGGGACGGATTCTCCGCCTGCCCCATACCTGCCAGCACACCCAGCCTGCGCTGAATATGTCCTATGTGCTCACATCTTCCGCCAATTTTAACGATACGGTGCAGCGCATTGTAAAGGGTTTGAACAATGCTGGTTTCAGCGAGCGGGATTGCCGCCTGTTCGAGCCTGCCCCACAGCAGCCGGTGTCTCCCGACCCGGTGCAGATGGTCATTCCCGAAGTGTCCGCAGAACCGGCAGAGGCACAGGACGATTTTTCCCAGCTGGACGGTAAAATTATTGGCGAAGAGCTGGAACGCCGCAGACAGCAGCAGGAACAGCCCGAAATCACCCCCAAAGCCGACACTATGCTGGACGAAGCAGAAAAGGCGGGCAACGCCTACAATGATGCAATCCGTCAGGGCGGGAGTGACCCGCAGACACAAAATCTTCCCTGGGAGGTGCGGGAACAGGTGACGACATTCCATGTGCAGCCGCAGTTTCAGGAGGACATTGCCGCGCTGATGATTCCGCAGTTCTTTCAGGTGATCCCCCAGACGCTGTTTACCGATGGGGATTTTGAACTGCTGGAAAAAGAGCAGCTGGCCGAAGGGTTTACCCTGAAAGGCAAACCCTACGATATTGACTTTGCTGCCGCTGATGATGAAATTGTCAAAGTGGATGTGCGCCAGAATGAAGGCGGATTGCCCAAAGTATTCAAAATGTCCAGTGCGGATCAGCGGTATTTCAAAGAGTATTTCAATAACCTGCCGCCGGAAGGCCGGGTACGCCAGTGCAAGGCAATGATGCTGCGGCAGCTCAACAAACTGAACATGGTGGGTGCCGGGGAACTTTCCGCCTATGTTGAGCGCATTGTGGATGATATGGATAAGGCGCAGCTTGCGGCGATGGAAAAAGCGCCGCTGGGTTACGCTGAAAAAATCCGCAGAAAGATTGAGCAGCTTCTGACGCAGCACTACAAAGAGACCTTTACCCAATGGCTGGAAACGGAACGGATCGTATGCAGGCCGTCTTACCAGCTGCCCAGCGTAATTCATCCTGTCAGCAGCACAGATATGTTTGGCGGATCGCTCTATCAGGCCGAGGAAGATATGAACCAGTTGGAGCAGGATCTGGTTATGGAACTGACTGCGCTGCCCAATATCCGCTGGTGGCATCGGAATATTGTGCGGCAGGGGTTTGCAATCAACGGCTTTATCAATCATTACCCGGATATTATGCTCATGACCAACAGCGGGAAGGTTATTTTGGTAGAAACAAAGGGCGATCACCTGAAAAACGATGACAGCCGTGACAAAATCGAAGTGGGCCGTGCATGGCGCAATGCAACCGGAAATCAGTATCGCTACTACATGGTGTTCCGGGACGGGGATAATCTGCCCAGTGGCGCAGTCAGCATGAGTCAGTTTTTGGAGTTGCTTCGCGCGTTGTGATTCTTTGTGCTAATCAGATTGGAGGAGGGATATTTCTTGAAGTTTTGTAATTTTCTCTTGCGTGTGGATGGAATACGGGAAGCGGCAATAGACGATTTTGAGGCAGTGATCGAGAAAGGATTGCGTACATATAGACCCGTGCGCCAGAAATATCTGTACTCAATCGAGATGGAGATTGTAGAGGAAAGATTTTTCTGGATGTCCTGTGACTATGATGATGCAAAAAGATTCCGCGATTTTGTAATCAACAGAGAAACTGGCGAAAGGCAGCCGAATCCGAGGTCTAAAGAACAAATAGAGCCGAAGCAGCAATTTTTTGCCTGTTATGATTGTGCAACGCATATGCTGTATCTTAATGACATGACGCGACGGCCTTTTCTGGAAAAATACCTGAGTGATACACTTCAAAAAGAGTTCAAAATCAACAATGTTTACGCATCAGTGGATGAATTTTGCGATCGGGTAAAAACCATCCGTGGATTTCAATATACGCAAGTTGACAATCTGTTCAGTCGAAACAGCGACTTATTTACGCAGATCGGAAATATGTGGGGACAAGATTTGCCAAGCAAGATTCAGCTGAAAATGACATATGGCGATATTCCAGTGCATGGTGGCGGCAGGCAAATCATAGACATTTTCAGACATCATAAAGAAGAATTTGACAATGTCATCATAATCGGATGCGATGACGAAGGCGTAGAGCAAACCTTTGATTTTTCCTCTTTATTGAAGCATCTCGAGATTCATCCGATCAAAGACGAAAATGAACAATTTACGCCCGATGAAGTGAAGGAGCTTCTGCTAAAGGAATTGAGGTGATTGTCCATGTATAAACGCCATAAGCGCCAGATTTTGCTTTGCGTAATAGTTACTACCGCTGCGGCGTTTATGTTCGATTTGAGCTTTGAACCAATCGCAGAGATTGCTGTCACGGTAGCTTCTATTGCAATGGGTGTATACATTGCGGCTGTTTCTGCACTGTTGGGAAGCCAATATGCCAAAGAGCTGAAAGAAACACCGGACAAAGAGCAGCCAACGAAAACATTGCTGGGGGTTTTAGCTGGATATTTTCGGTATGCAGGTATTTCATGCATTCTGCTGATTGTGGTAAGCTGTCTGTTTTTGATTCCGTCAAACATCAGCTTTTCTCCGTTGCTGTTAAAAGCGGGAGGAGCTGTATCATACGGCCTTTTTTCATCGAATATTCTTCTCCTTTGGCTTATTCTCCTGTTTTTGGTGAATTCCCTTGGGAAATCAGTCAAATGATTCTAAATGCCGAAATATTCGGGGGCAGCAGATGTGTTTCTGCTGCCTTTTTTCATGATGACATTCTGGTGCAGTGCTTCAGATGGTCATAAATACAGTAGAAGGATGTGATTGCTATGAAAATGCAAGTTCAATGGAGGGAGATGATGGGCGCCGATGCAGAATAAGGGTGTTTCCTTAAAGATCTGCGCCGGAATATAGTATGGCAAAACCGCTTGATCCCCAAAAAATAGAGGCGATGCGGCGATCCAGCGCAAGGGCAGAACGCAGAAATCAAAAGCGCAACCAGATGCGGGAAGAGATTGCACGCAACCAGTCCGGCAATGGCGTTATTGTGATTCCACCGCAGAAAAGCGCGGAGGCTCCTGCTCCGTTCAAAAAATTACGAGTAGCAGCGTACTGCCGCGTCAGCACACAGGAGGAACAGCAGGTCGGCAGCTTTGCGATGCAGGTGCATCATTTCACAAAGCGCATAGAGGCTAATCCCGAATGGGAAATGGTGGAGATTTATCAGGATGAAGGCATTAGCGCTACCACCATCGAAAAACGTCTCGGCTTTCAGAAAATGATTGCAGATGCTGTGGATGGCAAAATTGACCTGATATTAACCAAAAGCATCAGTCGTTTTGGAAGAAATATTGTGGATATTCTGAATAATCTTCGGACGCTGTCTGCGCTGAATCCACCGGTATCCGTCGAGTTTGAGACGGAAGGAATCACCTATACTGGTGACGGCAAAAATAATCTGCTGATTGCGCTTCTATCCGCACTGGCTGAAATGGAATCCCAGCAGAAGAGTGAAGCAATCAAAGCTGGCATCCGCTGGCGTATGGCTGAGGGTATCTATAAATTCTCGGTGCATAATACGCTTGGATTCTATCGCGATCACTTCGGACGGCTTGTGATTGAACCTACAGAGGCCCGAATTGTCGAGTATATCTATGAAAGCTGCTTGGAAGGAGCGGCACCCGCAGAAATAGCAGCGGCATTGACAGAGCAGGGGATCAAATCTCCGATGGGGAATGATAGCTGGTCTCCCGGTACCGTTCGAAGTATTCTAAGAAATGAAAAATACTGTGGAGATGCCTTGATGCAGAAAACCTATACCAAGGATTTTCGCACACATAGATCTGTAAAAAATACGGATTTGAATATGTACTTCAAGGAAAACCATCACACAGCGATTGTTAAAAAAGAAGATTGGCTAAAGGTACAAAAGCTGCTGACAGAGAAACGTGGTACGCCCCCCAAAGCAAAACTGAGATTGCTGGGTACCCGATTCATTGTGAACCGTTTGAAAGACGGTTTGTTCAAAGGGTATCTGATTGTGGATTCCCGTTGGTCGTTTGCAGAGCGACAGGAATTTGTAAAAATGATACAAGAACCGCAAAATATGCAGAAGTGAAAGGATGTTCTATTATGAATTTTGATTTTTCCGCTTTGAATTTTGAAACGATTGATTCCAATATTAACGCATATCCCGATATGTTCCTGAACCAGAATGGCGTGACTTTCACGAAAAAGGTACTGGAGGATTTGGGGTATCCGGCCTACGTTCTGTGTTTGCTGGATGCCAAGGCGAAGGTGTTCGCGATCCGTATGTGCAAGAGCAACGAGCCGAAGGGCTTCAAATTTTCCAAGCCCAAGGGTGAGCAGAAAGGCGTTGTGACCATCGCCAATAAAAACCTGTTGGAGCCTCTGCGTGCGGTTACGGGAGAAAGCTGGATTCCGGGAAAGCGGTACCGCGTGCGCGGGTTCTGGGTTGCTGATGCAAAGACCATGTGCTTTGACTTGAACGAAGGTGTGCAGGAAGATTTCCGGCCTGTCGCGTCTGATACCGAAGAAAAATAATGCATAGCAAGTCTGCCCCAATGCATTGGAAGGATTACCCGACCGCTCTTTTGAATTTAGGTATGCAGTGCGGAAAAACGATTCTTCCTACTAAAGCCAAACAATAAAATGCGGCCACCGCAGGATATGTCCAGCGGTGGCCGTTTTCGTTCAAAAATTCTCGGGATCGATATGGAGATATAGGGTTTAATGCGTACCCTTGTAGCAGTGTGCTTTCCTGATCGTTGTCGCATATGCTTTACGCCATTTTTACGCCATTTCCGTGTGGAAGTGCGTGGAAAGACATGGACTTATATGCGGCTGATTTTTCTGAAAATGCTTGTAATATCAGGCTTTATCGGCTTTTGGAGAGATATAAGAAGCTATAAAATCAGGCCGGTCCCCTCCGATTCCTAATTTCATATTGTTTCGCTCCTTTTGGCGTTTTTTCCAACCCTTATTATACACACAAGGACGGCCGCACGCAAGAAAAATGCGGCAAAACCGGCCCTTCGTTCTTTTTTTATCCACAATTATACAGTATAATAGATTCTATAGCGGGTGCGCCGGAAGGGCGTGCCGCCAAAACGGAGGAACGATACAATGGCGAACGAGAAAATTCTGGTAGTAGATGACGATAAGAATATCTGCGAACTGCTGCGCTTGTACCTGGTCAAAGAAGGTTACCATGTCACGATGGTCCACGACGGCAACGCCGCCCTGACCGAGTTTGAGAAACTGCACCCCGATCTGGTGCTGCTGGATGTGATGATGCCGGTGATGGACGGCTGGGAGGTCTGCCGCAAGATCCGCGCCAAGGACAACACCCCCATCATCATGCTGACGGCCAAAGGCGAGACCTACGACAAGGTGCTGGGCCTGGAACTGGGGGCTGACGACTATATCGTCAAGCCCTTTGACGCCAAGGAGGTCACCGCCCGCATCAAGGCGGTGCTGCGCCGCTCCACCAAGGAGGAGGACAACAAGGGGGTCTACGACTTCGACAACCTTCACCTGGATATGAACCGCTACGAGCTGAAGGTGAAGGGCAAGGTGGTGGAAGCGCCGCCCAAGGAGCTGGAACTGCTGGCCTGCCTGGCGGGGCATCCCAACCGGGTGTATACCCGGGACCAGCTGCTGGACGAGGTGTGGGGCTTTGAGTACTACGGGGACTCCCGCACCATCGACGTACATGTGAAGCGCCTGCGGGAAAAGCTGGAAGGTGCCTCCGACAAATGGAATCTGAAAACCGTCTGGGGCGTGGGCTATAAGTTCGAGGTACGGGAATGAGCCGCCGCAACACCATCAGCCGGGAGTTTTTCTCCACCATTGCGGTGGTGCTGATCCTGGGGCTCAGCGTCATGTGCGCCATCCAGACGGCGCTGTCCGCAGCCTATTTCGTGAACGAGCGGCGCACCGCCCTCACCGCCATTCTGAACGGGGCCAGTGCCCTCAGTGAGCGGTTTGCCGAAGGCGGCGACATTGTCACCAAGCCTTTGGGGGATGACCGTGCCAAGGATGCCCGCAGCGGCTTTGAACTGTTCAACACCACGTCGGGGGCGCTGGTCTTTGTGGCTGCCGAGGACGGGCAGGTGCTGCTCTCCACCGACGGCGGCGAGTTTGCCCAGCAGTATATTCCCGAAGAGCTGATGGAGGAGATGGACCAGGGCAACGATGTCTTTGACACCGGCACCCTGGGCGGCGTCTACAAGGATAAATATTATACGGCGGGCCGCCGCATCGATGTGGGGGGCGCCGTGGGCTACCTCTTTGCCGCCAGCCCCATGACGGCGCTGGGCTCCTATATCATGGATATGCTGGTGATGTTCGGCATTTCGGCAGCTGCCATCCTGCTCCTTTGCAGCCTGCTGTGCTGGGTGCTGGCCAAACGGATCACCGGCCCCATCGAGGATATCAGCGAGGCCGCCCGGCGGCTGGGCAGCGGGGATTTCACCGCCCGGGCCCCGGTGGACGGCTGTGTGGAACTGGCGGATTTCGCCACCACCTTCAACAATATGGCCATGCGGCTGCAGACCATCGACAATTCCCGAGGGCAGTTCATGGGCAACATCGCCCACGAATTGCGCACACCCATGACCACCATCAAGGGCTTCATCGACGGCATGCTGGACGGCACCATTCCGCCGGAGGAAAACCAGCATTACCTGACCATCGTCTCCCAGGAGACAGGGCGCCTGGCCCGGCTGGTGCAGAATATGCTGGACATCACCAAGCTGGAAGCCGGGGAAGTACCGGTGAAAGCCCAGAACTATGATTTGTGGAAAACCGTCACCGACGTGGTGCTCAGTGATGAGCAGCGCATCGAGGACGGCAAGATCGACATCCAGGGGCTGGGCGGACCGCCCTTGCCCATCTACGCCGACCCGGACTTTGTGCACCAGGTGGTCTACAACATTGTGGACAACGCCATCAAGTTCACGCCGGAAGGGGGCACCATCTCCTTTGCGGCCCAGAAGAAGGGAAACATGGTGGAGGTGCGCATCGAAAATACCGGTTCCGGCATTGCCCCCGAAGCGCTGCCCTTTGTCTTTGAGCGGTTCTACAAGGAGGACCGTTCCCGGGGGATGAACACCCGGGGCAGCGGTTTGGGGCTGCACATCTGCAAAATTCTCATCAACCTGTCGGGCGGCAAGATCCACGCCGAGAGCGAAGAAGGCAAATGGTGCCGCTTCGTCTTTACCCTGCCGGCGGGAAACTGAAAATAAAAATCGGCATCGGCGGACATGTGCCGACGATGCCGATACTTCTAGAGTAAAACCCGCGTTTGAGTCGCCGTGAACGGCATGAGAACGCGGGTTTTTGCGATGGTGGGTGTCCAAAGGGCTGCACAGCCGCTGAATCCGGACCTCCCTTTTGAGCAATTAAAAGTAGGCTTTGATCTGGAACCGGTCCTGGGGCTTGTTCTCCTCCACGATGAGCTTCTCGTGGTTGAAGTCAAACTTCACGGCCTTGCAGTCGTCCAGGTTGCGGGTCAGCCGCAGCAGCTGGTCCACCCGCTTCTGTTCCTCCTTGGTGTAGAACAGGTAGCTGGCGCCCTCCTTGCGGGCCCGGCCGGTGCGGCCGATGCGGTGGGTGTAGTGCTCATTCTCCTCGGGCACGTCGTAGTTGATGACGGCATCCACGTCGGAGACATCGATGCCCCGGGCGGCCACGTCGGTGGCCACCAGCACGGCGATCTCACCGGCCTTGAAGCGGGTCATGATCCGGTTGCGCTCCGCCTGGGACAGATCCCCGTGGAGGCAGTCCACATTGAAATTCAGCCGGGCCAGCTGGTTGGCCAGCATGCCGGTGTTGTACTTGGTGTTGCAGAAGATCATCACCCGCTTGTACCCTTCGGAAATGATGATCTGGGCGGCATCGGCCAGCTTGTCCCGGCCGGTGGTCAGCAGCTTGTACTGGGCAATCTTGGGGCTGGAATCCTCCACCGGCTGCACGCTGACCTCGGCGGCGTTGTGCTGGTAGAGCCAGCCGATGTCCAGCACCTCACGGCTGATGGTGGCCGAGAACATGGACAGGCTCTTGCGGTGTTTCATCAGGTCGATGATGTGCCGCACATCCTTGTAGAAGCCCATGTTCAGCATCTCGTCGGCCTCGTCCAGCACCACCGTTTCCACCTGGGAAACGTCGATGGCGCGGTGACGGTAATGGTCCATCAGACGGCCGGGGGTGGCCACCACGATCTGGCAGCCTGCTTTCAGCTGGCGCTGCTGTTTGTCCAGCCCGGCACCGCCGTAGACACAGACGATCTTGATGTCGGGCAAAAACTGGGCCAGGTTCCGCAGGTCCTGGGCGATCTGCTGGGCCAGCTCCCGGGTGGGGCTCAGCACCACGGCCTGGGGCTTCAGCCGGGCCGGGTCCACCTTGGAGAGGATGGGAATGCCGAAAGCCACCGTCTTGCCGGTACCGGTGGGGGCTTTGGCAATCATATCGTGGCCGTCCATCATCAGGGGGATGGCTTTTTCCTGGATCTCGGTCATTTCGGTAAAGCCCATGGCCTGGGTGGCCCGGATGATCTCGGGCGCAACGTTGGTAAGCTGGGAAAACTGCATAGCGTTTGTACTGCCTTTCATGACGTTTTACGGTTTCTTTTTATTATAACAGGCTTTGGACTGCCCTGCAAGATGAGGAAGGGCCCCGCCCGCGGCGAGGCCCTTCCGGAAAGGGGTGTTTATTTGTTCTTGCTGGCCCGGCGGGCAGATTTGCCGCCGGTCTTTTTGCCGGTGGTCTGGGTCCGGGTGGATTTGGTCGCCTTGGCAGCCTTGGAGGCTTTGGCCGGCGCCTTGGCGGGCGGTGCTTCCATGGGCTTTTCCATCAGGCGGTCCGGTACCGGTTCCAGCTTCCAGAGCTGATTCTCGCCCGAAACATCCTGCCAGATCTGGGCCTGGGTGCCGTTTTCCACCCGCATGCCCACCAGGTCGATGACCTTGTCCGCCAGCACGTTGCGCAGCTTGACCTTGCCGCCGCCGGCTTCCACGATCTGCCAGCGCTGGCCGGCACCGGATGTCTGGCTCCACTGGTGGATCCAGGTGCCGTTGTTTACACCGGACATGGCCAGGTCCATCACCTTGCCGGTGAACCGGTTCTTGATGCGGTATTCCCCTTCGCCGGCTTCCTCAAAGCGCCACTGCTGCCAGGGCTGGCCCTCGTAGCTCCACAGGCGCACCGAAGCGCCGTTCTCGGTGTTGAAATCGGCCACCTCCAACACGCGGCCGTTTGCAGCGGCAATGGTATAGCATGCGTCGGGACGAATGATCGTCTGGGCAGATTTCCTCATGGTAGATCCTCCTTTAGCAGGGCACCCGGATGATGCCCCCTGTGATTTTCTTTATTATAACATGAACACACCGCGCCGTTTTGCCAAACTTTGCCGGGGGCTTTTGGGCAAAATGTCAAGTTATAACGAAAAAAACAGAGCTTTTTTGTGTGTTTGTGTGCGGCGCACTTGCAATTTTAGAAAAATTGCCGTATCATATAAAAGATACCATTGTTTCGGGGCCATGGCGGGCCCCCAGAGGGAGAGAGTATTTGTCATGAGAATTGCCTTGATCGCACATGATTCCCGCAAGGAACTGATGGCACAATTCTGTACGGCCTATGTCCGCATCCTGTCGGAAAACGACCTGATCGCTACCGGTGTCACCGGCAAGATCGTGCACGACGCCACAGGGCTGCCGGTGCGCTGCCTGTATCCGGGCAGACGGGGCGGCGCCGAGCAGGTGGCGGCCATGATCGGCTGCGGGGAAGTGGATATGCTGTTGTTTTTCCGGGATCCGGTGGGGGCCAAACCCGGGGAACCCAACGATGTGACGCTGCTGCGCCTGTGTGATATGCACACCATTCCGGTGGCCACCAACATTGCCACGGCCGAGGTACTGATCCATGGTCTGGAGCGGGGAGACCTGGCCTGGATCGAGCTGCAGCGGGGCCGCAAATAATCCTGTAACAGAAAGAGCCTGTTTCCGGTGGGGGAAACAGGCTCTTTTGCGTTGGAATTATTGGTAGACGATGGCTTTCTTCACCCGGTCGGATGCCTCGGCACTGCCCAGCAGACGGGCCAGGGCCAGGGCGAAGGGGATGGCGGCGCCCAAAGCCTCGCCGGTGACGATGTTGCCGTCGATGGTCAGGGGCAGACCGGTGTACTCGGCACCGGCCTGGGTGAGCGGGGCGTCCATGCCGGGGTAGACGGTGGCCTTCTTGCCCTTCAGCACCCCGAAATCCGCCAGCACGGTGGGGCCGGCGCAGATGGCGGCCACGATCTTGCCGGCTGCGGAGTAGTCCTGGCAGACCTTGCGCACGGTGGCGTCAGCTTTCAGGTTGTTCACACCGGGAATGCCGCCCGGCAGGATGCAGGCATCATAGGCGCTGTAGTCTACCTCTTCGGCGATGGCATCGGCCACCACGTTGACCTGGCGGGCGCTGGTCACGGTCTGGTTGCCGCCCACGGCGGCGATGGTCACCTCCACACCGGCACGGCGCAGGATGTCCACACAGAGCAGGCCCTCGCATTCCTCCAGGCCCGGTGCAAAAAAGATAACGGCTTTCGACATGGAAAATACCTCCTTCAGGTTCGGTTGTAGGTTCCGGCCGGGTCATTCCCAGCCGAACAGAAAACGGAAGCAGCGGTCCAGCTGGAGACGCCAGTCGGCCTCGCAGTGCCGTCCGTTCATCTGGAAATAGGGGTAGACCGCCGCGCCCCGCTCGCTGAGCAGATGGGCTACGGTCAGGGCGTTGTCGGTGTACTGGGCCAGCTGATGCTGGTCGCGGGCTTCCAGTTCGCCCCAGCTCAGGTAGACGCGGGTGTCCTTGCGCAGGCTGGCAGTGCCCAGATCGGCGGTCAGGGGCTCCATGCAGAGCCGTACCGACGGCGACAGGCAGGCCGCCTTGCTGAACAGGTCATTGTAGCAGGCAATGGCATACAGGCTCATCAGGCCGCCCATGCTGGACCCGCCGATGGCGGTGTGGGCCCGGCCGGGCAGAGTGGGATAGTTCTTGTCAATGCAGGGTTTGAGCTCTTTCACCAGCCAGTCCATATAGGCTTTGCCGGTGCCGTGGATGCCGTCAAACCAGTCGGAGTTGTAAGGGCAGTACTCTTCCAGCCGTTTGTTGCCCTCGTGGTTGCACTCCGGCGCCACCACAATGGCTTCCGGGTGGGCATCCAGATACTCTTTCAGGCCCCAGCAGGTGCCGTAGGTGGCGGTGGAATCAAAAAAGAGATTGTGGCCGTCGAACATATAGACCACCGGATACCGCCGCCCCGAAGTCTGCCAGCCGTCGGGCAGGTAGAGAAAGACCTTGCGGTACAGGCCGTAAGGGGTGATATGGGTGGTAAAGGTTTCCACCATAAGGTCCGCGCTCCTTTTAACAAAATCTATAAGTTTGTTTTATTGTACCCCCTCCGGCAAGTTTTTTCAATCGTCAGGTTGCATTTTGCCGGGCACAGTGCTAAAATACCGTTAATTTTTGAAAAGGGTGTGAATGTATGGAAGCGGTTCAAACGTTTTTTCGGCGGAAAGATGTGATCATCTCGGCCCACCGGTACGGCATCGACGCCATGGGGGCCATGGCCCAGGGGCTTTTTGCCAGCCTGCTCATCGGCACCATCATCAAGACCTTGGGGGAGCAGCTGGGCCTGGCCATTCTGGTGGCGGCGGGCGGCTACGCCACGGCGGTGGCAGGCCCTGCCATGGCGGCGTCCATCGGGTATGCGCTGCATGCCCCCCAGCTGGTGCTCTTCAGCCTGATCGCGGTGGGCGGCGCGGCCAACGAGCTGGGCGGCGCCGGCGGCCCGCTGGCCGTCTACTTCATCGCCATCATTGCGGCGGAGTGCGGCAAGCTGGTCAGCAAGGAGACCCGCATTGATATTCTGGTCACCCCGGCGGTGACCATCCTCATGGGGGTGGGGCTCAGCGTACTGTTCGCCCCGGCCATCGGCGCGGCAGCCAGTGCGGTGGGCACCGTCATCATGTGGGCCACCGAGCTGCAGCCCCTGCTCATGGGCATCATCGTATCGGTCCTGGTGGGTGTGGCGCTGACGCTGCCCATCTCCAGTGCGGCCATCTGTGCGGCGCTGGGCCTCACCGGCCTGGCGGGCGGTGCGGCAGTGGCCGGCTGCTGTGCCCAGATGGTGGGCTTTGCGGTGATGAGCTTTAAAGAAAACGGTGTGGGCGGCTTGGTGAGCCAGGGGCTTGGAACCAGCATGCTGCAGATGCCCAACATCCTGCGCAATCCCCGCATATGGATTCCTCCTACGCTGGCCTCGGCCATCACCGGTCCCCTGGCCACCTGCCTGTTCCACCTGGAGATGAACGGCCCCGCGGTGTCCAGCGGTATGGGTACCTGCGGCCTGGTGGGGCAGATCGGCGTCTACACCGGCTGGGTGGAGATGGGCAAGACCATCACCGCCTTTGACTGGGCGGGGCTGGTGCTGATCTGCTTTGTGTTGCCCGCGGTGCTCAGTACACTGTTCTGTGAGTTGCTGCGCAAAAAGGGCTGGATCAAGGAAAACGACCTGAAACTGGCATAACAAACGACAAAGCGCCGGTCCCCACGGACCGGCGCTTTTGTATGCACAAAAATAAAACGGGACGGCCACTGCCCCGTCCCGTTTCAAAAAAGAAGGAGAAAAACAGAACGTCTTGCCGCTCGTCTATCGAACGGAACCCACCCCTCTACAAGTGGATGCCCTTCCAGGTTGACCGGCAGGGCGCTCTGGTATTCTTCCTCTTGCCAGAAAGCTATCCACAAAAAAGCGCTTTGGTGCGGCGGTGCGTACCAACCGTTCCAAAGCGTCATTGCTTTCTATGCCATTATAGTACAACATTTCAACGTTCTTTGCAAGAGGAAGAAGTGTACAATGTGCTGTATATTCATAGCCTATGATTGTGCATCTTGCACAATTCCGGCGTTTTCCTGGACGCGCTGGGTGATCTCCGGCAGCATATCCCGGTAGCTCTGGGCATCGCTGTCCCAGGTCTCATAACCGGCCTGCCCCCGGTGATCCGCCAGGTCGTAGTGCTCCTGGAGATAGTCCCCCAGGGCATCGCTGACCTTCCGGGCGCCCAGCCAGTTCAGGTGGGTGCCGCCGTCGGCGGTGTCGGTGGTCCAGTCGATGCCGGGGTTGGTGTCGGCCATGTTGAAGTCCAGGTAGGGCACCCCGTTTTCCTCGGCAAAGGCGGCGATGCCGTTGTGGCGGGCCAGGTTCCAGCCCACCGCCGCCGGTACCGTGACCAGCAGTACTTCACTGTCATGGTCCGCACAGAGCTGCAGGATGCGCTGCATGTAAAACTTCACCAAAAAGGGGATAGATTCGCTGGCGCCGGTGTCATACATGTAATCCAGATTGGGGCGGCCTGCCACATCGGTGATGGGGGTGTAGCCCTTGTTCACATCCCGCCAGCTGTAGTCCTTCTGGGTAAAAAGATTTTCCGGCGTCAGGTATTTCCAGTTGTCGTGGAAGCGCAGCAGCGGCAGCAGTTCGTCGGCAATATCGCCCAGAGCGCTCTGCATATAGCTTTCGCTGCTTTTTTTGGTGTAGGCGGGGGCGGTGCAGAGGACCACCACCTTGGGATTCTGCTCCTCGTAGATCTGCTGCAGCCGATAGTAGATGTTGTACATGGAAAGCCAGCCGGCCGCGTAGGTATAGCCGGTGATGCCGTAGGCATCATACCAATGCATGGGGGCAATGCCCTGGGCGGCGTTGGAATCTCCCAGTACCAGCACGTCGATGGTGTCGAAATCTTCCCCCAGGATGCCGCCCGCCGTGTAACCTTCCAGATAGCGGTTGGACTGGGGCATCAGATAGTGACCGGCGGCCAGTACCAGCATCAGCAGTACCAGCAGAAAGGCCACGATGCGCAGCGCATTTTTTTGCCAGGTTCGTAAAGACATACAGGATACTCCCGTTCGGTTTGTGGACCCCTCAGAACTGCGCATAGATGAAGGCAGCAGGGTCATAGTTGTCGCCGTAGGCGCCAAAGATCATCACGGCCAGCATGCCGCCGCAATAGACGGCCCAGCGCAGGGGCAGCGGTTTGCGGGCCAGGCTTTCCCGGATGGAGATGCCCCGTTCGTGGAGCAGGTCCACCCCCAGCAGCACCAGGGCGCCGATGCCCAGCACCCACAGGTCCTGGACGTCCAGCTTGATGAGCAGGCTGCCCGCATAGGGGCGGCGCAGGCTGGCCAGCATCTCCAGGGCGGCACGGGCGCCGTTGGAGCGGAAGATCAGCATGCCCAGGTTTACCAGCACAAAGGTGCGGGCCATCTGCCACAGCCGGTACCACCGGCGGGTACGCCATTGGGGCAAAGCGGGGCAAAGGCGGAGCAGGGCGGGTTCGGTGACCTCCCCCAGCCACTGCAGCAGGAAATAGTAGAGGCCGTAGACTACGTAGAGCCAGCCCGCCCCGTGCCAGATGCCGATGGCCAGCCAGGTGAGGAGCAGACCCGCCCAGACGGGCAGGCTGCGGCCCAGGGCAGCACCGAACCGGGTGCGGCACCATTTGCCGAACTGCATCATGGGCTTGCTGACGATGACCGGCTGGAAGAGGTACTCCCGCAGCCAGGCGCCCAGGGTGATATGCCACCGGCGCCAGAAGTCGCTGACGCTGCGGGCAAAGAAGGGCTGCCGGAAATTTTCCGCCAGGGGCACGCCGAAGCACTGGGCGGCACCCAGGACCATATCCATGCAGCCGGAAAACTCCGCATAGAGCTGCAAAGTGTACAGCAGGGTGGCCACCACCACGGCGCCGCCGGAATATTTCGTCCAGTCGTCAAAGACAGCCTTGACGTACATATTGGCCCGGTCGGCGATGATGAGTTTTTTCATCATGCCCCACAGGATGCGCTGCACCCCGAAGGTAAAGGCCCGGTAGTCGGGCTTGGGCGGGTCCAGCAGGGTGGGGGATACCTGTGCCCAGCGGTCGAAGGGGCCCTCCACCACATGGGGCCAGAAACTCAGGTAGAGCAGCACCTGCCAGTAGTGGGCGGCGGGCCGGGTGGTGCCCCGGCGCACATCGAACAGGTAGCTCATGGCCATCAGGGTGAAGAAGCTCAGCCCCACCGGCTGCACAAAGCTGGGGACAGTCACCTGCCAGCCCAGGGGCAGGCGGGTCAGCAGGGCGTTGAGGAACCGTGCCAGAAAGGGCAGATATTTCAGCCCCACCAGCAGTCCCAGCAGCCCGGCCACCCCCACCGCCACCATGCCTTTTTGCAGGGCGGTGAACTGCTGCTTGGCCGCCTTCCGGGCGGTTTTTTCCAACCCGGGGACGGTGGCCGCCTGCAGGTCCTGCAGCCGGCCCAGGGCCAGGCCCAACGCCCAGGTCAGGGCGGCGGCCAGCAGCAGCCATACGGTGTAACCACCGGCCATCAGCCAGTAAAAGAGCAGGCTGCCGCCCAGCAGCGCAGCCGGGCGGTACCGCTGAGGCAACAGGGCCCAGGCCGCCCAGCACAGGGGCAGAAAGATACATAAGTAGGGGAAGGAGTTGTAGGCCATAGATCGCGGCTCCTCACATGGCAGGTTCCGGCTCAGTCATCCAGCCGGTTCACCAGCGCCAGAATGGCGTTGGCGGTGTGGAAGTTTTCCTCTTTCAGGTCCAGGGGGCTGATCTCCAGATCAAACTCCTCGGCCAGGGCCATGACCACCGACATGATGTCCACCGAGTCCAGTACGCCGGTGCGCACCAGTTCCTCGTCGGGGGCGACGGTCAGGTCCGGTTTCACTTCGGAAAGAATGTTCATGATCTCTTCAATGGTATGCATGGTTAGTCCTCCTTGCACAAGGCGCGCAGTGCGGCACGGTCGATTTTTCCGTTCTGGTTCTGGGGCATGGCCTGCAAACGGCGGTAGGCACCGGGCTGCATATAGGCGGGCAGCCGTGCGGCCAGCCGGGGGCGAAGCGCTTCCTCCAGGCCCTTTTTGCCGGTGTAGAAAAGCACCAGCCGGTCCCGGGGGGCGTCATAGAGGCAGGCGCAGCTTTGCAGCCCTTCCTGCCCGAAGGCGGCGGTCTCGATCTCCCCCAGCTCAATGCGGTAGCCCATATGTTTGATCTGGTTGTCCGCCCGGCCCATGTACTGCAGCAGCCCCTGGTCGTCGTACCGTACCAGGTCCCCGGTGCGGTAGATGATCTCGGGATAGTGGGGCTGCAGCGGGTTGGGGCAGAACCGTTCGGCGGTTTTGTCGGGCATGTTGTAGTAGCCCGCCGCCAGAAAACTGCCCCGGGCACAGAGCTCGCCCACCTGGCCGGGGGCAGCCTCCCGGCCGTCCTCCGTCAGCACCAGCAAACCGCAGTTGTCGCAGGCCCGGCCGATGGGCAGGGGCTCGTCGTCGGCAAATTCCCGGTCTACAATGTAGTAAGCGCAGATGTCGGTGGTCTCGGTAGGGCCAAAGAGGTTGGCAAAAAGGGCTGCCGGATAGTGGGCCCGCCAGTAGTTCAGGTAGGGGGTAGGCATGGTTTCCCCCGCAAACAGAATGGTGCGCAGGGGCGGCAGGGCGGTGTAGTCCAGGGCTTTCCAGCGGACCACGCCCCCCAGGGCGGAAGGCACCCAGTAGAGGGTGTTCACCTCGTGGGTGGTCAGGTAGTCCAGCAGCTGCACCGGAAAGGAAAACAGCCGCTTGGGCAGGATCTGAACCTGGGCGCCGGTACGCAGGGCGGTGTACAGGTCGGTCACCGACATGGAAAAGTAGAAGGGGGTCTGGTTGCCGAACACGGTGGTCTCGTCGATGGCAAAGGTCCCGGCGGTCCAGGCGCTGTAGGCCAGGACCGCCCGGTGCTGTACAGCCACCCCCTTGGGGGTGCCGGTGGAGCCGGAAGTGAAGAGCACATAGGCCAGGTCGGTGTCAATGGCCTCTTCCCGCAGCTTCTGCAACAGGAAGGGATCGGGGGAACAGGTCAGGGCATCGTCGATCTCCAGCAGGGGACAGGTCAGGTCCAGGGCATCGGCGGCCTGCCGGTGGGCGGCGTCGGTGACCAGCAGGACCGGTTCCAGCTGGTTGGTGATCCGCCGCACCCGCTCCGGGGGCTGGGCGGTGTCCAGCACGGTGTAAAAGCCGCCGGCGGCCAGGGTGCCCAGCATGGCCAGCAGACAGGGAACTTCATGGTCCAGATAGAGGGCCACCGGGCGGCGCTGTACGCCCGCGTGTGCCAGGGCGGTGCCCAGGCTTTGGACTGCCTGCCCCACCTGGTTCCAGGTCAGGGTGCCGTGCTCATCGCCGAAAGCCGGGCGTTCCCCCCAGCGGCGGACGGTACGGTCCAACAGTGCAAGAATATGTTTCATGGTATTTCCTTACGGCATACGGTACAATAACGGAAAATACCCGGGCGGGGCTTCCGCCGCAGACCCCGGGTTTCCAACAGTATACCATACTTCCTGTTAAAAAGATGTAAAGAAATCAAGAAAAAGCGCACAGAAAAGGTTTTTTCTCTTTCCTGCGCGCTTTTTTGCGTTATAGTTTTACAAATTCGGTTTACTGTTCTTCCACGGGAACGATCCAGCCCTTGGTGTCAGGCAGCTTGCCCCACTGGATGCCGGTGAGGGTATCGTAGAGCTTCTGGGTCAGTTCGCCGATCTTGCCGCCGCTGATGTGGGCGACCTTGCCTTCCCAGTCCAGCTCCTTGACGGGGGAGACCACGGCGGCGGTGCCGGTGCCAAAGACTTCTTCCAGCTTGCCCTCGTCGGCAGCCTTCATGACGTCGGCGATGGCCAGCTTGCCCTCGATGACCTCGTAGCCCCAGTCCTTCAGCAACTCGATGATGGAGCGGCGGGTAACACCGGGCAGCACGGTGCCGGTGCAGGCGGCGGTGTAGATCTTGCCGTCGATCTTGAACATGATGTTCATGGAGCCTACTTCCTCCACGTACTTCTTCTCCACGCCGTCCAGCCACAGCACCTGGCTGAAGCCCCGCTCCTCGGCCAGTTCGCCGGCCTTGATGGAAGCGGCGTAGTTGCCGCCGCACTTGGTGAAGCCGGTCAGGCCCGGGGCGGCACGGATGTACTCATCTTCCACGTAGATGCGGACGGGGTCCAGACCCTCGGCGTAGTAGGCACCGGAGGGCGAGCAGATGATGGCAAAGCGGTAATGCTTGGCTGCATGGACGCCCAGGCCCACATCGGTGGCGATGCAGAAGGGACGGATGTACAGCGAAGCGCCGTCGGAATGGGGTACCCAGTCACGGTCCACATCCACGATGGCCTTGACGGCCTGGACGAAGTCCTCCGGCGGAATGGGGGGCATGCCCAGACGGTCGGCAGAATCATTGTAACGGTTGGCGTTGCAGTCGGGGCGGAACAGCTGGATCTTGCCCTCGGCGGTGCGATAGGCCTTCATGCCCTCAAAGATCTCCTGGGCGTAGTGGAACACCGTGGTGGCGGGGTCCATCTCCCACGGGCCATAGGGAACGATGCGGGCGTCGTGCCAGCCTTCCCCTTCGGTATAATCCATCAGGAACATATGGTCACTGAAGATCTGACCGAAACCAAGTTTGCTTTCGTCCTGCGGCTTCGCCTTGGGCGCAGTCGTTCTGGTGATTTTGATGTCCAACATGATTTACACTCTCCCTGTTTATCACAATGCCGCCAGGCGGGCCGCCGCACAGCAACCCGGAAGCAGTTTAACCAATTATAGCGCTCTAAAGCGGTAAATACAAGCCCCAATTTTCCCGGGGGAAAATTCTCTTGCCGCAGGGGAAAAAATGCGGTACAATGGGCGTGCAAAAGACGGTTCCCGTGGGAAAGGACGGTGCCTGGTATGGTAAAAGGCGTAATTTTTGATATGGACGGTCTGATGTTTGACACTGAGCGTCTGTGGGATACCTTCTGGGAGCCTGCCTGCGAAGCGCTGGGGGTCCCCATGCCGGAGGACCGGCCCGGGTTTTATGCCAGCGGCCGCGGTCTGGCGGGGCAGTATCTCATCCAACATGTGCAGAAGTATTTCCCCGGTGTGGATCCCCAAAAGATGCTGGACAAGGTCTGGCAGGTGGGCAATGAACGGTTTGCCCGGGGGGTGCCCTGCAAACCGGGGCTGATGGAACTGCTGGAATTGCTGGAAGTGCGGGGCCTGCCGCGCATCGTAGCCAGCTCCAGCCCCCGGAATATGATCGAGCAGAACCTGCAGACCACCGGCACGGCGCGGTATTTCCACGACATCGTCTGCGGCGCCGATGTACAGCACAGCAAACCGGCACCGGACATCTTCCTGGAGGCGGCCCGCCGCCTGAAGCTGGACATCCACGACTGCCTGGTGCTGGAGGACAGCTTCAACGGGGTGCGCGCCGGCCATGCGGCGGGGGCGGTGACCGTGATGGTGCCCGACCTGGCCCAGCCCGACGAGGAGATCCGCCGCCTGTACGACTACTGCTGCCATGACCTGTACGAGGTGCGGCAGATGCTGCTGCAGGGAAAATTGTAAGGCAGAGAAGAATTTTTCACCGGCCGCTTGTAACGCGGCCGGTTTTGCGTTATACTGTGGGTTGGCAGCCCGCCGGGCTGTACATTTGCGCTGTACTCCCGAGATGTAGGAGACGGCAGCAGGAGGAAAATTGAATATGAAAAAGCGTACCAATGTCCGTTGGCTCACCCAGCTTGCGCTGCTGGTGGCCATCTTGCTTGTGATGAACTACACGCCGTTGGGGTATCTTCAGGTCGGGCCGCTGTCGGCATCGCTGCTCACCCTGCCGGTAGCCATCGGCGCCATGACCATGGGCCCCATGGCCGGGACCATCCTGGGGGCGGTGTTCGGGCTGACCAGCTTTCTGCAGGCGATGGAGGGCAAAAGTGCTCTCAGCGCCGCCATGTTTGGTGCAAGCCCTGTGGCAACCTTTGTGGTCTGCGTGGTCTCCCGCGTGCTGATGGGCCTGTGCACCGCCCTGCTGTTCAAGGCCCTGTGCAAGCTGCTGCCCAAGCAGGAAAAATTCTGCTGCTTTGCAGGCGCGCTGCTGGCAGCCGTGCTGAACACGGTGTTCTTTATGGGAACGCTGGTACTGCTGTTTTATAACCTCCCCTATGTGCAGGATCTGGCACAGAATATGGGTGCCACCAACGTTCTGATGTTCGTTGTGCTGTTTGTGGGGGTACAGGCCATCGGCGAGTGGATCATCTGCTGCCTGGTGGCGGGGGCTGTCACCGTGCCGGTGCGCAAATTCCTCAAACTGAACTGATACTTTTTCCGTTCCGGGCTTTCGGGCCTGGAACTTTTTTTGTGGATTTTGGGGCTCTGCTGTGATACCATACAAAAAAGGAGGGACCGCCCTATGAAAAATGAAACGATCGTTACCGCTGCCGAAATGAAGGCCATCGAGCGTGCCGCCAACGAGGCCGGGCTGTTGTATATCCAGATGATGGAGAACGCCGGCCGGGCTGCCTGGAAGGAGATGGCGGCACGGTTTCCCGTGCCGGGAACGCTGCTGGTGGTGGCCGGCAAGGGCAACAACGGCGGCGACGGCTTTGTGATGGCCCGGGTGGCGGCCAAAGCGGGCTGGCAGGTCTGTGTCTGGCTGGCGGAAGGGGAGCCCCGGACGCCGGATGCCATCACCAATCGTCGGCTGCTGGCGGAACTGCCGGTGACGGTGCTGCCTGCCGAAGAACGGCCCGCTGCCCGGGGATGGTCGGCCGCGGTGGATGCGCTGTACGGCACCGGATTCCATGGGGCGCTGCGCCCGGCGGGCCGGGCCGCCTGCGAGCTGCTGAACCAATGCCGGGAGGCCGGGGCCTTCCTGCTGGCGGTGGACCTGCCCAGCGGTGTCTGTGCCGATACGGGGGAAGCGGCGGAGGGCGCAGCCCCGGCCGACCTTACCGTCTGTTTCGACAGCCGCAAACCCGCCCATGAGGCACCGCAGGCAAAGGCGTTCTGCGGTGAGGTGCTGCTGGCGGACATCGGCATACCGGCGGATTGCCACCGGGCATGACAAAAAGAGTTTCCCAAACCGGGCTGTTTGTGGTACACTGTTTGAACACGCTGTAAAACAGCAGTCTGCACACCGAAAGGAATTTTGTCATGGCCCTCTTTCAAGCCGTCTATAACCTTCTCTGGGGGGATCTGGTAAAAATCCCGCTGCCGGGGGGCAGTACCCTGGGCCTCTCCCTGCTGGTGATGATCCTGGTGCCGGCGGGCGTCTGTTTTACGGTGCGTACCCGGTTCCTGCCCTTCCGCCTTTTCCCCGAGATGGTCCGCGTTACCATGACCAACAACAAAAAGACCGAACACGGCCTTTCCGGCGTACAGGCACTCATCGTTTCCACCGCCTGCCGGGTGGGGATGGGCAACCTGGTGGGGGTGGTGGCAGCCATCTCCGCCGGCGGCGCCGGGGCGGTTTTCTGGATGTGGATCATGGCCCTGCTGGGGTCCTCCACCGCTTTCATCGAGGCTACCCTGGCCCAGCTGTACAAGGAAAAAGACCCGCTCTACGGCGGTTACCGGGGTGGCCCGGCCTACTATCTCCACGCTCTGTTTGTACCCAAGGGCAGCCGCCGCAGGCATTCGGTGGTGGCAGCGCTGTTTGCCCTGTCGGGGCTGGTCTGCTGGTGCGGCATCAGTCAGGTCACCAGCAATTCCATCTCCGCTTCCTTTGAAAACGCTTTCCACATTCCGCCGCTCTATTCTACCTTGGCGCTGGTCCTTGTGGCGGCTGTCATTGTACTGCGCAAGAATGCCACCGTCCGGGTGCTGGACATCATGGTCCCGGTGATGGCTGCCTGCTATTTCTGTATCACCCTCTTCATCATCGTCAAAAATGCCCCGCTGCTGCCCGGTGTGTTCGGTCGTATCTTTGCCGAAGCCTTCGGCCTGCGGCAGGTGGTGGGCGGCGGCATCGGTGCCGTTATCATGAACGGCACCAAACGGGGGCTTTTCTCCAACGAGGCGGGCTCCGGCTCGGCCCCCTGTGCGGCGGCAGCCTCCCACATCGACCATCCGGCCAAGGCAGGGCTTTTGCAGGCCCTGGGCGTTTTTATCGACACGCTGGTCATCTGCAGCTGCTCGGCCATGATCATGCTGCTCACCCCGGAAGAACTCACCACCGGTCTGGAGGGCATGGACCTGCTGCAGACCGCCATGGGCTACCATCTGGGGGCGTTCGGCGTGATCTTTATCGCGGTGATCCTCTGGCTGTTCAGCCTGTCCACCTTCCTGGGCATCCTGTTCTATGCCCGGTCCAATGTGGCCTATCTCTTCGGCGACCGCTGGGGGGCCCAGCTGGCCTACAAGATCCTGGCCCTGGTCATGCTGTTTGTGGGCGGTCTGGCGGCCTACCAGTTCGTCTGGGACCTGGGGGATGTGGGCGTCGGCCTGATGACGGTATTCAATATGATTGCTCTTTTTCCCTTGGCCCCCAAAGCGCTGGCCAGCCTGCGGGACTATGAACAACAGCATATGCACAGATCCTGACTGTGTTGTCGCCGCCCCGGGCGGGGGAATATCCCCACGCCCGGGGCTATTTTTGCGCCGGAAGGAAAAGAAATTCGGTGTACCGGAGTACCGGTATGGAGAGAATTTGTAATTTATGCTATACTGGTACTATATGGCCGGGAAGGCGTCCGCCGGGCGGAAAAAAGCCTCAACCGGCTTGAGAGTTGGAGTCGTTCTATGTATCAAAAGTACAGCATAGGCAAGATGGCGTCGCTGCTGGGCATCTCCGCCGAAGCCATCCGCTATTACGAGAGCAAGGAGATCATCCGGCCCATCCGGGACCCGGACACCGGCTACCGCTATTACAGCACCTGGGATTTTCATATGCTGCTGCGGGCGCGGTATTACCAGAAATGCGGTTTTTCCCTGGAAGAGATCAGCGCGCTGTTCCGCAGCCGGGACCTGGGAAAGATCGGTGCCAGCCTTCACGACCAGGAGGATGCCATCCAGCGGGAGATCATCTACCAGATGAATCTGCTCAAGCGGGTGCGCCAGAGCCAGGAGCTGCTGGCGGATGCCGAGCGGAGTGTGGGGCAGTATCGTCTGGCCCGCCGCCCGGGAATTTACCGCATCAATACGCAGAAAAACTACACGCTGTACAAGGATAAGACCCACCTGGACCTGATCGCCGACTGGGTGGAAAAGGAACCCTTCGTCTACTCCTGCGCGGTGTTCTATGCCGACGATATCCGGGCGGGAACTTCCCGCTTCGACTTCGGCATGGGGCTGGATGAGGAATATGCCGGTTTCCTGCAGGTGCACCGGGGGCCGGAGGTGCAGTATTATCCGCCCTGTCTCTGCGTACATACCTGTGTGCCCTCCCGGTCGGGGCAATATCTGACCCTGGAGCAGCTGCGGGACGGGCTGCAGTATCTGCGGCAGCAGGGGTTGACCCTGGCGGGGGATGTGGTCACCCAGGTGGTCTGCATGACCAAGCCGGAGGATGAATATTTCAACTGGCACATCGTCTGGTTCCCGGTGGACACCGGGACGGTTTGATCTGATCTTGTACATTTTGACAAAAATCAAAGGGGATTCTTCGTACAATTTGTCGGCTTGACCCTCAAACCATTTGAATCACTATACTGTATGGCGGGAATGACAAACTCCTCTGTCCGGTGGGCCCCCGGGCAGGGGAGTTCTTTATTCTGAAAAGATCATACAATGCGCAGCCCTGGGAAGCTGCGTGGTAAGGAGAGATCAGCCATGAGTGAAAAGAAAGTTGTTTTGATCACCGGTGCTGCCATGGGGCAGGGCCGGGCCCATGCGGTGAAGTATGCCCAGAACGGGTTCAATGTAGTGCTGGCGGATATGCTGGATGTGGATGACCCGCGCTACCAGGAGACCGTCAAAGAGCTCAACGACCTGGGCGCAGAGGTGCTGGCCGAGAAAGCCAACGTCTGCAGCACCCCCGACATGGAAAAGCTGTTTGCCGATGCCTGGGAAAAGTTCGGTCGCCTGGATGTGGTCATTGCCAACGCAGGCGTCATCAACTTCGGCAATACCTGGGAACTCACCGACGCCCAGGTGGAAAAGGTCATCAATATTGACCTGATCGGCACCTGGCGCACCGATAAGTATGCGGCACAGTATATGCTCAAGCAGGGATTCGGACGGATCATCAACATCTCCTCCACCAGCGGCCTCTACGGCACCCCCAAGCTGGCCACCTACTGCATGGCCAAGTGGGGTGTTCTGGGTCTGACCAAGACGCTGGCCAAGGAAGTGGGCAGCAAGGGCATCATCGTCAATGCCCTGTGCCCCACCAAGGTCAAGACCCCCATGTGCGAGACCCAGGACTATGTGAAGTTCATCAACGAGCTCACCGGCAAGAACTTTGCCGACTACAAAGAGATGTACGCCGGGGTTCCCTTCCTGGAAGTGGAGGATATCTCCGACATGGTGTACTGGCTGGGCACCAGCCGCGCCGCGGGCAAGTTCAACGGCCGCGATGTGGCGTTGGATCTGGGCACGCTGCAGTGCTGAGTTTGGCCCACCATTTTCTACACCGAGAGGAGTTTTCCATTCAATGACCGTTACCAAAGCGACCCGCTGGCGGGTCTTTGCCGGTGTCTGGCTGCAGAGCCTGTTCACCTCCGCCACGGCTTATTTCAGTCTGTTCTGCATCCCCCTCACCACCCAGTTCGGCTGGAGTGATTCGGATTTTGCCCTGGCGTATACCATCTATATGTTCGTATACTGCGCGGTGGGCTTTATCGGCGGTTCTCTGGCCGAAAAACTCAGCCCCCGCATCACCATCTACATGGGGTTGTGCCTCTTTGCCGGCGGCTGGTTCCTTACCGGATTTGCCACCACCATCCCCCAGCTGTACATCTTTTACGGCTTGCTGGCCGGTGCGGGCGGCGGCATGATCTATCCCGCCTGCCTGCCCACGGCCCTGAAGTGGTTCCCTGACCGCTCCGGCTCCATCTCCGGTCTGGTCCAGGCCGGTGCCTCCTGCGGGCCCTTCCTCATGAGCCCCATCGCCCAGGCACTCATCAACGCTTACGGCGCCCAGATGACCTGTCGGATTTTGGGCATCGTATTCCTCATCGGCGTAGGTGTTGTGGCCTGGATGATCGTGCCCTGCCCCGAAGGCTGGCTGCCGGAAGGCTGGAAACCCTCCGCCGGGCAGGCCAAAGCCCTCAACACCCGCAACTACACCATCGCCGAGATGGTCAGGACCCCGGTGTTCTGGGTGCTGCTGGTCATGTTCATCTTTGCCAATGCCGCCGGCACCATGATGGTCTCCTTTACCAGCCCCATCGCCCAGCGCCAGGTCGGCCAGGATGCCATGACGGCGGCCCTCTGCGTCTCCATCATGACCCTGTCCAACATGTGCGGCCGTATCGGCTTCGGCTTCATCTACGACATCCTTAAGGGCTGGAAGAGCCTCATCCTGCTGATGGTCATCAACGGCGTGTCGATGCTGCTCTTGACCCAGGCCACCACCCTGCCCTTCTTCATTTTCTGCATCGTGCTGGTGGGCTTCTCCTTCGGCGGCCTGCTGGTGGTTTTCGCCCCCATGGTGCGTATGATCTTCGGCTCCAAGTACTATAACCGCAACTACGGCCTGATCTTCATCGGCTACGGCGTGGGCGCCTTTGTGGGCCCCAAGCTCAGCGGCTATTTCTACGATACCACCGGTCAGTACACCCTGGGCTACATCGGCTCCGCCATCCTGGCGGTGGCTGCCATCGTACTCATCGTCATCGCCCAGAAAATGGCGAAAAAGATGGCCGACTGATTTTTGCTAACCTCCGGAGTCTTGCTACACAAAAAGACTCAATAAACCGTTCCACCCCCCGGGGCAGCACGCTGCCCCGGGGGGCGGTTTTTTGTCTGGGCGCCGGGTACCGCAAAGTGTAACATTTCCTGTGCAGAGTACCATCCCCGGGGGAAATATGGTATGATAAAAGAAACTGCCGGGCCCGGGCACCGCTGGCCCTGCAAGGGGGATGGCTTTGCCGGCAGACCCGGAGAGAAAGGGGAGATATCTTTTGGAAACGTTGCTTTTTTGGGGGTATGAAGGACTGTCGGCGATGCTTCCCTTTGTGGTGGTGACCCTGCTGTGGGGGACCCGGCAAAAAAGCTGCGGGCGGCCTCTGACCGGCGGCATCTGGTGCATGGCGCTGGTCCTGGCGGTATACGCTGTGGGCATCTACTATTTCACCGGTGCGGGCACGGTGTATGACCTGTTTACCTATGGCGGAGAGATCCGGCCCGAACAGATCAATCTGTTACCTTTTTCCCGTACCATCGACGGTACGGCCTATGGGCTGAACGTTGTGCTCTTTCTTCCCTTTGGCCTGCTGTCCCCCTGGTTCTGTGACCGGATGGCCGACTGGAAAAAGGTACTGGCGGGCGGATTTGCCCTTTCCCTGCTCATCGAGGTCAGCCAATTGCTCAACATCCGCAGCACCGATGTGGATGATCTTATCCTCAATACCCTGGGCGCTCTGGCGGGCTGGGTGCTGTACCGGGTCTTGCGTCGGCATCTGCCTCACACGACCCGGCCGCTGCCTCTGCCGCTGCTGTGGATGAGCTTTCTGCTCCCCTTTGCGGGAAGATTCCTGCTTTTTGATGAGATCGCCCTGGCCCAATGGCTGTATGGATTCTGAACCGACCGTTGCCCTGTTGTGAAGCTGAAAGAGAGTAGATTTCTGTGCCTGTCGTCGTAGATCAGTCTATGCGTGAGCGGATCACCCATGAGGGAGACCTTTTCCCCATTTCCTTTTTTGAAAATGAACTTTCCGATCTTCCCGACCGGAAAGGGCCGCTGCACTGGCACCCGGATTTTGAAATTGCCAGAGCAGAGACAGGGGATCTGGACTACCGGGTGGGGCAAAGCCACATCCTCCTGAAAGCGGGGGACAGTCTGTTTGTCAACCGGAATCTGCTGCACAGCGTGCGGCAGGTTGCCGGCGAACTGCCGGACCCCATGCCCGTCATGGCTTTTTCCGGTACACTGATCGCGCCGGAAACCAGCGCCATCTACCAAAAATATATTGCCCCCATTGCGGACTGTGAATCCCTGCCCTTTGTGGTGTTCCGGCGGCAGGAGGATTGGTGCGAAGAGATCCGTGGGCTGGTGGATGAGATTTTTACGAATCTGAAGCAGCGGCAGGGCTGCTATGAGATGGTGGTGCAGCGGGACCTGAGCCGCCTGTTTGAATCCCTGTTCTGCCGCTTCGAGGCGCTGCCGAAGACACAGTCCACCGGCATACAGCTACGCACCCAGGTACGCGTGCAAAAAATGCTGGCCTTTATCTATGCCCATTACGGGGAACCCATCACTTTTGCGGATATTGCCCAAGCGGCCAGCGTCAGCCGAAGCGAGGCGGCGCGCTGCTTTCAGGAATATATGGATTGCTCCCCGGTGAATGCGTTGATTCGCTACCGGCTGCAGACCGCCCACAGACTGCTGCACGATACGTCCCTGACTGTGCAGGAGATCAGCCTGGCCTGCGGGTTCCGTTCCACCAACTATTTTACCCGGCAGTTCCGCAAAACCTACGGCTATACGCCGGGCCATGCCCGCAATTTGGGTAAATAGTGCTATCTTTTGGCGGGATTATCCCTTATATGATTCCGATTTTGCTGTTATAATGCCCTACAGCACGGCCGGCAAGATATCGTGCTGAAATCTGAACAGTGAATCGGAAAGGGAACTGCTATGACCGTTACACCCAACTATCAAAAGACACTGCGTGCCTGTTATCTCGGTTACATAACGCAGGCGATCTGCGCGAACTTTGCGCCGCTTCTTTTTTTGACCTTTCAAAAGACCTATGGCATTTCACTGGGGAAAATCGCACTGATCCCCACGGTGTTTTTCCTGACGCAGCTGGTGATCGACTTTGCCGCCACAGGGTTCGTGGACCGGATCGGTTACCGGACCTGTGTGGTCGTATCCCATCTTTTGTCAACGGCGGGCTTGGTGATGCTGGCATTTCTGCCGGACCTGCTGCCGGACCCCTTTCTGGGGATCCTGATTTCTGTTGTGTTTTATGCCGTCAGCAGTGGTCTGATCGAGGTGCTGATCAGCCCCATTGTGGAGGCCTGCCCCTTTGAAAACAAAGCAAGCCGGATGAGCTTGCTCCATTCCTTTTACTGTTGGGGCATGGTAGGGGTCGTTTTGGGCTCCACGCTGTTTTTTGCCCTGTTTGGTCTGGAAAACTGGCGGATCCTTACCCTGCTGTGGGCACTGGTTCCGTTTTATAATGTGTTCAACTTCCTCACCTGCCCCATAGAAAGGCTGGTGGAAAACGGGGAGGGCATGGGCGTAGGCAACTTACTTCGCCTGCCCCTGTTCTGGGTCCTGATCCTCCTGATGGCTTGTTCCGGCGCTGCAGAAAACGCCATGACGCAGTGGGCATCTGCCTTTGCGGAAGCGGCGATCGGGGTCCCCAAAACGGTGGGGGACCTTGCGGGGCCCTGTCTGTTCGCGGTGTTTATGGGGGTATCCCGCGTACTGTGCGCCAGAATGAGCAACAAAGTCAATCTCACAAAAATTATGCTGGTATGTGGTATTCTATGTATAGGCTGCTACCTGCTGGCATCCCTGTCGGTATTGCCGGTTCTGGGATTGGCCGGTTGTGCCCTCTGCGGATTTTCCGTGGGGGTTATGTGGCCGGGCACCCTCAGCCTTTCTGCCCAGACCTGCCCCAGGGGAGGCACCGCCATGTTCGCCTTTTTGGCGTTGGCCGGTGATTTGGGCGGAACCATAGGTCCCATGTCTGTGGGCTTTGTTTCCGGGCTGGCGAACAGCGATCTGCGAAGAGGATTTCTTGTGGCCGTGTTTTTCCCGGTTGTATTGGTGTTGGGACTGATGATCTTAAAAGGAAAGGACCGGCACCGCGTTCCTCAGGAGTGAATGGCATCGCGATCATGTACCGGAAAAGCACAGGAAGGGGAAATATCCGGGTATGTATACCCCAAATACACCCCCAAAGGAAATTTTACGGGATGGCTGAATCCCGTCTGCTGCGGCAGTATCCGGAAAATTTCGGAAATGGCCCGCTAGATCCGTGGTTTGGCGGTGCGCCCCACGCTGCATCCTGTGGAAAAAACTTGTATGCCGCGTTTTGATCGGGAAAAGACAGCCCCTCCGGCTTAGCTGGAGGGGCTGTCTTTTGCTGTGTCTGGCGGGGAATCCGGCGGAGGGGCAGGCCGCTCTGCGGTCATGGTCCGGGATATTCTTCCTCCAGCAGGCAGGCCAGCCGGTGGGGCAGATGCCGGGGCCCCCGTACCGACCGGACGCCGTAGGTCAGCAGTTTTTCCCGCGGCAGAAAGTCGGGGACATATCGACGCTGCAGTTCCAGATCCATCCCGCACTCAGTGCGGATGCGGCCATCGTCGTAGTGCCAGGGAATGTCCGCCTGGACCACCTTGCAGCGGTACAGCACTGCGCAGACCGGTGCCGTCACATACAGATAGACGATGTCCCCCACAGCGGCTTTGACCCGCTGCTGCCACCGCACCGTGGGGTCCTGGGCGAACGCCGCCTCCAGATCAAAGTAACGGGGATTGGCGGGCATGATCCAGACCTCCCGATCCCGGGGCTCCGCCCGGCGCCGGGTGGGGGCTGTGGCGGTGTAACTGCCGTCCAGCAGAGCAAAGACCAGCGCAGGAGGGACCGTTCCGTCCAGCAACACCGAAATCCAGCTTCCCCGGGCCATATGATAGGAGGGCAGAATACCCGGCAACCCCATCACCGAACCGCCCGAAGCAGGGTCTGCCTTGACCTCCAGCACATCCACCCGACCGGGACCGGGCAGACCCAGTTTGTCCCGGGGCACGTCCATGATCAGCCCGTACCATTTGCCGCTGTCCCGGTGGCGAAGCACCGCATAGCCCGGCAGTGCCTGCCAGGGGTAGTCAGCTGTGGTGCCGTAGCGTTGGGCTGCGTAGGCCAGCACCCCGGCCCGGTCACTGCTCGTCGCGTTTGGGAAGGTTGTCTTTTTCATGTTTGAACCCCCACAGCATGATCTGATAAAAAATCGGCATCAGGTCCCTTCCCCGCTCGGTGAAGGAATACTCCACATGGGGCGGGATCTCATTGAACTGCTCCCGGTGGATGAACCCGTCCCGCTCCAGCTCCCGCAGAGAATTGGTCAGCATCGTGTTGGTGATGCCGGGCAGCTCCTTTTTCAAGGTGCCGAAGCGGACCGTATCGTGGATGCACAGTTCATACAGGATCTGGGTCTTCCACTTGCCCTGCAGCATCAGCAGCAGGGGCGTCACCGGGCAGTTGCCCAGATCGGTGACGATGCCCTTCTTTACATCCCGCAGATATTCTTCATAGGTCATCATATGATCCATCCTGATTCCTCCCGATTTCAGCCTTAGTCAGTTGTTTGATACTATGTACTGTATTTCTGCGTACTTGCTTTTGTTTCTGGATACAGTATAATATCTGTACAAAGAAACGTCAAGGGAGCAAAGAGCAGAATCACTTTGTTCATTATGGGAGGAACCTGCGATGGATACCGTATATGCACTTTTTCAAGAGGTTGTGGAAGCTCACAAAGAGGAGCCTGCCATTCTGGAAAACAACCGCACCCTGACCTTCGGGGAACTGTCCGATCTGGTGGACCGGATCGCCTGCAGCTTCCCCCAGGAAATTCACAGCGTGGGTATCGTCATGCGCCACCGGGCCGAGATGATCGCCTCCATTCTGGCGGTGCTCAAATGCGGGGGACGGTACGTGCCCGCAGAGCCGGACTTCCCCACCGGGCGAATCCATGATATGATGAAAGAAGCAGAGGTGGATTTCGTCCTGACCGAACACGCCTTCGCCCCCAAGCTGGAAGGATTCCCTATCCGCTACACAGACTGCGAGATCTGCGGGGTGGAAACTCCTTCCTGGAAGCGCAACGCGGTGGCGGACCCGGAGCGTCCCGCCTATGTGCTGTACACTTCCGGCACCACCGGCCGGCCCAAGGGGGTCTGCGTCCGGAACCGCAATGTCTGCCACTATGTCCGGGCCTTTGCCAAGGAATTCCATCCCGGCCCCGGCGACATTATGCTGCAGTACTCGGTCTGTTCCTTTGACATCTTCGTGGAGGAAGTGTTCACCAGCCTGTTGAACGGTGCGGCTCTGGCCATCCCCTCGGAGGAGGACAAGGCCGATATCCACACCCTCATGGCCTTCGTGGAGCGCCACCATGTGACGATGCTCAGCGGCTTCCCCTATCTGCTGGCGGATATGAACCATCTGGCTTCCATCCCGTCCTCCCTGCGGCTGCTCATCAGCGGCGGCGACGTGCTGCGGGGCGTCTATGTGGACCATCTGCTGGACAAAGCGGAGGTGTACAATACCTACGGCCCCTCCGAAACCACGGTCTGCGCCTCCTACTACCGCTGCAACGACGGCACGGTGCTGGAGGACGGCACCTATCCTATCGGCCATCCCGTGCCGGGGGCACAGATCCGGATTCTGGACTCTGACGGCCACGAGCTCCCGAAAGGACAGACAGGAGAGATCTGCATCTATGGCGGCGGGGTATCCATGGGGTACATCGGCGACCATGCCGAGGAGAACAAGGCCTTTGAGACCCGGCCGGACGGCAGCGTGTTCTACCGCAGCGGCGACCTGGGCTATCTCCTGCCCGACAGCAACATTGCCTTCCTGCACCGCAAGGACAACCAGATCATGATCTACGGCAAGCGGGTGGAGGTGGCCGAGGTGGAATCCCGGCTGTATCAGTGCAAGGACGTGCAGCAGGCGGTGGTCCGTGCCTTCACCGATGAGGAAGGACTTTCCTACATGACCGCCTATGTGGTGCCCGCAGACAACAAGCTGAAGGTCTCCGAAGTGAGGAAGGAACTTTCCGAGAATCTGACCTCCTTCATGATCCCGGAGTTCTTTGTGCTGATGAAGCAGATTCCCCTGAACGTCAACGGCAAGCCGGATGTCACCCGGCTGCCGGTGGTAATGAAAGCGGGGACGTTGTGATGGAAATTCAGATCCGGCAGGCCACCCTTCAGGACCTGGACCTGCTGATGCAATGGCGGATGGAAGTCCTGCGGGAAGTGTTTTCCATCCCTCCGGCGCAATCCGTAACAGAGCTGGAAGGGGAAAACCGCCGCTACTATCAGCGGGAACTGCCCCGGGGCGGACACATTGCCTGCTTCGCGTATAGGGGAGAGGAGATCGTCGGCTGCGGCGGGGTCTGCCTCTACCACGAGATGCCCTCCCCGGACAATCCCGGCGGAACATGCGCCTACCTGATGAACATTTATGCCAGACCACGGTTCCGCCGGCAGGGGATCGGCGATAAGATCGTCCGCTGGCTCATCGGGCAGGCGAAGGAGCGGGGCATTACGAAAATCTATCTGGAAACGTCGGAAAAAGGCCGGCCTCTCTACCGGGAGATCGGATTTACCAAGATGCCCGACATGATGAAACTGAAAAAGGAGTAAAGCTGCCATGGAACCCATTGTGAAAGAGATCGACGTCAAAAGTGTGCTCACCAAATCCAACCTGCCGGTGGCTGATTACTCGGTCAACCCCTATGTAGGCTGCGAACACGCCTGCCGCTATTGCTATGCCTCCTTTATGAAGCGGTTCACCAACCACCCCGAACCCTGGGGCAGCTTTGTGGATGTGAAGCACTGGCCGGAGATCAAAAATCCGGGACGGTGCGCGGGCAAAGAGCTCTTCCTCGGCTCGGTGTGCGACCCCTACCAGCCGCTGGAAGAAACTGCCTGCCGGACCCGGGCCCTGCTGGAACAGATGCAGGGCAGCGGCTGCACCATCAGCATTGCCACCAAGAGTGACCTGGTGCTGCGGGACCTGGACCTCATCAAGACCTTTCCGGGCGCCCGGGTGTCCTGGTCCATCAACACCCTGGACGAGGACTTCAAGAACGATATGGACTGTGCCGTGAGCATCGAGCGGCGGCTGGCCGCCATGAAGGCCTTCCACGACGCGGGGGTGCGCACCACCTGCTTTATCTCGCCCATCTTCCCGGGCATCACCGACCTGCCGGCCATCATCCGGCGGGCCAAGGACCAGTGCAACCTCATCTGGCTGGAAAACCTCAACCTGCGGGGCGGCTACAAGCAGGTCATCCTGGATTACATCGCCGAAAAACATCCCGACCTGGTGCCGCTGTATGATGCCATCTACCATAAAAAGGACCGTCGCTACTGGGCGGAGCTGGATGCCCAGATGCGGCAGTTCTGTGAGGAGGAAGGCCTTTTGTACGTCCGGGACGACGATTCCATCCGGCGGCCCTTTGACGCGCCACCCATTGTGGTGAACTATTTCTTCCACGAGGAGATCATCCCCTCGGCCAAGAAAAGGCAGAACAAAGCAGCAAAGATTTGACGGCATCAAAAAAGCTGTACCGCTGAAAAAATCGGCGGTACAGCTTTTTTCCTATATATTTCTTGATCCGGGGACAAGTGCGGGAAAATTGCAGGGTCTCCGCATGGATGTGTTTCACCGGCGGGTACCCCCTCCGGAAAAGTGAGGGACGATGGTTTGCGTTCTCCGGCGTGCGGGGGGGAGTATATCCCGCCCACCGCCTTGCCGGCGGGGAAAATCTTCCTGTTTTACTCCGTCCCGGCAAAAGGTCAAAGGGACTTGCCCAGGTCATAGGCTTGCTGCAGTTCCACCTTACCCTGAATGTCCCCCGCATCCATATTGCCGCCTGCCAGCACATGCCCCAGGTTTTTCCAACGCAGGTGCTCCAGCAGATGGTCATAGTAGGCCACCGCGTCCCCGAACCCGTGGCCTTCCGCCGCCATCAGCAGGGCGGCGGATTTTCCGTTCCCCCGCAGCAGGTTGCCATCGCCTTCTTCCAGGGCAAACAGGCGGTCCAGGGCTGTTTTGAGTGGCCCGCTTATCGTCCAATAGTACAGCGGGCTGGCCAGCACCACCACATCGCAGGCTTTGACAGCGGGATAGATCTGCATCATGTCGTCCTGCTGGACGCAGGGACAGTCCCGACTGCTATGCCCGCCAAAGCAGCCCTTGCAGCCGTGGATGTCCATGGCGCCCAGAAAAAACTCGGTGACGGTATGACCGGCGCTTTCCACCCCTTCTTTGAAGGCTTTTGCCAGCGCAGAGGTATTGCCCTTTGGGCGGGGGCTGCCGTTCAGGATCACGATTTTTTTACACATAGAGCTCCTCCGGGCGGATCAGATCTTTTCGGCCAGTGCCGCGGCCTGGGCGCAGCCATCGGTCTTGGTGATATCGCCCACATTCAGAACGCCGGGCACCAGCACTTCACCCACCATCTTCCACTTGTTCAGGGCAGCGGTGCGCTCCATGGGAATGCGGACGCCATCCAGTACAGAGAGGTCGTCTTCCTCACAGCAGGCGATCAGGGCGCACTCCTTGCCGGCAATGTCCTTGCCGCCTACTACCAGGGAGTAGATGCGGTCGATCACGCCTTTGATCTGCGAGGGAATGGAGTACCAGTACACCGGCATGGTGAACACCAGGGCGTCCGCCTCCAGGATGGCCGGTGCAATGAGGTTGAAGTCATCGTCAAAGGAGCATGCTTTGCCGGTCTTGAAGCAGGTTTCGCAGGCATGGCAGCCGCCGATCTTCATCATGGCGGCGTCAAACCGGGTGACGGTGTGGCCCTTGGCCTGGGCTGCCTGGATGAAAGCGTCGGTCATGGCAAAGCTGTTGCCGTTTTTGCGGGGACTGCCGGTGATCACAACAATTTTCTTACTCATGGATACATTCCTCCTTGTTGCGTGGGATTGACTTTTTCCATATCGGATACTACAATTTTAGCAAGAACAAGAGAAATAACAAGTACGCACATTCAGGTGCGATACTTACCTGAAGGAGAGTGTACCCATGGGAAACCGATGCATCGCCGATGAATGTCTGGGCACAACGGGATTCAGCTATACGCTTTCGCTGATCAACGGAAAATACAAGATGACCATTCTGTATACGCTTATGGAATTTGGCGTGGTGCGGTTCAATGAGATGAAAAAATATATCGGCGGGATCTCCTATAAGACCTTGAGCGCCACCCTGAAGGAACTGGAAGCCGATCAGCTCGTCCATCGGGAAGAATACCCGCAGATTCCGCCCAAGGTGGAATACAGCCTGACGGAGCGAGGAAAATCCCTGATGCCCATTCTGGATGGAATGTGTGAATGGGGCGATAAAAACAGACCGCTTTCCGACGGGAAGCTCCCCGTACAGGAACGGTAACGGTTTGCCTGGTCGGGTGTATGGGGGCTGCCTTACCAAAAACGCCGGAATTTGTGCATGTCACACAAATTCCGGCGTTTTCTTCTGTCCTGTTGGAGATCACCCGGGGCAGGAGGGATTCCATGGCCACACGGTCAGGCGCTGTCCCCCCGGGGGCGGTTTTGTACGGAAAAATCAGTCGGCCAGCACCAGATAGGAGAAGGCCCGGCGGTAGACTTCGGCGGCCTGCAGCAGCTTGATGATGGAGACCCGTTCATTGGGTTGGTGCTCGGTGGTGGGGCTGTGGGGCATATTGGCGCCAAAGGCCACACAGTTGTCAAACGCCCGGGCGAAGGTGGCACCCGCCGAAATATAAGGCTCGGTGGCGGCGTCACCGGTCACTTCCCGGTAAGCCTGGAGCAGCCTGGTCACCAGCGGGCTGTCCTGGGGGACGTGAATGGGACGCAGCCAGTCAAACTCTTCCACCGTCAGATGGTAAGCGGCGGCTTTCTCCCGGATGATGGAGAGGATCTCCTCCTTCTCCCGGGTGACGGGCAGGCGGAGGTCCAGCCCCAGGACGGCTCCCTCCTCGTTCAGGGTGAACTGGCCCAGATTGACGGTCACCGGTCCCGAAAAGTCCGACAGATCCTCCTGGGTGAATCCCTCGAACCGGAACTTGCCGTCCAGCACATCGCAGGCAAAGGCGATGGCGTCGTGGGTGTAGCCTGCTTTGCCCAGGGCCCGCAGCAGATTCAGATTGGCGCTGACCCCCTTCCAGGGATTTTTGGCGTGGGCCGTCAGACCCTCGGCACAGAGCTGCTCCTCCGTGAGGTGAAAAGGCAGCTCCAGTTCCCGCAGGGCACGTTCCACGGCGGCATCCCGGGGACATTCGGCGTGGGAGGAAACGGCGTTCATGCTGTCGCCGCCCCGGCAGGAAAGGGAAAAGGGAACCTGGCTGTGCAGTTTGAGCTGCAAAAGGCCCTTTTCCGCATAGGTCAGGGGAAAGGTGGAGTCCGGCACAAAGCCGCTGACAGGCAGTTCCTCCCGGTCACAGTAGGCGTGGATGGAATGCCACAGGGTTTCCTCATCGATGCCGAAGATGAACCGCACCCGCTTGTTCAGGGTGTGTCCCTCATCCAGCAGGGATTTCAGGGCGTAGACGGCCGCCACGCTGGGGCCCTTGTCGTCCTGGGTGCCCCGGCCGCAGAGCCAGTCCCCCCGGACCACCGGTCGGAAGGGGTCATGGTCCCAGCCATCCTCCTGGCGGGCCTGCACCACATCCAGGTGGCACAACACCCCGAACAGTTCCCCTTCCCCGATTTCGGCATAGCCGTACATGCCGTCGGGGGCTTTGAAGGTGCGGAACCCCAGCCCCGCCATCATGGCCAGGGTGACGTCCAGACAGTGGTCCACGGCGGGACCAAACGGATATTCCGTGCTTTCGGAAAAGACCGAAGGAATCGCCACCAACCGGCTGATGGCGGCGATGATCTCGGCCCGGTAATTGCTCATCATCATACTTGGACTCCTGTGGTGAATAGTTGTACCAGAACGTACAGACAGCATCAGTATACCGTTTTTGCTGGCGGTTTGTAAATATTTGCCCCTTCGCCATTGCATTTTTTTGCATTTTGCGCTACTATAGGAAAGCTCTTGGCGCGGTGTACCGTACCCTCGGCCGTGGTGTCGAAGAGGATCCCGCCGGCCCGGGCTTTGCGGGTATCCATCAAGAGGCTGCGGGACCAGGAGGTCTGTTCCAGGGTGGGATGGATGCCCAGTACTGTACAGAAATGCAGGGCGGTGGCGTAGGTGTCGGCATCATTTTCGCTGCCGAAGTTGTATACCCCGCCGGGTAAGGCCAGGGCAGGCAGCAGGTTTTCCACCGCCTGGCGCACATAGGTCACGCCGCGATAATCCCGGCAGGAAAACCGCAGCGGCTCCCCCAGGCGGGCGGCCCGCAGCAGATTCAAAGGCAGATTGCCCCGGATGGGCAGGCGGTACCCCGGCAGATCGTACAGCCAGGTGGCCCGCAGCAGGACAGCCCGGGGCAGCACATCCAGAATGCGCTGCTCGGCCTCCCGTTTCTGGCGTCCGTACACGTTGGAGGGGGAGAGCGGTGTGGTCTCATCAAAGGGGCCCCGGTCTTTCAGCCCGGCGTAGACCTGGTCCGAACTGAAGGCCACCAGCCGGGCGCCCACAGACCGGGCTGCCTGGGCAAACCAGAGAGGGACCTCCACATTGGCCCGGAAGGATTCGTCCGGGTGGGCTTCACAGTAACCGGTGTCAGAGATAGCTGCCGTGTGCAGAATGGCATCGGGATGCAGCCGCTCCACCAGGCGTTCCACGTCTGACCGGGTGGCGTGGGCCAGGGCGCCCTGGGGAAAAGGCAGCAGCGTCATCCGGTCCGCCAACTGCTGCATGATGCGGGAACCCACAAAGCCCCCGGCGCCTGTCACCAAAACACGTTTCATGGTAGGTCTCCTGTTCAGCCCCCGGCGGGGGACGTCTTTTTTCCTATTATACAAAGGTGGCAAGGGCTTCCGCAAGCCCTGCCTGCGGCGGTGATCGGGCCGGTTCCCGAATCCGGCACCCGGGGGGGAGAAAAAGACGGAAAATTTTTGCTCCATCCGGGCCGGGATGTGGTAAAATGGTGGCAAAGGGCAGTGGGGCGTGCAAGCATTTGCACAACACTGCCTCAAAACCACAGACAGATCAGCAGGAGGTTTTTGGTATGCGCAAGAATTTTGGTGCAAAACCCTGGACGTATCCGCAGCCGGTGTTTATCCTGGCCGCATATGGGGAGGACAGCACCCCCGATGCCATGAATGCCGCCTGGGGCGGTATCAGCGACGACACCCAGTTGTCCCTCTGCATCAGCGCGGGGCATAAGACCACCGCCAACATCCTGGCACGCAAGGCATTCACCGTCAGTATGGCCACGGTGGCCCAGCTGAAAGCCTGCGATTACGTGGGGATCGTGTCGGGCAACACGGTGGCCGACAAGCTGGCAAAAACAGGGTGGCATCTTACCAAGTCGGCGTTTGTGGATGCCCCGGTCATTGCGGAACTGCCCATGGCGGTGGAATGCCGTCTGGTCAGCTACGACCCCGAAAGCTGCCGTCTGGTGGGGGAGATCGTCAATGTAAGCGCCGACGAATCGGTGCTGGACCGGGACGGCAGGATCGACCCCGACAAACTGGAACCCATCACCTTTGACCCCATCCACAACGCCTACCGCAAACTGGGGGCCAAGGTGGGCGACGCTTTCCATGACGGCGCCGCGCTGAAATAATCATCCGCCGGTAATGAAGTGCTCCGGGACCCCTGTGCCAGGGCACTTCTTGTTTTGGGAAAAATTTCCCCGTGTACCGGCTGGGGACAGATTGGAAATTTACCGCGAAAGGCGAAAACAGATGAAACTGAAAAAAGTATGGATGGCGGCATTCACCGGCAAAAAAAGCGGCTATGCCTTCCACACCCTGGGCGGCATTCTGGGCATCGTTGCCGGAATCTTGCTGGTGACGGTGGGGGGCGTTGTGCTGATCCTGAGCCAGGGATGGTCCCAGGTCCTGGCCATCACGGCCCTCTGGCTCGGGGTAACGGTCCTGGGAATCTGGTTTGCCCTTTCTCTGGCGCGGCGCACCGTGCGGGAGGATACGGTCCTTTTGCTCACGGAGGAGGATCGCCTCTTCCATTTGCAGGCCAGGGATTTTTCCTATCATGGGGGCGGTCCCGCCGGGGTGGTCGCCGGGGTGCTGGATACCCAGCGGTTTCTGGAGGAACTGGCCCGCAACCCCTTTGTGCCCCAGGGGGCGGAGGAGATCCTTCAGGTGGAATCCATCCGGGAAAACAGCGGCAGCTATGCCGTCCGCTGCCGGGTGCGCCATCCCAACGGGCGTCTGGTGCTGCGCAGCTACATCCTGGCAAAGGGAATGGCCGATGAGGACCTGCTGCTGCGGGAACTGGAACGCCGCTGGAACTGGCGCAATGATCTGGAACCGAAGGCCGCCAACAATCTGCCGGGGGTCCTGATCAGTACCGGTGTGATGGCGGCTTCCGGGGCCCTGTGCCTTTGCAGCCACCCGGCAGTGGCCAAACTGCCCCCGCAAATCTATTTTCCCTGCCTGGCCGTTGCCTTTGCGGCCTTCTGCGCGGATGTCTATTTCCTTGTGCGGCAGCGCCGCGGGGAATGAAAGAGGAAAAACCCGATGAACAAGGGCGACATTACCCGGGATGACTGTATGCTGCAGGGCCTCCTGGCCCGGAAAGGCTGCGACTGGTGGTGGCATTCCTTTACGGCTGAAAAACTCCGGACCGGAGGGGAAAAATCCTGCGAAAAATCTGCCCGGGAGCGGTGACGGAATCCCCGACGCCCGCTGAGAGAAAACAGTGTAAAAAACACCCGGACCCCTTGAGGTTCCGGGTGTTTTGGATGTCAGGCCCGCCCGGCAGAGTGAAAGCCGGAAAAGTCTCAGTCCGTTATATAGTCTTCGATGTTGTAGCGCCCTTTTTGTTCGGTCTGCTTGCCGTACTGGATCGCCTGCCGGGGGCATGCATGCAGGCAGCGCAGGCATTGGTAGCAGCGGGTCCCCCACACGGGCTTTCCCTCTTCCAGCCGGATGGTTCCGGCCGGGCAGTCCCGGGCACACAACCCGCAGCCGTTGCAGGCATCGGTGACGTAAAAGGGTTTGGTACTGCGGGCGTAGTGCCGGAAGCCGTATTGCACCAGGCTGGATTTCAGCCCGGCCAGGGAACCTTCGTGCACGCGGCAAACCGGTTGACGGGCGGTGATCTCCGCAGCCATCCGGGCCAGTTCCCGGCCCGCCGCGTCGATCTTGGCCCGGGCGGTGGCTTCGTCGTCCAGGTCGGCCCCCAGAATATAGTTGTTGGGCATCACCAGGCTGTAACTGCTGGAAAGGGGAACTGTCTTTGCCAGATTTTTCAGGGCGTGACCGGTCTCTGAACCACAGGTGGCCACCCCAAAGGTAAAGGCGCTGCCTGTTTTCAGCGTGCGGGCAAAGTCCTCCATCGGCTCCGGTACGCCCCAGGCATAGATGGGAAACACCAGCCCCAGCTGAGCTTCCCGGGAACAGTCGGGTGCTTTGTCCAGACCTGTGATGTCCTGGGCCCGGTCGCCGGTGAGCGCCGCCAGACGCAGGGCCGCCCACCGGGAATTGCCGGTGCCGGAAAAATAAAAGATCATACCTTCTCCCTCCTTTCCCGGGCGCTGTCTACCACCTTTTGGTAGGGCCCGATCATCGCTTCCGTCATCTTGCCCTTGGCCTTGCGCTGAAGGGAGGGCACCGCCAGCAAGGCGCCCGCCAGCCGCATCTGCCAGATGCGGGCGTGCTGTTTCTGGGGGAAGTCGTAGATGCCGTGGGCTTTGTAGAATTTGTGGTCGGCTTTCATCAGGCCCTGCATCACATAGATCAGATCCCGGAAAATCTTCATGCCGCCCACGCCGTAAAAGTTGGCGGGGCGGGTAAGGCTGTGTTCCATGGCAAAGGACAGGTTATCCGCCAGGGAGCGGAGCTCCGCCCGGGTGTCGGCTTCATCGGTGGCTACGCCGCACAGATAATTGCCGCCCACTTCCGCCCGTCCTTCCACGATCATCCGCAGATTGCTTTCGTACCGGTAGGGGCCGCTGATCAGATAGGCGATGGGCTTGCCGTGGGTGACGGTGCGGTGGCCGTTGCAGAACTGCCGGTCATCAAAGCATTTGAAGCTGGAATGGGTGTAATGATCGGAGATGGTGAAGGCATAGACAAAACCGTCGGCGGTCTGGATGGTGTTGCGCAGAAAATCGTCAAAGCCATCCTTATAGACGCACTTGCCGGTGATGGCGCAGCCGAAGCAGCCCAGGCAGCCGCCGTCAAAGGCAAATTCCCGCAGATTGACCACCCGGCTCTTGCAGGGCAGGGCCGCCCGGAAATCGGCGATCATGGCGGCCAGATTCTCGTCCTCCCGGGCGCAGTTGGTCACAATGACCACGTCTTTGCCCTGGGTCTTGGGGCTGTCCGGCAGGGACGGACGGTAGGAGGGCTTCTCCACCGCGGGGGCCTTTACAGGCGGCGTGACAAAGGGCCCGTGGGCGCAGGAAAAAATCAACTGGTCAAAAAACATCCGGGCGTCTTTCTGCCCCTGCTGGGTGAGCAGGTCCTCCATATCGGCGGAAAGTCCCCGGATGACCTTCATGCCAAGGTCACAGCAGTTTTCCTCCACATAGCGGTGGGCGGTCACATCGTAAAAGTGCTTGGAGGTGGTGATCTGGCTGGCAAATTTGCCGGTCAGGTCCACGCCGTCTGCCTTGATCAGTTCCATCAGCCGGTGCAGCTGGTAGGGGGCAATAAAGGTGTAGACCGGGTAACAGAACAGCACCAGCTCTGCCTCCACCAAGGCGGCCCGCACCGGGGCAAAGTCCTTTTCGTAACTTTTGATGCGTTGGCCCACCGGCAGAAAGGTGAACTGATGTTCCGGGTGGAGTGCCTGCAGGTAGAGGGCGGTATGCACCGTGGTGGAGTTTGCCCCTTTGGGGCTGGCGTTGAGAACAAGAATTTTCATGAGGATTCCTCCATTTCACAAAGCAGGCGGCTGTACCAGTCCTGCTCAAAGCGGGCGGCGGCAATGCCGTATTCGAGGGTGTAGCCCTGAAAACGGAACACGGCGTCCCAGTCCCGCCCGGCGGGCAGGGACCCTTTTTGGGCTTCCCGGAATCTTGCCTGAATGGCGGAAAGGACCGTCTGCATCTCCTCCATCTGGCGGATATAGTCCCGGATGGCGGCGATGCGTTCTTCCGGCCGGGCCAGGCCCAGAAAAAACAACCGGGAAAGCTCCATGTTTTTTACTTTGTCCGCCTGCATGGGCCGGGCAATCCAGGCGGCAAAGACGGTCCGCCCGGCTTCGGTGATGGAAAAGGTCTTTTTGCGGCGCCTGCCTTCACGGCTTTCCGCCGCGGTGATGCGGCCTTCCCGCTCCAGCTTGGCCAGGGCGGTCTGTACGCTGCCCGCACTGTGGGAGCAGATCAGGGCCAGGTTCTGCCGGATGAATTGCTGCAAATCGTACCCCGTCATGGGGGTAAGGATCAACAATCCCAGAATCAGATATTCCATGGCTGCCTCCCTATCTATCGAATAGAGATATTATACGGCAGCAGCCCTTTTCCCGTCAAGGGAGATACCTGACCGCCGGTCAGAAAAACCGGCCCCCAACCAACCATCCCCGGAAGTCACAGGAACATTTCCTGCTGTTTCCTGCTTGTACAAGGGGAACGGATGCGCTACAATAAACATACATTCTGCGGAATGGATCTTTACCGGTAAACGGATAGAGGGGGAAGTACCATGTATGAATTACAGCAGGTTTGTGGAAACAGCTATTACATCCAGAGTCCGGCCAAAATCGGGCTGTACAGGCTCAGCGATACCGATGTCTGCCTGATCGACAGCGGCAACGACAAGGAGGCCGGCCGGAAGGTGCGCAAACTGTTGGATGCCCAAGGGTGGCACCTCACGGCCATCTACAACACCCATTCCAACGCCGACCATATCGGGGGCAACAAGTATCTGCAGACGCAGACCGGTTGCAAGGTCTACGCCCCGGGCATTGAGTGCGATTTCACCCGCCATCCGGTGCTGGAACCGGCGTTTCTCTACGGCGGCTACCCCTGCAAGGATCTGCGCCATAAGTTTCTGATGGCCCAGGAGAGCGAGGCGGAACCCCTGACCCGGGAGACCCTGCCCGATGGGTTTGAGCTCATCCCGCTGCCGGGACATTTTTTCTCCATGGCAGGGTTCCGCACGCCGGACGACGTGGTGTATCTGGCAGACTGCCTGTCCAGCAAAGAGACGTTGGACAAATATCAGATCGGCTTCCTGTATGATGTGGCGGCCTATCTGGACACACTGGAAAAGGTCAAGACCATGCAGGCCGGCATGTTTGTTCCGGCTCATGCTGCTGCTACCGAGGATATCGCCCCGCTGGCCCAGTATAACATTGACAAGGTATGGGAGATTGCTGACAAGATCCTGGAACTGTGCCGGGAGCCGGTGGGATTTGAGGCACTTCTTCAGAAACTTTTTTCGGTCTATGGCCTGACCATGACCTTTGAACAGTATGTGCTGGTGGGCAGCACGGTGAAATCCTATCTTTCCTGGCTGAAGGATACGGGAAAACTGGCGGTGCAGTTTACGGACAACCGAATGCTCTGGCAGAGGGTCTGAACCGGGACGATAAACCACAAAAAACAGAGGCGTGAACCTGACGGGTTCACGCCTCTGCTGTTTGTAGGGGGAGCGGTCCGGGTGCAGGACCCGGTGGTTTAAAAGCGCTTATTCCTTGTGGTAGCCGCACTTGGGGCAGATACCCTGCTCATTCAGGGCAATGCCGCACAGCGGGCAGCGGTCGATCTGGTTGTGGGTGGTAAACTCTGCCGAAGCGGCATTCACACCGCTGGTAAAGGTAATCTTGGCGATGTTCAGTTTGTCTTTCAGCAGATCGTAGACGATCTTGATCATCCCTTCCACAGTCAGGGTCTCTTTGGTGACCACCAGACGGCAGTCGGGATACGCGGTGGCCAGTTCGGTCTGGAAGGCGGGGCCTTTCATCCGGTTCTGGGGTGCACCGTCCTTGATGCCCTGCTCTTCATATACCTTCAGAATGGCAGGCAGCAGGGGATCATCTTCCCGCAGAATCAGGGCGTGATCAAAATTCTGCAACAGGGACCAGGCGGTTTTCTGAATTTCGTTGCAGGGAAATACCATGTTCACACCGGGTTCAATGGTATCCTCCACCTCCAGGGTCAGAACGCCGGTATGTCCATGGAGATACTGGGCCTCCCCTTTGAACCCGTAAAAACGGTGGGCGTACTGCAGATCCAACTTTGTAATGCTTCTCATAGAAAAAACCTCCTTATGCTCTATTTACAAATCCGAAGATTTGTTCTTGGTGGGGGCCGCGGCTTGTGCTGCGCGGCATCGGGGACAGAGATACTGAATTTTCAGGTCATACCCTTCGATGGAAAAACCGGTCTGCTGTTCCAGCGTCCGGGTCAGGTCTGCCAGGTGGATGTCCGCCAGGCTGCCGCACCGGCGGCAGACCAGATGATCGTGCCGGGTATTTTTGTCATACCGGTCAGGATGGCTTTCCACGCTGATTTTCCGGATTTTTCCTTGCCGATACAGGTTGTTCAGGTTGTTGTAAACGGTGGCCAGCACCACAGAAGGGCAGCTTTGCTTCAGGGTCAGAAAGACCTGCTCTGCGGTCATATGGGTCCGGCTGGTACCGATGATTTCCAGGATACGGCTTTCGTAGCGCATGGGGTCCCCCAATGATTAGAATCATTCTATTTCTAAGAAAAGAATACTGGAATCATCTGCTGATGTCAAGATTTTTTAACGATGACACGATAAAAAATCGCATGACGCAAAAAGAAGAAAACCCGGGCGAAAGCCAATGGAAACGATAGCGCCCGACACAAAATGCGGCGGGAAAACCTTCTTTCTTCCCGGGGGATTCTTGTGCATTCGGTCCGGCTGCTATATACTGAAAAAAACGGCTTCGGGCAAAGAGGTCCGGACCTGCCGGTTGTGACTGACAGACAAGGGCTCCGGCAGGAAGCGGATGGGGAACAACATCTTTTGGGAAAGGTTCCTTTCCCGCCGGGCCAGAGCGATCGCCTGCGCCGGGCAGGGAACCGTGGAGGAAAACTTTGACAGAACCGTTCCAACAGGGAGGAATCATTGATGGACAAACAGGAAGTATGCGATTTTCTGGAGGAAAAACAGATCCCGCACGAAATCACCGAGCACGCCGCCGTCTATAATATGGAGGAACTGGCCCGGGTGGAATTGCCCTATCCCGACCGGGACGCCAAAAATCTCTTTGTGCGGGACGACAAGCGGCGCAACTACTACCTGATCACTGTGCGGGGAGACAAGCGGGTAAACCTGAAGGAGTTTCGCCGCAGGCAGGGGACCAAACCACTGACCTTTGCCTCGCCGGAGGAATTGCAGCAGCTGCTGGGGCTGATCCCCGGCGCCGTGACGCCCTTCGGCCTGCTCAATGACGCCGAATGTAAGGTACATTTTTATATTGACGGGGACTTCTGGCAGGGATCCGGTATCATCGGTGTGCACCCCAACGACAACACCGCCACCGTCTGGCTGCAAGCCGGGGACCTGGTGGCGCTGCTGCGGGAGCACGGGACCACGGTGGATATCGTGGAGCTGGATTGACGCCATAAAACCCGTTGTATCGCCGGAAAGGAGTGAACGCTATGCCGATGCTTGGTGCCTTTTTGACCCCACATCCGCCCATACTGCTGCCCGAAGTGGGCAAAGGCAGGGAGCGGGAAATCTCCGCCACGGGCCGCGCCATGGAGGAAGCCGCCCGGGAGGTGGCCCGCTGGTACCCCGAGGTGCTGATTGTCTCCTCGCCCCACACCATCCTGTACGGGGATTACTTTCATATAGCCCCGGGCCGCGGCGCGGCGGGCTCCATGGCAGCTTTCGGGGCGCCCCAGGTGCGTCTGGAGGTGGCGTATGACGCTCCCCTGCGGGAGGAGATTCTCCGCCGTGCCCAAAACGCGGGTCTGCGGGCTGGTACGCTGGGGCAGCGGGACCCGGATCTCGACCACGGGGTGGTGATCCCGCTGTATTTTCTGCGTAAGGCGGGGGTGAACTGCCCCATTGTGCGGATGGGACTTTCCGGTTTTTCGGCGCTGGACCACTACCGGCTGGGACAGTGCGTGGCCGAAGCGGTGGAAGCTCTGGGCCGCCGGGCGGTCTTTGTGGCCAGCGGAGACCTCTCCCATAAACTCAAGGCCGACGGCCCCTACGGTTTTGCACCGGAAGGCCCCCGCTTTGATGAGGCAGTGACCCAAACCATGGAATCCGGCAACTTTCTGGAATTTCTCACCCTGGACCCTGCTCTCTGTGAGCGGGCGGCAGAGTGCGGCCTGCGCTCCTTCCAGATCATGGCGGGCGCCCTGGACGGACTGGCGGTGCAGCCCCGGTTGCTCAGCCACGAAGGTACCTTCGGGGTAGGCTACGGCGTGGCGCTGTTCCCGGTCACCGGGCGGGACGATACCCGCCGGTATGCCGCTGCCGGGGAACAGATCCGTAAAGAGCGGCTGGCAGTCCGTCGTGCCCGGGAGGACCCCTGGGTACGGCTGGCGCGGCTGTCCCTGGAAACCTATCTCCGCCAGGGTCATACGCTGCAAACCTTGCCGGAAAATCTGCCCGCCGAACTGACCGACCGGGCAGCCGGTGTCTTTGTATCGCTGCATAAGGAGGGCCGTCTGCGGGGCTGTATCGGCACCATTGCCCCCACAGAAGAAAATGTGGCCAAAGAGATCGTACACAACGCCGTATCGGCCGGTACCCGGGACCCCCGGTTCCCGCCGGTGCGGGCCGGGGAACTGGACCGGCTGGAATACAGCGTGGATGTGCTGGGCTGCCCTGAACCGGTGGATTCGCCCGCCCTGCTGGACCCGAGACAGTACGGTGTTATTGTCAGTTATGGGCGCAAACGGGGGCTGCTGCTGCCCGACCTGGACGGCGTGGACACCGTGGAGGAACAGGTGGCCATTGCCCGCCGCAAGGGGGGCATCCGGGAGGAGGACCCCTATACCCTCCAGCGTTTCAAGGTGGTGCGGCATCTATGAAGGCGACTTGTACCTTGTGTTTTCACCATTGCGCCCTGGAGGAAGGCCAGACCGGTGCCTGCCGGGCCCGGGCCAACCGGGATGGCGCCATCGTGCCGCTGAACTACGGCAAACTCACCGCGTTGGCCCTGGACCCGATCGAGAAAAAGCCGCTGCGGCGGTTTTATCCCGGCAGCCTGATTCTGTCGGCGGGCAGCTTCGGCTGCAACCTGCACTGCCCGTTCTGCCAGAATGCCGGGATCGCTGCCGCGGGGGTGGAAATTCCCACCCGGGACTGTTCTCCCCGGCAGCTGGTGCAGGAAGCCCTGAGGCTGCGGCCACAAGGGAATATGGGGGTGGCCTACACCTATAATGAACCGCTGGTTGGGTACGAGTATCTGCGGGACTGTGCCCGACTGGTCCGCCAAGCGGGTATGGTCAATGTGCTGGTGACCAACGGCACCCTGGAGGAAGCGCCCTGGCGGGAGCTGCTGCCGTTGCTGGATGGGGTGAACATCGACCTGAAAGGCTTTACCGACGACTGGTACAGGCGGCTGGGCGGCGATCTGGAAACGGTCAAGCGGTCCATCGCCCTGGCAGCGGGGCAGTGCCATCTGGAAGTCACGACCCTGATCGTCCCCGGGGAAAACGACAGCGAGGAGGAGATGGCAGCTCTGTCGGCCTGGCTGGCTTCGGTCAGCCCGGATATCCCCCTCCATGTTTCCCGTTTTTTTCCGCGGCACCGGATGCAGGACCGCCCGCCCACGCCGGTGGAGACGGTCTGCCGTCTGGCTGAAGTGGCCCGGGAACGGCTGCACTATGTGTATACAGGCAATTGCTGAAAGAAAATGGTTCGGCGGCGCAGACCCCATGGGGTCTGCGCCGCCGTGCTGTTGTCAGGGACCCGTATTTTTCCGGGATGTTTCGCATATGGTGTGCCAGGGGGTGGGGCACATGTTGGAATTTTTAGGCGTTTTTCTGCAGGCTGCCGCCGGGCATGTACTGTATTTGATGCTGCATCTGGAGAGTGGTTCTTTTCCGCGTCCGCTTTCCCCGGCCAAGGAAAAAGAGACCTTTGCCCGGCTGCGCGCAGGAGGCGCGGATGCGGCCGAGGCACGGGATCTGCTGATCCGGCACAATTTGCGTCTGGTGGCCCATGTGACCAAAAAATACTACGCGGCAACAACTGCCCAGGATGATCTGATCTCCATAGGTACCATTGGCCTGATCAAGGCGGTGGATACCTTTGACCCGGGCAGGGCAAGCAAATTTTCCAGTTATGCCAGCCGGTGTATTGAAAATGAACTGCGGATGGAACTGCGGCGGACCCGGCGGGAGGGGGTACAGATATCGCTGCAGGAACCGCTGGAGGGCAGCGAGGGCCAGCTGACCCTGGCGGATACCCTGCCAGACCCGACGGTCATGGAAGATGATTGCGAACGCCGTGCCGATGCGGCCAGGCTGCGCCGGCTGTTGCAGACGCTGCCCCCGCGGGAAGCGGAAGTCCTGACCTGCCGCTATGGATTGAACGGCAGGCCGCCCCAGACCCAGCAGGAGGTGGCGGCACAACTGGGGATCAGCAGAAGCTACATTTCCCGCATTGAGAAACGTGCGATGGAGCGTCTTTCCAGCCGTTGGAAAAAAGAAACTCGTACCTGATTCAGGAATGAGCTGAAAATCCATATCCTGCGCCGACAAAATCGGTATAATATGGAATTCTGTCGACTGCAAAAGCGAAAAAGACCATCCACCCCGCAAGGAAAAAAGGGGCGGGTGGCCATTTTTGAAACATTCGTTACAACGATAAAATACAAGGATGTTATATGCATATGTCGGAATTGTGAAGATTTATGAAAAAATTATTAAATAACAAAAAAGGGCAATATAATTTGCTTAAAATACATTGACATTTCAACCAAAAGCAGATACTATCTAAGTATCATATAGCGAGGGAGAGTAGACTGTCGTGCATCTGACAAAAAGTGAACAGCAGATTATGGAAATCTTCTGGCAGGCCGACCATCCTATGGCACAGACCGAGGTGGTTTCGACCTGCGTGGATCGAAAATGGAAGGAACGTTCCATCTTTTCGATGTTGAACAGCCTGATGGATAAGGGCGTTTTAAAGGAAGTGGGTTTTGTACGCAGCGGCAAAACGTACGCCCGGACCTTTGAACCGGCCATGTCCCATGCGGAGTATCTGGCGGAAGTGGTGGCAGAGCAGCTGCCCGCCGCCCAGCTCCCCGACCTGATGTCGGCTTTGCTGCGGAAGGTGGAAACCACCCCCACGGTGCAGAAAGAACTGCGTGCTGCTGTGCGGGAAAGCGCCCAGCAAATCCAGTGATCCGGCCTTACCAATGAAAAAACAGCCCGCCGTGCGGCAACGGCGGGCTGTTTTTTGTGCAGAAATCTCAGTCTTTCCGGCGGATCATGCCGCTGGCGGCGATGGCGGCCACGGCTTGCTGGATCTGTTCCACCGGCATGGTCAGGGCAAAACGGACATACCCCTCCCCGCTGGGCCCGAAGCTGGAACCCGGGGTGCAGATGACGTTGGCCTTCTCGATCAGTTTCAGGCAGAAGTCCATGCTGTTGTCAAAGCCTTCGGGAATGGGGGCCCAGACAAACATGCTGCCATGGCTGTCGGGAACATTCCAGCCGATGCTGCGCAATCCGCCGCACAAGGCATCCCGGCGGCGCTGGTATTCGGCGCACTGACGCTGTACTCCGTCCAAAGGACCGGTCATGGCGGCGATGGCGGCTTTCTGAATGGGCAGGAACATGCCGAAATCGATCTGGGTGCGCAGTTTCTTGCAGGCGGCCACCACGTCGGGACGGCCCACCAGGAAGCTGATGCGGGCGCCCGTTACGTTGAAGCTTTTGCTCAGGCTGAAAAACTCCACCGCACATTCCTCGGCGCCCGGGGTATTGAAGATGCTGCCGCCGTGGGCACCGTCGAAGATGATATCGCTGTAGGCGTTGTCATGTACAAGAAGAATGTCGTACTTGCGGCAGAAAGCCACGATCTCGGCGTACAGTTCCGGCGTGCCGATGCTGCCCACCGGGTTGGCGGGCAGGCTGACCAACATCAGCTTGGCAGCCCGGGCCACCTCCTCGGGGATGGAGGATACATCGGGCAGGAAATGGTTTTCCTGGGTCAGGTGATAGTACCAGGGTTTGGCGCCGCCCAGCATGCAGCCGGTCATAAAGACGGGGTAGCAGGGGTCGGGCAGCAGCACCACATCCCCGTCGTTGCACAGGGCCAGGCCCAGGTGGCCGATGCCGTCCTGGCTGCCGGAAAAGCTCATGACTTTGTCCGGGGTGATGGTGTCCACATTAAAGCGGCGCTTGTAATACCCGCATACGGCGTTCAGCAGCTCCGGCAGGTCACGCAGACTGTATTTCCAGTTTTCGTTGTCCTGGGCGGCGTCGATGAGCGCCTGCTTGATGTGGGGCGCGGGGGCAAAATCCGGCGTGCCCACGCTGAGATTGTACAGATGACGGCCCTCGGCCTCCAGGGCGACTTTCTTGTCGTTGAGCGCGGCAAAGATCTCGGGACCGAACAATTCCAACCGATGGGAAAATTCCATGCCAAAAACCTCGTTTCCAAAATGGGAATAAAAACCATTATACCCCCCCTGCGGCTGCCTTGCAAGCCCTGTCGGTTCGTGTTATCATTAGGAAAATCGACAAAATTTGTACAGGAGAACACTATGGATAAACGCAATCGTTTGGCTCTGGCCTATTTGCTGGCAGGAATTTCGGCGGCCGGGCGTGCTTTGCTGGCGGTGCCGGAAAATACCCAGCTGCAGGAATTGTCCCTGACGGTGCTGGCGGTGGTGGGGTATCTGCTGCTTTGCCGGAACACGGTGCTGCCTTTTGTATGCGGGGCGGTGCAGCTGGTGCTGGAACTGATCCTGTGCGGCAGCCAGACGGGAGGAGTCTGGACCTGGCTCATGCCTGCTTTGCGGGTGGCGGATCTTTGGCTGCTGCTGCTGACGGTGGTACTGATGCTGCGCCAGGCGGGGCAGCCGGGCCGGGTCATGCCGGCGGTGGCGGCCGTACCCCTGGCAGTGTATACCGTGGCCCATTTTCTGCCCCGGGCGGTGATGGTGGCAGCGGTATCCTTTGTGGTATTCAGTGTGGTGCTGCTGTGGTATGCCGTATTGATGATCCGGGCCTACAACGCGGCCCGGGTCAAGAAGTGACCGGGAATTTTGCGGTGCTTTCCGGTTGTAGAACCGTTATGAATATGGTATACTGTTTATAATTGTCGGATAACAGCCCAAGAAAGAAGGCTTTTTGTATGATTCCTTTTAATGTGCCCCCCTGCGTCGGGGATGAGATTCAATATGTAAAAGAGGCCATCGATTCCCATAAGATCTGCGGCGACGGTGCCTTTACCAAAAAGTGCAATGCCTGGCTGGAAGAGCGCTTCCATGCCCAGAAGGTCCTGCTGACCACCAGCGGCACCACAGCCCTGGATATGGCCATGCTGCTGTGCGGCCTGCAGCCCGGGGATGAGGTCATTCTGCCCAGCTATACCTTTTCCAGCACGGCCACGGCGGCGGTACTGGCGGGGGCCAGGCTGGTGTTTGTGGACATCCGTCCCGATACGATGAACATCGACGAGACCAAGATCGAGGCGGCGATCACCGAAAAGACCAAGGTCATCATCGTCATGCACTACGCGGGCGTGGCCTGCGAGATGGACACCATCATGGACATTGCCCACCGCCATCACCTGATGGTGGTGGAAGACGCCGCCCAGGGTGTCATGAGCAGCTACAAGGGCAAGGCACTGGGAACCATCGGTGACTTCGGCTGTTATTCCTTCCACGAGACCAAAAACTACTCCATGGGCGAGGGCGGCGCCCTGGTCATCAACAACCCCGATTACAATGAACGGGCTGAGATCCTGCGGGAAAAAGGCACCAACCGGGCCAAGTTCTTCCGCGGCCAGGTGGACAAGTACACCTGGGTGGATTTCGGCGACAGCTACCTGCCCAGCGAGCTGAATGCTGCTTACCTGTGGGCCCAGCTGCTCCATGCGGACGAGATCAACGACAACCGCATGGCGACATGGAAGGCCTACCGGGAAGCCTTCCGGCCCCTGGTGGAGGCCGGCAAGGTGGAAGTGCAGACCATTCCGGCGGACTGCGTTCATAACGCCCATATGTTCTATCTCAAATGCAAGGACCTGGAGGAGCGCACTGCGCTGATCCGCTACCTGAAAGAAAACGACATTCTGGCGGTATTCCATTACATTCCGCTGCATTCCGCCCCGGCGGGCCTCAAATTCGGACGCTTTGACGGCGAGGACCGCTATACCACCAAGGAGAGCGAACGTCTGGTGCGTCTGCCGCTCTACTACGGCCTGACCGAAGCGGACCGCAGCCGGGTGATCGACCATGTTCTGGCGTTCTATGCGCAGTAAATCTTTCTGGCTCGGCACGGTGGCCACCCTGGCTGCCGCGCTGGCCTTTTTGTTGCTGTATGAATGGCTGGTCTACCGGGTGCCGGTGACGCAGATCTATCTGCCCGCCAGCTCCTGGAGCGATGAAGTGGTCTACAGCAAACAGCTGGCGGCGGTGGTCCGGTACGGCGCTCCCCAGGGCTATTTCGGATTCAATGAGTCCCATGCCGACATCGGCACCTTTGCCGCCTGGGGACCGGCCATCTTCTGGATGTATGCCATTCCGGGGTTTGTGTTCCGGGGCCAGAATGCATTCCTGTGGTGCAACCTGTTTTTTGTGGCGGCCGGCTGGATGGTCTTTGCCCGGGCGACTCGTCTCAAAGCCTGGCAGCAGGCGGCCTTTGCCCTGGTGCTGGCTTGCCTGAATGCCCCTGTCCGGTATGTTTTTTCTGCCATGCAGGAGCCGCTGCACTATGCATTGGTCCTGGCCATTACCGGCACGGCGGTGCTGGTACACCGCAGCGGCCGCAAGACGGCCTGGGCGGCGTTGTGCCTGTTGTGTGCCGCCGCCACGTTGGCCCGCCCGTATAACGCGGTATACTGGCTGTACCCCTTGGTGCTGGCATGGCCCCGCCGGCGGGCACTGCTGGGCTGTCTGGCGGGGGCGGCCCTGTCTTTGGCGTCCACCCTGGTGCTGATGTCCAAATTTTACGCGCCCTATTTCTTTACCAATGTGGATACCACCCCCTTGCAGATGCTGGCCCATCTGCAGGTTCTTTCCGCAGCCCGCTATACGGTGGGAAAGCTGTGCACGGCCTTTGCCCAGGTAGGGCAGGAGATCGCCGGGGCCCTGCAGGGAAACGGCGGGGGATACTATCTCGTGTTTTTGCTGCTGCTGGCGGTGACGGCGGGGTGCCTGGTGTGGGATCTGCGCCACAGACGGCCGGCACGCTGGAAAGGCTGTGCCGTGGCGGCGGCCGTGGTGGTTTTCTTTGCGTTGATGCTGATGTACCGCACGGCGGAAGCTTCCCGCCATACGCTGGTATTGGATATTCTGCTGCTGGCGGCCCTGGTGATGGAAAGTCCCCGGCCTGCCGCGGGAACGGCGGCGGGGGTTGCCCTGCTGACGGCGGTGGGCATCGTGGGGCTGACCGCTTCCGGCGGATTCGGGATGCCTGGCTGGCACGAAGCGGTGGCCGAGGAAAGCGCCGGCCTGGAGGCGGCGCTGACGGAAAGCCAGGCGGCGGTGGACAGTGACGACCCGTGGGACCGCACCATCGCCTATTCCTTCGGGGATGCCGCCCATGTGGGAATGCTCTACGCCGCGCCCGATGGTATGGGCTTGCAGTTCGATGAAGCGGACTATCTGGAGGACCCCGACCACGGGATCTGTTCCCGGTATGTGATGACCGCTTCCGGAAGTGCCGTGGAACAGCGGCTGCAGAACGAAGGCTGGACGCTGTTGTATCAGGGGCACTATTGTACCGTCTATGAACGTTCGTGAGAGGGGAATTTTTTATGGAAAAACTTCCGTGCATTACCGGTGAGCGCGTAGTACTCCGTCCCATCACCGATGGGGATACGGACCATATTGTGACCTGGCGCAACACACCGTCTGTCATGCAGAACTTTATTTTCCGGCAGCGGTTTACCCCCGAAATGCACCGCAACTGGCTGGCCACAAAGGTGGCCACCGGGCAGGTGGTGCAGTATATCATTGTGGATAAGGCAGAGGACCGGCCGGTGGGGTCTGTCTATTACCGGGATGTGGACCCTGACAACCGCAGTGCCGAGTACGGCATTTTTATCGGGGAAGAGGATGCCCGGGGCAAAGGCTTCGGCACCGAGACAGCCCAGTTGTTTACCCGGTTTGGCTTTGAACAGCTGGGTCTGCATCGCATCAGCCTGCGGCTGCTGGCGGAAAATCTGCCCGCCCGCCGCAGCTATGAAAAAGCGGGATTTGTGCAGGAAGGTGTCTTCCGGGATATGGTATTTCTGGATGGCCGGTACCGTGATGTGATTTTTATGGCCAAACTGTCCCCGGCCCCCCGGGGGGAGGAGTGAATCTGTGAATCGCCCTGTGAATTTTTGTAAAAAATGGCTGCAAAAGACCCCCAACGCGCTGCTCTGCGTTTTGGGGGCAGTCCTGTTTTTGTTGGTGTTTTATACGCTGGCTTTCCGGACGCCCCTCAACCAGATCTGGCTGGCCCCCAACATGGACAACGACGAGGTTTTCTACAACCGGCAGGTTGTCAGCGTTATTTCCAAGGGCGGCCCCCAGGGGTATTTCGGGTACGAGGAAAGCCACGCGGATCTGGGCAATTACGGCACCTGGGGCCCGTTTCTGATCTGGCTGTATGCACTGCCGGGATTTATCTTCGGCAGCAGTGTCAATACCATGCTGTGGTGCAATATCTTTTTCACCGTGGCGGGCATTGCGGTGTTTGCAAGGGCGGCGCGCCTTTCGGTCTGGCAGCAGATCGTGTTTCTGCTGGGAACCGTCTGCCTCTGGCGGCCCCTGAGCGCGGCTTTCGGCGGATCGTCGGAACCGCTGCACTATGGGCTGCTCTTGCTGCTGATCGGCGCTACGGTGTCTTTGCAGCGGCATTTTTCTGCCGGCTGGTTTGCGGCGGCGTTGGCGGCATGTGCACTGGAAACCATATGCCGGCCTTATGCGCTGCTGTTTTTTGTGTTCCCCGTTGTGGCCGTGTGGCCTGTGGTGCGCCGGCGGCGGCTCTGTTTTGGCGTGGCGGCGGTCAGTTTCGGAACAGCACTGTTTTCCATGGCAAAACTGGCGGCGCCTTATTTCAGTGACGGCGGGATCGATTTCACCGCCGTTCAGATGGCTCTCCAGGGGGATCCTCTGGGCGGGATTTGGTACGAACTCCAGGACGCCGGTGCGCTGCTGCAAAGAATATGGACCTGGGACATCCTGCCTACGCTGCAGGGGGACCCCCAATATGTGGGCACCGCCTGCGTTATGTTCGCGGTCATGTTTCTGGTAAGCATCGGCCTTCTGCTCTACGACATCTGCCGCGGACGGCAGATCCGGTGGAAGGTCTGCCTGCTGGTTTGTGTGGGCATTGTGGCCCTGGCCCTGCTGTTCCTGTATGATCTGAACGCACGGCATCTGGTGGAACTTTGTGTGCTGATGCTGGCGGTCTGGATGATAGAGGATGCGGGAAAAGGGGTGGTCTGGCTGCCGGTGATCGCCATTGCGCTGCTGCCCCTCAATATGACCCGCAGCAGCCTGTCCACCTGGTTCCCCGAAATGGGGGACCAGATCACGGCGGTGGAAGAGGCACTGACCGAGAGGGTGGAGTCCCGGGATTCGGATGACCCCTGGGACCATACGCTGGCCTACTCTTATGCGGACGATGTTTTTCATGGGTATCTGTATGCCGTCCCTGCCGGCATGGGCATCCAGTTTGACCATAATACCTATCTGGCAGATCCGGACAAGCCCATTCTGTCCCGCTACGCCATGGTGGGCCATGGCGGGGAAGCCGAGGCCCGGCTGCTGCAGGACGGCTGGCAGGAAGTGGTCTCCACCCAGGACCTGGTGGTGTATGAACGGCCGGATGCCGTGGCCTAAAAGGAGAGAACAAAACAATGCAGAAAATTTCCTATGTGATTCCCTGCTATCGCTCGGAGCACACCCTGGGGGATGTGGTGGCGGAAGTGACCGCCACCATGAAAACCATGCCCCAATATGACTACGAGATCGTACTGGTCAACGACTGCTCCCCCGACGATACCCTGGGCACCATCCGCCGTCTGGTGGCGGAGGATGCCCATGTGCAGGGGGTGACGCTGGCCAAGAACTTCGGGCAGCATGCCGCCCTGATGGCCGGTTTCCACCAGTGCAGCGGGGATGTGGTGGTCTGCCTGGACGATGACGGCCAGACCCCCGCCGACGAGGCAGGCAAACTGCTGGAAAAAATCCAGGCCGGGTATGACGTGGTCTATGCCCGGTACGACAACAAGCAGCAGGCGGGCTGGCGGAACCTGGGCAGCTGGGTCAACAGCAAAATGACAGAGATCATGCTGGGCAAGCCGCCGGAACTGGTAGTCAACAGCTACTTTGCGGCCCGCCGCTTTGTGGTGGAGGAAATGCTGCGGTACGAGCATTGCTACCCCTATGTCATCGGCCTGGTGCTGCGCACCACCAAAAATATCTGCAATGTGCCGGTGCATCACCGCGCCCGGGAGGAGGGCCGTTCCGGCTATACCCTGGGTAAATTGCTGGGCCTGTGGATGAACGGCTTCACCTCGTTCTCGGTCAAGCCGCTGCGCATTGCCACCTACTTCGGCACGCTGTCGGCGGTGGCCGGGTTCCTCTATCTCATCTATATCATCATCAACCATTTTGTCAGCCATGCGGCACCCCTGGGCTGGGCTTCCACCACGGCACTGCTGCTCTTGCTGGGAGGGGCAATCCTCATCGTCCTGGGGCTTATCGGTGAATATGTGGGCCGCATCTATATGTGTGCCAACGCGGCACCCCAGTACGTGGTCCGGGAGTATCTCCACCACGAGGAGGCCGCCAAGTGAAACAAGCAAAATGGTTCCTGATCCTGCACATCTTCCTGGGAATCTACGCCTTCAGCGGGGTGTGCAGCAAGCTGGCGGCCCGGCAGCCTTTTCTCAGCCTGCCTTTCCTCCTGCTGTACGGCGGTATGCTGGCAGCGCTGGTGGTGTATGCTTTCGGCTGGCAGCAGGTGATCAAACATCTGCCCCTGACCACCGCCTACGCCAACAAGGCCGTAACGGTGGTGTGGGGCATCCTGCTGGGGTTCCTGCTTTTTGACGAACAGGTTACCCCCCGGCAGATCCTGGGGGCGGTCATCATCATCGTCGGCATCCTGCTTTTTGTACGGGCCGACCACGAAGGGGAGGACCGCACATGACACAGGCACAGCTTCCCTACGTGCTGCTCTACCTCTGCAGCACCTTTTTGGCGTCGGTGTCCCAGGTGCTGCTGAAAAAGGCGGCCCTGCGGGAACACAAATCCCTGCTGGCCGAGTACACGGACTGGCGGGTCATTCTGGGATACGGCCTTTTTGTGGGCTGCTCTTTGCTGACCATGCTGGCTTATAAGGGGGTCCCTCTCAACGTGGGCCCCGTTCTGGAGGCCACCGGGTATCTCTATGTTACGGTGTTCGGGGTGACCATCTTCCATGAAAAGATGAACCCCAAAAAGATCGCGGCACTGGCGATGATCATTGTGGGCATTCTGGTCTACGCCCTGTAAAGTACAAAAAAGTCCCCGACGGAATTGAAGTGACCCCAAAAAGTTAGACAATAATTTCAAATAAAAATTGTTCAAGCAACCGAAAGGGCTTGTTGTCTGTG
>CALXHP010000070.1 GCA_944388135.1 uncultured Gemmiger sp. | reverse complement strand
GGAACGACCGTGATCGAAAAGCGGGACGTCCAAACCGAACCCGCCGCAGAGGCCCAGCCCCTGACGCTCGGCACGGAAAATCAGGTGCCGGATTATGCTGCATTCAGCCTGTTCAAGATCGAAATGACCGATCGGCTTCAGGCATCCATGGCAAGCAGCGGCACGCTCACGCCAGACCAGGCCGATGAAACCTATATTGACGTCGTTCTGGATTACACGAACACGACCTCCTCGGCCATTGTCAGCAATGATCTGCTGACCCTGACAGCAGCCTGCGCGGACGGGACCCAATACGAGGGGACTATTTACGCGCTGGAGACCGATGGCGGTACGCAGCTTTCCTCCTACGGAGATGCTGCCCCGCTCACGCTGGTCCGCCTGCACTGTGCAGTACCGGTGCCCAAGACGCTGGACGGTACTGTCACGCTGACGCTGGACATTGATGGCGCGCTGTACATCTATTCCTATCCAGTCGGGGAGCATATCCGCAACGCCCAAGCGTTGACCATCGGGCAGACCATAGAAGCCGAAAATTTTGCCGCGCTGACCTGGCAGGGGATGTCTTACACCGATGATCTGCTGCCGCCCAACACCTCAACCGTGTTCACACATTATCAGGTGGATTCCCCGGACAATACCTATCTAGCGGCGCGGTTTGATGTGACCAACTATCAGAGTACCGAAAAAGACTGTGATACCTTTGTCAGCGTCAAGGCAGTCTATCAGGACAAATACACCTATACCGGTTTTGCTGTCGTTCAGGATGCGGACGGGACCGGCTTCCATCGGGACAGCATCATGCCGTTGAACACGCGCACGCTCTATATCCTGATTGAAGTGCCGAAATCGATCATCCAAGACCCTGTTGCGCTGACGATTTCCTTTGACGGCGGCGAATATACCTATTCTTATGACCCCGCAGCAGCAAAATGATACTTTCAAGGAGATGGCGCCTTGCGCCATCCCCTGAAAGTGCTCGATGTCCGAGGCATTTCTCCGGTATCAGTTCAAAATGGTTTTGCTGCGATCTTGCACAAATTTTGTGCGATTTTACCAAAAAATCTCTTGATAACACTTGACAATATATATAATTGATTGCATGAATTGCACCAAGCGTGCGGTTCATGCAATTTTTTGTTTTGGGGAGGTAAGCACGATGCGTTTTATCATCGGCACGGAATTGGTGAGAACCACCGTCCTCTGGCGGCGCGTTCAGCCGCCGCAGGGCAGGTAGCTCGGAAGGGCATGCTCCAAATTGTCTAGCATACCATTTTAGATACCGTGCGAAATCAGAAAGAGGGATAAAAATGTTCAAATGGTTTGACAGGTATATTTTTAATCACGTTGGACGGACCATTCAGCGATATGCGATAATCTCCCTGATCGTTGACATCCTGGTTTGTGTGATTTCTGCCTTTGTTGTTCTGGCAGACAGTATTCTGCTTTGGCTGCTTATCCTTGTTTGCGGGATCGGATATGCGCTCATTTTTGCATTCCCCATCTATGCTTTCGGGCAGTTGGTAGAGGATATCCATCAGACTCAAGAAAACACAAGCAGAAAAGATGCAAATATCGACGAACTTCCTGAACTGTGAGGGGGCAAAGAAAAATGGGCGAACGATATGCACGGCTGTTTTCCCTGCCTGAGAACCTATACGCAGCAGGGGCCCCTGTTGTGATTGCGGCGGGGGCTTTGCTCAAAGATAACCAGACAGGCAAAGTATTGGCACAGCTCAAGATCCAAAATATCGGCGACAAGAGCGTGAAAGCCGCAACGGTTCGGATCGTGCCACTGGACACGGTCGGAAAACCGCTAGGAGAAACGGCTAACTATCAATATTTGGACCTGAACGCGGCGCGGGACACGGACTTCGGGCAAAAAGTCCCCGTGGTTCTCCCCGATGCAGCCGCACGCGCTTTTTCGGTTTCTGTTGCTGAAGTGGTCTTTGTGGATAACACGGTCTGGACGGCCTCCGAAACCGTATGGGAACCGCTTTCTGCCCCGGTATCGTTGGAACAGACTTTTGGCGACACCGAGCTTGCTACACAATACCGAATCCAGTACGGCGAAAATTGCAAATACATTTTTAAGCAGGAAAAGGATTTGTGGCGGTGTGCCTGCGGCGCGCTCAACCACGAAAGCGAGCCGCTTTGCCACAGGTGCCAAAAAGAGGCCGTTATCTTAGCAGCCATGGACTTGGATGAACTGAAGGCCGGTAAAGACAAACGGCTTGAACTTGTACGGCAAAGAGCCGCCGAAGAAAAAGCGGCGGCGGAAGCCAAAATAGCGAAGACAAAAAAGACTGCAAAACGGAGTGCACCGTTTGTAATTGTTGCCATTATCCTGATTGCCGCCGTTGGTTTATTCGCTTCTCATATGATAAAAATGCAGAATTATCCTGCGAGAGCATTTTATGATTACGTCAGCAAAAATGGTACCTATTCGGAAGAAGTGAACCTTCCATTTTATACGCAGGAATCCCGTGATACCGGTACACCAATCATATTCTCTGGATATGCTGTAGAACTTTCCAAGGATAATACCCCTAATATGTTGGAAGCCCAGAATACTACCTGCACTATATGGGCCGAGGAAAAAAATCGTGGGGCATTTTGGTATCAAAGCCATGCAGATTTAGACAATGACGCGGATATAGAATTCATTGCCCGTCTTACTTGCACCAGTGAAGAAAAAAAATTGGATTATACCTGCACGATC
>CALXHP010000069.1 GCA_944388135.1 uncultured Gemmiger sp. | reverse complement strand
CTGACCGGCCATACCGCCCTCGACGATATTGACCGCCGTGATCAGGCCGCTGCAGGGCGCTGTCACCGTGCCGGCCACAGCCTGCGTGCGGATCTGATCGAGCGAGGACTCGATCTGCGCGAGCTGGGCCTTCTGGCTGGCCCGCGCCTGGGAGACTGCGGACTTGGCCTGCGAGAGCTGGTTGTTCGCCTGGTCGAGCTGGCTTCTGGCCTGGTCGAGCTCGACCTGGGAGGCCGCGCCCACATTGAACAGCGCCAGGGTGTTATTATAGTTGGTCTGGGCCGTCGTGACCGCGCTCTGCGCCAGGGGCAGCGCGTCCTGTGCGTTCTGGATGGCCTCGTTTGTCATCTGCTGGGTCGCGCTGTAGCTCTCCTGCAGCGCGCCGTACGAGCTCGTGATCTGGCTCGTGTCAATCTGGAACAAAAGCTGGCCCTTTTGGACCGTGTCGCCCGCCTTGACCGGCAGGCTCTTGACCGTGCCGCCAATAGTCGGCACAACCGAAACCGAGGTGTCGGCGATGATCTGGCCGGACACCATATTTTCATTGGACAGATCGGTGCGCGTGACCGTCTGCGTCTCCACCGCCGTCCCCATGTCCTGTTCCTGCTGGGCGGCGGCCTCCGTCTCGCTGCTGTCCCCGCCGCAGCCGGCCATCGTCAGCAGCATCAGGCAGGCAAGCAGCCCTGCCGCAACTCGTTTTGCCTTCATCGTTTACATTCCTCCTGTGCTGCCCATCACGCCCTGGCAGGCCCACTGATACTGCATGTAGGCCGAGAACAGGTCAATCTGTGCCAGCTTAACATTGGACTCTGCCACGGCCTGGTTGACCTGCGCCTCGATGTAGGCATTGCGTGAGATCGTCCCCAGGTCATATTTGAGCTTCTGGGTCTCGGTGACCTCATTCTGATAGTCCAGCGCCTCGCGTGCGACCGAGAGCAAGCGGTTGTTCTCACTGACCGCGCGGAACAGCTTGGTAAAATTCTGCTGGAAGCTCTCCTCGGCCGACTCGAGCTGGTATTCGGCGGCGCGGATCTGCTCGTCGCGGCCGTCGGTGTCGCGGTCCAGGTCCTCGGCTTCCTCAACGGCCTGCTCGGCCGCGTAGATGTCGTAGCTCTGCTCCTGGCCGCGGGCCATGTCGGTGTCCAGGTCCAAGAGCGCCAGCATATCAGGCGTGACGGCCGGCAGGGTGTCCAGCATGTAGCTGCGCGCCGGGTCGCGGCCGAGCATGAGACTCAGGTCCTCCTTGGCGTTGCGCAGGGTCAGGTACAGGCTCTGGATGGCGCTGTCGGTCTGTGTCTTGGCTAGACGCGCCTGGTCAAGCTGCTGCTGTGAGATCTGGCCGAGCTGGAAGCGGGTCTGCATCTCATTATAGGTCACGTTGGTCAAGTCCGACTGCTGGACGGTGACAATATAATTCTGCTGGATGGTCATCAGACCGATGTAAGCCGCCTGGGCCGCCATGACGAGCTGATTCTCAATGGACTCGAACTGCTTTTCATACGGCTCATAGTCGGTGTCCTCCAGCTCGTCGAGCTGGTCCTCGAGCTGCGCGAGCTGGGTCTCCATCTGGGTGATGTTGCCCTGCAGGAGGGCGACGGTGGCGCTGCCGATGGTGACCGTTGCGGCGCCGTTCTGGACGGTGGGATCGACCGTGGTCAGCGAAGTCGATACGCTGCTGGCCAGCTGCTGCATGGCCGAGATGCCCTGCTTCATGCTGTCAATGGCGTCTTCCATGTCGTCGATGGCCTCGTCGATATCGACCGCCTCAATGCCGGCCAGGGTCTCCCGGTTGGCCAGGACGGTCTTGTTCTGGGTGCGCACGAGCGGCTCGATCTGGTCATAGGACAGCATCTCGGCGTTGGCGATCTCCGGGTCCTGCTGCTGGAGATAGAAGGTCGCTTCCTCGGCAGAAAAGCCCAGCCAGTAGGTCGGATAGACGTCGCCGGTGTTGGTCGTGACCGTGCCGGGCGTCCCGGCGGCCTGGCCGGTCGAGGGGATGTACGTCTGGGTCGTGGTGGCCGTGGACGAGGTGGACGAGGGCGCTGTGACCGCGCCCGCATTCGGGTCCAGCCAGGCCGGCATCTGGCTGCTTGACGCTGCGGACGACGCTGAAGTCGCCGCGGGCGCAGAAGTTGCCGCTGAAGAAGCCGTCGTGCTGGGCGGCACAACCGTGCCCTGCACGGTCTGTACAGACGTCTGCCCGGTCGTCTGCCCGGCAGATGCAGCCGGCGTCGTGACCGCGCCTGCATCCGGATTGAGCCATGCGGGCATCTGCTCTGTGCCCATCCAAGCCGCGCCGGCCGCCGGGCCCATGAGCATGCTGCCCGCCAATGCCGCCGCGCAAATTTGTCTTTTCATATATCCGCCTGCTTTCTGGAAATCCAAGTCTATGGAACCGACCGACTCGTCGGTCGGAAATCTTATCCTATTATACGCCAACGCCCGGTTCGCCGTCAATTCTTAGGACACACAAGTTCACACAAAAGTCACCAAATGTTCACAGAACGCCTGGGCGCCCCTCCCAGCCTATGCCGTCCATAACGCAGAAAGACCGCCTATCCCAGGCGGCCTTTCCCTCATCGTGCTCGGTCTCATTCTGTAGTAAAATCTCTTGCAGCCTCTCATACACCTGCGTTTCCTCGAGCAGCCGGTCGCAAAACTTCCGGCCTTCGCGTACGATATAGCCACCCGAATCAAACAGGTGGACCTGAATCTGCCCTTCCTGGGTATCGACCGCGACATACAGATAGTCCCCCATACCGCCCGGCGGGGCGATGAGCGTCTGCTGCCGCCGGCTGTCCGCCAGGATGTCCAGCACTGACTGTTCCTGCTCTGCCGTCAGCACGGGTCTTCTGCCCTCTTCTTGGGAAGGCTGATAGTAGATGGTCTGTATTGACGCGCCCTGCCGCTTGATGCAGGGCCGCGGGATAAAGCAATCAGCTATACAGCCCACCAATAGACAAGATAACAGGATGAACAAATACTTTTTATATTTCATCTTATAGACCGCCGATCTGTCTTTTCCGGAATAAATTTTCTGCCTTTATTTATATGATCTGCCATATCTATAATGGCTTATTTTTATCTTCATATAATCTCTGTCATATTGCAGAGATTTTTATGCATTTTTAAGATGCACCGCTTTGCAGGGTCATAGCAACTCACGCGAAATGATGCTCGTGCGCAGGTGTATGACCGGATCGGCCGGCATGCGTTCACGGCACACGAGGTCGTAGAGCACTTCGACCGCACGGCGTGCCTGTCCGGAAAAATCCTGGTCAATGACGAAATCCACCCGGCCGTCAGACAGATATTCGCGCGCATAGGGGGTCAGGTCATTGCACACGACGTGGATGGGCTGGGGCGCGCGGGCGCGGGAGAGTGCATCCATACAGCCCTTGACGCTCTCGTTTGCCATATAGATGGCGCGCAGGCGCGGATTGCGGCGCACCTCACGCAGCACGCCGTCATAGGTCAGGTCGTAGCGCTCGATGCACTCGATGACGTGCGCGTGCCCGATGTCGCCTTCCAGTTCGTACAGGCGGTCGAGAAAGCCCGCGACGCGCAGGCGGTGCGCGGTGAACTCACGGTTGCCGCACACGATCAG
>CALXHP010000068.1 GCA_944388135.1 uncultured Gemmiger sp. | reverse complement strand
ATCGCACCCGTGGCATCCCAGGTCATACCGGTACCGGTCAGGCCATCAAAGGTCATGCTGGTGAACTGGGTCTTGAGTGCGTCGCAGATTTCACTGGCATCCATATCACCATTGATACCGCCAGCCAGGACCGCCTGATAGATAGAATAGATCACGTCATAAGCGTCTGCAGCGAACTGGTTCGGGGTCTCACCGTAAGCAGCTTCATAAGCGGCAACAAAAGCCTGGGTCTTTTCATCCTCTGCATCTGCAGCAAAGGGAGTCAGCAGCATCAAACCTTCAGCAAGAGAGGTGTCAAAGCCTTCGATGGAGAGGATACCGTCCATACCGTCGCAGCCAAAGAACTTGGGGGTATAACCGATCTTGTCAGCAGCGATCAGGATCTGAGAAGCTTCCTGATAGTAGATGGGCAGGAATACCAGCTCGGCACCAGCTTCCTGGCACTTGGCTACCTGGGTGGACAGGTCAGACTTGTTGTCTGCAGTGAAAGCTTCAGCGGCCACAATCTCCAGGCCCTTGGTTTCCGCCTCAGACTTGAACTTGTCGAAGATGCCGGAAGAATAAGCATCAGAGGAGTCGTAAATCACACCGATCTTGGTGGGCAGACCATTCTCAGCAATGTAATCTGCGGAAGCAACACCCTGGTTGGGGTCAGTGAAGCACACCTGGAAGACATTGCCGCGGGCCACCGGATTTTCCACGTTCGGATCTTCATAAAGGACAGACAAAGAAGAAGCGGACGGCGTCAGCATAAACATATTATCGTTCACGGTCTCGGAAGCCACAGCCACAGAAGGAGTGGTGGTGACAGGGCCGGCCAGAATCTGCATGCCCCAGTCTTTCAGGGTGTTGTAGGCATTGACGCTCTTCTCGGCGTCGTTTTCATCGTCCTCGAACTGCCATTCGAAAACATCGCTGCCATTGGCGGCGTTGATCTCCTTTACGGCCAGCTCTTCGGCGTTCTTGACAGCCGTGCCATACACAGCAGCCGCACCGGTAACAGGGCCGATGCCGCCGATCTTGATGGGGGTACCGGTATAGCTGCCGGAACCGGCAGACTCACCGGTGGCAGCGGCAGAAGAAGTGGCTTCCGAAGAAGCAGTGGAGCTGCTCTCGGACGTAGTAGCCGTAGAGCCGCAGGCCGCCAGGCTCAACACCATAGAAGCAGCCAGAACAGAACTAACGAATTTTTTCATGGTTTTCTTACCCTCCTAAGTCCTTACAGCACCTGTTGCCTTTCAGCGGGCCGCACACCCCAGTGCTGTAGTATAAAAGAATTATAGACTTTTACGCATCAAAGCGCAATGTTCCAATTCTACAGTGTTGGAATGTAAATTTGCCTGTTTTGTGTCCATTTTGCATAAATTTTAGTTACAAAATGTTATCAAACTGCCATCTTGACAAAAAAGTCCGGTCATTTATTGTAAAAAACTTGAAAAACATGTCGGAATTTGCCATAATGGAGTCATAAAAGAACAACGATCCGTGAAAGGGGCAAATTCGCAGATGAAACTTCTTGAACAGCGTATTCTGCAAGAGGGGCAGGTCCGTCCCGGGAATGTATTAAAAGTAGACTGTTTTTTGAATCACCAGTTGGATGTAGAGCTATTGGACCAGATTGGCGCCGAGTTTTATCGCATCTTCAAAGACGACGGAATCAATAAGATTCTGACCATAGAAGCTTCTGGAATTGCCATCGCCTGCATGACAGCGCGTCATTTCAATGTTCCTGTTGTTTTTGCCAAAAAGGCAAAAAGCAAAAACATTGACGGTGATGTATATACCTCCAAGGTCCATTCCTATACTTATGGCCGCGATTATGACATCACCTTAGCAAAGAAGTTTCTCTCCCCCAACGACAAGGTCTTGATCCTTGATGATTTTCTGGCCAATGGCAAGGCGATGAAAGGCCTCTTGGATATCTGCCAACAGTCCGGATGTGTTGTCGGGGGCATCGGTATCTGCATTGAAAAAGGCTTCCAGCCCGGCGGTGATGAACTGCGGGCTGCCGGTTACAAATTGGCCAGCCTTGCCATCGTAAGCGAAATGAGCGACACCGGGCTTACTTTCCGTGAGCAGGATTGATACGTTTTAAAAGATAAAAACAGGGAGACTTCTGTCGGAAGTCTCCCTGTTTTTAAATTTTATTGCTGCTGCAATGCAATATTCTTATAGCGCGGGCGCATCATACCGTGTTCGATATGAGGCTCTCCCCCCTCCACGGTATCCGCATCAATGGTCACTTTGGTAATAGACGCATCCGAGGGAATATCGTACATAATAGGAATCAGCAGATCTTCCACCACGCTGCGCAAACCACGGGCACCGCTCTTGCGCTCCACCGTTTTCTTGGCGATGGCATGCAATGCCGCGTCCGTAAAGACCAGCTCCGCGTTATCCAGGTGAAGCAGCTCTTTGTACTGCCGTACAATGCTGTTCTTGGGCTCAGTCAGAACACGAACCAGAGCATCTTCATCCAGCGGGTCCAGAACCGTCACCACCGGCAGACGACCGATCAGTTCCGGAATCAGGCCAAACCGAACCAAGTCATCCGGCTCCACTTTCTTAAGCAGCTTCTGCCGGGTCTCATCTTTGTCCAGTGTCGTACGCAGCTGGCTGCCAAACCCCATGGAGGCATTATCGGTACGCTTTTGAATCAGCTTTTCCAAACCATCAAAGGCACCACCGCAGATAAACAGGATATTCTTTGTGTTGATCTGGATAAATTCCTGCTGCGGGTGCTTGCGGCCGCCGTTGGGGGGCACATTGCTTACCGTGCCTTCCACGATCTTCAGCAAAGCTTGCTGCACACCCTCACCGCCTACATCACGAGTAATGGACGGGTTCTCACTCTTGCGGGTGATCTTGTCGATTTCGTCGATGTAGATAATACCGATTTCTGCCTTGGGAATGTCAAAATCTGCGGCCTGAATCAGCTTTAAAAGGATGTTCTCCACATCCTCGCCCACGTATCCGGCCTCTGTCAATGTGGTAGCATCCGCGATAGCGAAAGGCACATTGAGCATTTTGGCCAGTGTCTGGGCAAGCAACGTCTTGCCGGTGCCGGAAGGGCCCAGCATCAACACATTGGACTTTTGCAGTTCCACATTGCTTTCTTTACCGGAAAGAATGCGCTTATAGTGGTTATATACCGAGACTGCCAGCACCTTTTTGGCAACATCCTGCCCGATCACATATTGGTCAAGGCCAGCTTTAATTTCGGCCGGCGTCAGAATATTGACGCTTTCCAGAGGATTTGCGTCATACCTTGCCTGCCCCGGATTGCGCGAAGCCCCCGGGCGACGGTTTGCCCCGGCACGCGGCGGCATGGGGCGATCCGCATCTTTATACAGCGCACGGTAGCACATATCAATGCAATCTTTGCAGATATTGACGCCTGGACCGATGAGAAGCTGTTCCACTTCATTTTGGGAGCGACCGCAAAAACTGCAGATCAGCTCACGTCCATTTCCGTCCTTCCCGGACGTTGAATTTGCCATTATTGTTCCCCCGAATCAGTGTTTATAGAGGATATCGTCAATCAGACCGTATTCCTTGGCCTGCTGCGCCGTCATATAGTTATCACGCTCGGTATCCCGCTGAATGGTTTCCAATGCCTGGCCGGTATACTGGCTGTACAGCTGGTTCATACGCTCACGGATGTGAATGATATGGTTGGCGTGGATTTGAATATCCGTAGCCTGGCCGGAGATTCCGCCGCCACTGATCAGCGGCTGATGGATCAAAATTTCCGAATTGGGCAAAGCAAAACGTTTGCCCTTGGTGCCGCTGGCCAGCAGGAAAGAGCCCATGGAGGCTGCCATGCCGATGCAAATGGTAGAAACATCGCACTTGATGTAATTCATTGTATCATGAATGGCCATGCCGTCCGAGATGGAGCCGCCCGGGCTGTTGATGTAGAAGTAAATATCCTTCTCCGGGTCCTGCCCTTCCAAATAGAGCAGCTGCGCTACCACGACGCTGGCCGAGGTAGAATTCACATCTTCGCTCAGCACAATAATACGGTCGTTGAGCAAACGGGAAAAAATGTCATAGCTGCGCTCACCGCGCGCAGTCTGTTCAATAACATAGGGTACAAGGCTCATAGGGGTTCCCTCCTTATAGATAAAATCGGTTTAAGGCGGATAAAGGAACCGATACGGCAGCAGATGCACACCGTATCGGCCCTGTTTTATCATACTTCCCGGGGATCTAAGCAGAGCTCAATTACTCGCCCTGGGTCTCCTCGCTCTGGGTTTCTTCTTTCTTTTCAGCCTGCTTGGTGGTCTTGCGAGTGGTCTTCTTGGCAGGTTTCTTTTCATCCTCACCAACCACAACGTTGGCCTTTTCTTTCACGAAGTCAATGGCCTTGTTGACAGCCAGATCCTTCTTCACGGCATCGGCGTTCACAAGGCTCTTGACCTTGTCGGCTTCCATCTGGTAAGCGTCGGCAATGCGCTTGACCTCGGCTTCGAATTCCTCGTCAGTGGTCTCGATGTTTTCCTTGGCGACGATTGCTTCCATGGCCAGACGCATCTTGACCTGCTTTTCAGCCTGCTCACGGAACTGCTCCTTGAACTGCTCCTTGGTCATGCCCATATACTGCAGATACTGCTCCAGCTTCAGGCCCTGCTGAGAAATGCGATACTGGAAGTCCTGCACCAGTTCATCCATGCGGCCCTCGATCATGGCGTCGGGAATATCAGCCTTCATATTGTTGACGACCTGATCGATCAAATCGTTTTCAACCTTCTGATCAGCATGCTTCTCGTTGGTCTCGGCAATGCCCTTACGGATGGACTCCTTCAGTTCGTCCAGGGTGTCATACTCGCTGACGTCCTTGGCGAAGTCATCATCCAGTTCCGGCAGCTCCTTGTACTGCACTTCATGCAGCTTGATCTTGAAGGTGGCGTCCTTACCAGCCAGCTCTTCCGCCTGGTACTCCTCAGGGAACTTGACGTTCACGTCAAATTCGTCGCCAGCCTTATGGCCGACAACCTGCTCCTCGAAGCCGGGAATGAAGGAGCCGCTGCCCAGCACCAGGGCATAATGCTCGGCCTTGCCGCCCTCAAATGCCTTGCCATCCACAAAGCCTTCGAAGTCGATGGTAGCAGTGTCACCGTTCTGAGCCTCGCCATCACGGGTCAGCAAACGACCGTTGCGATCCTGCATGCGCTTGATCTCGGCTTCCACTTCAGCCTCATCCACAGTCTTGACATCTTTGGTCACGGTTAAACCGACATACTCGCCCAGTTCAACCTCCGGCTTGACGGCAACCTTGACCTTCAGCACAGCACCCTCTTCCTCGGACATGGAAACGACCTCGGGAGCCGGACCGCCGACAACTTCGATACCAGCCTCTTTAACGGCAGCCTCGTAGTTTTCCGGGAACAGATCATTGATGGCATCGTACTGGAACAGATCCTTGCCGTACATCTTCTCGATCATCGCACGGGGGGCATGGCCCTTGCGGAAGCCGGGGACGGTATACTTCTTGCTCTCACGCTTGAAAGCGGCAGCGACGGCGGATTTGAAGGTCTCCGCGTCGATGGAGAACTGCAGTTCGACCATGCTCTTTTCGAGCTTTTCACAGGAAATCAGCTTCATTTATAAATTCCTCCAAAAATAAATGTACATAAAAATACAAGTAATTATAGCATGTTCCTGCGCAGAATACCAGCCCTATTTGCAAAAAAGTCACAATTCAGCTTGCTTTTTCCGCACTTTTCAGGCTTTTTCGTAGCAAAAACACGTTCCGGATTTATACCTCATCCAGTTTATAGGGGCAGAATCCCAATCCATCGGCCGAAATCAGGCGATAGCGGATTCCATCTACTTCCCCCTGTACAGCATAGCGAATGGATTTTCCATGCAGATGTCCGTAATAGCACTCCTTAACGCCAAACTCCTGTAATACAGAAACCAGCTCCGGCGCAGACGCCCCCGGATAGACCGGCGGATAATGCAAAAGAGCAATTTTCCTGGGGATTTCTTTCGCTGCCTGCAAGGACATCCGAAGTCGGCCTGCTTCACGAGCCATCAGTTTTTCCCCTTGGGCTGCCACATCATCGTAAGGCCACCCCCGTGTTCCGCAGAGGGCTACCTCACCCACAATACAGGCGTTATTGTGTAGAATATGCAAGGAAGAAAACCCATTTGACATCAAATAATTTTCCATTTTGCGGATTGTGGTCCACCAGTAATCATGGTTTCCCTTCAGCAGCCATTTTTGCCCGGGCAGATCCTGCAAAAAGGCAAAATCCGCCAAGGTATCCTGCAGGTTCATGGCCCAGCTGGTATCCCCTGCAAGAACCACAGTATCCTCAGGTTTTACAAGAGTACGCCAGTTTGCTTCCAATTTCGGCAGATATCCATCCCACCCCGGAAACACATCCATAGGCTTGTTGGTTCCCAACGAAAGATGCAGGTCCCCTATTACGAAAACTGCCATACAGCTCCTTCCCTGTTCCTGTAAGTCTCTTTTCAGCGCAAAGCCGCCGTGCGGATCTGGTCCGGTGCAATCACCTGTGTAAAACGTACCGGCAGACTGTTCAGCACCTGCAGGCTTTCCGGTGCCCCTTCCCCTGTCTTTTCAGTCAGGACACTCATGGCGGCAAAATCACTGTCGGGGACCTGTACTCCCAAAGCCACCAGCACATCCCGCGGGAATTTGAAGGGACTGGCCGTAGAGAGAACGACCATAGGCGCTCCACTGCGGCAGTTCTCTGCCACGCGGAAGGCTACTGCCGTATGCGTATCGCACAGGTAGTGGTCCACCTCAAAACGGCTGCGAATTTCGTCTGCTCCTTCTTCATCCCCTGCGAATCCGGCAGCAAAGTTCTGCTGAATTGCGGAAAGAGTTTCGGCATCCACTGTATACTTTCCGGTACGGGCCAGTTCCTGCATCCAGGCAGCCACTTTTTCGCTGCTGCCGCTGACGTGATAGAGCAATCGTTCCAGGTTGGACGAGATGAGAATGTCCATGGACGGCGACGTCGTCTTATAGAACGTCCGACGGGCATCATAGGTACCTGTACGGATGAAATCCGTCAATACATTATTTTTGTTGGAGGCGCATACCAGTTTCCCAACCGGAAGGCCCATCTGCTTCGCGTAATAACCGGCCAAAATATCACCAAAGTTTCCAGTGGGCACGCAGAAATCCACAGGCTTTCCCCAGGCCACGGCGCCCTGATCCACCAAGCGGAAATACGCATAGAAATAGTATACAATCTGAGGAGCCAGACGTCCCCAGTTGATGGAGTTGGCGCTGGAAAGCCGGATGTTCCGCTTTTCCAGCTCTTCTGCCACCGAAGCATCGACAAATACACGTTTGACGCCCGTCTGAGCGTCGTCGAAGTTGCCTTCCACGGCATATACCTGCACGTTTTTCCCTTCCTGGGTTACCATCTGCAGGCGTTGAATCTCGCTTGTACCGGCATCGGGATAAAACACCGATATTTCAATGCCATCCAGGTTTGCATATCCAGCCAGAGCTGCCTTGCCTGTATCGCCGGATGTGGCCACCAAAATCCGTGTAGTTTCCTGGCGTCCAAGGTTGCGTTTTGCTTCCACCAGCAATTTGGGCATCAGCTGCAACGCGTAATCTTTAAAAGCGCAGGTAGGACCATGCCAGAGTTCCAAAGCGTACAAACCGTCATGGACCCGCACCGTGCGACCGGCATTGCCGCCGAACGCTGCACCGTAGGTAGCCTCGGTCGCTTCCTGCAAGAAATCGGCACTGTAATCGGTCAGGTAGCCTGCCAGCACTTTTTGTGCCAGCTCGGGGTAAGAAAGATGTCTCCATCCTTCCAGATCTGCCGCAGGGAAAGTTTCCGGCACGAACAGACCACTCTGGGGAGCCAAACCGCGTACAATCGCCTCGGAAGCGGAGACGTGAAGTCGGGAATCTCTGGTACTCTGATACTGCATATCATACACCCTTTCTATACGTTTACGCTTGGAATGCATCCATAATACAATGTACCTGCCAGCCATGCTCTGCCGGAGTCACTTCCACTACATCGAAGCGAACCATAGCATCTGCATAAGGGCTGTTTTGCAGATAGAATTGTGCTGTCAATAACAACCGTTGCTGCTTGTAAGTATCCACCGCAGAGGCCGGGGGCGCCAGCATATGACCGGCTCTGGTCTTGACTTCCGCAAAGACAACCGTACCCTCCTTATATAAAATGAGGTCAATCTCCCCCATTCGGGTCCGATAATTATGTCCCAGCAACAGATACCCACGCTGTCGGTAATACCGGGCTGCGATGGCTTCGCCTTTACGACCAAGATCATTTGCCATTCCAGTATCCCTGTTTTTTTAAAAAACTGCGTCGATAAAACGGTTGGATTCCGTATTTTTCAATCATCTGATAATGCAACTTTGTAGGATAGCCTTTGTGTTTTGCCAACTGATACTGAGGATATTGTTGATCCAGTTCCATCATATACCGGTCACGGCTGACCTTCGCCAGAATGGATGCCGCCGCAATGCTGGCACTTGTTGCATCACCTTTTATAACCGCCTGCGCCGGTATAGAAAGGTCCGGAGGGCAGCGGTTTCCATCAATCAATACATACTGAGGCTGAACAGACAATCCTTCGACAGCCTGGGCCATGCCGTCCATAGTTGCCCACAAAATGTTTTTTTCATCGATTTCCTGCGGTGAAATAAAAACAACATTATAAGCAACAGCACGGCGGATAATTTCCGTAAATAAAGCCTCGCGGCGCTTTTCGGTAAGCTTTTTGGAGTCGTTGATTCCTTCGATGGGATCATCCGGATTCAAAATCACTGCTGCACAGCAAACCGGGCCGCACAACGGACCACGCCCTGCTTCGTCCACACCGCAAAGAGTGCCAAAATGTGCCCTCTGTGCTGAATCAAAGGCGTATAAAGTTTCCTTATTGTTCGTCGATTTCGATGTCCTCGGCATCAACTGTCTCCTCCTGCTCCGGAATACGCTTTGGCGGGCGTTCCAGCGACAGGCGCCCCCATTTGCTGGCACGGAATTCCCCCACCAACATTTTGGCAGCGCGTTCCGTATCCACTTCACCGCCGGAAATCAGCATGCCGCGCTTGGCACCAATGGCCTGCAACAACTCGTAAGGCGGCAGATCCAGCACCGTTTCTTCCAGTTTGTACCGCGCCAGTAGCTGTTTTGGATAGATTTGTCGCACACTGGAAAGCAATCCACATGCCAATTCTTCGATATCCAGTATATCGTCCCGGATAGACCCGATAAACGCCAGATTGGAAGCGGTTTCCAGGGAATCAAATTTTTTCCAGAGCACCCCCGGCATGTCCATCAGATCAAAGTTGTCCACCGAGATCCACTGCTTGCCGCGGGTCACCCCGGGCTTGTTGGCTGCCTTGGCCCGAGTTGTTCCCGCAAAGGAATTGATGAAGGTGGATTTGCCCACGTTGGGAATGCCTACCACCATGACACGAATGGCCGCTCCCACCATGCCGCGGTTGCGCCGGCGTTCCATCAGGGCAGACAGCTCCTTTTCAATAGGAGCTTTGGTGGCCATGGCACGTCCCTTTTGTTTGGAGTCCATGGCCAAACAGCCGGCACCGGCACTTTTAAAATAAGTCAGCCACCGTTTTGTGATTTCCGGATCGGCAAGATCGGCTTTATTTAAAATATACAAATGCGGTTTTCCCGCAGTGATTCGCTCAATTTCCGGGTTCAGACTGGAAAGCGGAATCCGTGCATCCAAAATCTGCAAAACACAATCCACATTGCGGATTTCTTTTTCCATAATCCGGAGCGTCTTGGTCATGTGCCCCGGGAACCACTGGATCTGCCGACTATTGATAATATCGCTTTGACTCATTCTATCGCTCCCATCCTGTCAAATGGCATAATCCGCCACAAGGCGACTCCCAAAACATCACGGGTATCCACACAGCCTATTTCTTCATCACGGCTATCCTTGGAGTTGTTGCGGTTATCCCCCATAATGAAAAGGCAACCTTCCGGCACAGTGATGGGAAAATTTACACTTTCATAAGTCCATGTGGGTTCTGCAATATATGTTTCCTCCAACGCCTGCCCGTTCCGGTACACAATGCCTGCATCGAAGTCAATATCGATGGTATCGCCGGCCTTTCCGATTACCCGTTTGACCAGGGGTTTGCCATAGGGAATATAGCTGTCAATGATGACCACATCCCCATAATCCGGTTGCATAAACGTAGCGATCAGGATGCGTTCCCCGTTATAGAGCGTCGGGTTCATGGAGCTGCCATCCACCTGAACGATGCGCACCAAAAAAGTAAACACCAAGGCAATGACCGCTACTGCCACAGCCAGCGCATCGTACCATTCCAGCGTTCCGCGATTGCGGTGGTAGCTTTCTTTGAGTGTTTGCGCCATCCCATGTCCCCTCCTGCAAAAAAGTACGAAAAAAGGGAGAACGCCAACCGTCCTCCCCTTTTCTCAGTATGCTCAGATACGTGCCTTGACCTTGGCAGCCTTGCCGGTGCGCTCGCGCAGGTAGAAGAGCTTCGCACGACGGACCTTGCCGCGGCGGACAACCTCAACCTTCTCAACGAACGGGCTGTTGACGGGGAACACACGCTCCACGCCAACGCCATAAGAAGTACGGCGAACGGTGAAAGTCTCAGCGATGCCGCCATGCTTCTTGGCAATGACAGTGCCCTCAAAAGCCTGGATACGCTCCTTGTCGCCTTCCTTGATGCGGACGGAAACGCGGACGGTGTCGCCGACTTCGAACTGGGGCTTGTTCTCTTTGATCATACCCTCGGTAAAATGCTTGATTGCGTCCATGTTATGAATTCCTCCATTTTGTATCGACGTTCATACCCGAAATTTCGGCAGAGGACCGCCTGTTTA
>CALXHP010000067.1 GCA_944388135.1 uncultured Gemmiger sp. | reverse complement strand
CCCTTGAGGGGCGTTGTCCGTATTATGCCCTTCTAGGGCTTACACAAGCCCCCGGCTTAGCCGGGGGTCCTGACTTTCGATTGTGAAAGGTGGCGCGTAGACCAAACCCTTAGCGGTTCACCGATTGTGCCATTCTGTGGTAGGTGTGACGCTCGCCTCGAACAGCAATGGAATACGCCAGAATATTTTGCGGCAACGCCATGCCGGGTACACCTGTATCTCCGATATGGTGGATGTCGGCGCCCGCCATTTTGCACATCAATGCAATCTGACGAATGGTTGCCACATCTGCCCCCTCTTGGGAAGTTCCAATGGCTGTCATTGCCAATTTTCCGTTAGCATGTACTGTCTCAATAACTCGATGTGCATAATCTTGCGTAATTCCAGGGATGGTTCCCGGGGCCGGCAGCAGAATGATATCCGCACCGGCCTCTATAAATCGTTGTGCATCGAGGGCCGTCATAATATTTTCGCCCTTCTCCCCTGCTACGCCAGATGCATGCATCTTTCCGGCAGCCAAAATGACTCGATCCCCTACTGCGGAGGAAATTTGCCGAAGGGCGGATTCAATTGCTTCGTTATTGACACCAGTTCCGGGATTTCCGGTCAAGACAATAAGGTCAACGCCCATATCGGCTGCCATGCGAGCATTTTTGGCTGTTGCCAAACGCCCCGGCTTCATCTGCCAAAGCGTTTGTCCGTTACTCTGGGAATGTTCCAGGTCTGTGGGCTCCAAATTGATTCCAATCACCCGGCCAGTAAGCCTTTTTAATTCCCGAATTGTCTCTTCCTTTGGTACGGCCGGCAAAGCCTGTATGAGAGGATCTTGCACGTCGAACATATTGAGAAGCAAAATGTCCGCACTTAAAGACGCCGCATATTCCGCATTGGTTACATCCACCAAAAGAGGTGGTGTAATGCCGATGGTCTCACAGGCCAAAACACGTCCCTCACATCCGGCGATGGAAGAAAGGAGCTCCGACTTACCATACCGACGCAAATCACTGGAAGTACAATCCAGCAGACGTTTGGCGTTCATTCGTCGTCCTCTTCCTCCACACGACCGATTCCTTTGCGGTAAAACGGTTCGCTGCCGCGCATTCCCTGCTGACCCAAGGGGGAAACGGAAGTTGTAATGGTAAGATCCATCTTTTGTTCTCGACCCGCCAGATAAGGACGTGCCGCTTTCGCTACTGCCGTAAAAAGCTTTTCGTCTTTCGGTCCGTCCAATACCAGAAGGTAACATTTGCGAGTCTCGTTGACGATCATAATCTGAAGATACGCAGAGCCTACACCCGGTGCATCTTTCAGTACCTCACAGATGGGGTCCGCCAGTTCATCCGGCAACACCGAGGGCTCCACAATGGTAACCTTGTCGCCAGGATGGATCTGTGCCGCCTCCTGAGCCTTTCGCACCTGCGCCAGGGCGTCTTTTTGCTTTTTGACGGAAGCAATCAGGGGCGCTTCCAGACGCAGGCTGTTTTCTCCGGGATTCAGAACCAACCCGGAAGCCTCCTTGTTCTTTTCCAGCATATTGGCAAAATCGTCAAAGCGCAGCATCATGATCTGACGCCCCTGTCCAACGGCGTTTTTCTCCCAGTCATGCACTGCATCCCAATCGCTAAAAGCAAGATAGTAATGCTTCCCTTCCTTGCTGTTGATCATCACCAGACTGATTTTTGTGTTTTTGGGAAGCTGGACCCTGCCATCCGGTCCCGGTTTAGGAGCCGGAGCCCCATTTAAATCAAAGACAGCCGGAGCAAGCAGCGGCGACTTTACCAGTTCGTTGATGATTGTATTCAGATTCTGAGGGCTGTTATCATCCCGGAAGGCAGAAATGGATTTTTTTAATTCCGGGTTAAAAATCGGAGCTTTTGGGGTTGCGTTTTGTTCAGGCATAATATTTCCTCATTTCAATTTTATAGTATTGATTGCTTCACGAAGATAGGACACACCGACCAGTTTGAGGCCCGGGAACTGTGCCGGATCAAGAAGTTTCAAATTATGCTTGGGGACAATGGCTGTGTCAAAGCCCACACGCTGGGCTTCTCTCAAACGGGTTTCCAAGTGGGGAACACTGCGAATTTCGCCGCCCAAGCCCACTTCACCTACCGCGAAGGTCTTTTCCCCTACCGGCAAGTCTAGCAAACTGGAAGCCATCGCAATACAGGCCGGCAAGTCACAGGCTGTCTCGTCCAGCTTCAGGCCTCCCACGATATTCACATAAACATCCTGGTTGGCAAAAGAGTATCCAGCACGTTTTTCAAGGACCGCCAACAACAGATACATACGGTTATAGTCAAAACCGCTGGCCGTGCGTCGCGGGCTGGGAAAGCTCGTCTTGGTAACCAGCGCCTGAATCTCGCTTAAAACCGGTCGGGTGCCTTCCATTACGCAGGCGACACAGGTCCCGCTAATACCAAGAGGACGCCCTTCCAGCATTACCTGGGACGGATTTTCAATCTGAGCCAGACCACGACCGGTCATATCAAACATGCCAATTTCGTTGGTAGAGCCGTAACGATTCTTCACAGCCCGCAAAACACGGTATGGCAATGTCTTGTCGCCCTCAAAATAGAGGACTGTATCCACAATGTGTTCCATCACTTTGGGGCCGGCAATAGCGCCATCTTTATTGACGTGGCCTACAATAAAAGTAGGGATTTCCAATGTTTTGGCCACATTCAGGAACCGTGCGGTGCTTTCCTTTACCTGACTCACCGTTCCGGAAGAAGAAGCTATATCTGCGCAACGCATTGTCTGAATGGAGTCAATCACCACCAGATCCGGTTTCATGGACTCGATCAGGCCACAGATTTCATCTACATCGCTTTCCGCTACCAGAGAAATGTTCTCCTGAGGAACATCAAGACGCACCGCCCTCAGCTTGATTTGACGAACCGATTCCTCACCGGTAACATACAGAACACTCTTGGTTTTGCTTACCTCTCCGCAGAGCTGCAGCAAAATGGTCGATTTGCCAATGCCGGGTTCACCGCCAATCAGGATAACGCTGCCGATGACAATGCCACCGCCCAGGACTCGATCCAGTTCACTGATCCCGGTAATAATACGGCTTTTTTCTTCCGTTGTGCTGATATTTTTCAGCTTGTGCGCCGTCAGGGATGTCTGTCCAGGGACCCGCGCAGCAGCGCCACTGCGTGTACCGGATGATGCCTTTGCCGGTTCAGCAACAACATCCTCTGTCATGGTATTCCACGCACCGCAAGAAGGGCATCGGCCCAACCAGCGAGGACTTGTTTCTCCGCATCGCGTGCATACATACACCATTTTTAATTTGTCCTTCGGCATGTCGGCCTCCTTGACTCATGGACTTTCTTTATTATAGCCTATTTTTTCTATATGAGCAAGGTAAACCCTGCTTACGGCCTTGGAATCTTTTGCAGGAATATGACAAAAATGGGGTGCATCCGCCAAGATCACAGATGCACCCCACTGCCTTTACAGCATAACTTTCTGGTAAACTTTTTTCCCTTTTTTGATTACAACACCCGCACGCAAAGCTTCCTCACTCAATGTCGTTTTAGGATCGGTAACTTTTTCGCCGTCTACCAGAACACCGCCCTGCTGAACCAGTTGACGTGCCTCACGATTGGAAGCGCACAAACCAGCGGCAACCATGGCAGCCAGCAGGCCCACAGTACCATCCTTGACAAGAGTTGCATCCAGGGTAGTGCTGGGCATATTCTCATGGTCTGCAGCACCGCTGAACAATCCTCGTGCTGTTTCCTGTGCCTTTTCTGCCTCGGCTTCCCCGTGGACCATTTTGGTCAACTCATATGCCAGGATTTCCTTGGCCTGGTTAAGCTGTTCGCCCTGCCAATGATCCATCTCATCAATCTGCTCCAACGGCAGGAAGGTCAGCATGCGGATGCATTTAAGGACATCTGCATCTCCGACATTGCGCCAATACTGATAGAAATCAAAGGGGCTGGTCTTGTTAGGATCAAGCCAAACTGCATTGCCGGCGGTTTTTCCCATCTTTTTGCCTTGAGAATCCGTCAGCAGCGTAATGGTCATGGCATAAGCATCTTTGCCTAACTTGCGGCGAATCAATTCCGTGCCGCCCAGCATGTTGCTCCACTGATCATCGCCGCCAAACTGCATGTTGCAGCCGTAATGCTGGAACATGTGGTAGAAGTCGTAGCTTTGCATGATCATGTAGTTGAATTCCAAAAAGGAAAGCCCTTTTTCCATCCGCTGTTTATAGCATTCGGCGCGCAGCATATTATTTACACTGAAGCAAGCCCCCACTTCACGCAGCAACTCAACATAATTCAGATTCAGCAACCATTCCGCATTGTTCAGCATCAGCGCTTTACCATCGCCAAACTCAATAAAACGCTCCATCTGGCGTTTAAAGCACTCGGCATTGTGTGCAATGTCTTCCTTGGTCAACATTTTACGCATGTCGGTACGGCCGGAAGGATCGCCAATCATAGTGGTACCGCCGCCAATCAAAGCAATGGGGCGATTACCCGCCATCTGAAGGCGCTTCATCAATGTAAGCGCCATAAAATGGCCGGCGGTCAAGCTGTCTGCCGTACAGTCAAAGCCGATATAAAAGGTAGCTTTTCCATTGTTGATGAGGTTTTTGATTTCTTCCTCATCGGTTACCTGGGCAATCAGGCCACGTGCTTTCAACTCGTCATAAATGGTCATATCTGTTCCTCCTTGTGATGCGGCAAGGACAAATAAAACGCCCCTGCCAAATGTAAATTTGGCAGAGGGCGAAGAATCGCGGTACCACCTCTGTTTGCCCGCACTTCACAGTGTCGGACCTTCGCGGGTGCAGCAGCCAAAGGGATGCCACGACACCCAGGCGCTATAACGTGCGCACACGGCACAGTTTACTTGTGCTTCCACGTTCAACCTGCTGCTCCGGGATGTATTCCCTACCCAACCTGTCACCAGCTCCTTTCACCAGCCGGAGCCTCTCTGTGATGACCTTGCTGAGGGTACTTGTTCCCATCCATGCATTTTACGCTAATAACTCTAGCACACTCCATGCGGAAAGTCAAGCAAGTCCGGGATATCCGTATAGGGGATTTATCGAGATTTTTCAATCAGTTCACGGGCATTGGCAAGGCTGAGCTCCGTCACCTTATCGCCAGAGATCATCCGGGCAAGAACCTCTACCCGGCCTTCCAAATCCAGCGTGTGGATCTGTGTATAAGTCCGTCCCGCCTTTACATTCTTTTGAATCAAAAGCTGGTTATCGGCGAATGCCGCCACCTGAGGGGTATGCGTGATGCAAAGAACCTGACGCCCCTGTGCGGTCTGATGCAGCAGCTGTCCGATCCGACCCGCGGCCAAACCGGAAACGCCTGTATCAATTTCATCATATATTACCGTCGGCAATGCATCCCGATCGGCAAGGGCGCTCTTAAACGCCAGCATGATACGGGAGAGTTCACCACCCGATGCAATTTTTGCCAATGGTTTGGGCTCTTCCCCCGGGTTGGTGGAAATCAAAAACTCCACACTGTCTTGTCCGTGAGAGGAAAGAGGGCCCTTGGCATGGCGTAACGCAAAACGGATTCCCGGCATATTCAAAAATTCTAATGCAGATTTCATCTGCTTGTTCATCGCGGTAAAGCCGGTCAATCTGCTTTGTGTCAGCGCGTCCGCTGCCTTTTTTGCCTTTGCATAAAGTTCCTGCATTCCGGCCTTTAATTCTGCAATTTTTTGACCGGAGGACTGGTAATTTTCCAATTCAGCAGCCGCTTGTTCCCGGCGGGCCAGCAACTCCTCGACTTCCATACCAAACTTTTGTTTGATTCGGTAAATGGTATCCAGACGTGCCTCGATTTGGTCAAGTTCTGCCGGGTCAAAATCATAGGCGTCCAAGCGGTCAGCCAGATCTGTGGCCAACTCCCGTGCAGAATAATACAATTCCTGTAAACGATCGGCCATGGAAGCCAGGGTGTCGTCCTGCTGTGCAGCGTTTTGCATACCTTCGACAGCACCGCCAAGCAGATCTGCTGCACCTGCCTGTTCGCCCTCTTCATCACCGGCTAACGCCAGATGGGCTGCGGTAATTCCCTGCAAAATGCTCTGGGCATGTGTGATGACATTCTTTCTTTCCTGAAGCGTCTTTTCTTCTCCAGGTTGCAGCGCGGCGGTGTCAATCGCCTCAATTTCTGCTGTAAGCGCCTCCATGCGGCGCTGCTTGTCCGCTTCGCTGGCGTTCAGTGCATCCAACTGCCGTTTAATGGTTACCAGTTCCCGGTAACGCTGGTAGTACTGAGAAAACAGTTCCTGATTCTGCGCATACTGATCCAAAAGTCCCAGATGAAGTGCCGGATTTGTCAAGCCCTGACTGTCATGCTGTCCATGGATGGCCAATAACCCGGCGGAAATATCCCGCACTACACTGGCGGTAGCCGGCATACCATTGATGCGGCAGCTTCCTTTTCCGTCCGCATTGATTTCACGATACAGAAGAAGATCGTCAGAGGCCTCATAGCCACTTTTTTCCAGTTTATCCTGCACCGATTTCGGGATGGATTCAAACGTCGCCCAGATGCACGCCTTTTGTGCACCGCTGCGCACCAGTTCCCGGGACGTTCGATTTCCCAAAATAGCATTGATGGAATCGATGAGAATCGATTTGCCGGCGCCTGTTTCGCCCGTCAACACATTGAAACCCGGCGTAAATTGAACTTCCGCTTTTTCGATTACGGCCACATTTTCAATTTTCAGGTTTGCCAGCATAGGCCAGCCCCTCCCCTGCATTTTTGTAACCGTTCTCAACCACGGCGTGCGTATTGCTGTAATGCACGGCAAATTTCTGCCGCATCCTCTTCGGTACGCATTAAAATGAAAAAGGTGTCATCGCCCGAAAGCGTACCGACCACATTGTTCCACTGTTTGGCATCAAATACCTCGCAGGCAGCATTCGCCATCCCCGAAAAGCACTTAACCAGCACCATATGACCGGCATAATCCACTTTAATGACAGACTCGCGAAAAATCATTTCAAATCTGCTGGGAGAATGTGTCACCTTTCCGGAAGCCGCCGCCGGCATATAGCGATACCGGCCATCAGAATCAGCCACCTTGACCAGCTGCAGGTCCCGAATATCTCGAGATACAGTAGCCTGCGTGACGTCGAACCCCTCTTCCCTCAAATGCGCCAGCAAATCCTCCTGACGGTCAATGGGGTGTTTTTCGATCAAATCCAAAATAGCCTGATGGCGCGCGCTTTTCATCGGAATCATCTCCTCATAAGCTTATTTTCTATAGCACAAAATTGTTCGGATTCCTGAAAGGTAATCAATTGAAGCTTACCGGGCGCAGCAGTGATACGAACGGCTTTCCCCGGCAGCAAGGCATGCCGGGTACCACTGTCGGCGCAAAAATAACAGGTTTCCCGGTTTTCCGCATCGGCAACAATTTCTAATGAGCGATTGGCTGCAAATACAAGCGGTGCTGTATGTACGTTGTGTGCACACACAGGCGTCAAAACCATCACATCTGCCGCTCCATCCAGCACTGGTCCGCCTGCCGAGAAAGAATATGCCGTAGAACCGGTTGGCGTCGCCACAATCAGACCATCGCTACGGTAACTGCTGACAAAAGATCCATCGCAGTATACGCTGTAATCCATCGGGTGCATACGAGAATCGCCGAACACCACCACATCATTGATGGCCTCTGTGTGCTGACCATCTTGGGGCGCATAGGCCGACAGCAAGCCTCTTCGGACGATTCTGTAATCTCCATCCGCCAGGCGTTGCAATTTTTCCGGCATTTCCTCCACCTCGCAGGTTGCCAAAAAGCCTGTACGCCCAAGATTGACGCCCAGAACAGGTTTCCGAAAGCGAACACAAGCATGGCCGCTGCGCAACAAAGTTCCGTCGCCGCCAATGGTCACGACCAGATCGGCCTGTCGGTATGCAGTTTCTTCCGGTAAGATCGTTACGTTGGGAAACATTTCCGCCGGAACACCGGTATCGGTCATCAACACCTGCACACCATACTGCCCAAGTAAAGACGCTGCCTGCTTTGTCACAACCAGCCCATGATCTTTCGTTGCATTGGGAATCAGCAAGACCGCCATGCATGTCTTCCTTTCTGTCAATGTAAATTGGGAGCTTTATCAAGGGTATCGTGGGCAGCCTTGACCACCTCTTGAATTTTTCCTTCCGGCAATGGCTGCGGGGTGTCACTGTGCTGTACATACAGCAAAAATTCTATATTTCCTTCCGGTCCTTTTATGGGAGAAAAATCCAAGCCTGCCGCAGTAAAATGATTGGCCAAGGCATAGCTTTGTGCCATTTCCAATACTTCCCGGTGGGTAGCCGGATCACGGACAACTCCCTTCTTGCCTACTTTTTCCCGTCCTGCCTCAAACTGCGGCTTTACAAGGCAGACTCCCACAGCACCGGGTGTGCAAATCTGGTCTGCCACCGGGAAAATATGCTTCAGCGATATAAAGGACACGTCTACACTAAAAAATTCAATTTCGTCTGTAAGGCTTTCCCGCTTTACATTGCGGATATTGGTTCGTTCCATATTGATGACGCGTTCATCTGTGCGCAAACTCCATGCGAGTTGCCCATATCCCACGTCTACCGCGTAAACTTTAACGGCACCGTTCTTCAGCATACAGTCGGTAAAACCACCTGTAGAAGCGCCAATATCCATGCAGACCTTGCCTTCCGGGCGCATGGGGAAAACCTGCATTGCCTTTTCCAGCTTCAACCCGCCGCGGCTTACATACCCGATATCATGACCACGTACTTCCACCACAGCGTCTTCCGGCACCATTTCGCCCGCCTTGTCCACTTTTTGTTCGTTGACAAAAACAATGCCCGCCATGATCAAAGCTTTCGCTCTTTCACGACTTTGGGCAAGGCCCTTCTGACAAAGATATTGGTCCAACCGGATTTTGCTCATGCCTGTTTCTCCTTTACATTTGCCAGCACATCATCCGCCAATGCGGCAGCATCCAATTTCTGGTCACGACGCAGCTGTGGCACATTGGCATGCAACAAATGCGTATTATCCACTGCATGCAACAAAAACGTTCCTTTCCACCCAAATTGCTGCAATGCAAAACATAACTGTTCACCAATACTCCCGGTATGGACCGAATCTTCCGCAAACAAAATGCAGCCATATTTCTGCAAAGTTTCACAAATACCTTCCGGCAGTGGGAAAAGGCGAACCATCTTATAACAATCAACAGGGACCTTTTTCTGATGCAGCAAGTCGCAGGCTGCAATGATCTCTTCAGTCTCTGCACCATAACTGACCAGGGCTGTTTTTGCATCCGCCCGGGTTTCTATCTGGTCAAAGGCCTCGCCTGTACATTCCAACGCAGCAAGGGCAGGCTTTTGTTCTCCCCGAGCATACCGGATGGCACGCGGTCCACGCGCTTCACAGACAAGATAGCGCAGCCAATATTTTAACTCCTCATAATTGGAAGGGGCGTAGAGCGGAATTCCGATCTGGCTGAAGAAAGCGGTGTCATAAATTCCCTGGTGGGTTTCTCCATCACCAGGAACAAGACCGGCACGATCCACAGCAAACAGAACATCCAGTTTCATCAAATTGACATCATGAATGATCTGGTCGTATGCCCGCTGAAAAAAGGTGGAATAAATGGCCACTACCGGAAGAAGGCCCTGGCTGGCAAGTCCTGCCGCGAAACTGACAGCATGCTCTTCTGCCATGCCTACATCAAAGAAACGGTCTGCATGTGCATGCTTGAAAAAGTTCAGCCCGGTACCATATTTCATGGCTGCCGTGATCGCGCAAAGCCGCGGTTCCACATTTCCCAACTCTGCCAGCGTGGAACCAAAGGTGGTAGAGAAAGAATCCTTGGGAGAAAGCTCGGGATCCGTCAAATGATTCAGATCTATGGAAGAAACGGCGTGAAACTCCCCTGGATTTTCCTCTGCCTGCTTAAGACCCTTTCCCTTCTGGGTCACTACATGGAGAAAAATAGGAGCATACTGTTCTCGCAAGTTGGTAAGCATCTTCTCCAGCAGGATCACATCGTGACCGTCCACCGGCCCGATATACTGGAATCCCATTTCTTCGAACATAGTCGAATGGTAAATGCCCCGCCGGACCAGCTGTTTTCCGCCTTGCAGCGCTTTTACCATAGCGTTTCCAATCACCGGGATGCTGTCCAATACGTTCTCCATTTGCGCTTTGGCGTGGAAATACTTTGGATCCGTGCGCAGCTTCGTCAGATAATTGGCCATCTGACCTACGTTTTTGGAAATAGACATTTTATTGTCATTCAAAATCACAATGAGATTATTCAGTTTGCTGACATTGTTCATGCCTTCATAGACCATGCCGCCGGTAAATGCTCCATCGCCTACAATGGCAACCACTTTGCCCGGCTCTTTTTTGATCTTTTTGGCGCGTGCAATGCCAATCGCCGTAGAAAGCGCAGCACTGCCGTGCCCTGCCACAAAGGTGTCGCAGTTGCTTTCTTTAGGGTTCGGGAAACCGGAAATCCCATCTTTCTGACGCAATGCCGCAAAGCCCTTGCGGCGTCCCGTCAACAATTTATGTGTATAGCATTGATGTCCCACATCAAACAGAATTTTATCCTGAGGCAGATCCAATGCACGGTGCAGTGCCACCGTGAGTTCCACCACACCCAAATTGGAGGAAAGGTGTCCGCCGGTGGAGGTAACACTTTGAATCAAAAACTGCCGAACTTCTTCGCACAGTTGGGGCATATCCTTTTCTGCCAACAATTTCACATCGCCCGGCGCCTGAATGCGCTCCAAAAGTGGATAGGTCATTTTTCAGCACCTCGCAGTAGTTTTTACACAATCATACCATTGGCATGGCAAATCCCAGCACAATGCCCAGCACTGCGCCCGTTAAAACTTCGATCGGCGTATGGCCGACCATTTCTTTAAGCTTTTTGCCGCCTAAAAAAGGAAAGGAGGCCGCTCCCTGGTCCATCCATTCGCTGAACATGCGGTTTAACAATTTCGCCTGTTCTCCTGTTTCGTAGCGCACGCCCATGGCATCATACATAACAATGATGGACAGTACGGCTGCAATGGCGAATTGCGAAGATCCCACACCGCAGTGTCGTCCCGTGGCAACCACCATCGCGCAAACTGTAGCCGAGTGAGAGCTCGGCATACCGCCTGCTCCCCACATACGTTCGGCAATAAACCGATGAAACGTAAACAAATTCAAAAGCACTTTGATCAGTTGGGCCAGCAAAGAAGCGCAGATCGCTGTCACCAGCACAAAATTCCAACTCAAAGCATCATGCAGCAATGTCATAGGTCACAATCCTTATTTTTTCCGTTGCAGCAGTTCTTCCGCCAGCAGGCGCAAAAAATCTGCCGAGGGGCCCATATCCCGCAGCGAGGTCAACGCAGTTTCGTTATGTTCTTTTGCCAAACGCCGGGCACCTTCCAGTCCATACAAAGAGACAAACGTTGTTTTATCGTTTTCTGCATCACTGCCCACCGGTTTGCCGAGCTCTTCTGTGGTAGAGGTGACGTCCAGCACATCGTCTACAATCTGAAACACCAAGCCCACTTCTGCAGCATAGCATTGCAGAGCCTTCCTCACGGCGGGATCAGCCTCCGCCGCAACACAGCCAAGATCTGCTGCGGCGATGATCAAAGCTCCGGTTTTGTGCGAGTGCAGTTCCAGAAGCTGTTGCTCTGTTGCCGGCTGGGTTTCGTACTTCTTATCCAATTCCTGCCCGCAGAGCATCCCACGCGCACCACCTGCTTTGGACAGAATGGCTGCTGCCTCCACGCGGCTTTCTGCTGGCAGATCCGCATGTGCGATCACCTCAAAGGCAGCTGTAACCAATGCATCCGCAGCCAGTAGCGCTGTAGCCTCGTCATATTGTTTATGGCAGCTGGGCCGCCCCCGGCGAAAATCATCGTTATCCATACAAGGCATATCATCATGGATCAAGGAATAGCAATGGAGCATTTCCAGGGCACACGCATAATCCAGCGCCTTTTCGGCAGGTTCCCCGCACAGACGGCAACTGGCCAGCGTCAGCACGGCGCGGACACGTTTGCCGCCTCCCAGCAGACTATACCGGGCAGCCTGCCCGATCCGGGTGTTTGCAGGAAGGTATTCATCGCAGAGTTCCGTCAACCGTTCTTCGGTTTTCTGGGCCCATTTTGTAAAACAGGTCTGGTATTCGTCCCGCTTCATACGTTTTCCCCCGTCTTTTGTGCCAGTTCCGCATCTATCTCTTCAATCCGCAGCTGGGCATCATCCAAGGTTTTCTTGCAATATGCGATGAGGTTTGCGGCTTCTGCATAAAGTTTTACAGACTGCGCCAAGGGGGTCGTTTCATCCTGCAATGCAGAAAGCACTTCCTGCAGACGCTGCATACCTTCTTCAAATGATTTAGGCTGTTTCATGGGTTGCCGCTCCCTTGCATTATTTTTCGTACAGACCGTACAGTACAGTCTGCCTCCGCCCGCGCACCGTACAACGTGATTCTGTCGCCGGGATTCAGTTCCTCTACCGCACGAACCTCTCCCTCCCGGCTGGCAATTGCATAACCACGTGCCAGCACAGCATAGGGATTTAAAGAATGGGCCAGAGCAGCGGCCGCCTGCAGTGACCTTTCCGCCTGAGATACCTTTTGGCTCTGTGCTCCCTCCATATTTTGTATGGCCTGCCCCAGTGCCTGCCGACGCCGCACCAACCCTTGCTGTACCTGCAGCATACTTTGGCGTACACCGACCATCATAAACTTATTATAGCATATTTGCATGCGATTCTGTATATTATTTTGAATATTCTCCTGCAAAACGGATATTTTTTGCAAAAATTCTGCACGGTCGGGCACGCAAAGTTCCGCTGCCGCCGAAGGTGTGGGCGCACGAAGATCCGCAACATAATCCAGAATGGTCGTATCAATCTCATGCCCGACTGCCGATACAACCGGCTTTCGACAGGCGGCCGCCGCACGGGCAATCCGCTCGCTGTTAAAAATCCACAGATCTTCCTTGCTGCCGCCGCCCCGGGTAACCAGAATCACATCCGGGCGTTCGTCCCGATCCAGTGCCCGAATTCCCGAAATAATACTTTGTTCCGCTTCCAGCCCCTGCACAGTAACCGGTGCAAGCAAAAGCCTCACCAGCGGCCAACGACGGCCAATAACGTTTTGAACATCCTGCCAAGCCGCACCCGTTTTGCTGGTAACAACGCCGATGCAATGGGGCATGGACGGCAAAGGGCGCTTCCGTTCCTGCGCAAACAGCCCTTCCCCCTCCAGCTTTTTATATAGTGCATCAAAAGCCATTTGCGCCGCTCCGGCACCAAATGGACGCATATAATCCACATACAGCTGAAAGGCTCCATCCCGCTCATAAATGGTAGCGTGCCCGTAAGCCAAGACCTGCATACCGTTTTGGGGTTCAAAATTCAGCAGGCGCGTTTGTCCGCGGAACATGACACTTTTTACACTGGACGCTTCATCTTTCAGGTTGAAATACAGATGCCCGCTTTTATAGTGACGTGTAAATCCCGAAATCTCCCCACAGACAACGATATTACTGAGCGGTTCACACTGGGCAAGAACGTTCTTGGCCAGTCGATTGAGAGTCGTTACATTGATGAAATCGGCCATGCGTGGTTCTCCTTGGCTGCCAGGACTGCAACACCGATTGCGTTATCGCTGGCAAACTTTCCCGGCACAAAACGGGCATCCGGAACCCGATGCGTCACATACATCCGGATCAGTTCGCTGCTCATAACACCTCCGGCAAATACAACGGGAAGGCCCGGATATTGCCGTAACGCAGTGTTGGCCATCCGGACCAACGTTTCCCCAATACACAAAAGGCAATACTTGCATACATATGCCGGGGATTTTCCTTCCGCCAACAATTTGGCGCACTGGTTTTCCAAACCGGAAAGACTGCACTGCATTCCACGCACACTCACCTTGGGATGTACTTTTTCGGTGCAGATAGCTGCCTGGTCGCTCACGTACTGCCCGGCGGGGAATGGATATCCCAGCTTCACGCCCAAACGGTCTACCGCCTGACCCGCATAAAGATCACTGCTTGTGCCCAAAGGAACAATATTCTCCGCGCCATGGCACAGCAACAGATCCGTAGTGCCACCAGATACATGAAATACCAGGGTATCCGTTCCAAATAATTTTCGGTCTCCGGTCGCAAACAAGGCGGCCGCAATATGCCCCTGTTGGTGAGTGGTCTTTACCAGCGGAATATTTTTGGCTAACGCAAAAGAAGTTGCCGCATTCACTCCGGCAAGGAAACAGGGCATATATGACCCGTCCACCGGACGCGGTTTGGCCGAAACCCCTACCGCGCCGATCATCGTAAAATCCGCTTGTTCAGACATACCCTGCAAGAGCTGCGGCAGTGCGCTGACATGATGAAACAGGGCATCGCTTTGGCGCAGCCCCATCTGCCCTTCTTTTACCGGTAAAAACTTTTTGCAATCACAAACAACCTCTCCGGCATTTGTGTCAAACACAGCCAGAGAGGTTGCATAATTGCTGGTATCGATCCCCAGCGTCAGCATTTTGATTCAGAGCTTTCTTCCCGCTCACGGGCTACGGTGCCAAGCAAACCGTTAACAAACTGATAATCGCTGTCGGCGCCATATTTTTTTACCAGTTCTACCGCTTCGTTGATCGCCACACCCGGCTTTTGCTCCTCACCATACAGCATTTCAGCCAATCCGAGCCGAAGTGCCACCAGGCTTACCCGCGGCACGCGGTTCAAGGTCCACCCCTTGAGATGCTTTTCGATCAGCGAATCCAGCTCTTCGGCGTGTTCATTCATAGTCCCCAGAAGCTGACGCCCGAAAGCGTCCAATTCCAACGGCTCTGCACTGGCCGGCAGGCTCGGCATCTCAGGTTCAAACGTGGCGGCAAACGCCGTCAAAAAGGCCGCCTCGCGGGATTCGCGGCGGGTCAGCTTTTTTCCCATACTTGGTTTCCTGTCCTTCTTTTCTTCAGTCCTGTGCATCGGGCTGTGCCAAACCCACAACCAGTACATCCACCCGGGCCACTGTGATTCCCGTCATGTTCTGGATGGCCTGTTTGACACTCTCCTGCACTTTTTCACACAACGGCATGATTTTCTGACCATAGTTGGCAGTCAGGTGCACCGTCACCTTCGCAACACCGTCTTCCAGCGAAACGCTGACCGGCTTTTTCAGGCCGGTACGGTCCAGCAGTCTGCGCACATTCTGGGTGTTCCCTGCGGTCACCTCGGCAACGCCGCCAACCTCCAAGGCAGCCAGGCGCGCGATCTTGGCCAAAACATCCGTCGAAATCTGCAAGCTGCCCCCGATGGTATTCTGCACATCCATGTTGTGTACCCTCCCGTTGCATGCAGCCCCAAAAGGGGCCACTATTTGTTATAGTATAGTTTAGTTTACCACAAAACCATACCATTTGCAACTGATTGGCGGGTTATTTTACCTCTACAATCGTAATGTCCTTTGCCTCCAGATTTTCGCACTGGCCCATCAGGGCGTCCCGAATGCGCGCCACCTCCTCAGCGGTCAGTGCATCGTTTTCCGTCATAACCGTTACGTTGGCTCCGTTGCCCTCCAGGCTGACCACACAATCTGCAAACCCCTTGGATTTGATCAACGTTTCCAGCTTTGTTTCCAAGGTAATGTTGCTGATTTGGGTACTGAGCTTATCTGTCAATTCCTTTTTTTCTGTATCGCTTACGGAGGTATCTTTTAGCGCCTCATTCAATGCTTCCAGCGCCTCATCTCTGGCTTTGCTTCTGGAAAGACGCGCCTCTTCAAAAAATTCCACGCCGCTGTCCTGATTGACGCTGACCATTTGTGCTTCTCCATAATTTTTATTTACTTCCTGCTGAACAGTCCCGTCCGCTGCCACCGTTTCCGTTTCTGCTTCCAGCGGGTCAACCACAGCCGTTGTTTCAGCAGCGGCGGCTGTCTCCACTGCGGCCGTCTCGGAAACCGTCAGATCTTGCGGGGCCTCTTTTGCAAAAGACCAATTCAGATAAATGGCTGCCCCTAAGGCCAACATCATGACCGCCGCCGTTGCCTGTCGATTTTTCCCCTGTTTGGCCCCTGTGTGTTTCATTGTTATACCCCCTTTAGTCTGTTGCCGTCATTTTGTCGACGGTAATATGATTGGCACCGATGCCGGTAAGGGATTCCACCAGTGTGCTCACACGATTTTGTACAGCAGCTTCCCCACCGCCTTCACAAAGAACGGCCACACCAAGTACGCGAGGCGACTGCACGGTTTGCACCAGACCATCATTGCCCAGAAGTACATGATTGGTAGACATGCTTCCGTCAGCCTGTGTCTGGTTATCTGTTGCATAAACGCTTTCTTCACCGGAGGCAAGGGTCACCATCACCTCGACCTTTCCCACGCCCTCCATATGAGAAATCAGCGCTTGCAGTCGTTCTTCCAGTTGCAAAGCATAGTCGGATTCCAGTTCTGTCAATACCGGGTCCTGCACCTCCGACGCTGTATTTTTTTCTTCAGGTAACCACTCAGAAAGCGCCATCAGAAGCAGTCCGGCCAACCCAACGGAAAGCAGAAGATTGACTCTCTTTTTTTCATCCTGTAAAAGAAGTTTTCCCTTTTGGATCCACTCACGGCAGCGTAGTTCCCACGATTTCAAGGTTGCTCACCTCCCACCACAATTTCGTAGTCCATCGTTCCGCAGCTCTCCGCTAAAATCGCTTCGGCCCGCGACCTGTCATCCCCATGCAATAAGATGACCTTACAGGTTTCTCCTTCTATTTGCACAGCAGCTTCCACTCCGGCCTGATCCAACACCGTCCGAATGGCTTCAACAGAAGCGGAAAGCCCCACTTCACGCCCGTACTCCTCGTAGACGTTCGCCTCCTGCTGTGTGTAGGCCGTAAGCCGATAGATCTCTGCCGTCAGCGTTTTCCAGTCGGTTCCACGAATCATTTGCAAAGCTGCCGTTAAAATATATAAAGCCAAAACAGCATTTATGACCGGCGCAAAGTTATTTTCCGGCCAAAAGACACGAATCATTCCCGCTATTGTTGAAATCACACAGCATCCCAGCGCCATATGACGAATGGTTTCCATATGTCATCCTCCATTTCCCGAAACCAAAAGCAGAGCCGTGGATAAAAACACCATGAAAAAATACAACACCAAAACGGACGCACACAGTCTTGTACCCTCAAAATACAGTTTGCACAGTCGCCCGCTTTGCTTTTGGCCGATAGAGGATGCCACGATTCCCGCTCCCGCAAAAGCCGCTGTATACAGCAAACAATGCAGGAAAACCGGAAGGAACAGAATCGCCAACGCGCCCAAAGCAGCCAAAGCCAAAGATCCCTTCAGCATCTGCACAGCAGCTGCTGCGCCGGACAGAGCAGCGGCAGCTGCATCCCCCACAACCGGAATAAAACCTTGTAATGCACTTTTCCCGGTTTTCATGACCGCATTATCCACACTGCCGGCCAATATATTCTGTAGCCCAAGGACCAGGCTGAAAATTATTCCGCAAACTTTTAAAAGCCAGTGCAAGCATTTTGCAAACAGGGATGCGGCTTCTTCAATTCCCGCATTTCCCCATATGCAGGCACAAGCCGCAAAACAGAAGTACACCTGCATGACAGGCAACAAAATATTTTCAATCATCGCTGCCAGAAACCCCGACATGGCAAAAAACATGCCGCTATACACCAAAGCACCCGCGCTCTGTCCGCCCACAGCAGCAACGCCACTGTACACCGGTACAAAGGCAATCAGATAATTTTGGCAATCTTGCGCCGTTGTCACCACGGTATCCATCAGGGACATCATGGCAGAAAGGCTTAATATTCCAAATCCCAACAGGGAAACAGAATCCAGACAGTGCCGCCAGCTTCCTCCCCCCGCAACCAGACCAAAAGCACCAGCCAGTAACAGATAGCCGCAGGCCTGCAGGGCAAAGCGTACAGGCATGTGCCAGGATTGTCCCGCCGCTTCCCCAAGCCATGCAAAAAGGTCCGTAAGCTGCCACTCTGATGCAGCTTGTAAGTCCGATTCGCTTTGCCCCAGCATGTCCTCAACAGGCGCAGGCAATTCATTGGCAAATGCAAACGGCGGCAACAACGCTGCAAGCAATATTACTGCAAATATCCCGCACAGGAATCGAGCAGCTGTTGCAGCAACGGAAGCGCCTGAAGCAATGCCAGGGCTCTTCCGCACAGCTCCGTCGCCGTTGCCGCAGCCGTCATACCGGCCTCGCGGCAGATGTCTCCCGCCAACTGCGCTACCAGAGCAATGCCCAGTACTCTCATCAGACACCCAATCCCTTCGCCGGGAAAGATATCGTCCAACGTACGCAGCCATCCTACGACCGGCTGAATCTGTTGGGTAACCACCGCCAGCAAACCGGCGGCTGCGCAGATGGATACCAAAAAGGCGTAGGCCGGTTGTTCCTTTTTGAGTGCAAGGCTCAATACCGCCGTTACAAACACAGCCGCCGCCAACTTGAATAAAAGCATCATTTTCCATCACAATTCAAACAGTGCCTTGATCAGCACAAACAGGTCACTGATTTGTCTCACCAACATGCTCAGTACAACGATCAATCCGGCCAGGGTAGTCATCATCGCCTGATCTTCCCGCCCGGAGCGGATCAACAACTGATTCAATACAGCCACAATGATCCCTGTTGCCGCAATTTTAAAAACCAGATCAATGTTCATGCTGCACTCCCCATCATCCACTAGCATAGTAAAATAACGGCCAATATTCCGGCACAGAACCCCAATCTCGGCCACAAATTTTGCGCTGCTCGCGCCTCCTCGTGTTTGAGCGCAGCCGCCTCCTCGCATAAAGAAGCCAGGCGTTCCAAGGTCGAGCAGGCGTTTTGACGCGGCTCCCAGGCCAATTGCCTAAGCCCGGATAGGATTTCTGTGTGAAGTTCTTTTGAAAGAGAAGCCGGCAAAGAAAGCTGGTCCAAAGAATTGCATTCGGTTTTAAAAAGTTTTGCAAACTCAGGGTAATATGCAGCACGGTGCAGCAGCTCTTTTGCCGTCAACGCCTGGTAAGAAAGCAATCCTTGCAGATATTGAAAAAAACGAGCCAGGGTATGCAACTGACGCCAGCATACCATTTGATGTACAGAAACTGCCAGACCTGCACCGCCGCAAGCAAGAATCAAAAGGCTTGCCCCCATAACGCGCAATACAGCGTTCATGACAGAGTTACCCATTGTGCGACCGTTCCCGGCCGGGTCCTTCCCGCGAGAAAAATAGCCGCGGAAAATGCCCCTGTTTCCAGAAGCCGGACCAATTGAGGCCGCTTTTCCAGCATCTGCGGTGAATCGCAGTGGATAGAGGCCACGAACAGTGCTCCGGATGCAATCCCTTGTTCCACAGCTGCCGCATCTTTTGCAGTTCCCAACTCATCACATACAATAAAACGCGGATTCATACAACGTAACGCCATATCGATGCCCTCTGCCTTGGTGCAGCGTGTATAAACGTCACATTGCATGTCTGGCAGCCGGTTTTCTCCCCCTGCCATCAGTTCGCCCCGCTCGTCCACCACACAAACAATGGTATCCGTTTGGCTGAGGTATTGAACCAGCGTGCGCAAAAATGTGGTCTTGCCACTTCCGGGAGCACCCGCCACCAGCAACCCTCCTTTTTCCGCAGAAAGGTACTGGCATATCTTCGTTGAGAGATGACAAGTGACCCAGCGGGCCACACGCAAATTCAGGGAGGTAATCGACGAAAAATGTGCTTGCACTTTTGTGCCCGCTACGCCTACCCGATTTCCACCGGGAATGGTAAAAAAGCCTTGCGCCAATTCTTCTTCATAGGCGTAGGCCGAATGGTGACACAGATGCAGAAAGCATCGCTGAAGTGTTTCCGCACCAATCCAGGCGGAATGACGGCAAGTCGGCAAATAGTCCGTACATTTTACGAGTTTTCCTTTTACCGTAAACAAAACAGGTTGTCCCACTCGGAAACGTATCTCCTGTACGGCAGGCGCAATGGAATCAGGAAGTTTTCCCAATTCTTCCGAGAAGGGTTCGGGCAACGCGGAAATCAGATGGTAGTACTCGTCCATCGCTTGCTTCACCTCACACTGCCACTGTATGTCCCTCCTGCCATAGTTAGAACCAAAACAAAATGGCACCCCACGAAAGGGTGCCTGTATGGATATTCGATTTATGAATTTTCAATGAGCGCGTACAGACCTACTTCATCAATAACAGGAATTCCCAAGGTTTGGGCTTTGGTCAGCTTGGACCCCGCCGCAGCACCTGCCACAACAAAGCTGGTTTTTTTGGATACAGAGCCCGCAGCCTTTCCGCCGTTCTGCACAATCAGGGCTTCAGCCTCCTGGCGCGACAATGTCGGCAAGGTACCCGTCACCACAAGTGTTTTTCCGGCCAAGGCGGTTCCTTTCTTTTGCCCGGTCCAAGTCATGTTCACCCCTTCCTGTTCCAGGCGGGAAAGCAAATCCCGTGTGCCTTCCTTGGCAAAAAATTCCTTCACGCTCTGTGCCATGACCATACCAAAGCCGTCAATTTCGCACATTTGTTCAACGGTGGCATTTTGCAGTGCCTCCATATTCCCAAAGTGTTCCGCCAAAAGTGCCGCAGCCTTGTCGCCAATGTTCCGAATTCCCAATCCGAACAAGAGTTTATCCAAATTATTCTTTTTAGAGGACTCTATGGCCGTCAAGAGATTCTGCGCACTCTTTTTTTTGAATTTGTCCAACGTGAGAAGCTGTTCTTCCGTCAGTATATAGAGGTCTGCCACCGTGTGAACCAGATCCTTTTCCGTCAGCTGAACCGCCACAGCTTCTCCCAAACCATCAATGGCCATCGCATCCCGCGACGCAAAGTGGATCAGATTACGCAAGCTTTGTGCCGGGCACTCCGGATTCACACACCGTAAAGCCGTTTCGCCTTCCAGGTGAACCACCGGTGCGCCGCAGCTGGGGCAGGTCGTGGGCATACGGAAAGGTTCCGTCCCCGGACCATGTTCCGAAACTGCAATAACCTCAGGGATGATATCCCCTGCCTTGCGGACCTGGATGGTATCGCCGATGCCTACCCCAAGACTGCTGATAATATCGCCGTTATGCAAACTGGCGCGGGAAACGCTGGTGCCTGCCAAAAAAATCGGGTCGAACACGGCGGTAGGTGTCAAAACACCTGTGCGCCCAACCGTAACCTCAATATTCCGCACGACGCTTTCTTTTACTTCGGGGGGATATTTAAAGGCAATGGCCCAACGAGGGAACTTGTTGGTGCTGCCTAATACGCGGCGTGCCGCCAGATCGTTAACCTTAATAACGGCTCCATCAATATCATATTCCAGGGTCCCCCGCAATTCTCCGATGGTCTGGATTTCCCGGATCGCGTCTTCAATGGTTGTATACACATTATACCGCGGTGAAACAGGAAAGCCCAAAGACTTGATATAATCCAACGTTTCACGATGTGTTGTAAAGCTCCGGCCCTCGCATTGCTGCAAATTGAAAACAAAGATTGACAGACCCCGTTCAGCTGTCACTTTTGCGCTTTTCTGCCGCAAGGAACCTGCTGCCGCGTTACGCGGGTTCTTGAAAGGGGTTTTATCTTCCAATTCCTGCTGCTCTTTGAGTTTAAAGAAAGCCGAGTGAGGCATATATACCTCTCCGCGCACCTCCAAAAAAGCCGGTGCATCGGGCAGCTCATGGGGAATATCCCGAATGGTGGCAAGATTTTCTGTGACATCTTCCCCCACCACACCGTCACCACGGGTTGAGCCGCGAACCAGTTGTCCGTTGCGATATTCCAAACTCACAGACAGGCCATCGATCTTTGCCTCTACCACATATTCCGGCGTGATTCCAGCGTCCCGAACGCGGGCATCAAACTCCCGCAACTCATCAAATGAAAATGCATCCTGCAGACTTTCCATCTTGATGCTGTGCGTCACTTTGCTGAATTTGCTGCTGGGCGTTCCGCCCACATGCTGTGTGGGAGAATCCAGTGTGATCAATTCCGGGAATTCTTTCTCAATCGCCTTCAATTCTCTGGTTAGTGCGTCGTATTCAAAGTCCTCCAATTCAGGGGAATCCTGGTCATAATACAGCCTATTATTTTTTTCAATCACAGCGCGCAACTCTTCTGCGCGCTTACGGGCCTTTTCCAGTTCCATACAGTTTCACTCCAATTTTGATATGCCGGTATTATACCACATTTATAAGCCAAACTTCAATCCAACGCCGCGGCATAGGCGTTGGGAGTCTCTCCGCATAACAAGACACTGGCCAAAGGAATGGAATCCGTGGCCGTCAATGTCTCGGTACGTCCATCAAGCACCATATTGACCGTAACACTAATCTGCAGATCTACACTGTAACGGACCGTATTGATGGACAGGGATTCACTGCTTTCCTGCCATTCGGCCTGCACATAGCCTTGAGGCCGCCAAGCCACACGCCACGCAGGGCCGTGCCCGCTCAGAAGGGAATTGCCTGTAAGGCTTCCGAATGGAATTTCATATGTTCTTTCCGGCGCATTTTGCATAGCTTCCTGTATAGCTGCCACTAAAGTATGTTGCAGTTGATTGGCCTCAGCAGCATCCATTTGTACGCAATTTTGTGATATGGTATAAATCCTTCCAAAGTCAATTTTTTCTTCCTTGACCGTTTGCTCTACCGTTGTGTGGATGATCTGTAGCGTTGCGGACCGTGCTTCATACTCCGCCAGTTGCATTAAGGTGGGGCGGATTTCCGTGTTGACATATGCATTAAACCAGCCAACCGCCATAAGAACAAGGGATATTCCCGAAAAAGCCAAAAACGCTCCTCCTATGCGGTTTCGTCCCTGTTTCTGCCTGACTCTGCGTCGCATGATTCTCCACCCTCCCTTCATGGCCATCCTGCCATCCTATGCTTTCTTTTTATAAAAAGTTCTGCTCGAATTGGGTCAAAAATTGAAAAAAGCCGTTGACATTTTGCAACAGGTTTGCTATAATAGCAAGCGTCGTCAGGGATAGTTCCTGCCGAATTCTTTGGGGGTGTAGCTCACCTGGGAGAGCGCCTGCATGGCATGCAGGAGGTAAGGGGTTCGATCCCCCTCATCTCCACCAAAAAAGCGGACCGTATCGGTCCGCTTTTATTTTTATGACACCAAAAAGGAGCGTCGGGCATCATGCCCGGCGCTCCTTTTCCTTTTTGTTTTTTAGTCGGCGTCTTCGCAGAAGGCCTTAAAAGTAAGATAGGCCATATATACATCCGCTTTGGAAACCACCTCAAACGGCGAATGCATGGAAAGTACCGGCACGCCGATGTCAATGGTATCGATATCCTGATTGGCCACAAACTTGGCAACTGTTCCGCCGCCGCCAAGATCCAATTTACCCATTTCGCCAATCTGCCAGACCACACCATTGCGATCCATCAAACCGGTCAGATAACTGACCAGCTCAGCGGAAGCGTCGCTGGTTCCGGATTTCCCGCGGGAGCCGGTATACTTATAAATGGCTACGCCATTTCCCGCATACGTACCGTTGTCCGGCTCGAACGCATCAGCAAATGTGGGGTCAAATGCAGCTGTCACATCCGCCGACAGACATTTAGCGGCCTTGCAGGCAGTGATGTAATCTGCTTCCTGGCTTTCGCACAACTGCTGCAGGAAATGGAAGGTATACATACTGTGCAGACCGGTAACACCGTCGGAACCGGTTTCCTCTTTGTCGGTCAGCACGCAAACCGTGGTGTAAGCCGGGGCCTTTACGCCAATCTCAGCCATCAGGGCCGGATAGGCATCCACACGATCATCATGACCATATGCACCGATCATAGCCCGGTCCAGACCAATATCCCGCGCTTTGTGAGTCGGCACGACTTCAATCTCTGCACGGGTAAAATCGCGCTCGGTGATTCCATATGCGTTATTCAGCATAGCCAGAACATTGAGTTTGATGCGCTGTTCTGCCTCTTGGTCAGCAATGGGCTGAGATGCGATGAGGACATTGAGGTCTTCCGCTGTGATTCCTTCGCTCAGCGGTTTGGCATTCTGCTTTGCACCCAAATGCGGCAGCAGATCGGTAATGCAGAATACGGGATCATCGTCCTTTTCACCGATGCAGATCTCCACCTTGGTACCATCCGCACGGTAAATCACCCCATGTAACGCCAAAGGAATCGTCGGCCACTGGTATTTACGCACGCCGCCATAATAGTGGGTGCGCAGATAACCAAGCCCATTTTTTTCAAAGACGGGAACCGGGCGCAAATCCAGACGGGGGGAGTCGATATGCGCAATATTCAGATGGAAGCCTTCGTCCAACGGCCTGGTACCGATCGTGGCTGCCAAAACGCATTTGCTCCGATTGATGGTATACACTTTGGCACCCGGCTGCAGCTTTTCACCGGGGACAAAAGGCTTATAGCCTGCCTCCTGCAGCAGCTTTTCACTGTAAGCAGTGACTTCCCGCTCGGTCTTGCCGTTGTCCAAAAACGCTTTATAGCCCTCGCAGAACTCCTGGGCTGCTGCCAGCGCATCGGGCGCTGCATCCGCAACCGTTTCATTTTTGTAAAGTAATTTTTTCAGTTCCTCGGTAGTTTGCATTTTGAAACATTCCTTTCAAACTTCATGATGCTGTATAGATTTCCTGGTAGCGTTGATAGCTACTGGTAATTTTCTTCACATACAATCGCATTTGTGGGTAGGGGTAATGATCCAGGGTTTTTCCATCAGCCGAATATTGTGACTGCGCCAACAGATCATCCACCGTCCCCCAGCCACTGTGATAAGCCGCTGCCGCAGTAGCCAGATCGTCCTGATAACGCAACAGACAATAACTGACAAAATAACTTCCAAACCGTATGTTGGTTTCCGGGTCATACAGATCTTCAAAAGAGAGATCTTCCGTAGGCGCGATTTTTGACTTGATCCAGTCAAAAGTGACCTCTGTGATCTGCATTAACCCTCGTGCCCCTGCATCAGAGTCAGCCCGGGGGTCAAAGTTGCTTTCTGTACGGATAAAGGCGTATAGCATCAAAGGATCTATATCATACTTGTCCGCATAGTAGGTGACATACTCTGCATACTGGATCGGATATTCCCACTTATTGATTCTATCCCGAAACAGAGCAAACAGAACCGATCCGGCCAGAGCCAAAATCAGTACAACGACCAATACCCGTTTGAGCATTTTCCCTGCAGTACGATTCTTACCCATGTTCCTCCTTTCCCAAAGCAGTCAAAAAAGCTTTGATTTTGGTTTCCAGTTGGAGTTCGGAACCATCGTTTACAATTTCCATCGTTGCAGCTGCCCGCAGTGTTTCCAAAGGAGTCTGTGCATCCAACCTTCTGCGGGCCATCTCGGGAGAAATCGCATCTCTTGCGCAGATACGCTGCACGCTGGTTTCATAAGGGGCCGTAATCAAAACTAATGCATCACAACGCGACTGAAAGGGAGTTCCCACAATCACGGCCCCATCTACGAAAGCCATCTGTGCCCCATCCCGTTGCGCCTGTAAAAGACGTTCATTGATGCGGCGCAGAATTTCCGGTTGGGTAATTGAAGTAAGTACGCGGGTTCCTTCCGGGGTTGCAAAAGCACGGTCCGCCAGCAGGCGTCTCTTGATTGTGCCATCTCCCTCCAGAATATCTTTTCCAAAATATTCTTGCAGTTCTGCAATACAGGGTGATCCCGGAAGCAACACTTCCCGTGCAACCAGATCGGCATCAATACAAGGATATCCCTGTCCAGCCAAGAATTTTGTCGCACTGGACTTTCCGCAACCGGAACGCCCGGTAATTCCAATGATTTTCACAATGTCACCACCCGGAAAGCTGCCGCACGGATCAAACGGTTATACACCGCCATGGAAACTCCCTCCTGCTCCGGGCAGCGCGCATACACGATTTGCGCTCCGTGGCGATCCAAATCACGCAATGCCGTAAACAGATGGTGGGCCTGTGTAACGCCATCGTGATTGCGGCCATATTCAATGGCCGGAACCGGAAGCTTTGCAGCTTCGCCGTCAAAGCAAAGCGCCCACACACCTTCTTCTGCATGTTCCGCCACATAGCGGCAGAACGCGTCGAAGCTCCCACGCAAGATCGTTACCTGTGCTTTGGGCGCATAATGTTTATACTTCATGCCGGGAGAGCGAGCCACTTCGCCCTCCTTTAGTTTTTCAAGGATGGCGGGGCTGACCTGAACTTCCTCGCCCAGAACCGCCTCCATCTGCTCTTTGGTGATGTAGCCCGGACGCAGCAAAACGGGATGTTCCCCCGTGACGGAAACCACGGTAGATTCTACACCAACCATACTTTCCCCGCCATCCAGAATCAACGGCAAACGCCCATCCATATCAACCAGGGTATCTTGTGCATTGGTAGGGCTGGGTTTGCCGGAAAGGTTGGCAGAAGGAGCAGCAAATGCCACACCGCTTTCCCGGATGACAGCCTGCACTACGGGATGGGACGGCATCCGCACGCCCACAGTATCCAGACCGGCGCAGGTCACTTCACTGACTTCCGGGCCGCGGGGCATAACCATCGTCAGCGGCCCAGGCCAAAAAGCCTCCGCCAGCTTTCTGGCACGCTCCGGCACTTCCGAAACGATTCCGTGAAGCATCTCCATTCCACAGATATGCACAATCAGCGGGTTGTCCTGCGGGCGGCCCTTGGCTATAAAGATTTTGTGGACCGCTTCCCCATTTCGGGCATCGGCGGCAATCCCATACACAGTCTCTGTAGGCAAAGCCACCAAATCTCCCTGCTGCAACAATTTGGCAGCCAGGGCGATACTTTCTTTCGTAACAGGCAAAACCTGTGTTTTCATCTTCATTCCTCGCTATGCTGTTTCAGCTTTTCTTCCCGATCCGCCAGAATCAGCGGTTCTATTACCCGGTCCAGATCTCCATCCAGAACCCCCTGCAAATTTCGCAGTGTCAATCCGATCCGATGGTCTGTGACGCGGTCCTGCGGGAAGTTGTAGGTACGGATTTTTTCGCTTCGGTCCCCTGTCCCCACCTGGCTTTGCCGTTTTGCATTGTAAGCCTCATCATAAGCTTGCTGTTTCTGCTGTAACAAACGGCTGCGCAGGACTGTAAGGGCGCGTTCCTTGTTTTCTCTTTGGCTGCGCTGATCCTGACACTCTACCACCATACCTGTCGGCAAGTGTGTAACACGGATCGCGGACGATGTTTTATTGATATGCTGGCCACCCGCACCGGAAGAACGGAAAGTATCGATCCGTAAATCCCTGGCGTCCAGTTCCAGCTCCACTTCCTGAGCCTCCGGCATGACCGCCACTGTCACAGTGGAAGTGTGGATACGCCCCTGGGTTTCTGTTTCAGGAACACGCTGCACACGGTGCACACCACTCTCGAATTTCAAACGGCTGTAGACATCTGCTCCCTCCACAGAAAAGACGATTTCCTTTACACCGCCCAATTCTGTTTCGTTGGCACTGATCGTCTCACAGGACCATCCCCGTTTGGCGGCATACATTGTGTACATACGCCAAAGGCTGTGAGCAAACAAAGCAGCCTCTTCACCGCCTGCCCCTGCACGGATCTCCAGGATCACATTTTTCTCGTCATCGGCGTCTTTGGGAATCAACAGAAGGCGCAGCCTCTCTTCGCTCTGTGCCAGATTCCGGCCAATTTCGCAAATTTCCTGTTGTACCATAGCTTTGAAAGCCGGGTCCGTCTCCTGCTCCAGCATTGCAGCAGTTTCCTGTTGCGTCTTTTGCAGAGATGTATACCGGCGATATTCTTCCACTAAGGGGGTCAGTTCTTTGTAGTCACGCATCATCCGTGCGTAATCGTCTGCGTGAGCGGCCGCTTCCGGGGTTGACATCCGATGGGTAAGTTCTTCATACCGGCGCTCAACTTCATGCAATTCCAAAAAATTCCTCATCAGCAGTCCCTCTCAACACAAAATTTTCACAGGATTTTGTGTTGCTACTGCTCACCACCACGCAGGATTTTCTTTATATTACGCTCGATTTTGGCACGTGGAAGCATGATTTCATGTCCGCAGCCCTGGCAACGGATCCTGAAATCCATCCCCACGCGCAGTACATCAAACCGATTTGCACCGCAGGGATGTGGTTTTTTGGTCTGTATCACATCTCCGACCCGAACGTCCATACGGCGCACCGCCTTTCTCTCAAATTTGCTCTCTTATTATAGTACAGCAAGTATTGTTTTGCAAATCATACGCATAAAAGTTTACCAACCGCTTCTTGAGATGCAAAAGCGGAAATCACAAGAAATGAGGAACCGAAAATGTTGGAATATCGTGCCGAAAGCCTTTGCCGCAACGCCAATCATCTGAGTAAAGAGGAACTGAATCGCTGTATGGCAACGGGAGAAATTTTACAAAGTACCGCCCTTGCCTATGATAATGAACATCGTCTGCGCTTTGAACTTTGTAGGCAGCGAGGCTACATGCCTCATGACGAATGTCTGGACGTAGCCCAAGGGGAAGTCATCAAGGATATTGCAGTGCTGACCCGCGTGGGACGCCCCACCTGTTTTGTAATCACTGGTACAACCGTGGACGAAAACGGAGAGGAAGCATACCTTCTGTCCCGTGCAGCCGCACAGCGGCTGTGTCGTCGGCAATATCTGGATATGCTGGAAGCCGGCAGCGTCATTCCCTGCACCGTGACACACATAGAAAACTTTGGTGCTTTCTGCGATATCGGCTGCGGAATCTCGGCCCTTTTGCCCATTGATTGTCTTTCCGTCTCCCGTATTTCCTCCCCCAATGACCGTGTACAGGTCGGGCAGCAACTTTTGTGCGCTATCAAAAATCGCGATGCACAGGGCCGTATTGTCCTGACGCTGCGGGAATTACTGGGGACCTGGAGCGAAAATGCTGCTTGTTTTGCCCCCGGTGAAACCGTGGTTGGCATCGTACGCAGCGTGGAAGATTACGGCGTTTTTATTGAAATTGCCCCGAATTTGGCCGGGCTTGCGGAAGCAGATTCCTCTTTGCGTCCCGGCCAGGCCGTTAGTGTGTACATCAAAAATATTCTGCCGGATAAAATGAAAATCAAGCTGGTGGTTGTAAACAAAAACCTGGCACAGCCTTTGCGTTTTGAGCCTCATTACTTTGTTACACGTGGGCGGATCAAAAAGTGGACCTACTCCACTCCACAAAGCCGCAAGCAAATCGAAACCATCTTCTGACCCCGAGCGCCTTACTTTTTTCCCGGTGCTCTCTTGCCTCTGTGGTAAACCACGTGTATAATAAATAAAAATACAAGATTGGCGAGGACGTGATACGATGGCAGAAGCATTTACCGCAGGTGTAAAGCCCGGCGGCCTTACAGATGATACACAGATTCGAATCTTGTTGTGTTATCTTGTGAAAACGGCCGGGCCGCTGACGCGTGATACACTGCAGGGTGCCCTGCTTCAGGAGCAGCTTGTCAATTATTTTGAATTTGCCGATGCGCTTGCGGACGTAGAAAAACAGCAACTGATCTCGATGAATGAGGAAGGCCAATATACCATTACCGCGAAGGGCTCCACGGTAGCAGATACTTTGGCATTGGATCTTCCACGCACCGTACGGGAAAGCGCCATCCGTGCGGTAATGCAGATTCAAAGCTGGCGCCACAAGGCAGCCATGAACCGAGCCCGTGTGGAAGAAGAAGATGGCGAGTACACCGTTTGGTGCGCCATTGGCGATCTGGGCAGCGATGTATTCCGGCTTCAGTTGGCCATGCCGGATAAGCTGACCGCCGAAACGATCAAAAACAATTTCACCGCTCATGGCAGCGAAATTTATTCCAAGGTCATGGATATGCTGACCCAACCCAGCACTGAGGACGATCGTCCGCCCGTTGGCTTGCTGTAACATCTCTGAAAACTGAAAATACTCCCTGGCAGCCGGACCATCCCGTTCGGTTGTCAGGGAGTATTTTTTACAACATAAACTGCCGTTGCATCACACGTTGTCTCACTCAGCAGCCCAGATACGCTTTACGTACCTCAATATTGTTGGCCAGTTCAGTGGCTTCGCCTTCCATTTTGATCGTACCGGTCTCCAGTACGTAGGCACGGTTGGCGATTTCCAAAGCCATCTTTGCATTCTGTTCCACCAAAAGAACCGTTACACCGTTGCGGTTGACTTCCCGGATGATCTTGAAAATCTCTTTTACCAACAGCGGAGACAGACCCATGGAAGGTTCATCCAGCAGAAGCATCTTGGGTTTGCACATCAAAGCGCGCCCCATGGCCAGCATCTGCTGCTCACCGCCAGAAAGCGTGCCGGCGGGCTGGTTGCGGCGTTCCTTCAGACGAGGCAGCAACTCGAAAACCATATCAAAATCATTTTGGATGGCCTCCTTGCCGTCACGACGGACATAAGCCCCCATCTGCAAGTTCTGCTGCACGGTCAAACCGCTGAAGACGCGGCGTCCTTCCGGCACCTGAGCCAGCCCCAGACGAATGATCTTATGCGCTTCCATCTTGCTGATGGTCTGACCGCAGTAATCGATTTCACCGCTCTGCAATTTCAGCAAACCGGAAATCGCATGCATGGTCGTCGTCTTACCGGCACCGTTGGCGCCAATCAAAGTCACAATCTCGCCTTCATTGACATGGAAGGAAACATCCCGGATTGCGTGGATCGAGCCGTAAAACACGTTGATGTTTTTGACTGAAAGCATCTCCCCCATTGTCAATCACCTCCCAGATAGGCCGCAATAACTTTGGGGTTATTGCGAATGGCTTTGCCGTCACCACGAGCAATTACACGGCCGTAATCCAGCACGGTAATCTCTTCGCAGATACCCATGACAAAGTTCATATCATGTTCGATCAGCAAAATGGCGATGCCAAACTGATCCCGGACACTGCGGACCGTCTGCATCAGTTCCTCTGTCTCATTGGGGTTCATGCCTGCCGCAGGTTCATCCAGCAACAGCAACTTCGGGTTGGTTGCCAAGGCACGGGCAATCTCCAACTTGCGCTGCTTGCCGTACGGCAGCTGGCTGGCCTTGTAATTGGCCTTGTTGTCCAGATCAAAAATCTTCAGAAGTTTGTGGGCCTCACGATTCATCTCATGCTCTTTTTCCTTAAAGGCAGGCAAGCGAAGAATTCCGGTCCACATGTTGTATTTGATCTGATTATGCAAACCGACTTTTACATTGTCCAGCACAGACATTTCATTGAAAAGACGAATGTTCTGGAATGTACGGGCCACACCTGCACGGCTGATCAACTCCGGGTTCTGCCCCGTGATGTCCTTTCCGTCCAAAACGATATTGCCTTCGGTAGGTTTATACACGCCGGTCAACATATTGAATACGGTAGTTTTGCCTGCGCCGTTGGGCCCAATCAGACCATACAGATGGCCTTTTTCAATAGAAAGGTCCAGCTGTGCCACAGCCTGCAAACCGCCGAACGCAATTCCCAGATTGCTGACTTCCAGCAAAGCCATGTTACGCCACCCCTTTCTTTTGTTTCGGATTATCCGTATGGTTTTCCTTGCGGAAACGAGCTGTCAGCTTGTTGCGAAGCTGAATCATCTGCGGGCTCTGGTTGAAAATCATAACCACAATCAGAACAATCGCATAAATCAGCATACGATAGTCATTCATGCTGCGCAGCATCTCCGGCAAGACCGTAAGGATGGCCGCTGCAATAACAGAGCCGCGCAGATTGCCGATACCACCCAAAACTACAAAGACCAGAATCAGAATGGAGGTATTATAGTCAAACTTTTTGGCAACGAGAGAGGAATAATTCAAGGAATACAGCACACCCGCAATACCGGCAAAGACAGCTGAGGTAACGAATGCCATCAGCTTATATTTGGTGATGGGGATGCCCACCGAACGCGCTGCGATCTCATTATCCCGAATGGAAGTGATGGCGCGACCGGCACGAGAATTGACCAGGTTGAGGATCACAAGCAGTGTAAGGATCACCAAAACAATGCCAATGGTAAAACTGGACGCCTTGGTAATACCGGTAATACCCTGCGCACCATTGATCAGCACTTTACCGTCCTCCATATTCAGAGAACTGGAGTCTTTCAGGGAGAAGTGCAAACCATTGGCATCCACGCCCAAATAGCAAGCATTCATAACGTTTTTGATGATTTCACCGAATGCCAATGTGACGATTGCCAGGTAGTCACCGGACAGGCGCAGAACAGGCACGCCCACCAAAAATCCAAATACACCAGCTACCAGGCCGCCCACCACAAAGGAGAGCACCAACGCCAGAGGTTTAGGCGTGGTAGAGCTGATGGAAACCCACAGCAGTGTGCCCGAGAATGCACCTACACTCATAAAACCTGCATGGCCAAGACTCAGCTCGCCCAGAATGCCGACCGTCAGGTTCAGGGAGACGGCCATGATAACATAGGCGCAGATGGGAACCAGCTGACCAGCGAAAGAGTTGGTCAGAAGATCTGCCGCAGAAAGTACCTGCACAACAATGTAAAAAGCGATCACAATGCCGAAGGTGATCAAATTGCTCTTCGTGGAGCGTTTCATTGATTTCAAATTCATCGCTGCCACCTCACACTTTCACATTGACTTTCTTGCCCAGCAGGCCGGTGGGCTTGACGATCAGCACCACGATCAAGACCAGGAAGACGATAGCGTCCGAAAGCTGGGTAGAAATATAGGCTTTGCTCAGGTTCTCAATAATGCCCAACAGAATGCCGCCCAGGAATGCACCGGGGATAGAACCGATACCGCCAAATACAGCCGCCACAAAGGCTTTGATGCCGGGCATGGCGCCTGTGGTGGGCTGCAGCGTAGGATACGAGGAACACAGAAGAGCGCCAGCAACCGCTGCCAGCGCAGATCCGATGGCAAAGGTCAACGAAATGGTAGCGTTGACGTTAACCCCCATAAGCTGGGCGGCACCGCGGTCCTCGGAAACCGCCAGCATAGCGTGACCAGCCGAAGTGTTGTTCACGAACCAAATCAAAGCCACCATGATCACCACACAGACCACAATGGTAACAATCGTTTCTGCCGAAATAGTAAGCTGCCCGCCAAACAGGCTGAGCGGCTGCAGGAAGGGGATTCCGGAAATCACCGAAATAAAGCTCTTCGGATTGGAGGACCAAGTCAGCTGAGCCACCTGCTGCAGCAGATAGCTGACACCGATAGCCGTGATCAGCACTGCCAGAGACGGAGCCTCGCGCAGAGGACGATAGGCCACGCGTTCAATGACAACACCAAGCACCGTACAGACGACCATTGAGAGTACAATGGAAAGAATCGGGTTCATCCCGGAAGTGCCGAAAGTAAAGAATACGACGTAGCTGCCGATCATGATGACATCGCCGTGGGCGAAGTTCAACATTTTGGCAATGCCGTAAACCATCGTGTACCCCAGGGCGATCAGCGCATACACGCTACCCAGGCTGATGCCGTTGATCAGGTAGGACAAAAACTGCATTGCGTAAAACACCTCACTCTATCTCTTTCTGCTGTTTACAAAGCCGCATACAAACAGAAATATAGTATATAGTAGCACACTTTCACCGGCAAAACAATGGCATTTTCGCCCGATTCTTTGTGCAAATTGCTGTTTTCGCATCCTTGATGCCAAAAAAGAGCTGCCGAACCTATTGTCCGGCAGCTCCATTGGCAACGGAAATTCAGATTACAACCGCGTCAGGCTCATCACATTGCAGCGTAAGCGCCGTCTTTGATTACAACAGCCTTGGGGTTCTTGGAGATCGCACCCGTGGCATCCCAGGTCATACCGGTACCGGTCAGGCCATCAAAGGTCATGCTGGTGAACTGGGTCTTGAG
>CALXHP010000066.1 GCA_944388135.1 uncultured Gemmiger sp. | reverse complement strand
CTTCCGATCTATAAATCACGCCGTCGCGGGACAGCGTCAGCGTGCCGAGCTTGTCCCCCTTCGTGACTGGGGCAACGAGGTCCTCCTGGACCGAGATCGTCCGCTCAAAGTCGTCAATGGTCAGGTCCTTGAGCACGGTCGCCGTCAGGTCGCTGCCGGCAACCAGCATGAGCTTGTCCGCCTCGGTCGAAAGCCGGATGGGAACCTCCTGGATCTCGGTGCCCTGCTCGATCAGCGTCCGTGATTCGTAATTTTCATAGGCCCACTCGAACAGTTCCTTGGTCTCGCTGTAGGTGAGCGGCTGCGCGGCGCCTGCCGGGCGCTCACAGCCCAGCATGACCGAGATGAGCTCTGAGCCCTTCTTCTCGGCCGACGCGACCAGGCAGTAGCCCGCCTGGCTGGTGTGGCCGGTCTTGACGCCGGTGGCGTAAGCGTAGTAATACGGGCTGTTGCGCGAGAGGATGAGTTGGTTGGTGGTTAGGATGTACAGGTTTTTGCCGTTCGGATGCTCGGCGGCCTTGTTGGTCGGGTCCAGGTTTTTCTGGGCCGTGCTGACGATATCGGCAAACGTCTCGTTCTTCATGGCCTCCTGGGTGATGCGGAACAGGTCATGCGCCGTTGTGTAGTGGTTGTCGTCGTGCAGGCCGTTGGGGTTTACGAAGTGGGTGCCGGTGCAGCCGAGGTCGGTCGCGCGGGCGTTCATCTTTTCTACGAAGGCATCCACCGAGCCCGAGACGAACCGCGCGAGTGTGTTCGCGGCTTCGTTGCCCGACGGCAGCATGAGGCCATACAATAGGTCCATGACCGTGACCTCCTCGCCTACGACAAAACCGGCCTTGGACGCATCAGCGCCAACGCCGTTGAAGTCCTCCTCCAGCACGGTGACTTTTTGGGTCAGGTCCTGCACGTTCTCAAGGACAATGAGCGCGGTCATGATCTTGGTAGTCGAGGCTGGATACCGCTTCTCCTCGGCGTTCTTTTCGTAGAGCGGCAAGCCGGTCTCCGGGTCGCCGAGATAGACGGCGGTAGCCTGGATATCGGGCATGGACACGGCCTGCGCCACGCCGGGGCATAGGGCCAAAAGACATAAGAGCAGGACAAAAAAGGCGGCGATATGCCGCCGGAGAGCGGGAAAAGTCATTCTTCGGGTTCCTCCAGCGTAAAGTCTTCGTCGGAAAAGCGTCCGCGGATGACCGCCGGCTTGGGCGGGATGCGGCGCAGGGGATCATAGCGGAATGCGCGGCAGGCGTGTTCCCTGGGGACGACGCCCTTCTTGCGGCAGGCGACGTGGCTGTCGTCCAGCGGCACGGCGCGTGCGCAGTATAGGCAGCGCGGCTCGATATCCCGCCGGAACAGAAAGCGGTTGATTCGCAAGGTTCGCGGCACCTCCTGACAGTACAGATTTTGATAGATACCCCCATTATAGCCGATTATGCCGCTGTTTTCCAGAGAAAGTTATGAACGCGATCGAAATTGCGCAGAACAGCACGCCAACCGCCGGACGGCCGGGCAGGGTGGCAGGCAGCGGGGCAAAGACCGGGGCGGGGGCAGGCAGGGCGGACTGGACGAGCATGGTCAGCGCAGCGGCGATCAGGCCATGCAGGACCTTCCCATAAAAGAGGCGCCGCAGCGACAGGCCGTTCACCGCGGCGGCGGTCTGGCACAGGACGGATAGACCGCCGAAGCCGACCAGCAGGCTCATCGCGGGCAGCAGGCCGCGCCCGGTGCTTTCGGGCAGCAGCACAAGGCCGCTCGTCATTTCCAGGAGCCCGGTAGCGAGCGGCTCGGCCGCCTCGGCCGGCGCGCCCAGAAACCACAGAAGCGGCGCGCAGGCCACCTGCGCAAACGAGAAAAAGCCGGCAGCTTCCAGTACGCGGCGCAGCATGGAGAAGAGCATAATGAAGGCGGTGATCTTGAGGCAGGAGCGTCCGGCCTGCTCGGTCGCCTGGGTCAGGCACTGGGATAAGGGTAGCACGCGGGGCTGTGGGCGCGGGCCTGCTTTGGGGGGCGCGGCCCCGCGCCCGGCGATGGCAAGCCCGGTCAGAAGTGCGGCGGCAATGTGGATGAGATACAGCAGGATGCCCGTGCGCACCGAGCCGCACAGGCCGGCGCCGCACACCCCGACAAGGAAAGCCGGGCCGGTGTTATTGCAGAATCCCAGCAGCCGCTCAGCCTCGCTTTGTGACAGGGCCCCGCTGTCGAACAGGTCGCGTGTGGCCTGCGCGCCGAGCGGGTAGCCGCCGGTCAGTCCTAGGACGAGAGGGCCGGCGGCAATGCCCGGCAGGCCATAGGCCCGCCGGATGAGCGGCGCGCACACACGCCCGAGCGCGGCCGCAGCGCCCGAGCGCAGGAAAAGCCCGCCGATAACGAAAAAGGGGAAGAGGGAAGGGAGCGCTGTGGACAGCGCGACTTGCAGCCCCTCGCCCGCACCGCGGGCGGCTGCGGACGAATAGGGCACGACGAGGACAAAGAGCGCGGCCGCGGTCAGCGCGGCGAGATGGGCGGAAAAACGGCGCATAGGACAGGCCCCCTTGACGGCGTTCGGAAAAATTTGGGTTTTGTCCATCGTATGCCGGGCGGTCTAGTTTCATGCCCCGGCAGCATAGATTAGGGGGAGAAAGGAGGCGATGGCCGATGGGGCTGCGGGCCTTTTATGCCGCGCTCGGCCGGGCGGTCCAGGGCGCGCCGCGCGTCGAGGTCGAGGGCGGACGCCGGGTTGTCGAGTGCCATCGGGGCGGGCGCGCCTACAGCGGGACCTGCATC
>CALXHP010000065.1 GCA_944388135.1 uncultured Gemmiger sp. | reverse complement strand
TTCTGTCCTATTCGGCTTCCTCCTCTGCGATGCCGCAATGCGTTTCCCACCTTTATCCGAACACATTCCCCGTCCGGTGGCAATCGCTGGCCTGCGCCCTGCTTTTGTGTTATACTGGAGCTATCCTTTTGTGTGAGGCGAATCCTTATGTTCGACACCCTCTATTACCAGGACCCCTATCTGCGCGCATTCGACGCCACCGTGACCGCATGCACGCCACGGCCGGACGGCCTGTTTGCCGTCGTCCTGTCGGACACTGCCTTCTATCCCGAGGGCGGCGGCCAACCGGGCGACACCGGCACGCTCTCCGGCGTGCGCGTTGCCGATACCCAGGAGCAGGACGGCCAGGTCGTGCACCTGTGCCAGGGCGCGCTGGCGCCGGGCCAGGCCGTGCACGGCGAGATCGACTGGGTACGCCGCTTTCGCCACATGCAGTGCCACACGGGCGAGCACATCTTTTCGGGCATTGCCCATGCGCTGTACGGCTGCCGCAATGTGGGCTTCCACATGAGTCGCGGCTGGGTGACCATCGACCTGACGCCGCCGCTCTCGCCGGAACAGTTGGCCGAGGTCGAGCGGCAGAGCAATGCCGCGGTCTTTGCCGACGTGCCCACCGTCGTCTCCTATCCGGACGCCGACGCCCTGCGCACGCTGGACTACCGCAGCAAGAAGGCGCTCTCCGGCCCGGTGCGCATCGTCGAGGCCGGCGGCCGGGACGTGTGCGCCTGCTGCGGCCTGCACGTCGCGCGCAGCGGCGAGGTCGGCTGCATCAAGGTCGGTACCCAGACCCCGCACCGGGGCGGCGTACGGCTGACGTTGTACATCGGCTGGGACGCCGTGCAGGACTACCACGAGAAGCAGCAGAGCGTCACCGCAATCTCCCACACCCTATCCGCTAAGCCCCACGAGGTCGCGCAGGCGGTCGCGCGCATGGCCGCGCGCAATGACCGCTGCGCCGAGGAGATCATCGCGCTGCACGCCGAGATCTTCCGCCTGCGCGCCGCGCTTCTGCCACAGGGGCAGGACAAGCTGTGGACGTTTACCCAGGGACTGACCCCGGTAGAGATCCGGCAGTTTGCCGATATCTTGGCCGAACAAGCCGGCTGGGCCGCTGTATTCTCCCATGCGGCGGACGGCACCTACCAGTACGCCATCTGCAGCCGCACCCAGGACGTGCGCCCGGTCTGCCGCGCGCTGAACGCCGCGCTGGACGGGCATGGTGGCGGCAAGGCCGCGGTTGTGCAGGGGGCGGTCTCTGCCGGGCAGGATGCAATTGAAGCCTTCTGCCAGGCCTTCCCCGCCGGCAGACCTGTTAAACCTGTGTAAAATATCCGGCGGCGCTCTTGACTTTGTCATCTTCTCTGGTTATAATAAACCCAATATTTTGCAAAGGAGATTTTTTCAACGCCATGGATGACGCTGACAGTCCGACCCCCTGCTATATTACCGTAGACTTTTATCATATGATCCTATAAATCGCATAAAACCCGACCCTTTCCCCCAAAAGGGCCGTGGTTTTGTGCGTTTTTTTGTGGATCACTTTGATAGGTTTATCTGACAGGAGGTTTCCCCTTGACACAGTCTATTTTCTTTATGATTCTCTTGCAGGTCGTCTTGATCGCGCTCAACGCGGTCTTCGCCTGCGCCGAAATCGCTGTGCTCTCGCTCAGCGATGTCAAACTGGCAAAACTGGCCGAGGCCGGCGACAAGCGCGCGCTGCGCCTGGCGCGGCTGACCAGCCAGCCCGCGCGCTTTCTCGCCACCATCCAGGTCGCGATCACGCTGTCTGGTTTCCTGGGCAGCGCATTTGCGGCCGAAAACTTTTCCGACCCGCTTGTAAACTGGCTGGTCGGCCTGGGCGTCCCTATCCCAGCCTCCACCCTGGACGCAATCGCCGTCATCGTCATCACCGTGATCCTCTCTTACATCACGCTGATCTTTGGCGAGCTGGTGCCCAAGCGCCTGGCCATGCACAACGCCGAGGCGCTGGCGCTCGGCATGTCCGGCCTGGTCAGCGGCATCGCGCGGCTGTTCGCGCCGCTCGTCTGGTTCCTGACCCTGTCCACCAACGCCATCCTGCGCCTTCTCGGCATCGACCCGGACGCCGAAGACGACGAGGTCAGCGAGGAGTCCATCCGCATCATGGTCGACGCAGGCAGCGAAAAGGGCGTCATCGACCATGAGGAGAAGGAGTTTATCCAGAACGTCTTTGAGTTTGATGACCTGACCGCGGGCGAGATCTCGACCCACCGCACGGACGTGATCTTTCTGTGGATGGAAGACGACATGGATACCTGGGACGCAACCATCCGCCAAAACAATCACGTCCACTTCCCGATCTGCGGCGAGACCGTGGACGACATCCGCGGCGTGCTGAGCGCGAGCATCTATTTCCGCCTAACCGACCGCAGCCGGGAATCGGTCATGCAGCACGCGGTCCAGCCGGCCTACTTTGTGCCCGACAGCGTCAAGGCTGACGTCCTGTTCCGCAACATGCGCGACGGCCATCACCAGTTCGCCATCGTGCTTGACGAGTACAGCGGCATGTCCGGCATCGTCACCCGCAGCGACCTGATCGAGCAGCTCGTGGGCGATCTGGGAGACGACCCCACCCATCTGGAAATCGAGGCCCTTGGCGACAATACCTGGCGCATCCGCGGCAGCGCACCGCTGGACGAGGTCTCCGAGGCCCTGGGCATCCCCATCGAGAGCGAGGACTACGATACCTTCAACGGCCTGATCTTCGGCGCGCTGGGCACGGTGCCCGGGGACGGCACCCAAGTTGAGCTCGATATCGGCCCCATGCACATCAAGGCCATCGATATCCGCGATCACCAGACCAAGCTTGCCATCGTACACCTGACGCCCGCCGGCCCCGACGGCGGCCCGGAGCAAAATGTTGGAGGCGAAGGCCTTTGATACAATAAAAAATGCCCCTTCCGGGGCATTTTTTATTG
>CALXHP010000064.1 GCA_944388135.1 uncultured Gemmiger sp. | reverse complement strand
GTCTGCCGGCGCGGTGCCGGCCGTGCCGGTCAGGTACTTGCTCCAGGGGAAGACCTCGGATGGGTACAGAGAATCCGCCGAGGGGCGGACCTGCAAAAAGACCGCGTTCAGGCCCCACTGGACACAGTTGTCCAGGATCGCGTCGGCCTCGGCGCGCAGCGCCGCCGGGTCGGTGGTCGCCTGGGAGGGATAGTCCAGATTATAGACCGTGGACACCCACACGCCGCGCATCTCGTCGGACGCCGCAGGCGTGCCGGCCGCGAACGCGGGGACGGTCAGGGTGAGCGCGCACACGAGGATGAGTGCGAGCAGTCGGGAAATTCGTTTCATAATGCCTCCATATCCTTTTGTGATGCTGTGCGGCCGGACGCAGGGGGGACCCTGCGGGCCCGGCCCAAACCTCTCTTTCATCCTAACATTTTAGCTGGGATTTCGCAAGGGGCTTGACGGGGCTTCTAAAAAATCGTATGCTGGTAAGAAAGCGAATACCCGGGAAAGAGGGGATAAAATGGAACCAAAAATGGCGCTTGCGCTGCATGATCTGTCGGCGGTCGGCCGCGCCGGCCTGACCCAGGCGATGTGTGCGCTGTCGGCCATGGGGCATCAGTGTGTGCCGCTGCCGACCGCGGTCTACTCGTCCCACGCGGGCATCGCCGGCTTTGCCGTGGAGGATCTGACCGCGTGGATGGGCCGCGCGCTCGCGCAGTATGAGTCGCTCGGCCTGCAGTTTGACGCAGTGCTGAGCGGCTATCTGAGCACGCCTGGGCAGGCGGATTGCGTCCTGCGCGCAGCGGCGTGCAAAAAGCCGGGCGGCGTGCTGTTGGTCGACCCAGTCATGGGCGACGGCGGCAGGCTGTATAAGATCTGCACGCCCGCCCTCATCGAGAGCCTGCGGCGGCTGTGCCGTGCCGCCGACTATATCACCCCCAATGTCACCGAGGCCGCCGTGCTTTTGGCCCGGCCGGCGGACAGCGCGCCGCGCGGCGCGGACGAGGCCGCCGGCTGGGTGCGCGCGCTGTGCGCGCGCTACGAGACGTGCACGGTGCTCACCGGTTTGGGGGATGGCCAGACCATTTATACGCTGTGCGGCCAGGGCGATACCGTCCAGGCCGTACAAAACCCACGCATCGGGGCATACTATCCGGGCACGGGCGACCTGTTCGCCGCAGTGCTGCTGGGCGGGCTGATGCAGGGCGCGGACATGGCGGAAGCGGCCCAGCGCGCCGCAGACTTTGTCTGCGCCTGTATCCGAGAGACCGCGCGGATGGGGACCGACCCCAAATGGGGCGTCGCCCTGGAGACACAGCTTTGGAGGCTATACGATGGACAAGATCTTACAGGAAATCGCACAGTTTTATAAGGGCCAGGGTGCGCCGGGCGACCAGGCGGCCCTGCTGTCCTGCCTGCGCGAGGCGCAGGCCGCCTGCGGCGGCGTGCTGGACGGGGCAGCCCAGGCCGAGATCGGCCAAGTGCTCGGCGTCAAGCCCAGCTATTTGCAGGCCGTTGCCAAGCGCATCTCCGACCTTAAGCTGTCAGGCGCGGCGCACACCCTCACAGTGTGCCAAGGCCAGAACTGTACCCGCCGGGGCGCAGAGATCCGGCGCTATCTGGAAGCGGAACTGGGCGCCCGGCCGGGCAAAACCTTCCTGGACGGCAAGTGGCTGTATCAGACGGCGGGCTGCCAGCGGGCCTGCCGCACCTCGCCCAATGTCCGCGTGGATGGCCGGCTCATCACCGGCGTGACCGTCGAAAAGCTCAAAGAGCTCTTGCAGGCCAAGTGAAGAGAAAGAGAGCGGGGCGCAGCCTTTTGGCTGCGCCCCGCTCTGTCTTTGTGGGACGGCTCAGCGATGGACGTCGTCCTTGACGCCGAGCTTGCGCTCGACGTACTGCTTGCCGTCGGCCGCCTTGAGCTGGCGGACCAGATCATAAAACATACCCATATTGAAAAACCCTCCAAAACCTTTTTTGGTTGTATCTATCTTATACTGCTTTGCCGCAAAGCGCAATATCTAATCTATCCAAAAGATACAATAAAATAAACCATAAATTGTGCATTTTTTGACCATATTTTGCAAAGTGGAATGGCGAACGCCCCAGCGGGCAGGGGCCGGCCGGGGCGTTCGTCACGAAGTGTTCAGGAGATATGAATATGAGAAAATATCATGAAGGATATCAAATCAAGGGAATTGGAATCGCGGTAAGGATGATACAATCCAAAGGGTAAGGAGACAAAGGGAAAATCAATAGTTCATGTCCAGCAGCTGGTTCGACAGGAAGGACTCCTTGCAGCGGAAGGCGATGGCCGTGGACTTGGTGCCGTCGTAGACGTTCGGGGTTGCGGGCTTGTGGTTTTCGACGCAGTCGCAGAAGACTTCCATCTCCTTGATGTACGCATCGTGCCAGCGGGAGATAAAGTCCTGATAGCACTCGCGGCAGACGCCGTGCTCGCTCATGACTTCAACAAGCGAATCGGTCGGGACAGACGAGATGCGCAGGGTACCGCGCGTGCCGATGATCTCGGTCTCGACGTGTGAGCCGTGCGCCGCCGCGCGGCCGGCAAAGAAGAAGGCCATGGCGTCGTTCTCCATCTGCATCAGGCCGGCAACGTTGTCGCCGTCATCCCAATCCTTGTACTGCTTGAACTCATAGCAGCCGCCGATCGCCCACAGCTTGCGCGGCTCGGAGCCGGTCAGCCAGCGGATGAGGTCAAAGTCATGGATGGACATATCGATAAACTGGCCGCCGGAGCGCGGGGCGTATTCCAGCGTGCCCTCGATGATGGAGATCGGGTCCTGCGAGTAGCAGCGGACCAGGATGATGTCGCCGATGTCGCCGCGGTCCATCTTCTTCTTGGCGATCTGGTAGGAGTGGTCATAGCGGCGCATGAAGCCCAGCATGAAGATCAGGTCGGGATGCGCGGCGATGATAGCCTCGGCCTCCTTGCACTTCTCTACGGTGTCAGCCAGCGGCTTTTCGCAGAATACATGCTTGCCAGCGTCCATGGCCAGCTTGATCATATCCACATGGGAGGCAGTGTTCGTGATGATGGCGACCGCCTCGACGTTGGGGTCCTCGCACAGGGCCTTGGGGTCCTGGTAGACGGCGGTGACGCCCAGCTCTTCCGCGACCTGCTTTGCGCGGTCAAAGTTCGCGTCCGAGATTGCGACGAGCTCGGAGCCGGGGACGCGGTTTGCGATGTTGCAGGCGTGCTCATAGCCCAGGCGGCCAACGCCGATGATACCGATTTTCAGCTTTTTCATGGAAATACTCTCCTTTTAATTGATTTTATAGCTCAAAAAATTTCGATGCAGTCTTACAGGCCGGTGTGCTTGCGGACATAGTCGCGCGCCATGCGGGCGTAGTCGAGCGGATTGGCCTTGGCCGGGTCCTGCTCGGCCTCAACGACCAGCCAGCCTTCATAGTGGTATGTATCCAACAGCTGGAACACGGTCTCAAAGTCCACGCAGCCCTCGGGGTCGCCTGGCACGGTGAACACGCCCTCGGGGATGGAGCGCAGGAAGCTCTTGCCCTCGGCGTAGCACTTTTCCATGGCGGCGCGGCGCACGTTCTTGAGATGCACATGGCCGATGCGGTCGTGGTGCTTTTTGAGGATCTCGATCGGGTCCTCGCCCGAGAAGGTCAGGTGGCCGGTGTCATAGATCAGGCTGACGTACTTGGGGTCGGTCATGGCCATCAGGCGGTCGATCTCGTCGGTCTTTTGGACGGTGGTGGTCATATGATGATGGTAGACGATCTTCATGCCGCTGTCATAGGCGATCTTGCCCAGATGGTCCAGGCCCTTGGCCAGCATTTCCCACTCGTCGTCGTTCAGGACGCGCTTGTTTGCCAGCGGCGTGTTCCACTGGTGTTGGATGGAGAAGGACTGGTCGGAGGTGTTGATGAGGGTGGCGCCGATGGACTTTAAAAAGTTCATGTGGTCGACAAAGGCGCGCTCGTTCCACCAGAGCGGCTGCTCGTTCAAGTAGGTGCTGATCCAGGCGGTGATGGCCGACAGGCCGCGGCGGCCGAACTCCTGGTTCAAGATGGCAGGGTCGCGCGGATACTGGCAGCCGATCTCGGTGCCGGTGTAGCCTGACAGGGCGATCTCGCTGATGGTCTGGAGGAAGCTGTTTTCCGCGCCCATCTCGGGCATATCGTCTTCGGTCCAGGCGATCGGGGCGATGCCGATATGGACTTTGTTCTTGTCTAACATGGTCGTTGCCGTCCTTTCGTTCGTATCTTGGAGGAATTGGGGGAGTTTCCGTTTGCTTTCGATGGTTTTAGTTTACCAGGTTCGGCCGCGCCTTTCTTCTAACTTCTTGGTTTGTCTGAAAAACTGCAAAATTGCAGGATTTGGCCGGCATTTACGCGGCTTTCCCGGCCATCCGCCCGGCCTTTGGCGCGGCGGGCCGCCTGGCCCTGGCACGCGCCGCGCCCGGCCACGGCGGCGCTTTTTTTAACATCCTGCGCTTTGCCGCCCGCACAGCGAAAAACGCAATATTTTGAAAGACAGGCGCAGGCATCCGTGGTATCATAAAAAAAAGAATCGCCGCAGCGCGCCTCCCTCGGGGCGCACTGCACACCACCGCCAGAACAGGAGGCTTGTATTCCATGGCGCAGACCGAAAAAGCGCTCAAGGTACAGTGCTTTGTCAAAAAAGAATTCCAACCCATGCTGCAGGACCCGAATGGGCCACGGCTGCTGTATGTCAGCCGCATTCGGCCAGACGCGTCCACCCACCCGCGCGTCATGCACGCGCACGAGGACTTTGTGGAGATCATCCTCATTTGCAGCGGGATCAGCGAATACCTGATCCATGAGAAAAAACAGTACATCCGCGCGGGCGACCTCATCATCTATAATTCGGGCGTCGTGCATGACGAGGTTTCGGGCCCGGATATCGAGGTCGGCAGCTACTGCATCGCCATCGCAGGCCTGGACCTGCCCGGCCTGCGCAAGAATGCCCTCATCCCGGAGGACATGCATCCTGTGTTCCGCACCAACGGGCACTTTTCCGACATTGAGGCGCTGTGCGAGATGATGTTTCAGAACCTGTCGAGCGGGCGGCCCGGAGCTGAGGCATTCAGCCACTATTTGATGGTGGCGCTGCTTGAAAAGGTCAACACCATCATCCACGGCGATCAGCCGCCGGCAGAGCCTGACGAGGAACCGCACATCATGGGCCGCCGCATCAAGCAGTTCATCGACAGCCACTATATGGAACCGCTGACCTTGCAGAGCATGGGCGAGGCGCTGCACATCAGCCCCTACTATCTGTCGCATATCTTTAAGCAGATGACCGGGTATTCCCCGGTGCAGTATCTGCTGCGGCGGCGTATCGGCGAGGCGCAGACCCTGCTCATCACGACCGACCTGCCCATCACGCGCATCGCCGAGATGGTAGGATATGACACCCAGAGCTATTTCAACCTGCAGTTCACCAAGAACGTCGGCATGCCGCCGCAGAAGTACCGCAAGGCATACATCGTCTCGGCCGATGAGCCGTCTGCGGGGAAAAAGAAAAAGCGGGCCAAGAAAGAAGGCTCCTGACGGGGCGCTCCGGCTGCCGTCTGCGGGACCGGCCCATATAGAAAAGGCGCGGCCAATTTGGCCGCGCCTTTTCAGATACCGATTTTGTTCGGGGAGAGAATGCCCGGCCTCAGGCCGGGGCGTGCAGGGCGGCGTCCAGCCGCGTGAGCATACGTTCCAGTGTTTCCGCATCCAACATGTCCCGCGCGGCCAGCGCCGCGGCGCCCAAAATAGGCGAAAAGCGCGGCTGGACCAGACGGCAGCCCAGGGCATGCACACCCACGGAAAACGGCGCCAGCACAAGTGCGCCCGCGTGGAACAGACCGCCCGCATAGGAGACGCGGGGCGTGCCCGCCAAGTGCAGCTGGGATTTGACCGCCCGGACCATCTGCACGAGCTCGCCTGCCGCCGCGCGGTAGGCCGCCTGCATGGTGTGGTCGCCCTGGCGCGCGGCCTCCAGCGCGATGCGCTGGAGGGAGGCCAGCTTGGAGGCGTCCTGCCGCAGATCGATCTGCAGGACCTGGGAAAAGTATAGGTCGTTGTCCCGCAGGCCGGCTGCCTTGCGCACAAGGCTGTACAGCGCTGTGCGGGGCAGCCGGCCGTCGGCCTGCTTGACAAAGGCCGTGATGACCTGACGGCCGACCCAACTGCAGGAGCCCTCGTCCGAAAAGAGCAGCGACCAGCCGCCGACCCGGCAGGCCTGCCCGGCCTCATCCTGGCCGTAGGCGATCGAGCCCGTGCCCGCAACGACGTGGATGCCCGGCTGCCCGCCGAGCGAGCCGCCCCAGCCGGCGACGGCGTCATTCTCGATGCGTACCTGCGGGCAGCCGGGCAGGAGCGCGCATAGGATCTGTGGAATCTCTTCCTCGGTCCCCGGCACTTCGCCGTAGACTGGCAGGCCGAACATCGCTGCCGTCACTTGGCTGGGCGCTATGTGCGCATCCTCCAACACACCCGC
>CALXHP010000063.1 GCA_944388135.1 uncultured Gemmiger sp. | reverse complement strand
TGTACACGCCCCAGCTGACAAAGGGGCCGGCAATGGCCATGGAGAACGTGTTTGCGCCCAGCGTGGTCAGGCCGCCGTGCGCGAGCAGCAGCGCCTGGAACAGCAGCACGATGATGCCGAGCACGGCCATGACCGGCGCGCCGAACAGCACAGCGCCCAGGCCGGTGCCGGTCGGATGGCTGGATGAGCCGCTAACGCTCGGGATCTTGAGCGCGGACAGCACGAAGGCATAGGCGCCCATCATGGCAAGCAGCAGGATGGCCTTGCGATGCTCGGCGGCGATGCGCTTGATGGAGACCAGGCCCCAGGCCAAAAACGGCAGACAGACCGCACCCCACAGGATGCAGTGCCCGACCGGCAGATAGCCCTCCATAATATGCATGGCCCCCGCGGAAGCGGGCACGCACAGGCAGAGGGCCAGGACGATGGCGGCCGATAGGAACAGCCGCTCGGATTTTGTGTGACGCATGGCAGATACGTCCTCCTTTTTTCATAATACCGCAGATCTGGCTTGCGTTGACATGAAAAAACAAAAAAGCAGCCTGCGTCAGGCTGCCAATGGGTGCACGCATCGGCGGACGCCCCCACAGGCGGCGTTCGCTGGCGCATGTGCCGATCCCCGCAGCAGCATGGTCCGCTGGGACAGTAAGCAGGTTTCCTGACTTGAGGTCATCGCGCCGGCACCCCTTCTCGGCCTTCCGGCCAATGGCGATTCGTGCGGCAGCTCGCTCTTACAGTGACGGGTTCGTTCCAGATTCGCACTGGATTCCCTTACTCTTATTGTCCGATGCAATTTTGTTTCCAACGCGACTACTATAGCATACTTGTCCGCGCTTGTCGAGTCCAGGCGCGCCCGCCGGCCAGGCGGATTTGGAATAGCAGATTGCAGGCCGCCGCGTATCCGGGTTGAAAGGGCGGCGTATGGCCGGCAAAACCGGCGGGGCAGGGCCGGCCGCACGCGGCGGGACGGCGGCTGCGCCCGATGGGTATTCCAAATTGGAATTGGGGGACTAACAGCCGCGCCCCAACCGGGTCCCTTCGGCCGGCAGGCCGGCGGCGCCCGCGGCGCTGCCGGTTTTTGTTCTCTTCTCACAAATCTGCGCTCCCGGATTCATCCAATCTGTACAGACACAAAAAACATCTTTTTGTAAATTGTTACCAAAGCCATGCGCGCTATTTACATGGCAAATGGGGGTGTTTATACTAAGGGCACTTCAAAACAGAAGGGGAGAGAATATGAAACATCTGATCTTCAATGCAGATGACTTTGGGTATTCCTACGGGGTCAACTATGGTATCCTGGAAAGCCATCTGCGTGGTGTACTGACCTCCACGACCCTGATGGCCGGGATGCCTGGGTTTGACCACGCCGTCGCGCTGGCCAAGGCGCACCCGTCCTTGGGCGTGGGCGTGCACCTGACATTGACCTGCGGCCGGCCGCTGCTGCCCGGCCACAGGACGCTCACCGAGCCGAACGGGGACTTCCACCCGCTGGCCTTCTACCACAGCGAGGCACAGCCCCTGGACAGCGGGGAGGTCTATCGGGAATGGAAGGCGCAGATCGACAAGGTGATCGCCGCCGGCATCCAGCCGACCCATCTGGATTCCCACCACCATGTGCATACCTTCCGGGGCCTGGAGGCGGTATTTGTCCGGCTGGCGCGTGAATATCGCCTGCCGGTGCGCAACTCCCGCCGGGACTGCGCCGACGACCAGGTGCAGGGTGTGCCCTGCCCAAACTACCTGGTGGATTTCATCGAGGGCTCGGGCGTGCATTTCCACACGCCGCTGGCCGAATACGCGCCGGCCGTCGAGGAAAATATGCACCGCATCGTGCAGGATGCATTTGAGCGGTTCGACTGCGTTGAGGTCATGTGCCATCCGGCTTATCTGGATACGGCCGTCATGCTGCACTCGTCCTTCAACCTGCATCGCATGTGCGAAGTGGACCTGCTGACCAGCCCGGCCACCAAAGCGTTTGTCGAACAGCTGGAAGACGTTTCCCTGGCAAATTATCACACGTTGGAGGTACGGAAATGAAAGCGATATTCAATAATTTTAAGAAAAAGCTGGCGCAGCTCGGCCGGTCGATGCTCGTCCCGGTCACCGCAATGCCGGTCGCCGGCATCCTGTCCCGCATCGCCTCCGAGGACATGCTCAACATCCCGCTGCTCAAGGCGGCAGGCGATATCGTATTCGGCAACATGGATATCCTGTTTGCACTGGGCGCGGTCGTTGCCTTTGCCAAGGCCAAGGACAAGGTATCGCCCATGGTCGCAAGCTTGCTGTCCATCCTGGTGCTCAAGTCCACGCTGGCGGCCCTGGACGAGAGCATCAACATGGGCATCTTTGCGGGTATCGTGGTCGGCTGCTTCACGGCCTGGATCTTTAACCACAGCAAGGAATGGAAGACCCCCAAAATATTCGATTTCTTTACCGGGGAAAAATTTGTAATCACGCTCGCGCCCATCGCGACGGTGGCGCTTGGCTATGTGCTCAGCTTTATCTGGCCGCCCATCCAGATGGTGCTCGACCAGTTCGCAATCGGCATTGCAAAGCTCGGCGCGGTCGGCGTCTTTATCTTCGGCTTCCTCAACCGACTGCTCATTCCGGTCGGCCTGCACCACGTCTTCAACTCCTACATCTACTTTAACCTGGGCTCCTACACCCAGGCGGACGGCACGGTCATCACGGGCGAGATGACCCGCTTCCTCGCAGGCGACCCCACCGCC
>CALXHP010000062.1 GCA_944388135.1 uncultured Gemmiger sp. | reverse complement strand
TTTCTGTCTCATTAGACGGCCCCGCCCGCAAAAGGTTCCCGCCTGGCCCCAAAAATTTTTTGTCAGCGGCCGGTCAGCCCAGGAAAAGCTGCACCCAGCCCTGGCCGGCGTGCGCCACACCGATGCGCGAAAAATCTTCATTCAAGATGTTCGCGCGGTGGCCGGGCGAGTTCATCCAGCCATCCATGACCGAATCGGCATCCCCATAGCCCATGGCAATGTTCTCCCCGGCTGTATGGTAGCCGCCTACGTCCACCTCATCCAGCACGGTAAAGCAGCTCTCGCCGTTCGGCCGGGTGTGATCAAAGACCTGCGCAAGCTCCTCGGCACGTACCTGGGCCGCCTCGCACAGCGCGTCGTCCAGCGCCAGCGGGTCCAGGCCCGCGGCCTCGCGTGCGGCATTGACCAGCGTCCAGACAGCCTCGGCATCGCTTGCCGCAGCCGGCTGCTCGGGCGCGTCGGACGCCGTCTCCGAATCGATCTGCACGCTGCGGCTCGCCTCGTCAAACCCTACCTGGAAATGCAGCGCCGTTCCCAGGTCGCGCAGTTTAAAATAGTGATATCCACCGATCTCATAGGCTTCCAGCTGCACCGGCTGCCCGTCCACCGTGACCTGCACCGGCGAGCGGTCGGCCTCGGCTGCCTCGGGCACCAGCCCGGCTGTCAGCTCGCCGCCCACCAGCACATAATCGGCTCCTGTTGTCAGCGCGATGGTGCGTGTGGCCGCATCGTAGGAGACGGCAAACCGGCTGTCGGTCTGCGCCAATGCGGCGGCGATATCCCTCAGCTTAAAATAGTTATAGTCCGCAATCTGATAGGCGTCAAACGCCACATCCTGCCCATCCACAAGCACGGGCATACTGCTGCGGGCGGCCGGGATCCCGGCTGCCATCGCATTGACGGTCATCAATGCGGCGCAGGCCGCCGCAGTCAACAAGGTCTTTCCTCTCATATAGATCGCATCCTCCTTTATCTTGCGTGCAAGCGCTTCCTGCCTTTATTATACTATACTGCCGGCAAAGCGCAACCAGAAACCCACCCATGCACGAAAAATGGGGTCCGGGCCAGTGGCCCGGACCCCATACGGGACCCAATCGCTGTCCGGCAGGCTCAGGCGTCCAGATCGACCATCACGTCGTCCACCGTGACCGAACCGGCCTCAATCATGCCGTTTTCCGCCATCCAATCGATGTCATTCTGCCAGACCTCGGCCGCCTGGCTGAGGAAGGGCGCGTCGTCGTGCTCCATCGCGGGCAGCAACACCTGCATGGACTGTTCCTCGACCGACCGCGTCAGCGGGAAGTTCTCCGCGTTCTGGCGGCTCAGGAGCAGGTCCAGCGAGCCCTCCGGATCATTTTTCATGTCCGCAAAGCCCTTCTCGCAGGCGCGCAGGAAGCCCTGCAGCATCTCCGGATCGCTCTCAATGGTCTCGTCGTTCGACACGAAGACCAGCTCATAGTCGGCCGGCACGCCGTAATCCGACATGTGGAAGTAGTTGACCGCAAAGCCCTCCTCCTCGAGCTGCGGGACCTCGTGGTTGAGCATGCAGCCCAGCGTCGCGTTGACCCGGCCGGTGGTCATGGAGCTCATAAGGTCCATGCCGACATTGGTCATGGTGACGCTGTCCGGATCGACGCCCACATACTCCATCATGGTCTTGGCCAGGGCCTCGGTCAGGGGCGCGCCGCCGTAGCCGATGTTCTTGCCAGCAAAGTCAGCCGGGCTCGTGATGTTCTGGTCGGCAAGCGACACCACGACGCTGAGCTGCTCCTGGCAGACCGCGCCGATCGACTTGACCGGAACATCCTGGTTGGCGCGCGCCTCAATGACGTACATCGGGTAGTAGATCCCGATCTGCGACTGCCCCGCCGCCACAAGCGACAGCGCATCGTTCTCGTTGGACGGGAACTGCAGCTGCACATCCAGCCCCTCGTCGGCAAAGTATCCATTTTCGATGGCGTTATAGAGGAAAGCGTGGATGGCGTTCGGATACCAGTCCAGCACGACATTCACCGTCGTCAGTGCGCCGTCATCTGCTGCGTTGGCGTCCGTGGCGCTGTCCTGTTCCTGTGCGCCGCAGCCCGTCAGGGCCAGCAAGCCGGCTGCAAGCCCGGCCGCGAGGATTCGTCTGAAATTCATAAGTGTTTCCTTTCCTGTTCAAAAATATCGGGGATCACTGCTCGCCGCGCCAGCGGATCACCTTTTTCTCGATGAACCCTAAAATTGCGACGAGCAGGATGGCGACGGCCGACAGCAAGACAATCGGTGCAAATACGCCCGCGCCGTCGAGCTGGGTAATCATACGGCGGCTGAAATAGCCGAGGCCGGCCTGGGCGCCCAGCCATTCGCCGATGGCCGCGCCCACGATGGACATGGGGACTGCCATCTTGAGCGCCGAAAAAAAGTACGGCAGCACCGACGGCAGCTTGAGCTTGAGGAAAATCTGTGTCCGGCTTGCGCCGTAGGTCTGGAGCAGTTCGATCATCTCAATGCGCACGGCGCGCAGGCCATCGTACACCGTAATGGTGATGGGGAAAAAGGTGATGAGCACGGTCACCAGCACCTTGCTCCAGATGCTGTAGCCAAACCACAGGACAAACAGCGGCGCAAGCGCGGTTGTCGGAATGGTCTGGGACGTGATGACAATGGGATAGACCGCGCGGGACACGGCAGGGCTTGCGTCCATGAGGATGGCCAGCCCCAGGCCAAACACGATCGAGATGCCGAGGCCGATGGCCGTGACCTGCATGGTCGCGGGCAGGTGCGCGGTAAAGAGCGGCACGCGCAGCTCCCATAACTTTTGCAGGATCTGCGTCGGCGAGGGCAGGATATAGGCCGCATCCATGTGCATCGCCCCCATCTGCCACAGAATGAGCAGGGCAAACACTAGGATGAGCGCGGGCAGCTGGGTTTTACAGGTCTTTTTCATGCTGTCCCTCGCTTTCTGAGCAGATCAATGAGCATCTCGCGCAGCGCAATCATGTCCGGCTGGCTCAGGCAGGCGCGCGTGCGCGGATATCCCGCGGGCACCTGGATTGAGGTCAGGCGGCGGATGGGCGTCTCCTCTACCACAAGCACCCGGCCGGACAGGAAAATAGCCTCCTCCACATCATGCGTGATAAAGAGGATGGTCTTGCGGTCGGCCTCCCACTGGCCCAAAAGCCACTCCTGCATGGAGATGCGGGTCAGGAAATCGAGTGCTGAGAACGGCTCATCGAGCAGCAGCAGCTCAGAGTCGGTCAGCACCGTGCGCGCGAAAGCCGCGCGCTGCCGCATGCCGCCTGAAAGCTCAGCGGGAGACTTGCCCTTGGCGTCCGCAAGGCCCACCTGTCTGAGCGCGGCGTCCACCCGCTCCTCCATCTCCGCTTTGCTCATCCCGCCGCGGATTTCCAACGGCAGGCGCAGGTTTTCGCCCACCGTGCGCCAGGGGAAAAGCAGGTCCTTCTGCGGCATGTAGCCGCAGTATCGCTTTTGGCTGTGGATATCCTTACCGCCGACCAGGATCTCGCCTGATTTGAGTGGCAGGAGCTGGTTTGTCAGGCGGAAGATCGTGGACTTGCCGCAGCCCGATGCGCCGATGATTGAGACGAACTCCCCCGGTGCGATGTGGAAGGATAGATCGTCAATGATGTTAAAGTCTTCGACCTCATACTGGAAGGTCACATGGCGAAATTCCAGCATGTCACGCTTCCATCTTCCAGGACATATCCCAGAATCCCTTTTCATAGCGTGCGCAGGTGTAGAAGATCTCGATGAGTTTTTGTATCTGCGCTTCGGAGTAACCTGCGGTCAGGCGGTCTACCATGTCGCACAGGACGACGTTCTCCTGGGCATAGTGGTCGGAGGCATAGCTCTCGACCCACGGGCCATAAAAGGCGTCCTTGTCGGCGTCCGGCCTGCGGCGCAGCATCTCGCGCGCAATGTGCTCATAGCTGACCGCACAGGCCAGGATGGCGGTCAGGGCCTCGGCTGGCCCGCCCGCATGGGCGGCGGCCAACATGTAGGCCGTATAGGACCGGTTCGCCAGAGCGGGCGGGGTGCGGCGCAGCTCCTCCTTTGTAATACCGAACTCGCCCATATAGCCCTCATGTACATTCATCTCACAGTCCATGATCTGCGAGATGTACTGCGAAAAGACATGCATGACGTCGGGGTCGTCAGTCTTGGTCAAGCCAATGGCAAAGACCTTGGCATAGTCCAGCAAATATAGATAGTCCTGAATGGTGTAAAAACGGAACTTTTCCCGGTCCAGGTCGCCGTTCTGGATGCCCAGGACAAAGGGATGGTCATAGTAGCTCTGCCAAAGCGCGGTGGTGGCTGCGAGCAGCCGCTCGGTCGTTTTCATCAGGGGTCGTCCTCCTTATCTGATCTGTTCGGCCTTGGCGCGCAGGTCGCGCGCGGCCTGTTCGGGGTCTGTCTGGGCAAAGATGGCCGAAACCACCGCTGCGCCCTGCACACCGCAGCCTGCAAGCTCCAAAATGTTGCCAGCGCCGATGCCGCCGATGGCCACGACCGGGATCTGGACCGCCCCGGTGATCTCGCGCAGCTTTTCGGGCGAGAGATGGCGGGCGTCGTGCTTGGTTGTGGTGCCGAAAACCGCCCCCACGCCCAGATAGTCGGCGCCGAGCGCCTGGGCGCGCTGCGCTGATTCGACCGTGTTGGCCGACAGTCCCAGGATCAGGTCGCCCGCAAGCGCGCGGACATTGTCCCCCGGCACATCGCTCTGCCCAAGGTGCACGCCGTCCGCGCCCGCCGCGCGGGCCAGCTCGATAGAGTCGTTCATGATGAACGGCACGCCGTACTTGTGGCAAACCGGCAGGATCTCGCGGGCAGACGCTAGGATCTCATCGGGCGTCTTGTCCTTTTCGCGCAGCTGCACCATGGTCGCACCGCCCCGGATGGCCTGTTCGACCACCTCGGCCAGCGTGCGGCCGTTCAGCCAAGTGCGGTCGGTCACCGCATACAGTGTCAGCATTTCTCTCTGGAATTTCATGCAAAGCTCCTTTTTAGTGCAGGCCGGCGCGCAGGGTGCGCAGGATATGGGGGCGCTCCAGTGCGCACAGGACGAGGACGGCAACAATCGAGCCGGCCACCGTGGTGATCATAAACGAGGGCACGAAGGCGAACAGGGCCGAAGTCTTGCCCATGAGCAGGACAGCGACTGGATAGGACAGCAT
>CALXHP010000061.1 GCA_944388135.1 uncultured Gemmiger sp. | reverse complement strand
GGCTGGTAATCGCGGATGTATTCCACCTGATAGCCCGCGACCGCGGTCAGCGGCTTTTCACGCAGTTCGGCCATCAGTTCCTTCATGCGCTCCAGGCCTGCCACGCCGGGCATGGTGATGGAGATGGTCTGCTCGGTATAATAGCCATATTTTTCATACATGGTCTGCATGGCGTCATACAGCGTCATGCCCTTGGTGCGGTAGTAAGCCGCCATCTCAGCGATCAGCATCGACGCCGTGACCGCATCCTTGTCGCGCGCATAGTCGCCCGCCAGGTAGCCGTAGGACTCCTCAAAGGCAAACAGATACTGATGCGAACCGGTCTGCTCAAACTGCTTGATCTTCTCCGCGAGGAACTTAAAGCCTGTGAAGGTATCAAAGCATGCCACGCCGTTGGCTTCAGCCGCTGCACGTGCCATCTCGGTGGTGACAAGGGACTTGAGCACCGCCGGATGCTCGGGCATGGTGCCGGTCAGCTTGCGGGCTGTGATAATATAGTCGATGAGCAGGACGCCGACCTGGTTGCCCGACAGGGTGACATAGTCGCCGTTCTTGTCCTTGAGCACGATGCCGGTGCGGTCCGCATCCGGGTCGGTGCCGATGATCAGGTCAACATCGTTCTGCTTGGCCAGCTCAATGGCAAGCGTAAAGCCTTCCTTGTACTCCGGATTGGGGTTCTTGACGGTCGGGAAATCGCCGTCAATCTTCATCTGCTGGGGTTCACAGATGATATGCTTGTATCCCAGGCGGCGCAGGATCTCGGGGACCAGCCGGTAGCCTGCACCGTGGAAGGGCGTATAGACCAGCTTGAAGTCGTCTGCAACCTGCTTGACGCAGTCCGGATTGATGGCAACCTTGATGACTTCCTTGAGGTATGCCTCGTCGGTCTGCCAGTCCATCATCTTGACAAGGCCAGCCTTCTTGGCGTTCTCAAAGTCCATCATCTTGATGTCGGTGAAGAAGTCCAGCGCATCCATCTCGGCCGCGACCACATCGGCCTCCTTGGGCGGCAGCTGTGCGCCGTCCTCCCAGTATACCTTATAGCCGTTGTATTCCTTGGGATTGTGGGACGCTGTGATATTGATGCCCGCGATGGCGCCGTAGTAACGGATTGCAAAGGACAGCTCGGGCGTGGGGCGCAGTTCGTCGTAGAGCTTCACCTTGATGCCGTTTGCCGCCAGGATGCAGGCCGCCAGTTGGGCAAACTCGGGCGAGAAGTGACGGGAATCATAGGCGATTGCAACACCGCGCTCACAGGCCTGCGGCCCATTCTGCACGATGAGGTTTGCCAGGCCCTGCGTTGCCGCGCCGACAGTAAAGCGGTTCATGCGATACAGGCCGACGCCCAGCACCCCGCGCAGGCCGGCGGTGCCAAAAGACAGGGGGGCAAAGAAACGATCCTTGATCGCGTCCTCATCCCCGCGGATCGCTTCCAGCTCTGCGCGTTCCTTATCGGTCAGCGCGGGCGATGCCAGCCAGCGCTCATACTCAGCCATATAATTCATATTGAAATCACCTCATATATTTCTTTCGAAATCCTGTGGGCACAAAAACCCTTATCTAAATTATACAATAAACTCGGCCATTTGCAAGGTAGTTTTTTGTAAATTTTGACACACCTCTTGATTTTGATACCCAAAAATTTCTATGAATTTTCTTCTAAAATGCACAAAAGCGCGCCCAGAATCTTACTTCTGGGACGCGCTTTTGCATCTTTTTTCGGTGATTGTGCTGGCACAGATCCTGTTACATCTCGATCGCGCGCACGCGAATCATGCCTTCAACCGCGCGCAGAGCGTTCAAAACGGCGTCGGTCGGTACTTTGTCGACATCCACAATCGTGTACGCATAGTCGCCGCGCGAGCGGTTGCCCATGTTCTCGATATTCATGTCCTGGGACGAGAGCGTCGAGGTGATCTGTGCGATCATATTCGGCACGTTCTTGTGGATCAGGCACATGCGGTGGCCGCCCTCATAGGGGACCTTGAGGTTCGGGAAGTTCACCGAATTGCGGATGGTGCCCTTCTCCAGGAATTCACGCACCTCAAACGCCGCCATCTTTGCGCAGTTATCCTCGCTTTCCGGGGTGGATGCACCCAGGTGCGGCATGATGATCGCATTCTTCTGAGCCAGCATCTCCTCGGAGGCAAAATCCGAGACATAGCGGGCCACCTTGCCGCTCTCGAGCGCCTGCACCATGGCCGCCTCGTCGACCAGCTCACCGCGCGCGATGTTGAGGATGCGCACGCCGTCCTTCATCATGCCGATGGCCTTGGCATCAATGATATGCTTGGTGTCCGGGGTCAGCGGGACATGCACGGTGATATAGTCGCAGTTTGCAAAAATCTCATTCACATCGGTGATGTGCTTGACCGAGCGGGACAGCTGCAGCGCGCCGTCAACCGACAGATAGGGGTCATAGCCCCACACCTCCATGTCCAGCGCCACGGCCGCGTTGGCAACGCGCACGCCGATCGCACCCAGGCCAATGACACCCAGGCGCTTGCCCATGATCTCCGGGCCGGCAAACTTGGACTTGCCCTTCTCCGCCGCCGGTCCAATGTCCGGAGTGCCGGAGAGCGACTTGGTCCACTCGATGCCGCCCACGATATCGCGGGATGCCATCAGCAGGCCGCAGATGACCAGCTCTTTGACCGCATTTGCGTTGGCTCCCGGGGTATTGAAGACCACGATGCCCTCCTCCGAGCAGCGGTCAAGCGGGATATTGTTCACGCCCGCGCCCGCGCGCGCGATGCACTTGAGGTCTGCGGGGAACTTGGTGTCATGCAGCTTGGCCGAGCGCACGAGCACGGCGTCATAGTCCTCGTAGTCCTCGCTGCAAGTATACTTTGCCGGATCCAGATCGTCCAGTCCGACCTTGGAAATTTTATTAAACAGTTTGACCTGATACATTTGTCCTGATTCTCCTTAGCCGTTTTCCTTGGCAAACTTCTGCATGAAGTCCACCAGCTTCTCGACGCCTGCATACGGCATCGCATTGTAGATCGAGGCGCGCATGCCGCCGACCAAGCGATGGCCCTTGAGGTTTGTCATACCGTTCTCAATCGAGCCCTGTACGAACTTGGCGTCCAGGTCAGCGTCGCCCGTGCGGAACGTAACGTTCATCATCGAGCGGGAGTCCGGGCGGGCAGCCGGATGATAGAACGACTGGCTGTCCAGATAATCATAGAGCAGCTTTGCCTTCTTCTCGTTGCGCTTCTGCATCTCTTCCAGGCCGCCGACCTCATTCTCAATCCACTCGAGCACAAGGCCCAGGATATAGATGGCATAGGTCGGGGGCGTATTGTACATGCTCTCCTTGTCGGCCATAAGCTTCCAGTCGAGCAGTACCGGCATCTTGTCCTGGGGATAGAAGCCCAGCAGGTCGTCGCGCACGATAACGACGGTCAGTCCGGCGGGGCCCATGTTCTTCTGTGCGCCCGCCATGATGACGCCGTACTGAGAGACATCGACCGGCTTGGACAGGATATTCGAAGACATATCGGCAACGACCGGTACCGCACCGGTCTCCGGGCAATACTTCCACTCGGTGCCGAAGATGGTATTGTTGGCGCAGTGGTAGAAATAGTCCGCGTCCGGGGTCAGGTCGAGCTCGGCCTGGGACGGGATGTAAGAGAAATTGTCCGCCTCAGAAGATGCCGCGACATGGATCTCGCCAAACTTTTTGGCCTCCTTGTACGCGTTCTTCGCGAAATGGCCGGTCAGCGCATAGTCCGCCTTGCCGGTACGCATCAGATTCAGCGGGATGGCGGAGAACTGCATGGTTGCACCGCCCTGTAAAAAGAGGACCTTATAATTGTCCGGGATACCCATAACGCGACGCAGAGAGGCTTCGGTCGACTTGATAATGGAGTCGTATACCTTGGACCGGTGGCTCATCCCCATGACTGACATGCCCGAACCCTTGTAGTTGAGCATCTCAGCGGCGGCGCGCTCCAGCACAGGAACGGGCAGCATCGAGGGGCCTGCGGAAAAGTTGAAGATTCTTTCTGTCATCGCTTGTGACCTTCCTTTCATTGCATAACACTTTATAGGAATAAAGTATGAACGAATCTATTATAGCTCTGTCTGGGGGCAGGGACAAGAGTTTCCTTCCCAAAATCTTTATGCTATAATGTAGAAAAACCTGCCGGAGGAAAAAGATTTTTGAACATTGTCGATAGTTTGTCCGTGTCACGCGGACTCTGTGCATGCGGTGTATGCGGCTATGAAGCCTTGCAGCCGCACATGACGGAAGCGCAGCGGCGCGGCCTGGCGCGGCGGATCGCCCACCCGCGCACCGTCATCGTCGCCCTTTTTCCATATCTTGCACCCTGCGCTCCAGGAAACCTATCCCTCTATGCGCGCGGCCGTGACTATCACGCGGTTGCCACCGCACATCTGGAAGCTGCGGCGCAGGCGCTGCGCGCCGCGCATCCAGATTGCAGCTTCCTGGTACTTGCCGACGACTCCCCTCTCCCCGAGGTCTACGCCGCGGCCTGCGCCGGTCTGGGCTGCATCGGGGAAAACGGGCTGCTCATCCATCCGGTCTATGGCAGCTATGTCTTTATCGGCACCATCGTGACCGATCTCGCCTTGCCGGCGCAGGCCCATGCACCGGCAAGCTGCCTGTCCTGCGGCGCCTGCCGCCGGGCCTGCCCGGTCGGCCTGGACAAATCCCTGTGTCTGTCTGCGCTGACCCAGCAGGGCGGCATCCTGACCGAAGAGCAGGCCGCCCTCGTCCGCGCGCATCCGCTTATCTGGGGCTGCGATACTTGCCAACTGGTCTGCCCCATGAACCGCGGCGCAGCCCAGACCACCGAACCGGCATTTTTGCAGGGCCAGATCTGTTCACTGTCCCTAGCCGACCTGGATGGACTGACCCGGCGGCAGTTTACCCAAAAATATCCGGACCGTGCCTTCACCTGGCGCGGCCCTGCGCCCCTTCGGCGCAACCTGATGCTCAAGCAAGGAGACACGCCATGAACGCCCCACTGTACAACGCCCTCTGTGCGCTCGCGGACAAAAAGACCGCACGCTTCCACATGCCCGGCCACAAAGGGCAGGATATCCTGCCCGAATTCGGCCCGCTCTACCGATTGGATTTCACCGAGGTCTATGAAACGGGTAACCTCTATACGGGCGAAGGCCCGATCCGGCTGGCCGAGCGCGAGGCCGCCCGCCTTTATCAGGCGGCAGACTGCCATTTTTTGACCGGCGGTTCATCCCAGGGCATGCACGCCATGCTCTATGCGGCCGCCGGGGCCGGGGCGGATGTGCTGCTCGACCGCAACTGCCACAAATCTGCGGCACATGCCGCCGCCCTTTTGGACCTGTCCGCCGCCTTTGTCTTTCCCGCGGTTCTGGAACCCTTCGGCGTGCCTGGCATGCTCAACCCAGACGACATCGACCGGGCACTTGGGCAAAACCCAGCCATCCGCGCCGTGCTCATCACCTCCCCAAACTACTACGGCGTCCGGCAAGACATCCCGGCCATTGCCGCCGTGTGCCATGCCCACGGTGCACGGCTGTTAGTGGATGCCGCGCACGGTGCGCATTTTCCCGGTATCGGCCTGCCCTCTCCCATTGCAGAGGGCGCCGATCTGGCTGCGGTCAGCACACACAAGACGTTATATGCGCCTGGGCAGACGGCTATGCTGCTGTCAAACGGCACGGTTGACAGCGGCCTGCTGCGGGAAGGCGCGGCGCTGTTCGGCACCTCCAGCCCATCCTACCTGCTGTTGGCCGGCCTGGACCTTGCACGCGCCGCGCTGGAAGCCGACGACCGCTATGCCCAGGCTGCCGCAGCCGTCTCGGCGCTGCGCGGCAGCCTGGCCGCGCGCACCCCGTTCCTGCCGCTGTCCGGCCCCCCGCTCGATCCCTGCCGCCTGACGTTGTCGGCTGCCGGAACCGATTGGACTGGCCACCGTCTGGCCGATACACTCTACGAGCAATTCGGCGTAGCCTGCGAGATGAGCGATGCACGCAACATCGTGTGCATCGTGACGCCGGCCGATCTGCCCAGCAACCTGACACGCTTAGAAAAC
>CALXHP010000060.1 GCA_944388135.1 uncultured Gemmiger sp. | reverse complement strand
ATGCGGTCTATACCGGCCTTGCCGGCGCGGTGTGCTATCTGCTCGGCATCCGCATCGGCTTCTCCTCGGGCGGCAACATCATCGACCTCGTCCTCAACTGGGGCCTTGGCAGCAATGTCATCCTGATTATCCCGGTTGGCATCGCATTCTTCGCGCTCTACTACTTCACCTTCCGCTTCCTCATCACAAAGTATGACCTCAAGACCCTGGGCCGCGAGGACGACTTCATCGATTCCGAGGAGATCACCGAGGAGGAAAAGACCGCGACTCTGTCCAACAAGAACTATGCCTACATGGCCAAGAAGATCGTTGAGAACCTGGGCGGCGCGGGCAACATCGAGAATATCGGCAAGTGCATGACTCGCCTGCGCGTCGAGACCAAGGACGCTTCGCGGATGAACCTGGAAAAGATCAAGCAGATGGGCGTCAAGGGCGTCATCACCATGTCGGACACCAGCGTCCAGATCATCATCGGCTCCGAGGTCCATCAGATCATGGCAGAGATCGAGCAGATCCTCTAACACTTTCCACGTCCGTCATTCCAGGAGGCTTTTCCCATGAAGAAAAATAAATTTGTCATTGTCGGTGCGGGTTCTTCCTACACCCCGGCCATCGTCGCCGTCCTGCTCGCGCGCAGGGACGATCTCAAGCTCCAGGAGATCGCCCTGTATGACATCGACGCAGACCGCGTGGCGCGCACCGGCCGGTTCTGCGAGCTATACGCCCGGGAGCACGCGCAGGGCGTGCAGGTCTCGTATACGACCGAGATCGAGACGGCGTTCCGCGGCGCGGACTTTCTGTTCGTCCAGATCCGCCCGGGCTGCAACCAGCAGCGCGAGCAGGACGAGAAGATCCCGCTGCGCCACGGCATCCTTGGCCAGGAGACCTGCGGCCTTGGCGGCTTCTCCTTCGCGCTGCGCTGCATCCCGGCGATCCTGGAGATCGTGGGCAAGGCGCAGGAGATCTGCCCGGACGCCTGGATCCTCAATTACAGCAACCCCGAGGCCATGATCTCGGAGGCCATCTACCGCACCTATCCGCACGCCAAGGCGCTGTGCATCTGTGATATGCCCATCTCGCAGGAGGAGACCATTGCCGACTTCCTGGGCATCCCGCACAAGGACCTGACCTTCAAATACTTCGGCCTCAATCACTTCGGCTGGTTCACCAACATCTATGACAAGGAAGGCCGAGACCTGCTGCCCGCCCTGCGCGAGCGCGTGCTGTCCGACCCGTCCGTCCGCCTGGTCAACGCCGAGGCCGAGGAGAAGCACGACAATTACTGGGGCGAGATGTACGCGCACGCCATCGAGGGCTTCCGCGCCTATCCCGAGTTTTTCCCGCTGGTCTATCTGTCCTACTACTATTTTCACAACGAGATGGTCGCCCACATGGACCCGGGCTATACCCGCGCAAACTATGTGCTGGATGTGCGTGAGAAGGTCGTCTTTGACGACTGCGAGCGCTGCATCGCGGCCGGTACGACCAAGGACAGCGCCCTGCACGCCGGCGTACACGGCAACTATATCGTGGATATCGCAAACGCGATCATCAACAACACCCATGAACGCTTTATCATCAACACCATGAACCGCGGCGCGATCGGTAACTTTAACCACGACGCGGTGGTCGAGGTGCCCTGCTATGTGAGCGCGGGCGGGATTGAGCCGGTCTCGGTCGGCTACATCCCACAGTTCCACAAGTCCCTGATGGAAGCCCAGAAGGGATATGAGAAATTGGCGGTGGAAGCCGCGCTCACCGGTTCCTATCAGAAAGCCCTTCAGGCCGTCCTGCTCAACCGTACTGTCCCCTCCTACGCTGTGGGCAAGGCCGTCCTGGACGAGCTGATGGAGGCGAACCAGGGATATTGGCCTGCGCTGAAATGATCCCTGCACACTCCAAAAAAGCAGCCGCATTTGCGGCTGCTTTTTTTTGCGCGGGCGTTCAGATCTGATGGTGATAGATTGCGAAGATTTCCTCGAAGGCCAGGATACAGTAGCCAAAAAAGTAGTTTGACTGCAAGTTCTCGGGGTCAAATGGATGGCTGTCTTTGATGATAAACACGGTGTCGCAGATCCGGGAGAGCGCGCTGTGCGCATTGCCGGTAAACAGGACGGTCGGGATCTGCGCTTTTTTGCACTTGTTTGCCACTTCCACCCCGGCGACCGAGTTGCCTGACTTGGAGATGATGACCATCGCGTCCAGCTGATTGCGGAAGTTGCGCACAATGGTGTCTGCCCCAAGGTACTCTTTTCGGATCACGATGCAGGCATTGCCCAGCAGCTTTTTCTCCAGGTATTCCGCCAGCAAGGCCGAATGGCCTTCGGCCTGGATGCAGATAAACCCTTTGCGCGCCAAGATGTGGAAGAAAATATCCAGTTTTTGCATGTCATAGATGAAGTGGATCTGTTCCCGCAGTTCCTCCGGCAGGGTATTTCCGGCGGGGTCCATCTCGGTACGGAAGGAATAGATCATCTCACGGAAGCCCTCAAAGCCCAGCTTTTTGGCCAAGCGCATGACGGTTGCGGTGGAGGTATATTTTTTCTGTGCAACGCCGCGGATGCCGATTTTGAGGGCTTCCTCGGTGTGCTCCATCAGATACTCCAAAACGCTCTGTTCGGTCTGGGATAATTTTGCCTTCTTTTCAAGCTTTGCGGCAATGTCTTCGGTCATAACGGCCTCCTTCCAGCCTATGATGCCTCCAGCGACTTCTATACTTATTATAGCATAGGCCGCCGCCGATTTTAAGACGCAATGTATTGGCGGGTGTACGGGGCGAGAGCCGCACAAGAAAATAGGCATGTGAAGCCGATCGGCGTGCCCGGCGGCGTGATGCCGCTTTCCGGCCGGGATACCAACTTCTTTTTGGAACTCCCCCTGGTGGTCTCGTCGGCCCTGCACATCGACGAGGGCGTGCTCACGGTATATCACATCGACGGCCCGCTGGGCTTCCTGGACATGCTGACCAAGCTGTGCCGTGAGCGGTTCTCTGTGCCGGTCGGGGCGTTCTACATGGCGCGCCAGGTGGCGACGTTTGACCCGGACACCGAATCCATGCAGTTCCTGTTCCTGTCGGACGCCTACATTGCGGCGCACAGCGCGGCCAGCCCCGCGGGCAGCCGCATTGCGCTGCCCTTGCAGGAGCACAGTCATGTTTATAAAAAAGTGGTCGAGAACTTGCAAGAAAATCTTGAAACAGTGTAGCAGGTGAGATATGATGAAAGTAACAAGAAGGGCATGCGCGGCGCGCCGCCATGCCGCACCGCTCACAGAAGAGAGAATAACCCTGGATTCCAGCTAATTGAGTGTATTCCGCGTTATTATTCAGGAGCGGTGATCCATGAATAACCCATTTGTACACATAACTGTCGGATAAACAGTCGGAAATCCTGCAAATGAATAAAAAATCTGCGCTGTACAGCTGCTACAATCAAACCCTGACCCGCCTGCTGGACAGTTTGGTGCAGCGCGCGCTGTACATATACGGCGTTTTTTTGTTCATGCAAGGCGAGCTTTCGCTGGGCGGTGTCATGGCGTTTATCTCGTATTCCGGCTACGTGCTGGGCCCGATCACGGCAATCATGTCGATCCGATACATGTTTTCCAGCATCCGCCCCTCGCTCAAGCGGCTGAACGCTTTTTTCGGCCTGGCGGAAGACGTGCGTCCCAAGCTGGCCCCGCCGGAGCCAAAAGGCTGCGCGGTGTCCTCGTTTGCCTTGCGGGGCGTGCAATTTTCACACACGCAGGACGCGCTGCTGGAGGATATCAATTTCACCGCGTCGCCGGGCGAAAAGATCGCCATAATTGGGCCGAACGGAAGCGGGAAACCCACGCTGATCGACCTGATCCTGCGCTTTGCAAGGCCGCAGCGCGGGGAGATCCTGGTGAATGGCCGGGACGCCGCGGCGCTCTCGGATGAACAGTATTGGAGCCTATTTGCGGTTGTGGATCAAGAGCCGTATTTCTTCCAGGACACGCTCCGGCACAATCTGGACCCGGCAGGACGGCATACCGATGCACAGATTGTCCAGGCGCTCACGCGGTGCGGCGCCGCAGATTTTTTCCAGGAGCGCTTTCACGGCGACTTAAACCATGTCATCCAGTTTGATGCCGGCGACTTGTCCGGCGGTGAGCGGAAAAAGCTGGCGATCGCCCGCGCGATCCTGAAAGATGCCCCGATTGTCATTTTGGACGAGGCGGCCGCAGACTATGACTTTCAGGCCGAACTGCATCTGAGCCGCATGGTGTCCACCGGGTTCCCCGATCAGATATTAATTTATATCACGCACAACTATGCTTACCTGGATATCTTTGACCGGGTCTATCAGCTGACCCAGGGCAGGCTGCGGGAGCTGACCCAGCCGGAAATTTTGGACTTCAAGACAAAAGCATTCTATGCGCATGCGGCCACAGGGGCATAATGCTGCGCGCGTGGCCTGCCGCCGGGCCAAAACCGGAAAGACCCCGTATCACACGATACGGGGTCTATTTTTGAAGGTGCGCCGTTCACCGGGCGGGCGGGCCGGCCTCTTGACCATTTTCCTGTTTCCGGGTACAATTTTGGACAGAGAAGCGGCGTCCTGCGCCCGGCTGGGCGGCTGGCCGCAACCGAAAGAGAGGACTTCTTTATGACAAAAGAGACCAAGGGGGCGCGCACCCGGCGCTACCTGTATGACTGTGCCATCCAGCTCTTCCGTGCGCGCGGCTACGACCAGGTATCGGTCGACGAGATCGTCCGCAAGGCCGGCATGGCCAAGGGGACGTTCTATATATATTTCCGCGCCAAATCGGACATCATCCTGGAAATGCTCCGGCAGTATGACGACTATTATGACCAGGTCATGGCCGGCCTGCCGGACAGCCTGCCGGTGGACGGCCGCCTGGAGGAGATCGTGCGCGCCGCCTGCCGCTTCACCGAGCAGGTCATCGGCCTGGATCTCATTCGCGTGCTCTACTCCAAGCAGCTCACCGCCGGCGCGCGCAACCCAGGCCTACTCAACGAGGACCGCGCGCTGTTCCGTATCCTGTCCGGCCTCATCGCCGAGGGACAGCGCGCAGGGGTCTACCGGGCGGACCAGGACGTCTCTGCGGTCGCGCTGCTCTTGCTGCACGGCATCCGCGCTGCCTTCTTCGAGTGGTGCTGCGGCAGCAGCCGGGACCTGACCGGCGAGTGCCTGCGCTTTTTGACCCTGGTCCGGCAGGGCATTTACCAGGACAAAAACTGAACGAAAGTCCAGACTGGATTTCATATAAGATCCGGTCTGGCTTATTTTTTTGCCCGTATAATCGGCTTACACGGCGAAAACTGTGCAAATTTGGAAGAAAAAAGAGGGGATAGCGGTAAAAATTTCTTGACGCAGGGATATGGACGCGGTATAGTATAAGAAAGAGAAAATATGACTGCGGTCATATTTTTGGGGTATCAAAAAAAGAAAGGATTGGAAAACGTATGGCAAAAGAACGTAAGACAGGTGGTGTCCTTGGCACCATTGAGCGGGTCGGCAACATGCTGCCGCATCCGTTCATCCTGTTCCTGTACATCACCGGCGGCCTGGCCATCCTGTCGGCGGTCCTGGCGCTTGCGGGTGTGTCCGCCGTCAACCCGACGACCGGCGAGACCGTCGCCGTGCAGAGCATCATCAGCCGCGACGGCCTGGTCTGGATCGTGGAGAACATGCTGCTCAACTTCTCGAACTTTGCGCCGCTCGGCCTGGTGCTGGCCATGCAGATGGCCATTGGCCTTGCGGAGGGCACCGGACTTTTGGACACCTTCATGCGCCGCGCCATCCTGGGCGTGCCGCTGTGGGCGCTGAGCGCGACCGTGCTCTTCCTGGGCATCAACGGCAGCATCGCCTCGGAGGCGTCGATCATCGTCATCCCGGCCCTGGCTGCGACCGCATTCCAGGCCATGGGCAAGCACCCGATCGCCGGCCTCATCGCGGGCTATGCCGCGACCAACGCAGGCTTTACGGCCAACGTGCTCATCACCGCGACCGACGCCCTGCTCTATGGCGTCACCGAGGACGCGGCCCAGATGATCGACCCGTCGGTCACCCTGACCCCGGCCATCAACTGGTACTTTATGATCGTCTCGACCTTCCTGCTGACCGCCGTTGGCGTCTTCGTCAACGACCGCATCATCACGCCCCGCCTGGGCGTCTATCGCGGCGCGCAGAAGGCGGACGAGCGCACGGCGACCGACCTCGAGCGCAAGGGCCTGCGCAACGCCGGTATCTTCACGCTCGTCTACATCGCGCTCCTGCTCGTGTGCCTTGTGCCCAAGAACGGCCTGCTGCGCGGCGAGAACGGCAGCATCCTGGAGTCCCCGTTCATTAACGGCCTGGTCCCCATCCTGATCGTCTACTTCATCCTGGTGGGCGTGGTCTATGGCAAGACCGTGGGCACGATCAAGTCGAGCGGCGATGTGCCGCGCCTGATGGCCGACTCGCTGCAGTCGCTGACCGGCTATGTCGTCCTGGTCTTTGTCATCGCGCAGTTTATCAACCTGTTCAGCTACACCAACCTCGGCACGGTCATCGCGGTCAACGCCTCGGAGGCCCTGCAGGCGGTCGGCTTCACCGGCATCCCGCTTGTCATCGGCGTCATCCTGCTGACCATCCTGGTCAACTTCTTCATGACGAGCGGTACGGCCAAGTGGTACATTTTTGCGCCGATCTTTGTTCCGATGTTCATGCTCCTGGGCTACTCGCCGGAGTTTGCCCAGGCGGTCTACCGCATCGGCGACTCGATCGCGAACCCCTTGACGCCAATTTATCCCTATCTGCCCATTGTCATCGGTATGGCGCAGAAATATGAAAAGAATACCGGTATCGGCACGATCATCTCCATGACCCTGCCGTACTCCATCGCCTTCCTGCTCGTGTGGATCGTGCAGGTCATCGCCTGGATGGTATTCGACCTGCCGCTCGGACCGGACGCCACGGTCTTCCTGGCGGGCTGACGCATCACCAAAAAGGGCCGCGGCATACCGCGGCCCTTGACTTATTTGACAGAAAGATTCACGACCCAACTAGGAGGGAATTTGCATGAGTTTTACCAAACTGGTCTGCGGCAGGCTGTATGACGGCGTGCACGACGAGATCCAGGCCGGGCGCGAGATCCTCATCGAGGATGCGCGCATCGTGGAGGTCGGGGCACACACGGCGACGCCCGCGGGCTGTCACATCGTGGACCTGTCATCCCTGACAGTCACGCCGGGTATGATCGACGCCCACGTCCACGCGTCTTTTTTTGACTGGCGCGAGATCGCCAAGGACCCGATCTACTACTCGGACGGCATGCGCGCCCTGGCCGCGTCCGAATGCGCGCGCCGCGCGCTCGCGGGCGGCTTCACCACCATCCGCCATGTCGGCTGGTTCCGCGAGGATTACGTGCTCGACGTGCGCCGCGCTATCGACGCGGGCTTCCTCACGGGCGCGCGCATGGTCGCGGCGCCGCACTTCCTGTGCGCGCCGGGCAGCCACGGCGACTCCACCCAGTCGCTTGCGACCAACCCGGCCCTGTCCCGCTTCCTCGAGACCCAGTACCCGACCATGGGCTCGGGCCCGGACTTTTTCCGGGACGCCGTGCGCCACGAGGTCAAGATCGGCGCGGATTTCATCAAGATCATGGC
>CALXHP010000059.1 GCA_944388135.1 uncultured Gemmiger sp. | reverse complement strand
TTTGCTATGCCTTTTTGCGCCATCTCATATTCACCACCACCATTCACTTCTTGAGGTTGACTTTTAATAGTTAATCTTGTATCCTTCGAGCTGATGAAATATAATGAAAGAAATTGCGGAGGTGTGAGCATGGACTACATGACGCTCAAAGAGGCAAGCGAAAAATGGGGAGTTTCGTCCCGTCAAGTCAATTATTACTGCGTTGATGGCCGTATTCCTGGTGCTGTAAAAATAGCCAGCGTCTGGCTGGTGCCAAAAGACGCAGAAAAACCCTCGGATAGACGGTATAAACATATTTCAAATGCAGGAGACAGCCATGATTAACATACTTGTTGTAGAAGACGCTGAAAAGTTGAACTAAATTATTTGCTCTTACCTTTCCAAAAACAATTACTCGGCAAAGGGCTGTATCAATCCCGTTGAAGCATACGATCTGCTTTATGAAGGGACATACGACCTCATTATTTCAGATATTATGATGCCGAAAATAAACGGATTCGATTTTGCAAAAGAAATCCGGCAAAAAAATCCGACAATCCCGATCCTTTTTATCACCGCATTGGACGATTTTGCTTCCAAACAAAAGGGGTTTTATGCAGAAATTGACGATTATATGGTAAAGCCCATAGATATGGACGAACTGATTTTGCGCGTAGGTGCTTTGTTGCGCCGCGCCCATATCAAAAACGAAAACCGCTTGGAGATTGGTGATCTCGTCTTAGTGCGTGACGAAATGGCTGCGTATGTTAATGGCGAGGAAGTCTCCATTTTACCCAGAGAGTTTAACATACTTTATAAATTACTCTCCCACCCAAAAAAGATTTTTACAAGGAGCGAACTGATTGACGAGTATTGGGGTATGACAAATGATACGGGCCTTCGTACCGTTGATGTCTATATTGCCAAACTGCGGAAGGAGTTTGCTCATTGCAAGAGTTTTGAAATCGTTACGGTGCATGGGTTTGGATACCCTGTCCAATCAGTTGAAGCAGCTTGAAGCGGAGGGACTAATCCAGCGGGTTGTGTATCATGATATTCCTCCAAAGGTAGAATACTCTTTAACCGATATGGGACGAAAATTTGCTCCCGTGTTGGACAGTATCAAAACATTTGGCGAGGAATACATGGCTTATATGAAGGAGCAAAAAAAATGACCAATCTTGAGTATGTGGATCAATTTCTAAATGAAACCAAAGTATTCTTTCTGTCAACAACGGATGGCGACCAACCCAAAACTCGACCGCTGAATGTTCATCTGATTCATGATGGAAAACTCTGCTTTTTAACCGGGGACAAAAAAGAGGTATATCATCAACTGATGAATAACCAAAAAATCCAGATTGTTGCCCTCAATCACAAGACGGAGTGGCTGCGGATTGAAGGTACAGCTTCCCTTTGTAGTGAACAGGAAACTGCAGAAAACATCTTAAAAAACAGCCCATTCCTTAGAAAAAACTACGGAGAGATGGGAATGAATCTTCGGATGTTTCAGATTGATGCTGCGACCGTGGAAAAGCGGACATGGGAATTGCTTGACACTTTCGATTTATATGAAGCATGACATTCCCCTATATAATGGATAAATATGGTAGTTGCTTATCAGGGGTTTTGTTGATCACTGGTTTCTTCATTATGGAAAAGAAAGAACGGCAGGCGTCCTTTCTGGTATTGTGGAGTTTCTTTTTCTATGGGATTCTCATCGGAAATATGGGAAGTGCGCTTTCCTGTTCTATGGCAAGCTGCTTTATATTACTTTATGATTCCTCGAAGAAGAGCCGAGTCAGGTTAAAACGTCTTTTTTATTGGTACTATCCATTGCATCTTTTTATATTGGGTATTGCTAACCTGACCATTCGTTATATTATACCGCGCTAAAAGCAAGAAAACTGGCGTCGACGAGGGAAATGTTCTCTTGACGGATGAGGATCTGTATGGGTATACTTACTATAAATCCACGAAGGGAGATGGACTCTATGTTGGAAGTTGGTTGCAAAGCACCGGATTTTACTTTACAGGACCAGAATGGCAATGAAGTACGTTTGTCGAATTTCTATGGAAAGCGCATTGTCTTATATTTCTACCCAAGGGATAATACACCTGGATGTACCCGTCAAGCCTGTGCCTTTGCCAAAAGCTTTGAGGAATTCCGCAATCAAGATGTGGTGGTCATTGGTATCAGCAAAGATTCAGTAGCCTCACACTTGAAGTTTGCACAAAAATACGACCTGCCTTTTATTTTGCTATCCGACCCGGAGTTGAAAGCCATCCAAGCGTATGATGTCTGGAAAGAAAAGAAGTTATACGGCAAGGTCAGCATGGGCGTCGTTCGCACCACGTATATTATTGATTCCCAGGGAAATATCGAAAAAGTAATGCCCAAAGTGAAGCCAGATACGAATGCCGCTGAAATTTTAACCTACCTTGAGGATCTCAAGTAAAACTTGTTATTCCGTATAAGCGGTTGGCCATTGTGATGCAGACTGTTCCCATGGTTCGCATAATTCCCTATTGGGAAGGATGGAGAAAACTGCATGAAAATCATTATATCACCAGCGAAAAAAATGGTCTCCGATACCGACAGTTTGCCATGGACGGATTTTCCGTGCTTTCTGGAACAAACGGGAAAAATTCTTTCCGCTATGCGATGCTTGTCTGCTGAGGAACTCCAACGGGTCTGGAAATGTAACGATTCGCTGGCAGCACTCAACATGGAGCGTCTCCAAGAAATGGATCTGCATAAAAATCTGACGCCCGCCATTCTCTGTTATGAAGGAATCCAGTATCGCTATATGGCGCCGGGTGTTTTCGACAAGGAGCAGCTTGACTATGTGCAGGAGCATCTGCGAATTTTGTCCGGCTTTTACGGGCTCTTACGTCCCTTTGATGGGGTGACCCCCTACAGGTTGGAAATGCAGGCAAAACTAATGGTCGATGGAACGGCCGATCTGTATGCTTTCTGGTCGGATCAGCTGGCGCAAGCTTTGGTGGCGCAGGATGACTGCGTGGTAAACCTTGCCTCCAAAGAATACAGCGTTTGTATTTCCAGATATCTGCCTTCTTCCGTTCGATTTGTGAGCTGTATATTCGGAGAGGAAAAAAACGGGAAAATTATTGAAAAAGCGACCATGTGCAAGATGGCACGTGGGGAGATGGTTCGGTATATGGCTGAAAACAAGGTGAGTGCGCCGGAGGGGATGAAAGGGTTCCAACGCCTGCAATTTCACTTTGCGCCGGAATATTCTGAGGAAAACACCTATGTTTTCTTGCGCAGCCATAATAGAATACCATAGAACAAAAACAGCGTGTTTCCGCGGAAAGGGAAGCGCGCTGTTTTTTATGGAATTGAAAAACGCTATGAGGCGAATGCATCATGAAGTCGCTGCAGAAATATCTCCGCTGCAGGAGAAAATACTTGATATTTTTTCCACACGACGTTAAGGCCGGATTCAAGATGCGGAGACAACGGACGAAAGCAAAGGGAACTCTCCGCAGAGGTATTGGATAAGTTATCCAAGGTAACGGCATAACCTATCCCGGCTTCCACCATGATGGCTGCATTATAAATCAGATTATAAGTAGATACTATATTCAGTTTATCGAAATCGGAACCAAACCAGGCAGCAAATGCATTTCCGTGACGTTGGGAAAGAATTGCCTGGCGGGAACAAAGTAACGGGACGTTGCGCAGATCATCTCGGCATATATACTTTTTGCTTGCCAAAGGACTGTCTTTACGCATGATCACGCCCCAGACATCTTTTGCAGGCAAAACAAGCGAATCATACTTTGTGATGTCCGCCGGCTGGATCAAAACACCAAAATCCAGCAGTCCGTTATCCAGTCGGTCGGTAATATCCTGTGCGTTGCCGCTATGCATATGATAGTGGATATCGGGATAATCCTGCTGTAGCTGATAAATGATTTCTGCAATTTTTCGGATAGCCTGTGTCTCACCGCTGCCTATGTAAACGTCACCGCTGACCGTAGTTTCCATAGAACGAAATTCTGATTCGGTTTTGTCCACCATGGTAAGGATTTCCTCTGCGCGCTTGCGTAAGAGCATTCCTTCCGGTGTGAGAGCGATGCTGTGGCTTTTCCGAATCAGTAATTTTTGCCCCAGTTCTTCTTCAAGGTCATGGATCTGGCGTGAAAGTGTGGGTTGCGTCAAATGCAAAAAATTAGCTGCCGCCGTAATGCTTTCCTCCCGGGCAACCGCCAGAAAGTAGCGCAGGACACGAATTTCCATCCAACTTCCTCCTTTGCTGACTTGTATTATACCACTTTGTGATATGCCTGTAAAGCATATTATAAAGCTACAATTAGGTATTTGCTCTTTTGGTGAAGGCGCTGTACAATGGAGTCAGGGAAGGAGGCTGCCATATGAAACAAATCGGCGATGAACACGCATTTCGAATCCGCCGGAATTTGCAGGATGCCGGATGTGAGGCGTCCCAGGTAAATCAATTTTTGGATTTGGAACGGCGGCAGTGCCGTCGCGAACAATATCGGTTGCTTTCCTGTCAGAAAGCAGCACTTTTGCAAAGGCTGCATCAAATTCAATATAAAATTGATTGTCTGGATCATCTGGTATATATCATGCAGCAAGAGGATGAAAAAGAACGGAGGAACGCATTATGCAAAAAGCCAATATTGTGACCCAGGTTTGGGACAAAACTTTTCCGCAAAGCGAAAAAGTAACCCATAAGAAAGTTACCTTCCATACTCGATACGGGATTGAGCTGGTAGGCGATCTTTACACTCCCCGTGATTTTCAGGGGAGGCTTTCTGCCCTTGCGGTGTGCGGCCCTTTCGGAGCAGTGAAAGAGCAGGCTTCCGGACTGTATGCGCAAACAATGGCGGAACGCGGATTTATCGCATTGGCATTCGACCCCTCCTTTACGGGGGAAAGTGGTGGCGAACCACGGTATATGGCTTCTCCGGATATCAACACCGAAGATTTTCAAGCGGCGGTAGATTTTCTTTCTACGTTGGAGATCACAGACCCGGATAAGATCGGCATTATCGGAATCTGTGGCTGGGGTGGGATGGCTCTGAACACGGCTGCATTGGATACCCGTATCAAAGCCACCGTTACCTCTACCATGTATGATATGTCGCGTGTGAATGCAAACGGATATTTCGATGCAGAGGACTCGGCCGATGCACGCTATGCCAAACGTCAGGCTCTCAATAAGCAGCGAACACAGGACTATAAAAATGGTCGGTATGCATTGGGGGGCGGCGTTGTAGATCCGCTGCCTGCAGATGCCCCCTTCTTTGTCAAAGATTATTATGACTACTATAAAACATCCCGTGGATACCATCCTCGGTCTCTTAATTCTAATGGCGGTTGGAACATTACCGGCTGCATGTCCTTTATGAACCAGCCTATTCTTCATTACAGCAATGAAATCCGCAGTGCAGTACTGATGGTTCATGGTGAAAAGGCTCATTCCTGCTATTTCACGAAGGATGCCTATGCAAAGATGATGGACGGCAATGCCCATCCCGAGAATAAAGAGCTGCTGATCATTCCGGGGGCGGTGCACACCGATCTGTATGATCGTGTGGATATAATTCCGTTTGATAAAATTTCGGCGTTTTTCCATAAGGCTATGGAGTAATCGTCGGTGTAAGGTTTATAGGGGGAGAGTGAGAGTCTATGACTACATTGGAAAATCAATCCTTTGATGAGGAACGCGCTCTGTATGGAAGTACAGATATCATGGTTCAGAATTGTCGTTTTGATGGGCCGGCAGATGGAGAAAGTGCTTTGAAAGAAAGCCGCAACATTCAGGTAGATCACTGCTTCATGAATCTTCGCTACCCGTTCTGGCATGACGAAAAGATTGCCATCCATGACAGTGAGCTCACACCATTGTGCCGGGCCGCATTGTGGTATTCACGCCATGTGTATATCCGCAATACGAATCTGCATGGTATCAAGGCTGTACGTGAGTGTGCGGATATTTTTATCAAAGACTGTGATATTGATTCGCCGGAATTCGGGTGGTCGGCAAACACCATTCGAATAGAGGATTGTACGGCCAAGAGCGAGTATTTCTTGTTGAGAGCGCGCAATATTGATTTTCGCCATGTGGATTTTCAGGGAAAGTATTCTTTCCAGTACATTGAAAATGCAACATTTGACAACTGCCGTTTCGACACCAAAGATGCCTTTTGGCACGCGAAAAATGTTACTGTCCGCAACAGTACCATCAAAGGAGAATATCTTGCATGGTACTCTGATGGCCTTACGCTGGATCATTGCAAGATCATTGGCACGCAGCCTTTCTGCTATTGCAAAAACCTTACGCTGCTTGACTGTGAAATGGTGGATACAGATCTTTGCTTTGAAAAATCAGATGTGGAAGCGGTCATTACTACTCCGGTCCTGAGTATTAAAAATCCGCTTTCCGGACGCATTACCGTGCCTTCCGTAGGGGAGATTATCCGCGATGATCCCCGTTCCCAAGGAAAAATTCTCATAGGAGAAGAGGCAACCTACCACTCTGCGCAGAAAGGGGAAAATCCGAAACATGCCTAAAACTGTTCTTGTTGTGAAAACCAGCCTCCGTGCCGGCAGCAATTCCGACGCACTGGCCGAAGAGTTCGCCCGCGGTGCACGCGAAGCCGGCCATTCCGTAGAAGTAATAAGTCTGAAAGGGAAAAACATCGCCTTTTGTCATGGCTGCCTGGCCTGCCAGAAAACGCAGAAGTGTGCCATACATGACGACGCAACTTCCATTGCAGAGAAGATCGGTCATGCAGAAGTTGTAGCATTTGCATCCCCGGTATATTATTACGGGCTTTCCGGACAACTTAAAACTTTGCTGGACCGTTGCAATCCCTTGTATTCCAGCGATTATAGATTTCGTTCGGTGTACTTGCTCGCGTCAGCTGCAGAGAATGACCCCTCCACCATGGAAGGCAGTGTAAAGGGCCTGGACGGTTGGGTGGACTGCTTCGAAAAAGCTTCACTGACCGGTACGATCTTTGCAGGCGGAGTAACCGGGCCTGATGAAATTTGCCGGCATCCGGCTTTGGTACAGGCCTATGAGGCAGGAAAATCAATTTTGTAAATGTCTCTAAGACAGTTCCGGTATTTTTCGGAGGGCGTGTGCCCTAGAAAGAGAAACTTCCGCTTCACACCGTGCAGTAATCTTTTTCATAAAATATTGCCGGTTCAGCGAGTAGTCAATCGCACCAAAAAGAAGGGCAGGGACAGATGAAACAAATCAAAATACAGGTAGGAGATGTAGCCTACACAGTCGGCCTTTACGAGAACGATACGGCGCAAGCCCTCACACAGTTGCTCCCTATGCAGATCGATATGCAGGAATTGAATGGAAACGAGAAATATAGATACCTTTCCCGGCCTTTGCCTGCAAACGAGCAGAATGTTTCTGCCATCCATACGGGAGATCTGATGCTTTTTGGCAAAGATTGTCTCGTGCTGTTCTATGAAGATTTTTCTACCCCTTATCGGTATACCAAGATCGGGTATATCCAAAATCCGGAAGGGCTGGCCAAAGCCCTGGGAAACGGCACAATAAAAGTTGTCTTTCAAGCTTCGGCCCAGTCCTAAACACAGAGAAAACGCCCCCCGGAATACTTTTTTGCAGCCAAGGTCCGGTGACGCTGCTTTAAAAGCCTGATAAGAACAAAGCGCCTGTCGTACATGAGTACGACAGGCGCTTTGCCATATTCAAATCATTTTTTGACCGTTGATCTCCAGCGCGAAGGTCTGCCCCAACACTTTCGCAGCTTCACGGCACAACCGCATACGATCCAAAAAGATCTCAAAGTAATCCATCAAGGCACAGATGCTGGTATCGACAGAAAGACTCAGTAAAATCACGCCGTCCTGTATGGTGACCAGACTTTTCTTGACAGCAAAATTGACGCGATCGTGAATGTCAAAAGTGCTGGGGTCCTGATTGCGTACACGATTTGTACGCACATCGGTTTTGTCCGCCAGAATCAGTGCGGCAGCCACAGCGTTCACCGGATAGGCTGTACCTTCATCATGGTTTCCGATGGCAGTAATAATGGTGGCTACTTCATCAGGCGCAGCTCCCATCTTGTCCAGAATGCGAAAAGCCATAATCGCACCGCTTTGGGCATGATCGTGACGATTCACGATATTTCCGATGTCGTGCATCCAACCGGCGATTGCAGCTAATTCTGCGGTACGCTCGTCGTAGCCCAGTGTGAGCAGAATTTCACTGGCCAATGAAGAAACTCGCCCGGCATGGGCATAGCTATGTTCCGTGTATCCAAGGGAAGACAGACTTTCATCTGCCTTACGGATATAGCTGTTGATTTCCTCGCTTTTCTTGATTTGCCCCAGATTCAGTGGCATGCACACCATCCCTCTCCCTCAAGAACTATCAGTATCATACCGCAAGAGCGGATACCGCACAAGAGGGAAATAGGCGGCTATTTCAATTTCACACTTTGACGATAGACCACAACCGAAATTGCAGCCGCAATGACTTCTGTCAACCAGAAGGCGTGCCAAACGCCTGTCGGTCCCATAAAGCGGCACATAATCCAGGACAAGGGCATAATAGCAAGACAGTAACGGAACAGAGAGATCACAAGCGAGGGAAGTCCTTTTCCCAACCCTTCCAGTGCACCTGAGGTGGCTACGGAAATAGCAGAAACAATAAATCCGCCGCTGATGATTTTCAGGGCGTTTTGTCCAATAGCAATGGTCTCCTCATTGGAAGTAAAAGCACCTATCAGGCGATCGGAAAGGAGCAGACTCAATACTGTGCCGATTGCCATAATTCCGGCACACAACCATAAAGTAAGCCGGTAAATTTTACGAACGCGTTTATATTCTCCGGCTCCGTAATTGTATCCAATTATCGGACGCATTCCCTGAACGATTCCACTGCCGGGAAGGTAGAGAAATGTCTGCAACTTATAGTAAATCCCCAAAACAACCACATAGCTTTGTGAAAAAGTGCTAAGCAGTGCATTCAAGAAGGCAATCAAGACAGAAGGAAGGGCAAGATTCAGGATGGCGGGGATGCCGATGGTATACAGTTGCAGATCCATGTGTCTGTTGGGCCGAAGAAGCGTTTTTCGAATATGCACCGGTGTGGGGGTATGAAAGTAGGAAAAAAGGTAAATTCCCAAGGTCAGCATCTGCCCGATCCCCGTTGCCAAAGCGGCGCCGGCAATTCCCATTTTCGGGAACGGACCTATACCGAATATGAAAAGTGGGTCCAGCAAAATATTACAGACGGAGCCTGCAACCAGTGCGATCATCGTGATTTTCATACGGCCGACTGCCTGATACATCTTTTCAAAAGCAAGCGCCGCCATCACAATGACGGAAAACGCAAAGACGATTCTTGCGTATGTGATTCCCATCTCAAGTACAACGGAATCTTTTGTGAAAGCCTGCAAAAATGTGGGAACAAAGGCAATGCTGACAACCGTGATGATTGCTCCGTGCAGAAGGGAATAAAGCATTCCATGGGTGGCGGCCATATCGGCTCTTCGCTGTGATCCGGCTCCAAGATGTAATGCAATCTGTGCGTTGATTCCTACTCCAAAGCCGATGGCAATTGCATTGACCAGGTTTTGCACGGGAAATACCAGCGACAAAGCAGTCATGGCATTTTCGCTGATCCTGGCAACAAAAAAGCTGTCCACAATATTGTATAGGGCATTGACCAGCATAGAAAACACCATTGGCAGCGCCATAGATGTGAGAAGGGGAAAAATCGGTTTTTCTTTCATGAAAGTATCGCTCATGAGGAGTTCCTTTCGCTGTAAAAGCACACAAAAAAACCACACAATGGTTCAGCCGAACCATTGTGTGGCGAAAAGTAGTATACACTGTAAAAATCCACACGGAGTTTTATTACAAACACAATAACACAGGTTTTGCCACATGTCAATGTCAGCAAAGAAACTCCAGAAGGAACTATATGGAAGAATCATCAGGTCGAGCAAAATCTCAGCTTCACCACTGACGGCGATATTCTCCGGGAGGAACGCCTTCAATTTTTTTGAAGAGCCGGGAAAAGTAGTTGGCGTCATTCAAGCCACATTCTTGGGCGATGGATTCTATACTATGGTCGGTGAATCGCAGCATTCGCTTGGCTTGCGTGATCCTCAGCTGCACAAGATAGTTAGTAACCGACTGGCCAAATTGCTCCTTGAATACTCGCGTCAGATAGAATTTATTGATGTAAAATTGCTCGGCAAGGGCATCCAACGTGATTTTCTCAGTATAATGTCCGTCAAGATATTCTTTAATTTCCTGAAGATTCTGTTTTTTTCCCTGCGTAACGCGAACCGTACCAGGATGCCAGCTTTCTTCCATCAGGAGCGTCAGCAAATCGACAAGCGCACCGTAGATCTGCATATCTCGCACGTATTCATCGGAAGCTGCCAATCCATATAATTTTTGTAAAATGGCGGCAAATTTTTCGGGCTGTCTGGCATGAAAAGCAAACTGGCCGCCACGCTCCTGATATTTTTTGTAAATTGCCCCCATGTTAGGGCCAAAAAAATGCACCCAACGCAAACGCCAGAGATCTTGCCCGGTTCGGTGCAGATAAGAGCGGCGGCAATCCAGAAAGACACAATCTCCAGGCTCCAATTCCCGGCGGTGCCCTTCATATTCCAACACTCCGGACCCCTGCTCGACCAAGAAGAATAAGTAGGAAGCCAAATTTTTTCTGGCACTGTCATGGGGTTGACGCGCCTGAAGGCTTCCAACCTCTTGCAGATACAAAAGACTGGAACGGGCAAATGGGGAAGGGGTATAAATAATTCGATTGGCATGTACCAGCTCCCCGTCAAATAAGGGGGTTTCCATGTAAAACACCTCCCATATGTTTTTTCAGTATAGCAAAAAAGTCAATATAATGCTAGTGTTTTGCAAGATTTTCCCTACCGGAGGGAAGAATATCTCGTTAGAATAACAAACATAGAGTAAAAATAGCACGAGCGACTCTGTGCGATTTCACACGAGGAAAGGCGACTGAATTATGAAAAAAGCTTTGATCACCGGCGTGACCGGGCAAGATGGCAGTTATCTGGCGGAGTTCCTGTTGGAAAAAGGCTACGATGTACATGGAATGATCCGTCGTTCTTCTGTAGATTACCGGGAACGTATTGCTCATCTGGAAGGGCATCCGCATTTTCACCTGCATTATGGTGATTTGGGGGACTCTATGAGCCTGATGGCAGTCATTGGCAGCGTGCGCCCGGATGAAATTTACAACCTTGCCGCACAAAGCCACGTACAAGTAAGTTTTGATGTACCGGAATACACGGCAGATGTGGTGGCTACCGGTGTTTTACGTGTGCTGGAAGCGGTGCGTCTGTGCGGCCTTGCAAATACCTGCCGTATCTATCAGGCGTCCACCAGCGAGCTATATGGGAAAGTGGAGGAAGTTCCCCAGAACGAAAAAACCCCGTTTCATCCATACAGTCCTTACGCTGTGGCAAAGCAATATGGCTTTTGGATCGTTAAAGAGTATAGGGAAGCGTACCATATGTTCTGTTGTTCCGGCATTCTGTTCAATCATGAGTCTGAACGGCGCGGGGAGACGTTTGTAACCCGTAAGATCACTTTGGCCGCCGCCCGCATTGCGCAGGGCAAGCAGGATAAGCTCTACCTGGGAAATCTTTCCAGCCTGCGCGACTGGGGATATGCAAAAGATTACGTGGAGTGTATGTGGCTGATTCTCCAAAACGATAAGCCGGAAGATTTTGTCATCGCCACCGGTGTTCAGCATTCGGTGCGGGAATTTTGCCAGCTCGCCTTCCATCATGTTGGCATCGAACTGGATTTTGTCGGGGAAGGCATGGAAGAAAAGGGGATCGACCGGGCCACCGGCAAGGTACTGATTGAGGTCAGCCCGGATTTCTACCGTCCCACAGATGTTGTCAATCTGTGGGGGGATCCCACCAAAGCCAAAACTGAATTGGGATGGAATCCCACTAAGACCAGCTTTGAGGAGCTTGTCAAGATCATGGTTGACCACGATATGAAAAAGGTGGCCGTAGAACGTGCCGAAGAACATATTCAGACCAACCTGGCTGAATATCTGGAGAAGGGCGTTATCAAATAAGGCTGAAGAGGAAACGACAGAAAGAAGTAAGAACTATGATGGAAAAAAATGCAAAAATCTATGTGGCAGGTCATCGCGGTATGGTGGGCAGCGCCATTGTGCGAGAACTGCAGCGTCAGGGGTATACCAATATCATCACCCGGACGCACAAAGAATTGGATCTTTGCCGTCAAGCAGATGTAGAGGCGTTTTTTGCGGCGGAAAAGCCGGAATACGTTTTTCTTGCGGCCGCAAAAGTAGGCGGTATCGTTGCCAACCAGGAAGCCCTGGCAGATTTTATGTACTATAACATGACCCTGGAGATGAATGTGATTCATTCAGCCTGGGAAAACGGGTGCAAAAAGCTGGAATTTTTGGGTTCCAGCTGCATTTATCCCCGTTTGGCGCCGCAGCCTATGAAAGAAAGTTGCCTGTTGACCAGTGAACTGGAAAAAACCAATGAAGCGTACGCGCTGGCTAAAATCAGCGGCCTGAAGTATTGCGAATACTTGAACCGTCAGTATGGCACAGATTATATCAGCGTAATGCCCACCAATCTGTATGGCCCCAACGACAACTACCACCCGACTCACAGCCACGTTGTCCCCGCTTTGATCCGTCGTTTTCACGAGGCGAAAGAGCAGAATTTGCCCAGCGTTACATGCTGGGGCGACGGCAGTCCGCTGCGTGAGTTCCTGTATGTGGATGACCTGGCCAATTTGTGCGTGTTTTTGATGAATACCTACTCCGGCAACGAAACGGTCAATGCCGGTACCGGCAAAGAACTGTCCATCAAGGAGCTGACCGAACTGGTTGCCAAAGTGGTGGGATATACCGGAAAAATCCAGTGGGATCCCTCCAAGCCGAACGGCACACCGCGCAAATTGTTGGATGTAAGCAAAGCGACTGCTTTGGGATGGACTTATAAGACAGAGCTGGAGGACGGCCTGCGTCTTTCGTATGAGGATTTTCTCCATAATCCCATGCGTGCCGAACGCTGATTTTTCCAGTAAAGAAAGGAATCCCTTGTATGAATATTATCTTGCTTTCCGGCGGTTCCGGCAAACGCCTGTGGCCGCTGTCCAATGATATTCGTTCCAAACAATTCATCAAAATATTTAAAACGGATCATGGTTATGAATCCATGGTCCAGCGGGTGTATCGCCAAATCATGGAAGTAGACAAGGGGGCCAGTGTGACCATTGCCACCAGCAAAACCCAAGTGAGTTCGATTCATAATCAACTTGGCGATGCAGTGGGAGTTTGCGTGGAACCCTGCCGTCGGGATACTTTTCCTGCTATTGCGCTTGCAAGCGCTTATCTGCATGATGTCAAAGGGGTTTCGCTGGAGGAACCGGTCGTTGTATGCCCGGTGGACCCTTACGTTGACAATGATTATTTTGAGGCCCTGAAAAAGCTTTCCAATCTGGCTGCCAAAGGAACGGCAAACCTGTCTTTAATGGGCATTGAACCTACCTATCCCAGCGAAAAGTACGGGTATATTATCCCCGAAGCTGCCGATGCGGTCAGCAAAGTTAAAACCTTTAAGGAAAAACCGGACGCAAAAACGGCGGCAGAATACATTGCACAAGGGGCCTTGTGGAACGGCGGCGTTTTTGCATATAAGCTGCAGTATGTTCTGGATCGTGCCAACCAACTCATTGATTTTGTAGATTATCAGGACCTGTACGCCAAGTATGAAAGTCTGAATAAAATCAGCTTTGATTATGCAGTTGTCGAAAAAGAAACCGAAATTCAGGTGATGCGGTTTTCCGGCCAGTGGAAAGATATGGGGACCTGGAACACGCTTACCGAGGCGATGGAAGACCCCAGCATCGGCAAGGCCATTCTCAATGATACTTGTAAAAACGTGCACGTCCTGAACGAATTGGATGTGCCTGTGCTATGTATGGGACTGCATGATGTGGTCGTTTCGGCCAGTCCCGAGGGAATTTTGGTTTCCGATAAGGAACAGTCCAGTTATATCAAGCCCTACGTGGATGCAATTGATCAGCAGATCATGTTTGCAGAAAAATCCTGGGGAAGCTTCCGCGTTCTGGATGTGGAAGACGAAAGCATGACTATTAAGGTGACTCTGACACCCGGCCACAGTATGAATTATCACAGCCACAGCCGTCGTGATGAGGTATGGACGGTGATTTCCGGCAAGGGCCGTACGATCGTGGATGGTATGGAACAGCCCGTACAAGCCGGCGATGTGGTAACCATGCAGGCAGGATGCCGTCATACCGTTATTGCTGATACGGAACTCAAGTTGATTGAAGTTCAGTTGGGCAAGGAGATCAGTGTGCATGACAAACAAAAATTCCCACTTGAAAACTGAGCCGTTTTTGCTGAAACCGGCTGGGAAGGATTATCTATGGGGCGGGAACCGGCTGAATGATGATTTCGCCAAGGGCATTGATATGCAGCCTCTTGCCGAAACATGGGAGTGTTCAACCCATCCGGATGGTCCCAGCATGATAGCCAGTGGCCCCTTTTGCGGAAAGTCTTTGGCGGATGTGTTGCATGAACACCCGGATTATCTGGGGAGTCATCCGCAGACAAAGAATGGGGAACTGCCGGTACTGATCAAATTTATCGATGCCAAACGTGACTTGTCGGTACAAGTCCATCCCAGCGACGCCTACGCCAAAGAACACGAAAATGGCCAGCTTGGTAAAACGGAAATGTGGTATGTTTTAGACACTGTGGGGGATACCAATCTTATCTACGGTTTTAACAGACCTGTCGATAAGACAACACTTCGCAAAAGCCTTCTGGACGGAACAGTAGAACACTATCTACAACGTATCAAAATCCACAAAGATGATGTGTTCTATATTGAAGCAGGAACGGTGCATGCTATTGGCGCCGGAGCTCTTATTGCAGAAATCCAGGAAAGTTCCAATTTGACGTATCGAATGTATGATTATGGACGCCTGGATAAAAACGGAAAGCCGCGCCAGCTTCATATTGACCGGGCATTGGATGTTGCCCGACTGGATGGCGGGGAGGCCCCGCGCCAGCCAATGCGGGTCCTGAAGTATACCCCCGGGTGCGCCAGTGAATTGCTCTGCCGGTGTAAATATTTCGTTGTAGAGCGTCTGCTTATCAATACAGAGCGCATACGTCAGATGGCGTCTTTTTCTACGGCTGAAAATTCCTTTCAAGTGCTGCTTTGTATTGACGGATGTGGTGTGGCATTTCCCGAAGGGGCCGAGGCATTGCCTTTTTTCCGGGGGGATTGTCTTTTCGTGCCGGCTAATTCTGTTTCGATTCGGCTGCATGGTCGAGCACAGTTGCTCAAGGTGAGTTGTTAAGCATAGCGCAGCTACCAACATATAATATACTTTTTTTCACGTGGGGGTTGACTTATGCGTGAGATTCTGTATAATATTATTGTTATGGCTGTTTGCTAGTATGGCTCAGTTGGTAGAGCAGCTGATTCGTAATCAGCAGGTCGTCGGTTCAAGTCCGACTACTAGCTCCAGATTATAAGCGCCGCAGCGAGGTTTTTTGCCTTGCCGCGGCGCTTCCTTTTTGTATGGATGGTATTTTGACTACTTTTTGACTACCTTTGGGTACTCCTGTGGGATACTTCCACTTTTTGAGCCTCACAAGCTTCTTTTATATCTGTCGTCTGCAGCTGACTTTTGAATGCCTTCCGGTGGATGTATGTGCTGAACCTTTCTGGGAAATTGTTTTGGGCAAAAGGAATAGGGTACTTATGGTTCGGTATCAAGCAGCAACTTCCGCAAATATCTAACGGTTTACTGTAGCGGTTTACTGTAGGACCGCTTTACAGAAAAATCTGTTCATAAAAATTTTATATTCAAACCCCTTGATTTTTTTCAGGAAAGTGGTTATTATATGTTTAGCACTCAGGAGAACAGAGTGCTAAACATAATCTATCAAGAGAAATCTTTTAATAGGGAGGATCTTTCATTATGAAAATCAAACCTCTTGCAGACCGTGTTGTTATCAAACTGGTCGAAGAAGAAGAAACCACCAAAGGTGGCCTGATTTTGTCCGGCTCTGCCAAAGAAAAGCCCCAGGTTGCTGAAGTTTTGGCTGTCGGCCCCGGCGGCATGGTAGATGGCAAGGAAGTTGAGATGATTGTCAAGGTCGGCGAAAAAGTGCTGACCAGCAAGTACGCCGGTACCGAAGTCAAAGTGGATGGTGAGGAATGCACCATCGTCCGCCAGAGCGACATTCTCGCTGTCGTGGAAGAATAAAAATCTGAACTTACCGCATTGCTAAACAACGAAAAGGAGATAATGCTCTATGGCTAAACAGATTAAACAGGGCGCTGAGGCCCGTAAGGCTCTTTGCGCCGGTATCGATCAACTCGCTGATACTGTTAAGGTTACGCTGGGCCCCAAAGGCCGGAATGTGGTGCTGGCCAAGAAGTTTGGCAGCCCGCTGATCACCAACGACGGTGTGACCATCGCCAAGGAGATCGAGCTGAAGGATGCCTTCGAAAATATGGGCGCGCAGCTGGTTCGCGAAGTGGCCACCAAGACCAACGACGCTGCCGGTGACGGCACCACCACTGCAACGGTTCTGGCGCAGGCTTTGGTCACCGAGGGTATGAAGAATGTTACCGCCGGTGCCAACCCCATGGACATCAAGCGCGGCATGCAGAAGGCTGTTTCCGCAGCTGTGGAAGCCGTCAAGGCCAACAGCCAGAAGGTCAACGGCAGCAAGGACATTGCCCGTGTCGGTACCGTTTCTGCCGGCGACGCTGAGATCGGTCAGCTGATCGCCGATGCTATGGAGAAGGTCACTGCGGATGGTGTCATCACCATCGAGGAAAACAAGACCACTGCCGAGACCTATACCGAGGTCGTGGAAGGCATGCAGTTTGACCGCGGCTACGTGACCCCCTACATGGTCACCGATACCGAGAAGATGGAGACCGTCTACGAGGATTGCTCGGTGCTGATTACCGACAAGAAGATCAGCGTCTTCCAGGATATCGTGCCTCTGCTGGAGCAGGTCATCCAGTCTGGCCGTAAGCTGCTCATCATCGCTGAGGATGTGGAAGGCGATGCCCTGTCCAACCTGATCATCAACCGCCTGCGCGGTGGCTTGAATGTGGTTGCTGTCAAAGCCCCCGGCTTTGGTGATCGCCGCAAGGAAATGCTGCAGGATATTGCCATCCTGACCGGTGGCACTGTCATCAGCAGCGACCTGGGCTATGAGCTGAAGGACGCCACCATGCAGTTGCTGGGCACTGCTCGCCAGGTCAAGGTCACCAAAGAGAACACCACCATCGTGGGCGGCAACGGCGACAAGAATGCCATTGCAGATCGTGTTGCGCAGATCCGCAGCCAGATCACCACTGCCACCTCCGATTTCGATCGTGAGAAGCTGCAGGAGCGTCTGGCCAAGATGGCCGGCGGTGTCGCTGTCATCAAGGTCGGTGCTGCTACCGAGGTCGAGATGAAGGATAAGAAGCTCCGCATCGAGGACGCTCTCAACGCTACCAAAGCTGCTGTTGAAGAAGGCATTGTTGCTGGCGGCGGTACGGCTACCATCAACGCGATCCCTGCAGTTGACAAAATCGTGGAAACCCTGGAAGGGGATGAGCGCACCGGTGCCAAGATTGTCCGGAAAGCTCTGGAAGCGCCCCTGCGTCAGATCGCTGCCAACGCCGGTTTGGAAGGCAGCGTCATCATCAATAACATTCTGAAAGCCAACAAGGCCAACTATGGCTTTGATGCCCAGAAGGAAGAGTATGTCGAGGATATGATCGAGGCCGGCATTGTTGACCCGACCAAGGTTACCCGCTCCGCTCTGGAGAATGCCGCCAGTGTTGCCGCGATGGTTCTGACCACCGAAAGCCTGGTTGCTGATCTGCCGGAACCGCCGGCTCCGGCTGCACCTGCTGGCGGTGACATGGGTGGTATGTACTAATTCCATTCATTTCCTGACAATGTAATAAAAATCCGCCCGGGATTCCAATGGAGAAATCCCAGGCGGATTTTTATTTATCGCTTTTCAGTGCTTGTTTTTCTTGGAAAGAGTAAACGCCCTACGCACAAATTGATCCATTTCCGACTTACTGTCGTAGCAGCAGATCATCAGCTCATCGCCCATAGCTCCGGCCAATGCAGGCGGCATCTTACCTACCCGACGCAGGTGATTTCCGCTCATGACTGCAAGCTCTTGCAACGAACTTGCATAGGCCACATTCATACGGCGTCCCACATACAGGCAGAAACGTTTGGGTCCGATATATACGTGGTTGCAACGGTCAAAAGCAACCATATCTGCATACATCTGGTAAACATCCACGCTTTGTCCGTAGTTGATCATCTCCGTAGTAAAACCACCCGCAGGACGCATGTTTACTTCCAATCCGAGTAAGGCGCCTTTCTTCCCGAGTCCCGGTTTTGTTTCGGTCAAACGGAAAAATTCCAAATGGAAAAAGCGGCGGGAAACTCCGAATGCTTTCAGGGCTTTTCGACCTATACGCTCAACATCAGCCGGCACATGCTCATCGATATAGTAAAAAGTGGGGACCCCCTCGTTCACCATATCCATAATAGAATTTGGGGTAACATGGCTGACAGCAAACAGGACGTCTCCCTGTGAATTGCAGATGCCGTCATAGGTGGTTACCACACCTGGCACATACTCCTCCATCACATAGGGAACCTGCGGAGGCATTGTAAAAAATACGGCTACATCATTTTCATTTTCCAAACGGTATGTAGCATTGGCGCCTACACCGGTATCCGGCTTTACAATTACGGGATATCCTACCTCACGGATAAAGGCCAACGCCGCATTTTTAGTAGTTACCGGAATACAGCGTGCACAGGGGATTCCCGCATTCTGATAGGTTTCCTTCATGGCCAGCTTGCTTTTCCAACCGTGAATAGAGTCGGACTTTGGTCCGGTAGTGATATTAAAGGCTGTGCGTAGTGCAGCATCCATCTCCAACCAGTATTCGTTATTGGACTCGATCCAATCGATCTTACCGTAACGGAAGGTGAAATACCCCACTGCGCGAACCATATTATCATAGTTGCCAAGGTCGTCCACCCGATAATATTCCGTCAAGGCATCGCGCAGATCCGGATGTAGTTCATCATAGGGGGCATCACCCAAGCCCAGCACGTTTATGCCGTTTTCATTCAAACGAATGGCAAACCATCGGAATGTTTCCGGAAAATTGGGCGAAACCAGAATAAAATTCATATCGTTTTATCCTCCTTGCTCTCTGATGCCTGTTCCCGCATGTTCCCATCATTTGCGACAGGAATGAACCGCTTTACAAAGGTACCTTTTCCACGACTGCGCACAAAGAAATACCCGATAATGGAAAAAATCAACGCACCGATAAAATTGACGAAAAGATCTTCCATTGTATCCAGCAGACCGATATCAATATATCCCCCCAAACCCAAACTTATCTGGGTTCCATCGGCTTGAACAATAATCACATCAGTAATATTTTTTAGGGTGACTGGATGATTGCCGCCGGTTGGGTCCAAGAGGATCGTTCCAATGCTATGCACCACCGTATCTTTCTGCATATCCAGAAACAAGAACTGGTCCATGGCACATTCAAAAAATTCCCAAACGACGCCTACCGTCATAGAAAAGCAAAAAGCCACAATAGCCAGATAAAGCGGCGACAGGTGAAAGCGGGCTCGATTGTGACGATTCAGGATATCCAGCAAGGAGAAACCGATTGCTGCACAAAGAAACCCATTCAAAGTATGGAGCACGGTGTCCCAATAGGGAAATGTCACATAATAGGCGCCAATCTCACCCAGAATTTCCGCCGCATAGATGAACAATAAGATGATTATTTCCAAAGTGTTGGGAAGATCAATGTCCAGTTTCCTTTCCAGCAAAGAAGGCATCGTGAAAAGGACCAATGTCAAAACGCAGAGGAATACATTTTCGAAATTCCGATTGAAAATCTGTGCAATCATTACCAGCACCACGGAAGTGCGCAAAAAAACAGACACGATCATTACCGCTTTCTTTTCGCGCCACAGAACCTTCCCGTGTTCACGCATTGTCTGCTTGGCGTGCTTGTGTTCCATAATAAACTCCTCTTATTCCAAGGTGAAATCCTTGGGATCCAGTTCCGGTAAGACCTGGCGATGGGGGACCCGCATCAGTGGATCATATTTAAAATGACGACAGCTGTAGTAAGGCGATACAACACCTTTTAGTTTGCAGAGCACCATTTTGGGATCGGATGCGGGATTTCCATGCAGGCAGTAGGCACACGCAGGGGCAATTTTGCTGCCATAGTACACCTTTTTGAACATAGCCTCACCCCAATGACGGTAAAATATACTCACTTATTATAAAAGTTTTGCTGTACCTTGTAAAGAGTGGTACAGACAAAGACAAACACCACCACAGCAGCATCCATTGGAATTCGGTTTGTCGTAATAACGCGGCTTTTTAAAGTTCTGTAAACGGTGACCGTACCGGGTAAAAAGCGCGAAGAAATCCATACCATCGTCAGAAAGCATCCCAAATGAATCAACCGGTTTACAGCCAGCATCCGCAGGGATGCCGCCCCCCGCAGCAGTGAGGATATCTGCACCCAAACTGATAATCCCAATAAGCTCATGCATGCGCAACAACCATACAGAGCTGGCAAGCCTCCCAACGAAACAAACTGTGCGCAGCCGGAGCTGATCTCTAAACAAGCAGACAGCAACGGAACCGACCAGATTCCTTCGGGAAGTATGGGCAGCAGTACGGCGGCAGTAATGCGAAAAAATATCACACAACCGCATACCCCCAGGCTGCTGGTAACAGCTGACTGAATTGCAGCCGGAATGCTGACCGGAGCTTGCGGCCCGCTGCCGGTTTTCCATGCCCCGGAAAAGCTCTGTGGCAACAAAGGAAAGCACAGCGCTGTGCTGAAAAGATTCGCAGCAATTTGCAGGCCGTACAATAAGATCCCCAACCGTAGATTGCTGAACAGAAATCCACCCAAACTTCCAATGACAAAGCCGGGGCTGGAACAGCACCCCAAAAGCAGCAGCAAATTACTTTCTCGGGCATCCATGTTATTCTCCTGGTGGAGTTTTTCGACGAGGTGCGCACACACCGCATACCCCCCAAACCAAGAAAGCAGCAGGGCTAATCCGGCTTTTTCGTGGTGAAAACCCAAAAGACGGGCAAACAGCCGCAAAAATCGCCCCTGGAGCGGACAGGAAAGCAGGATTTCACATAGCACAAAAAAGGGGAACAGTGCAGGCAAAACCGTATTTATGCAGAGCAAAAGTCCATCCCGAAAGCCTTCGGCAGCCAGTTTCGGGTTTTGCAGCAACAGTACCGTCAGCAGGATACAGATTCCCGCAGGAAGATAGGCGCTTTTCCATCGGCGACTCATAGAACATACCTCCAGAGGCGTATATTGTGATGATTCGGTTCTGAAAGAGGGAGTGCCTGCGCATGAAAACTCAAAAGCACAAATCCAAACATTCCCGCATTGACGTGACCTGGCTGCACAATATGTTTGCACAGCCGCCGGACGGCTTTTATCGATTACCGGAGTTCTCGCTGCGCGGTCGATACCTTACCGTCGATGGATGTCAGCGTGTGCTGGACTTCACACCGGAAAAAATCTGCCTGGATATGGGGCGCCTTCTGGTAACATTTTATGGGACCGGATTACGAATAGAATCTTTAGCAGTGAAAAGGATTCTTTTAACCGGGCATATCACGGATATTTCGTTCCGCAATAAGTGGGAGGGTTCCGACCATGAAGCGTAACCTGTGGTTTGCAGATTCCGTCCGATTTTACGTCCAAGGGGAAAATTTGCAGTACTTTGTAAACCTGGCTGCTGCACAAGGAATCCGACTGGCACATTTGCGATGGAAAAAAGGTTCTTTTACAGCACAAGGACAGGGCAGAGATTATCCTCGTTTACAGCAGATCGCCTCGCGGGGAAACTGGTCTCTTTCCGTTGCCAAACGGCTGGGGCCGGGCCATATGATGGAATTTTTCATACGTCGCCCCGGCTTGGTTTTAGGTGGGATTCTCTTCTTTGCGTTGATAAATGTAATGAACCGGATGGTTTGGGCAATTGACTTTGGAACTCTGTCAGAAGCCTCCCAGGAGCGGATGCGTGTTCTTCTGGACGACTGCGGTATCTGCGAAGGTGTTTTTCTCGAGGAAGAGACTTTACAGTCTGCGCAATATTATGCCGCACAGCAAAGTGACCTGTTTGGCTGGGTCAGTCTGAATTTTACCGGGGGGTGTTTATATATAGAAGCTTCCGATACGCAAACCCAAACCATGCGGGAGGAGTTTTCCCGGGTTCCCTTGTATGCCAAAATAGCCGGTCAGGTACTGGCTGTGGAGTCCGAAAGCGGTTTTGCCGTCGTTACTCCCGGGCAAATCGTTGCTCAAGGGGAGCTTTTGGTAGATACCAAACGAATGGGGCGGGATGAAAAGGAAATCTTTCAGGAATCTGATGGAAGAATCCTGGCAAGATGCGAAAAAAGCTACAGCTGTTCACAGCCGTTGCAAATCAAAACCACCTTCCTTACAGGGCGTTATGATTCCTTTGACCAATGGTGTGTTTTTGGTATACAAAATGACTTTGAACAGGAAGGCCCCGGCGGGCAGAACTCCACGCTGGTGGAATGGATTCCTTTTCACCTCGGACGCCTTAAATTACCGGGATGCATTCGCAGAATAACGGTATGGGAACAAGCCGATCGTGTAATTTCTTATTCTTTGCAGCAAGCCCAGGCACTGGCCCAACGGGACTGCCGATCACAACTTTTTGCGGAATTTCCGGATGCCGTTATAGAGTCCGAGACATGTGACGTTGAGCCAAATACTGATTCGGTTTTCTGTACAATTACCTACCGGTTCCGCGCCAACATTGCTACTTTGGAACAGTAAGAACTATTCATTCATAACAACTACGGTAGATGTCAAAAGAAAAAAAGAAATTTTGTGCATAATAGACAATTTCTTTTGGCAAATATTGTGATATAATCTGAATGGGTTATTATGACATTGGATATATGGAGGGCATGAATTTGGCAGAGCGTTCCATTGAATTGGACAGCATCGAGTTGGCAGCAGCCATTTTTGGCAATTGTGACCAGAATATTCATCTCTTGGAAAAGGAGTTTGGCGTCACCGCTGTATGCCGAGGGTCTGAACTGCGTTTTTCCGGTTCGGAAAATGATGTTACTGCAGCGGCTCATGCCGTGGACGGCATGGTTACGCTTATGCAGAACCATACCCCCTTGGAAGAGCAGACGGTTCGTTATTGCATCAGCCTTGCTCGGGATGGGGAAGAGAAACGTCTCAGGGAACTGACGGATGATTTTGTGGCGGTTACTGCAAAGGGACGACCGATTCATCCCAAAACGCTGGGGCAAAGAGAATATCTGGCCGCTATCCGGAAGCACGCCATTACTTTCGGGGTAGGCCCCGCCGGCACAGGCAAAACCTATCTGGCCGTTGCGATGGCCGTGAAAGCATTCAAATCCAAGGATGTCAGCAGGATCATTCTGACGCGCCCCGCTGTAGAAGCAGGGGAAAAGTTGGGGTTCCTCCCGGGAGATTTGCAGAATAAAGTTGATCCCTATCTTCGCCCTTTGTATGATGGACTGTTTGATCTTTTGGGCGCGGAAACTTTCCAAAAATTATTTGAAAAGCAGATCATCGAAGTGGCTCCACTTGCTTATATGCGCGGCCGCACATTGGACGATGCATTTATTATTTTGGATGAAGCGCAAAACACCACCCCTGAGCAGATGAAAATGTTCCTGACCCGAATGGGTGTGGGTAGCAAAGTGGTGGTTACGGGCGATATTACACAAGTTGACCTGCCAGACAAAGTTCGCAGCGGCTTGGTGGATGCGCTGCAAGTATTGCGGGATGTAGACGGGATTGCACAGGTGCGTCTGACAGAGAAAGATGTTGTCCGTCATCGGCTTGTGCAGCAAATCGTCAAGGCATATGAAAAGGCGGCTGAGCATTCAGTCAATCAACAATAAAAAGCAGAAACAGGAGGTTGATACCTATGTCCAATAAGGTGCTGATTACCAACGACCAAAATGTCGTCAAGGTCCCGTCCGGCCTGCGTATTCTGATCCGTCGCAGCTGCAATGCAGTATTGGATTTTGAAAAATTCGAAGGTTCGGCAGAAATCAGCGTAACATTTGTGGACAACAATCGCATCCACGAACTGAATAAGCAGTATCGTGACAAGGACTCCGCCACCGATGTCCTGAGTTTTCCCATGGGGGAGAACGGCGAGTATGACATCGACGAAGACAATGGCTGCAAGATCTTGGGCGACATTGTCATTTCCATGGAGCGCGCTATGGAACAAGCCGAATTATATGGTCACAGTCTGCAGCGGGAGGTCGCCTATTTGACTGTTCACTCTATGCTGCATCTTCTGGGGTACGATCACGAAGCCAGCGGCCTGGAAGCGGTCCGGATGCGTGAAAAGGAAGAAGCCGTTCTGATCAAGCTTGGCTTGCCCCGCACAGTTTCCTATACCAGCGATGAGGTCTGAAATCAAACGTTTCGGCCGCGGCTTTGTATATGCATGGAATGGAATCCGTGCCGCGGCACAGCAAGAGCGCAATTTTCGGTTTCATCTGTGTGCGGCCTGCTACGTAATCCTGGCGGGAGTACTGGCCGAATTTTCCTCCACAGAGTGGGCGCTCATTCTCTTATGCATTGCTGCCGTACTCAGCATGGAATTGATGAACTCTGCCGTAGAACGCGCCGTGGACAAGCCTGACACCAAACACTGGTGGAGCGCCGGCGCTGCCAAGGACATGGCAGCCGGCGGTGTCCTGGTTACGGCTTTGGGTGCCTTGGCAGTGGGATGCTGTATATTGTTTCCCAAATGGTACACCCTCTGGGAAAATTTGCACCAAACTCCGTGGTTAGGAGTGCTATGTGCCCTCGCACTGATTCCCGCGTATCTATTTATATTCCGCTACCATTCTACTACACAGAAAGGCGAAACAACGAATGGCAAAACCGATTCCTGAAATGCCCAGCAGCGTATTTGTTGCCTTGGTGGGGCGCCCCAACGTTGGAAAATCCAGTTTGACCAATTATCTTGTCGGGGAGAAAGTGGCAATTGTAACCAAGAAACCCCAAACGACCCGCAGCCGCATTACAGGCGTAATCACCAAAGGTCCCGTACAATATGTTCTGATGGATACGCCCGGCATCCATCAGGCTCGGAATAAACTGGATGCCCGCATGACCCAGACAGCGGCTGCCAGTTTGAAAGACGTAGATGTCACCATGATGTTGTTCGAGCCTGCCGGAGAATTGACGGATTCCGAACTGACGATGATCAAAGCACTGCAGAAGGGCGGACCGGCTATCGCTGTGATCAATAAGGTCGATCTTCTGGACAACTTTGGCGCCCTGGAACAGCGAAAAAAGCAAATTGCGGATTTTGGATGTTTTGATGCCGTTGTCACGGTTTCCGCCAAAGATGGAACCGGATGCGACGAGCTTTTTGCCTTGTTAAAACCCTATGGCAATGAGGGGCCCCATTATTTTGATGATGATGCCTTCACCGATATGCCGGAAAAAGAATTGGTAGCCGAGTTGGTCCGGGAGAAAGCGCTTCTGTTCATGCGGGATGAAATCCCCCACGGAATTGCGGTTGTTGTGGAACGTTTCAAAGAACGTCCGGATAAAGACTTGATTGACATTGATGTAGATATTTATTGCGAGCGAAAAAGTCACAAAGGGATGATTATCGGCAAGGGAGGGCAAATGCTGAAAAAAATTGCCTCGGCTGCCCGCATGGATATTGAGGAGCTGCTTGGCGTCAAAGTGAACTTGCAATGCTGGGTCAAAGTCCGTGAAGATTGGCGAGATAATGAACAGCTGTTAAATTCTTTGGGGTTCGCTAAACCTTGACGATTTTACAGCGCCCCCATTGGACAACTTTTCCGTCTGCGCTGTGTTATGATAGCTGCAACGGAAAAGGGGGCGTTCGTTATGGCTTGCTTGGCAGGAGACTGGGCCCGTTTTATGCAAACGGGAAGCGTCTATGATTATCTGAATTACAAGGCGCAGCAGGAAGTGCTGCGGGAGGATAAAGATGCAGATTGCAACGACAGGGCTGGTGTTGCGCCAGGTCAAAGTGGGGGAGGCGGATCAGATCCTGACGCTGCTGACCCCTGACTTGGGGGTGATTTCTGCATCTGCCAAGGGAAGTTTACGGTTAAAAAACAAATTATTCAGTGCCTCAGGACTGTTCTGCTATTCTGAATTCAGCCTGACAAGCGGACGCAGCCACTACTTTGTGGAGACTGCCCAAGTCAAAAAAGTATTTTACGGTATTTCTGAGAGTGTGGAAGGAATGAGCCTTGCCACCTATATGGCCGAAATCGTTCTTTCTTTATCGCCCGCTCCGCCGGAAGCGGACCCACAGTTGCGGTTGCTTTTGAACAGTTTATATATGATTGGTTTAAGAAAAATGCCGTTGCGTCAGTTGAAAACCATCTATGAGCTGCGTGCCATGAGTATGGCCGGGTATCAACCGGATCTGTTGGCCTGTTCGGAGTGCGGACGTTATGATGGAGGAGATTTTTATTTCGATCCCGTGGAAGGAAATCTCTTGTGCGCTGAATGCGCCGATAAGGCGCGGCATATCCCCAACCTGGATACCGGTGCGCTGTATGCATTGCGCCATATCTGCTTGACGGAAGACCGTAAACTGTTTTCATTCACATTATCACCGGCTAGCTTGAAAAATCTGTCCCGCGTAAGCGAGCAGTACCTGCTGGCCCATCTGGAATATGGGCTGAAAAGCCTTGATTTTTTGAAGACTGTACTCGAGTAAGGAGAAGCATTACCCTTTATGGATACCGCCTATAAAACTACGCTGGAACTGGACAAAATCATTACCCGCGCCGTACAACTTTGTGCCTGCCGGGAGACCAAGGAAATCATGCAGAATTTGGAACCCTGCATAACTCCGGAGGATGAACGGTACGCGTTGTCCCAGACCAATGCCATCAACACACTCCTCATTCAGAATGGAAGCCCCCGGTTTGGAAGCGTATCCGAGGTGCGCCGTATTACCGCCCATGCCCAAAAAGGCGGTATTCTCTCAATGGGGGAGTTGCTGGAAATTGCAGCTACCCTGAGAAACTTTTCGGGGCTTTCCCAATGGTACGGCCTGAGTGATCATGAAATGCTGCCCACGGATGATTTGTTTTATGCGTTGGCTCCTCAGCCGGTTCTGGAAAAGCAGATCAGCGAAAGCATTCTTTCCCCGGAGGAAATGGCCGATACCGCCAGTGTGACGCTGCAGGATCTTCGCCGGAAAATCCGTCAGACCGAGGACTCGATCCGAACCAAGCTGGACAACATCATCAAAAATTCCACAACCAATAAATTTTTGCAGGATGCAGTGGTGTCCTTGCGCAACGGGCGATATGTGGTGCCTGTCCGTGCCGAATACCGCGGGGAAGTGGGGGGCGTGATTCACGATGTGTCCTCCACCGGTGCCACCATTTTTGTTGAGCCTACCGCCGTGGTCGAAGCCAACGCACGGATCATGCAATTGCGCGCACAGGAGCAGGAGGAGATCACCCGCATTTTGTCGGCTTTCTCGGCACAGGTCGGATCCTTGGAACCCCAGTTTTCTTACAGCTATGAGGCCATGCTGCAAATCGACCTTTTGCTTGCCAAAGCACGACTGGCTGTAGAGCAGAATGCCTTTATGCCAATGGTCAGCGATACCGTTCGTTTCCGGCTGAATCGTGCACGACATCCGTTGATTGATAAAAAACAGGTTGTTCCCGTGGACATCACGTTGGGAGAAGAATATGATACCTTGGTTATCACCGGCCCCAACACCGGTGGTAAAACAGTGTCCATCAAGACGGCGGGTCTACTCAACGCTATGGCACAATATGGCTTTCTGATCCCTGCCCACGAGAGCAGTATCGTCTGCAATTTCCGGGAATATCTTGTGGATATCGGTGATGAACAAAGTATCGAGCAAAGTCTTTCCACTTTTTCCGGCCATATGAAACGGATCAGCGGCATTTTGCAGCGCGCCGGTCACGGTACGTTGACTTTGATTGATGAGCTGGGGGCCGGTACTGACCCCGCCGAAGGTGCAGCCCTGGCCGTAAGTATTCTGGAGCAATTGCGCCGCCAGGGAAGTCTGCTGATGGCCACCACCCATTATGCAGAACTGAAAGTATACGCTTTGGAGACGCCCGGCGTCGTAAATGCCAGCTGTGAATTCAATGTAGAAACTCTGATGCCGACCTATAAACTCAGTGTCGGTGTTCCCGGCAAATCCAATGCGTTCTTGATCAGCGCCAAGTTGGGGATTCCCCAGGAAATCATTGATGCGGCACGCAATCATATGTCCAATGACGACAAACGGTTGGATAGTGTATTGGCCCAGCTGGATGATTTAAAGATCCAGTTGAAAGGCGCCCAGGCAGAGGCGGAAAAGGCGCGGTATGAAGCCGAACACGCGCTGGAAAGTGCTGAAAAGAAGCGCGAAGAATTAGTCGAGCAGGGAAAACGGGAACTGGATGATGCTCGTCGGAAGGCTCATGAGTTGATGCAGCAGGTACAAAACGAGGCCTATGCATTGACCGATGAGCTGCGTCGTATACAAAAAGATGAAAAAACGAGCGCCGCGCAGCGGGCAGTCCGGGCCCGTGAGATTGCCCGTAAAGATACCGAAGCATTGCTGAAACGCACCGACACAAAACCGGCAAAGCGTGAATATGTGCCTTTGAAGGAAGTGCAGATTGGACAGGAAGTTGTTATTGCTGAGCTCAATCAGCTGGCAACGGTTACTGCACGTCCGGATCGGGACGGCATGGTAGAGGTACGTGCAGGCATCATGAAAACAAAGGTGCCGTTGCAAGGGCTGCGGGCACCGGACAAGATGGAAAAGCGCCCTCCAAAAGAAGCCCGTCGTTCCAGCACACGTGTTCAACTGGACAAGAACCGTAAAACCAGTATGGAACTGAATCTTTTGGGCTATACGGTAGAGGAGGCTTTGGCTGAGGTTGATAAGTTTTTGGATAGTGGCATGTTGCGAGGGCAGCAAACCTTGTATATCATTCATGGAAATGGCACCGGTGCATTGCGAAGCGCGATACAAAAACATTTACGAACACACAAAGCGGTCAAAAGCTTTCGTCTGGGCCGATATGGCGAAGGCGAAAGCGGTGTGACTGTCGTAGAACTGAAATAAAAGGAACTCAACAAAAGGCGACTTGCCCCGTAGGAGGTAAGTCGCTTTTTTGCTCTTTTCACCGTTTGCGCATTTTCTTCTCCGTATTCTCATAGACTGGTGATAAGGTCTGTTTGAGGAGGAGGCGATCACACGAAAACGGTAATTTACCTGGACGTGCTTTTGCTGGTCAATTTTCTTTCCGCGTATTTTCTACTGCTGGCCGCCGGTTTGTTCTGCGGGCAGCGGGCCGGCTTTGGACGGATGATTCTGGGCAGCGGCGTGGCGGCTCTTTCTGCGTTGATCCTGTTTGCCCCTGAGCAGCCATATCCTATCCAACTGGCCTATAAAATAGGAACGGCTTGTGTGATTACCGCAGTCACATTCGGCTGGAATAACAAACGCAGATTGATCACAGAAGCTTGTTGGTACGCTGCTCTGAATATCGCGTTGGCTGGGCTTGTCTTTCTTACGATTCTTCGCACCGGAACGTCCTTGTTGCAAACCGCAAATCTGGCAATCTATCTGCGCGTTTCACCGCTTCTTCTGATTGCCCTTTCCGCTCTTTGCTGTGTTGCCGCAGAAGCGGGCACGCGCTTTCTGTCAAGGCAAAAAAAAGCAACGGAAACCGTCGGTCTGGAACTGGAACTGGGGGATGTTCCCATCCATCTCCGTGCAGCGTTGGATACCGGTTGCCATCTTGCGGACCCTATAACCTGTTTGCCGGTACTGGTGGTAAGCTTCCCGGACGCCCAAAATCGTTTACCCCATCCCGTCAGGGAATATCTGACCGCCTGGTTTGCGGGAAAAGCACCAGGGGAGCCACCGGCAGGAGTTCGACTGCGTATGATTCCCTGCAATACGGCAGCCAGTCGTAGCCTGCTGCCGGGGTTTGCCGTAGATAATATCAGCCTCATCACATCCAAGGGCGTATTGGGGCTTGGCCGCAGTGCGGTTGCCTTTGCGCCGCAATCTTTCGGGAGTGACCATTATGAAGCTTTGTATGGAAACGATTTTTTATAAGCGGGAGGGAAAACTATGCAACCAATCACAATGATGAATCATGCGCTGCACAAAATCTGGCTTCATCTGGTATCACCGCAGGAACTTCATTATATCAACGGTGCCGACACGCTGCCGGCACCGTTGGACTCCCGACAGGAGCAACAAGCACTGGCAGAACTGGAAGCCGGGAAAACCGCGGCACGGGATTTACTGATCACACATAATCTGCGGTTGGTTGTGTACATTGCCAAAAAGTTTGAAACGCCCTCCGCCGGAATAGAGGATATGATCTCTATCGGAACAATTGGACTGATCAAGGCTGTCAATACGTTTGAGCCATCCAAAAACATCAAGCTGGCAACTTATGCCAGCCGATGTATTGAAAACGAAATTTTAATGTATCTTCGAAAAAGTTCCAACCGGAGGCAGGATGCCAGCATAGATGAGCCCCTCAACACCGACAATGATGGCAATGAGCTGTTGCTTATGGATGTGTTGACCAGCGACCAGCCACAAGTGGGGGAAGAATTGGAGCGCAGTGCGGAACAGGCTGCCCTGCGGTTGGCCGTGGCGCGCCTGGCTCCACGGGAACGGCGCATCATGGAACTTCGTTTTGGTCTCAATCATGAGTCGGAACATACGCAAAAAGAAGTGGCCGACACGCTGGGAATCTCCCAAAGCTATATTTCCCGTTTGGAAAAACGCATTATCAAACGGCTTCGTCGGGAATTGGAAGCAGTGGGCTGATCAACTCTCGGCGCGGGTATTGTTGACGAAATAGTAAGCCAATCCGTTCATCATATTCATTTCCGGCTCCTCAGAATAAATCAGATATTCAAAATCTCCCCGTACCCAGTACACCGCGGCACGCCGCCCCGCTTTCTGACTTTGGGTCACAGTCAACCCGCCAATGTCGTACTGCTCGACGCTTTCGAACGCATCGGAATAGTAGTTGTCAGGAAAACGCATTTTTCCCCGCTTTGCAATGAACAGCGTCATATATCGTCCCGGCACGATGCTGTAATCAAGTGCGGCAATGCTTTCTTCAATCAACCAGATCCGCTGCAAAATGACCAATTCATTATCCGGGTAAGCCGTCAGCCGAAAACCTGCGGATTCCGTATAATTGGGGGTAAGATACTGGGTCCGGGTTTCCCGCCCGGTTCCCTGTAAATCCTTGTGAAGCACGATCATCAGAATCAACGCCACAGATACTATCGCCAAAAGTATCAGTACAATCACAAACCAAATGGATTCAACCATAGGGCGACCCTCCTTTGTGATCATGCTATGATGCTTTTTTCAACTATGTGCGGAATTTTTTCCCAGTTTCTTTGCAGTTTGTTTTGAGGCGGGGCGGACCATACTTCTTTTCAGGAATGAGAAGGAGGATGGCAAAATGTATGCAGGCAAAGTCGAACTGTGTGGAGTGGATACCTCACAACTGCCCGTACTGAGTGAATCCGAGAAAAGTTCACTGATTCGTGCAGCCCGTGCCGGAAATTCTTGCGCCCGCCAGAAAATGATTCAGGGAAATTTGCGGCTGGTTCTCAGTGTTGTACAGAAATTTTCCAACAGAGGAGAAAATCTCGACGACCTGTTTCAGGTGGGGTGTATCGGGCTTATCAAAGCCATCGATAACTTTGATCCCAGCCTGAATGTTCGCTTTTCTACCTACGGGGTCCCCATGATTGTGGGGGAGATCCGTAGATTTTTGCGCGACAACAACGCCGTGCGAGTCAGTCGCTCCATCCGGGATCTGGCGTATCATTCCATGCAAGCCCGGGAATCTTTGCAAAAGGAAAAGGGGCGGGAACCCAAGATTTCTGAAATTGCGGCCCGCGTAGGGGCTGCCCCTGAAAATGTAGCAATGGCTTTGGAATCCGTGGTAGAACCGGCCAGTCTCTATGAACCTATTTATTCTGACGGCGAGGACAGTTTTGCCCTTGTGGACCAGCTGCACGATTCCACCGGCGAGGAAAGTTGGATCAGTGATATTATGTTCCGGGACACAGTCAAAGCGCTCTCGCCGCGGGAGCGACGCATCATTGCCATGCGGTATCTGGGCGGAAAAACCCAGATGCAGGTAGCTCGGGAAATCGGCATTAGCCAGGCGCAGGTAAGTCGTCTGGAAAAAGGCGCTCTACGTCATATCAAAGAACAGATCTCCTCCTGCTGATTCATAAAGCCTCTGACTGGATAAAATGAACCTAACCAATAAAAACGGACAATCCCCCCTGATGCAGGAAATTGAAAGTACTACATCAGGGGGATTTTATATAGCGAGAAGGTATCAGAAAATACAGGCAATGCTCCCGGAAATCAAGGCAATGCTTCAGAAAGAAAAGAGCCAACGTGAAGTGGTGGTAAGCTTGGGTCTGTAGGCGGATGGGCCAATCCGTGACCTGTTAAGGCAAGAAAAGAAGAAGGTCGCTGCGGAGCTCCACCTCCACAGCAAACAAGGAGCTCCGTATGCCTTACAAGCATGTTTTTCGCTGACTCAGCAATACGGCATTACGCCGTCGATGTCAAGACGAGGAAACCCTTACGACAACGCGATGGCGGAAAATTTCTTCTACTTCCTCAAAACGAAGTGCATCTACTACCACCAGCCGACTACCTTCTCAGAAGCAAGCGATATGATTGACCGATATATCCATTTTTACAACCACGAGCGCATCCAAAGCAAAACAGGAATGGCGCCGCTGAGATAGCGTATAATCGAGTTCGCAAAATTAAATAAAAAATAGACAAGCCATTAGAGCTCCTGTAAAATGAAAGTTGTCCAGACAATCACGATACAAAGGAGAAAACCCTAATGGCTCAAAAGAATCATACCACAAATCTGACCGAATTGCTACTGCAATGCGTGGCACAGCCGGATCCCATGCTGAGTATGCTGGAATGGCTGTGCAGCCAGCTCATGGAAGCTGAAGTAAGCCAGCAACTGGGAGCGGAGAAAAGCGAGCGTGCCGAAAGCCGCAGCGGATATCGCTGTGGCTACCGGCCTCGCAGACTGGATACCCGGATGGGCACCATGTATCTCATGGTGCCGAAGGTACGGCATGGGGGCTACATCCCATTCTTTGTTACGGAACGCAAACGCAGTGAGGCGGCACTGATTCAGGTGGTGCAGGAGGCATTTGTACAGGGCGTATCCACTCGTAAGATGGAAAAGCTGGCCAAGAGCCTGGGGATTGAAAGCCTGTCCCGCAGCCA
>CALXHP010000058.1 GCA_944388135.1 uncultured Gemmiger sp. | reverse complement strand
TATTCCTTTTGGCATAGCAAAGCACCCCACTTGTTATTCAGTATACCATACTGTCTAACAAATGGGGTGCAGTTCATTGATCCGGGTATTTTTTCGGGTAAAGACAATCAGTAGCGGAGGTGATTTGCGTCCAGTGCGTTCAACACCGGCAACATCAGCGAGGCCTCCAAACGTGCGGCAACGGGATCCATCATCAAGTAGTTACCGCATTCCACCGCGGAAGCGCCGGGAATTTCACCGGAATATTGCGCCATCCACGCAAATGCACTGCATACCAGTTCCAATGCTTCGGCGTCGGACAAACCGATGGTCACCAAGTAGAAGCCTGTGAGGCATCCCATGGGACCTACATAAACTACACCATGGCTATATCTGCTATTGCGTGCATAGGTTGCAAACAAGTGCTCCAAAGTATGCGCCGCAGCAGGGGAGAGATATTGCCCTTGATTGGGGCGTTTCATGCGAATATCCCAGGTCAATATCTCACCGTTGGGCCCATCCTGACGGGAAAGATACATCCCCGGATTCAGTTTGGTATGATCAACGCAAAAACTGGCAATTCGTTCCATAGAATTCAACCTCAGTCCGGCATAGCCTGAACAACACCGCGAGAACAATCCATCGAGATGATCATGCCATCCTTCAGGGTGCGGGTGGCGTTGGTAGCGCCGACAATGACCGCTTTGTCCAGGGTCAGACCCACAATAGCGGAATGGCTGTTGGTGCCGGCTTCTTCGGTAATGATGCCGGCGGCATCGCGCATGAAGGGGAGTGCTGCGTTGGTAGTGAAAGGCACGACCAGAATCTGACCAGCCTTGAACTTCTTGGCGGCTTCGGCAGCGCTGCGGCAAATACAGACCTCACCTTTGGCATTGTGCTGGCCAATGCCAACACCCGCCAGAAGGGTATCGCCAACCATGTGAATCTTGAGCATGTTGGTGGTGCCGGAAACACCAACGGGAACACCTGCAGTCACGACCACAAGATCCCCGGAGTGAATCATACCTGCCTTTTCGGCAGCTTCAACAGACATAGAAATCAGTTCGTCGGTAGACTTGGCGTAGTCCATCAACAAGGGGGTTACGCCGCGGTAGATGTTCATCTGGCGGCGAGTGCGCTCGTCCAAAACGCAGGCAATAATCGGCGTATCGGGGCGGAAGCGGCTGAGCAAGCGAGCGGTTTCGCCGGTTTTGGAGGCCGAGATAATGGCAGAGGCCCCAATATCGGCCGCAGTGGTGCAGGCGGCATGACCCACTGCGGCGCTGATGGTCAGGTGAGAGTCGTGCGTACCGGCGTGATGGACCAGCGAGTCAAAACTGGAATCTGCCTCAGTGGTTTCGGCAATGGCGGCCATCGCTTTCAGAGCTTCCACAGGGTATTTGCCGGCAGCGGTCTCGCCGGAAAGCATAACCGCTCCGGTACCATCGTAGATAGCGTTGGCGACGTCGGTAATCTCAGCACGGGTAGGACGGGGATTGACCATCATGGAATCCAGCATCTGTGTGGCGGTAATGCAGATTTTACCGGCGCTCATGGCACGGTCAATCAGGTGCTTCTGGATGGCAGGAATCTCGGCAAAGTCGATCTCGACACCCATATCGCCGCGGGCGACCATGATGCCGTCGGCAACGGTAAGGATTTCGTCGATGTTGTCGATGCCTTCCTGGTTTTCAATTTTGGCAATGATGCGCATCGTGCAGTCGTGTTCGTCCAGCAGATGGCGGATTTCCATGATATCCTGCGCGTTGCGGGTAAAGCTGGCGGAAATCAGATCAAATCCCTGCTCAATGCCAAAAAGGATATCATTCCGGTCACGCTGGCTCATATACGGCATGGAGAGATGTACACCGGGAACATTGACGCCCTTTTTGGTTTTAATGACACCGTCATTCTGTACGGTGCAGAGGATATCCGTATCGGAAACTTCGTCGATCGTAAGCCCGATCAGACCGTCATCCAACATGATACGTCCGCCTGGCTGAACATCCCGCGGCAATTCCTTATAGGTAACAGAGCAGATCTCGTTTGTACCTTCCAGTTCACGGGTAGTCAAAGTGAACTTCTGGCCGGCAGTCAATGTTTCGGATCCATTGGCGAAAACGCCCAAACGAATCTCGGGCCCTTTGGTGTCCAGCATGGCGGCAACAGGCAAATCCATTTCGGCGGTCAAAGCGCGCAGCGCATCCAGACGGCCTTTATGTTCTTCATAATCGCCATGTGAAAAATTAAAACGGGCAACGTCCATGCCGTTTTCCAGCAGTTGTCGCAGAATGCCGGGTTTATCGGTGGACGGTCCCATAGTACAAACAATCTTTGTTTTTCGCATATACTTACCCCTCCAAGGATTCTCATTTCATAAACACTATACGGTGTCATTATACTACAATTGCCGATGAATAGACAAGACCTTCTTGATGATTTACGTATATTTTACTGACTTGCCCCTTAAAGGTGTGATTCGTAGGAAAAAACGATGAAACATTTTACATTTTGAAAGTTTTCAGGTATAATGTAAAACAATACTGGTGTACTGTAACCATTCCTATATTTCGACAGGAGTTTCGATTATGGCAAAAAGAGTATTTCTTATTGTTTTGGATAGTTTTGGCATTGGAGCGGAGCCGGATGCGGCACAGTTCGGTGATGCCGGAACCAATACTTTGGCGGCAATCGCCGCACATCCGAAGTTCAAAGGGGACTATCTTGCTGCGTTGGGACTTTTTAACGTGGATGGAGTAACCTGTGGCATGCCTGTGGCGCATCCGATGGGATGTTTTGCAAGACTGAGAGAAGCCAGTGCCGGTAAAGATACCACAATCGGCCATTGGGAAATCGCTGGGTTGTTGAGTGCGGAACCCTTGCCGACTTTCCCGGATGGCTTTCCCCAGGAGTTGCTGGATCAGTTTACTGCCAAGACCGGATATAAGGTGCTGTGCAACAGGCCCTATTCCGGCACGGAGGTGATCCGCGATTACGGAGAAGAACATGCCAAAACGGGGGCGCTTATTGTTTATACATCGGCGGACAGTGTGTTTCAGATTGCGGCCAATGAAGCCATCGTCCCGGTGGAAGAACTGTACCATATTTGTGAACAAGCCCGGGAAATTCTTGTGGGTAAATATGGTGTAGGCCGCGTAATTGCGCGCCCCTTTGTAGGGGATTGTGCCGCAAACTTTACCCGCACTTCGCGGCGTCACGATTACAGCCTTGTCCCGCCACGGGACACGATGCTGGATGCGTTGCAGCACGCCGGAAAAGAAACCATCGGTGTGGGTAAGATCCATGATATTTTTGCCGGCAAGGGAGTCGGGGAGACCATCCGGACCGGCGGCAATACCGAGGGATTACAGGTGACTCTGCAGCTTGCGGAACGCGATTTTGAAGGGCTTGCCTTTGTGAATCTTGTGGACTTTGATATGCTCTATGGCCACCGCCGTGATGTGGCCGGGTATGCGGAAGCGGCGGCGGAATTCAATGACTGGCTGCCCGCATTCCAGGCTAAAATGCGCCCCGGCGATGTGCTGATGATCACAGCCGATCATGGCTGTGATCCCAGTTACACAAAAACCACCGATCATACCCGAGAATATGTGCCGTTCCTGCTCTATGGGGATGAGATTCAGGAAGGGATCAATCTGCACACACGCTACAGTTTTGCTACGATTGCAGATACAGTATGTCAGTGTCTGAATGTCCCTTATTGCCCGGCCGGCTGTGGTGTATACCATGAAATTCGGAAGTAAAATGCTGCAGGCGTTTTTATATATCTTGGCGGCGGGGCTGGTCGTTTATTCCGTTGGCCTGGCATTCACTTCCAACTTTAATATGGGAAACCTGATGGTTTGGCTGCTTTCTGCAGCCGTGGCCATCTATGCCATAGGGCATAAATCTTTGCACATCTGGTTTCGCACATCCGGGCTGGGCAGAATGACCGGGTGGTTGTTTCTGATTGCAGGCGGAATATACGCGGCGTTGATTGTTTTTGTTTCAATAAGCGGGTATGCCAATCCGCCGACAGGCCAAGAAAAAGTCATGATCGTGCTGGGAGCCGGTTTGCGTCGGGACAAGCCCAGCACCTTGCTGCGCTTTCGCCTGGACAAAGCTTATGCGTATGCCGTAGAACATCCGGATGTGCTGATAGTTACAAGTGGGGGTCAGGGCAGGGATGAATGGGTGCCGGAGGGGCAGGCCATGCGTACCTACCTGATAGAGAAAGGCCTGGATCCGGAACGTATCGTGGCTGAGAATGCGTCGACATCCACCGAAGAAAATTTTGCATTTTCTTTGGAGCTGATGCAGCAATACGGCTACAGCAAAGATACTGCCATTGTATATGTATCCAATGCATTCCACTGCTATCGCGCGGGACGGTATGCCGAGCGTGCCGGTTTTACCCATTGTACCTCGCTGGCGGCAGCCACACCATTACGCAGCATTCTTCCTTGCTATTTGCGGGAAGCTCTTGCACTGGCTTATTATTGGGTATTCAAAACCTCTTCCAGCGGACCGATGCACATGCTGGTAGGATTTTTGGATTTAAATAAACGATTTTTTTATAAGTAGGAGGGAACTGCCATGCAGATCCGCTATTATAAGGAGTACAGTCGTTATCTGGACCGCTTTATGGAATTCAAAGCCTATGGCCATGCCGGACGGCCGATTATTATTTTCCCGTGCCAAAGCGGCCGCTTTTATGATTGGGAAGACCGCAATATGTGTAATCTTGCCGCCCCCTGGATCGACAGCGGCAAGTTGCAGATTTTTACGGCCGACAGCATTGACCCGGAAAGTTGGGACAATCACGGCCCGGAACGTCCCCGCATTGAAATGCAGGAGCGTTGGTACAATTATATCTGCGAAGAATTGACGCCCCGCATTTTGGAAATCAACCGGGAGCAGGGGGAAGACCATACAGGCAGAGTCCTGGTTGGTGGCGCCAGTATGGGTGCAGGGCATGCGGTGAATTTTTTCCTGCGCCGTCCGGATCTGTTCAACGGAACCATTGCCCTCAGTGGTTTGTATTCCTCCGGCATGTTCTTCGGTAATTACATGGACGATTTGGTTTATCGCAATTCTCCCTGCGATTACATGCGTAATTTCCCGGAAAATCACCCCTACAAAAAGCTGTTTGCACAGGCGGATAAGTTTATTATGTGCTGCGGTCAGGGAGCCTGGGAAGGGGAACTGCTGGCGTCTACGAAAGAGCTTCAGGGTATTCTGGAAAGTAAAGATATTCATCCTATTGTGGATATTTGGGGGCCGGATGTTTCCCATGACTGGCCTTGGTGGGAAAAACAGTGGACCTATTTTCTGCAGATGACCCTGGGCAACCCGTAACGGCTTTACAAAACAAAGGAAACACAATCTATGGATTTCTGGCGTGACACGGCGGCGCAAAAACGCTGGCTGCGTCGTTTTGTGCTGTTTGTTCTGGTACTTTTGCTTCCGGCGGCGATGCTGGCTGTTTATGCACGTCCGTCCGCGGATGACTATGTCTATGCAGTTCGGACGCATGCGGTGATACAGCAGTACGGGTTTGATCTGCCGCGTTTATTGGCAGCTGCCTGGGAAACCACGGTGTACTTTTTTGAAAATTGGCAGGGGCTGTACGTTTCGGGTTTTATTCTGGCGTTGCAACCTGCCATCTTGGGTAACCAGTGGTATGGGCTGACTTTTGTCTGCGTGCTTTTGCCCTTGTTTTTGTGTCTGTACGGATGTGCAAAACTGCTGGTCAATCGGCTGGAACCAGGGCAAAAATATCTGCCGTTGGCTCTTTCGGTCCTCTTTTTATTTGCTTTTGTAGAGGGAATGCCGTCCCCCGTGGAAGGGCTGTATTGGTTTAACGGCGCCATGAACTATTTGCCCTATTTTTCTCTTACTGTGCTGAATATGGGGATCACGGTGGCACTATGTACACCGCGTCGACTGTCTGCAAGGCGCCGAGTTGTTCTGGCTGGAACAGGCCTGGTGATCGGCCTGGTGATCGGTGGCGGGCATCAGGTGGTAGGGGAACTGAATCTGCTGCTCCTTCTGTTTGCCGTTTCGCTGACTGTTCGCCGCCGTAATTTTTGGCTTTGTCCTGCGTTTGCTGCTGCGGTAACCGGCCTGGTCGTCAACGTTACGGCACCGGGAACACGGGTACGGACGGAGGGGTTCGCTCAGGCCGGATTTTTGGAAGCGGTGGTCAAGAGCTTTGCCTTGGCTGCGATGCAGTGGATACGATGGCTGGACGTTCCGCTTGTTTGCCTGCTTGTCCTGCTGGTTTTGCCTCTGCGCCGTTTGTCTCAGAGCAGGCAGGTTTCAGACCGGTTGTTCCGCCATCCCTGGGTAGGCCCGGCAGGGACTTTTGTGCTGATGTGGGCCATGATTTTCCTGCCCTCCTATACAATGGGCGGCATCGGTGCAGGACGGTTGCTGAATGTTGTCTGGATGACATTCATATTGGGCCTTGCAGTATCCGAGTTTCTCCTTCTGGGATGGTCAGAACGAATTTCGGGAAGATCTTTTGCCGCCGCAGAACGGGTCTTTGGCCATTATAAAAGAATGCTGCCCGGGCTGGCAGCAGGGATGCTTGTTTGCATGGCCTGCATTGGCAGCCACACCGTGAAAGCAGGCCAGGATAATTACTTTGCCACCAGTCTGGAGGCCGTGTACGAAATAGCGGACGGACAGGCGGCGGCATTTGCCGACGCGCTGGACCGCAGAGAAGCGGATCTAAGCGATCCTTCGCAGGCTGACGTAAAGATCACACCCTTGTCGGAGGAGGAACGTCCCTGGCTGTTGTACTACACCGATATCTCCGTAGGGCCTGATTTATGGGGATTTACGCCATACTATCAGAAAAACTCCGTGACAGTTGTTGCAGAGAAATAAAAAGAACCGGCGAGGATTCTCCTCCTTGCCGGTTCTTCTTTGTATCAAATCAAAGTGGCATATCAGGCGCGTTCCTGAACGTAGCGAATGAAAGCATCCCGCTCGGCATTTGTACGCAAATTGGCGGTGTACATTCGATCGCCCATATCCAGGCGAAGGGCAGGGGGGAGTTCATCACACATTTTCATGCGACTGCCGTACCGCGCCATGATCTGTTCATGAGAATGTTTGTATGTGTGGCAGTCCCGCCGGGAGGCATACACACAGTAAAATTTGGGCCCGTCCAGATCCAGATTCCGAACTTCGTCATAGCACACCATGTCTGCCCAAATCTGGTAACAATCCACCGAATTGGCAAAATTGATCATGTCCGGGGTGTAACCGCCGGCGGGGCGCATGTTGACTTCCAAAGCAACATAATCGCCTTTTTTGCCAAGACCGGGTTTATCCTCATTCAGCTGGAAAAACTCGCAGTGGAAGAAGCGGCTTTTGGCTCCGAACGCTTTGATTGTGCGGAAGCCCACATCTTTCAAAGCCGGCGGAACGGTTTTTTGTGTCCAATAGGCCAGGTCGCCGTTTTGGCTGACGATATCCAGTAGAGGTGTGGGGAACACATTGGAAGTGTAAAACAACGGTACACAGTGCGAATCTGCTACACCATCAAAGCTGACAATGGTGCCGCTGATGTATTCTTCCATGATATAGGGGACCGTCGGCAATTTTGCAAAAAAGCGCTGCAGATCTTCCTCGTTCTTCAGCTTGTAGGTGGCCTCAGCGCCGCAGCCGTTATCAGGCTTGACGATGACCGGATACCCGACGGTGCGGATGAAATCCCGCGCTGCATCGATGGTGCAAACCATATGGTGCCGTGCAACCGGTACGCCGGCGGCACGGTAGCTTTCCTTCATCTTGCTCTTGAATTTGATGCGCTGGATAAAATCGTTTTGTGCGCCGGTGGTGATATTGAAATCGGTGCGCAGCTGGGCGTCCATTTCCAGCCAGTATTCGTTGTTGGATTCCAACCAATCAATCTTCCCGTAATGGAATGTGAAATATCCCACAGCGCGTACCATTTCGTCGTAATTTCCCAAATTACCCACCCGATAATACTCGGTCAGACAGTCCTTCAGTTCAAGGGGAATCTCGTCGAAGGGAGCATCACCAATGCCCAACACGTTAACGCCGTTCCGACGCAGTCGATCACAAAAATTCCAGTATGTTTTGGGAAAATGCGGGCTCACAAAGACGAAATTCATGAATGGTTCTACTTCCTCTCTCACATAAAAAACTTATACAAACCGATTCTGCTCAGCATCGTATCGATATCCTATCTCTGCAAGGGCCGCACAAAGAGCCGACTCGTCGGCGTCTTCCTCCTCGCAGAAAATAGCCAGACTGGCATCACGGTCACGCAATTTGGTGTTGACGTAGCTTAACAAGATAACGGGATCACGGGGCAGCATGGCATACTCCTTTGGCACAAGTTTCGGAAAAGAGAAAAAGCCGGTCACGCGAAGTGACCGGCAATTTTTCTTTCCAATCAGACCGCGCGGGTAACTTTACCAGAGCGCAGGCAGCGGGTGCAGGCGTAGATATACTTCGGGGAACCGTCCACGATCGCCTTCACGCGCTTGACATTGGGGTTCCAGGTACGGTTGCTCCGACGATGAGAGTGGGAAACCTTGATACCGAACGTGACACCCTTGCCACAGCAAGAACATTTGGCCATAATTGCTTGCACCTCCTTTTCAATAGCTGTACCATTATAGCGAATATTTTTCGAAAATGCAAGCCTTTTGCACAAAAAAATTGATTTTTTTTCGCAGAGGCTTTTTTTGCGGAAAATCCCGGGAAAAGAGAGCGGAGAAGCAACCTGAAGGGGCTTGTTTTGCGCCATTTTGTACGATATAATTAGATGATATTTAAATGGGGTGGTGTTTCTTTTGAACGGCTTGCTTTCGCCGTACCAGATCGTACAGTATGTTCTACGAGCCGTTGTGGTATTGATCGCCATTCCGTTTCATGAGGCTGCGCATGCATTGGTCAGCCATTGGCTGGGGGATGATACTGCCTTACGTGCGGGGCGTTTGTCACTCAATCCATTGCGCCATTTTGACCCGTTAGGTGCGCTGTGTATGCTGATAGGCGGCGTTGGTTGGGCAAAACCCGTGGGTGTAAATCCCCGCAATTATAAAAATCCCAAAGTAGGTATGGCAGTATCGGCGGCAGCCGGACCGGTGAGCAACCTTTTGCTGGCGTGGATATCCATGATCCTTTATAAATGTGCTTTCTACAGCGGTCTGGCCCAGAAGGTTCCGGCGTTTTTCTTGTTTTTTTACTATATGGTGTCCATGAACCTGAGCCTGGCTGTTTTCAACTTGCTTCCTATCCCACCTTTTGACGGCAGCAGGATTGTATTGCTGTTCTTGCCGCCGCGCCTATATTTCAAGGCTATGCGATATGAACGGTATATCATGCTGGGGGTGCTGTTTTTGGTGTTTCTGGGCTTTCTTAACTGGCCGCTTTCGGTGGCAGTCAACTGGATGTGGGATCTTCTCATGCGGGCGACCGGATTTGTTGAAATACTTTGGGGGTAACTTTGCAGGAATCACTTACTTTTAAACTGGAAGATTTTGAAGGCCCGCTGGATCTGCTGCTGTATCTGATCGGCAAAAATAAAATGAATCTCTATGATGTAAATATCATGGAATTGATTGACCAATATACAGCAGCCATTCGTACCATGCAATCCAACCGGATGGATGTTTCCAGTGAGTTCATTGATATGGCCGCTCATTTGGTGCAGATGAAAAGTGCCTTGCTTTTGCCCCGCAGCCCGGAAGCTGAACGTATGAAGGCGGAATTGACAGGCCGGTTGATTGAATACAGCGCCTGCAAAGAGGTCGCTGCACAGTTGGGGAGTCGCGCTCGTGATATCTTTACGGCCGTTCGCGAGCCCATGCCGCTGGTTGGTGCGGCTGAATATACCCGCCGCCATGATCCAAATCTCTTGGTACAAGCCTGGTTTAACCTTATGGGACGCAGCCTGCGAAAAAGAAAACCGACGCAGGAACGTTTTGAACCCTTGGTGACCGCTCCGTTTGTTTCTGTAGCCAGTCGTGTGTCCCACATGCTCAAGGGACTTTTGCGGGGAAGCTTGAAGAAAATGAGCCAGCTTTTCAGCAAAGAGGAAAGCCGAAGTACCAATGTTGCCACTTTTTTGGCGTTGCTGGAATTGATCCGTGCCGGACGCATTCGGGTAGAGGATAACGGAACGTTGGATCTTGACCGTAACCACAACAGAAGAAAGGAGGAAAGCACTCATGAATGAAGCACAGCGCATCGGTGCATTGGAAGCGATGCTGTTCGCGCATGCCGAGCCGGTAGAGGTGGCTCGCTTGGCGGATGCGCTTCGGATCTCCCCCCAGGAAACCGAAGAGTTGCTGAAGAATTTGCAGAAGCAATATGATGAAAAAGAAAGCGGATTCGCTTTGATGCGCTTCGGAACAGACCGCTGGCAGATGACGACGCGTCCCTATTACGGGGAAATGGTCAAACGGATTTTGGACACCCGCCGCAATGCGCCTTTGTCTCCTGCGGCGCTTGAGGTACTGGCTGTTATTGCGTACAATCAGCCTGTTTCCCGCAGCTTTATTGAACAGGTACGGGGTGTGGACTCTTCTTCCACGGTCACCAAACTGTTGGAAAAAGGCCTGATTGAGGAAGCCGGGCGTCTGGATCTGCCGGGAAAACCGGTGGCCTTTCAGGTGACGGACAACTTTTTGCGGGTCTTTGGATTGGGGGGCCTGCAGGACTTGCCGCCCCTTCATGATGAAGGCGGAGCTGAGCCGCTTTCTGCCGCTGAGACACCGCAGGAGGAAACAACCGAACAGTTGGAATGGAAGTGATCTGCACAATGCCGATACTGTTCACGATCATCAAAGTTCTGGCGATTCTGGCAGGAATCCTGCTCATTTTGCTGGCAATAGCGCTATTGATGCATCTTGGCTTTTCTGTGGAATACCGTCCGGACCGACTTCGTGTGGTGGCGATCTATGGGCCGTTGCGCCGTACGGTCTGGTCGCATCGCCTCCGTCGGGCTGCTGTGCACCGGAGAGAATCATCGCCCCCAAAAGCAGATTTTTCATCCTTGTCTTCAGCCTTCAAGGCTGGCGAACAGGGGGAGGCGGGTGAAGCGGCCGGCGTTCGCCCTGAAAAGCCTGAAAAAAAAGAACCGGTGGTCAGGCTGCCGGAAGAAAAAACAATACCAGATGAAGAGGCCGGTCCGCCGGGACAATCCGTACCGGAAGAAGAGGAATGGGAGTCGGGCACCGTTGTTGGGCGATTGGAGCGAATGGCCGAGTTGGCGTCGGAGGATCCCAAAACATTGGGCAACTGCATTTTGCAGCACCTGCGATGGCTGCAGCGGCATTCGATTTTTAAAATTCATGTACGCCATTTGAATGTCTTCTGGACCGCTACAGGGGAAGATGCTGCGGAAACGGCGATTCTGTTCGGCGCAGAAATGGCCGCGTTCAATACGGTGCTGGCTTTGGTACAGCAGACAATCCATCTGCAAAGTGACTGCCTGTGGTTGGAACCGGATTTTACCGGCATGCGCCGTACAGAACGCCGTATTTCCTGTACTGTTTCCGCTTCCGCCATTCTGATGTTTCACCTGCTATACCGAATTTGGAAGGACCCCTTGCTGCAACCCACAGCAGAGCAAACGCAAAACATTTGAATTTTTCATGGATAGGGAGGAGTAATTTATGGCAGAACATCCGATTCAAGGTTTGATGGGAGTCACTATCGACAAAATCCGCGAAATGGTGGATACCAGCACCATCATCGGTGATCCGATTCATGTGGATGCGGCGACCACCATTATTCCGGTATCTCGTGTAACCTTCGGGTTTGCGTCGGGCGGTTCCGACGTGGCTCCGAAATCCGACAAACAGATGTTTGGCGGCGGTACGGGCGCAGGGGTTTCTGTGACGCCGGTGGCATTTTTGGTGATTTCCGGCGGAAATGTTCGCACCGTACAGTTGATTGAAAAGGTGACTGCGGTTGACAACGCGATTGCCGCTTTGCCGGATCTTGTGGAAAAAATCACAGCAATGATAAAAAAGGATAAGGCCGACGAATCGGCATCCGGAGTGTAAGGAGTAAGCATGGCAGAACAACGAATTCAAAAGGTTCTGGCGGATCAGGGAATTTGTTCCCGCCGTGAAGCCGAGCGGCTGATTGCAGCCGGAAAAGTAAAAGTCAATGGCCGTCCGGTAGGCCTGGGAGATAAAATGGACCCGGACTACGATAAGGTTTCCATTGATGGAAAAAATGTCCGCATTGTGCGCAAACGTCAGTATACCTATATTATGCTGCACAAACCCCGCGGATATTTGACCACGCGTTCCGATGACCGCGGAAGAAAGACGGTCATGGATCTGGTATCGGATGTGCCTGCCATGCTGCGCCCGGTCGGACGGCTGGACAAAGACAGTGAAGGCCTGCTGTTGATGACGGATGACGGTGCCTTTATCAATCTGCTTACCCACCCGTCCGGTGGAGTAGGAAAGCTGTATCGTGTAACGGTAAATCCACGGGCTACCGAAGAACAGATCGTCCAGATGGCATCCGGTGTGGTTCTTGATGACGGTGTGCGCACCCAACCTTGTGTGATCCATGTGGTCACGGATGAGCCCGGGCGTACCGTTCTGGAAATCACCCTGCATGAAGGGCGTAACCGGCAGATCCGCCGTATGTGTTCAGCGGTTGGATTGCAGGTCGTACGCTTGAAGCGCAGTGCAGAAGGCCCTGTAAAACTGGGAATGTTGCAGCCTGGCGAATATCGGGAACTGAAAAAATCCGAAATCAATGCGTTGCGCAATGCAGCTCAAAAGAACACCCGCTCGGACCCCTCCAGAAAGGATGAAACTCCGCGTCGTCCGGGTCCCTTAGCGTCCAAGAAGGGCTGAATGCACAAAAAAGTTGCGCCAAAACCCTGAAAAGAGTAAAAAATCCAGAAAAACTAAAGAGTTTCTACTTGTGGAATTTTACACAAAGTAGTATAATTGCGCCAAATGACATATTTTTTATGAACATTTTCACAAAAAACAGTCAGTCTTATCATGGGAGGTCACTGTATGGCAGCAAACAAACCCGGCAAGGCAGAAATCCTTGCAGCATTTTTTGATGACGGCACGTTCTCGCCGTTGTATACGGAAGGCGCCGTCAGCGCGGCATACGGTTGTGCCAATGGGCAAAGCGTGTATGTTGTGTTCGAAAACGGTGAGCCCGTTGACGTGCAGGATATCAAAAAGAATATCCGCGTGTTGGAAATGGCGGCTGAGACCGGCGCTCCGGTTGTCACCTTCTACAATTCCATCGGTGCAAAGCTGGATAGCGGCTTGGAGCTGTTGAATGCAACCGCCGCGTTGACGGCGGAGATTGCACGGGTATCTGGCGTGGTTCCCCAGGTGGCGGTGATCACTGGCACCTGTGCGGGTACCAATGCAATCAATGCCGCTGCTGCGGATGTATGTGTTATGGCGGAAGACGCTGAGCTCTTCCTGAATGCGCCGTTTACGGCGGATGACACGGTGGGCGGTGCCGGCTCCGCGGCCTTCGCAGCGAAGGCCGGTGTTGCGGCAGTGACCGCTCCCGACGCCGTGGCTGCCGCCAAGCAGGCGGCCGGCATCGTGGCTTTGCTGCCGGCTAACAACCTGGCAGGTCCGGCGTTGTTTGACTTTGACGCGTCCGTCAAGACGCTGAATATGGCAAAGTATTCGGCTTCGGACGCTGTGGCTGCACTGGCCGATGCCGATAGCGCTGTGGAACTCTACAGCGGTTACGGCAAAAACATCGTCACGGCGCTGGCAACTATCAATGGCAGCGCTGTGGGTATCGTCGCCACGGAGAAGGCGGCCATCTGCCACAAGTGCACTGCCAAGGCGGCTCGTTTTGTCCGCCTGTGTGATGCCTACAGCATTCCTGTGGTTACTGTCGTGAACAGCGATGGCTTTGTAAAGAGCGAGGGCGATGATCAGGCTGGCGGTATCCGCCAGGCTGCCCGTATGGCGGGCGTCTACGCCGAAGCCACCACCGCAAAAGTTGCTATTCTGCTCGGTGAGGCGGTTGGCCCGGTCTACACGGTCTTTGCGGCTTGTGCCGACTGGCGTGTCGCGGCGAAGGGATGCACCATTGCACCGCTGGCGCCCGAGACCGCTGTCAGTGTTCTGTACAAGGACGAGATTTACGCCTCCGATAATATCGCAAATGCAACCAAGGCAAAGGCCGCTGCTTATGCCAAGGAAGTTTGCGGTGCCGAGGCCTCTGTTCAGAGTGGAGCTGCCGATACCGTTTGCGATGTTGCAGGTATCCGTGGCGCCGTGGGTCAGGCTTTGGATATGCTTGCCAGCAAGCGTGCTGTGCGTTTGGCGAAGAAGCATGGCAATATTACGCTGTAAGCAACTCGCTCACAGAATAAAATCATCAACCTTGATTTTAAGGAGGAACTTCCTATGAAAAACCTGATTGTTACCGTTAACGGTGTTGCTTACAATGTTACTGTGGAAGAGGGAACCGGAGCACCGGTCGCCGCTGCCGCTCCTGCTGCACCGGCTGCCGCTCCTGCCGCCGCTCCTGCGGCCCCCGCAGCGCCTGCTGCACCGGCCGGCGCCGCCGGTTCCGTTGTGGTGAATGCTCCCATGCCGGGCAACATCTTGGATGTGAAGGTCAAACCCGGTGATTCCGTTAAGGCCGGCGATACGCTGCTGATCCTGGAAGCCATGAAGATGGAAAATGAAATCAGCGCTCCCCAGGATGGTACCATCGCCAGCATTGATGTGCGCAAAGGCGACGTCGTGGATTCCGGCGCGCTGCTGTGCACCATGAATTGATCGAAAGACGAGGTGAATGACATTGGCTAAGAAACCGATTCAAATTACCGAGGTCGTTCTGCGCGATGCACACCAATCTTTGCTCGCTACTCGTATGACCATGGATGAGATGCGTCCCATCCTGCCTGAAATGGACAAAATTCCCTATTTCTCCGTGGAGTGCTGGGGCGGCGCCACATTTGACTCCTGCATCCGTTTCCTGGATGAGGACCCGTGGGAACGCCTGCGTATCCTGCGCAAGGAACTGCCTCACCAGAAACTGCAGATGCTGTTCCGCGGCCAGAACATGCTGGGCTATCGTCCTTATGCAGATGATGCTGTCGAGTACTTTGTTCAGAAGTCGGTTGCCAACGGCATTGATGTGATCCGTATTTTTGATGCATTGAATGACCCGCGCAACCTGCAGACCGCCATCAAGGCAGCCAACAAAGAAGGCGCACATGTTCAGGCCTGCATCAGCTACACCTTGAGTCCGGTACATAACAATGAGTACTTCGCCAAGTATGCCAAGACCCTGGAAGAAATGGGCGCCGATTCTATCTGCATCAAGGATATGGCCGGTTTGCTCAAGCCCTATACCTGCTATGACCTGGTCAAAGAGCTGAAGTCCACCATCAAGATTCCGGTGGATATCCACAGCCATTACACGGCAGGTCTGGCTTCCATGTCGATCCTGAAGGGAATCGAGGCCGGTGCCGATATCGTGGATACCGCGATGAGCCCCTTGGCCTTGGGCACATCCCATATGCCTACCGAAAGTCTGGTCGCGGCCCTGCAGGGAACCGATTATGACACCGGTCTGGATCTGAACCAGCTCAATGTGGTTCGCGCTTATTTTGCCAAGCTGCGTGAGAAATACATTGCCAACGGTCAGATCAGCCCGAAATCCTTGGGTGTTGATGCCAATACGTTGCTTTATCAGGTCCCCGGTGGTATGTTCTCCAACATGCTCAAGCAGTTGAAGGATGCCGGAAAAGAGGACAAACTAGACGATGTGCTTGCTGAGATTCCGCGTGTTCGCGAGGACGCCGGCTATCCGCCGCTGGTCACACCTACCAGCCAGATTGTAGGCACCCAGGCCGTTTTCAATGTCATTTTGGGTGAGCGCTATAAGATGGTTACCAAGGAGTTCAAGGGCTTGGTCCATGGCGATTATGGTAAGACGCCTGCACCCATCAAGAAGGAATTCAGCGATTTCATCCTGAAGGGCGAAGAACCCATCACTTGCCGCTTTGCCGATACCTTGGAGCCTGAAATGGACAAGCTGAAGGCCGAAGCAGCCAAGTACGCTATTCAGGAAGAGGACGTTCTGACGTATGCCATGTTCCCGCAGGTTGCGCCCAAGTTCTTTGAAAAGCGCAATGCTCGTCTGCAGGGTGTTGATGCAATGCATGCTGATTACGAAAACAAGTCCCATCCCGTTTGATTGAGGAAGCCGCTCCCGCTTTATGCGGGGGCGGTTTTGTGTTATTGGTGTAAAAAATCATGGAAAAACGAGGGAAAGCCTGTTCCTTGCCTTGCATCTTGATTGTAAAAATAGTACAATAAACAATATATGTATATACGACCGGATGAGCAAACACAGTCGTGAGGTGTAGGATATGGTTTTAAGCATGACGGGCTATGGCCGTGCAGGGGCTTTACTGCACGGGAGAGATATTAAGGTGGAGTTGCGGAGCGTAAACTCCCGCTTTTTTGAATATTCCTCCCGCTTGCCCCGTGCCTGCGCATTTCTCGAGGATAAGCTGAAGAAGCTGGTGGCTGCCAAAGTCAGCCGTGGCAAGGTGGAGCTGAACCTTTCCATTCAGAACGTTACGGCGGCAGATACCGTTGTCTCGGTGAATTGGCAGTTAGCCCAGGGATACCGCGCAGCACTCAACGCCATGTCGGAACGCATGGATTTGAAAAATGACGTAACTGCAGGGATGCTGGCACGTTTCCCGGATGTACTGATTCAGACAGCGGCCCCCACCGATGAAGATGAACTTTGGCAGGATGTACAATCGGTGGCACAACAGGCGATCGACGCCTTTGTGGCCATGCGGGCAACAGAAGGCGAAAAGCTTAAAGAGGATGTTGCCGGCCGCCTAAACACAATCGAAACGTTAGTGGCACGAATCGAACAGGACAGTGCAGGGCGTGTGCAGGCGTATAGCGATAAGTTATATGCGCGTCTTCAGGAGTTGCTGGGGGACCGCAATATCGACGAAGCACGTCTTGTCACAGAGGCCGCGATTTTTGCCGATAAAACGGCTATTGATGAAGAAACGGTGCGCTTGCACAGTCATGTGGCGCAGTATCGTGAGATTTTGGAGCTTAATGAACCGATTGGTCGAAAGCTGGACTTTTTGACACAGGAACTCAATCGGGAATCCAACACGATCGGCTCCAAATGTCAGGATGTAGCAATTACACGTCTGGTTGTGGAGCTCAAATCGGAAATCGAGAAAATCCGTGAACAGATTCAGAATATTGAATAAGGATTTGCTATGAAACTGATCAATATTGGGTTTGGCAATATGGTCAATGGTGACCGTGTTATCGCGGTTGTCAGTCCGGATTCAGCTCCTATCAAACGTTTGGTGCAGGACGCACGTGAAAAGGGCGCATTGATTGACGCCTCCTATGGTCGCCGTACACAAGCGGTACTGATTATGGATTCGGACCATGTGATCCTGTCCGGTATTGCACTGGACAGCCTCACAGGCCGCTTTATGCAAGAGGAAAATTAAAGAGGAAGTAAAGATGAAAGGCGAAAAATATCTGTTTGTTGTGTCGGGACCGTCCGGAACCGGCAAGGATACTGTGGTAGCCAATCTGCTGAAAAAACACCCGGAAATTCAGCATACCGTTTCAGCCACGACCCGTGCACCGCGGGAAGGGGAGAAAGATGGCATCAATTACCATTTTATGACCGTCGCGGATTTTGAGGATCATCTTGCCCATGACCAGATTGTGGAGCACACCCAGTACTGCGGCAACTACTATGGTACGCTCCGCAGCGAGATCGAAACGCGTATGGAGCGGGGAATTCCTGTTATTCTTGTGATCGAAGTGGAAGGGGCAGGAAATATCAAAAAAATGTATCCCGGCGCTACCACAATTTTTGTGCTGCCTCCGGATATGGAGGAACTGGAACGCCGCTTGCGGAACCGCGGGACCGAGGATGAAGAAACCATTCAACGCCGTCTGAAGCGCGCCGAAGCGGAGATTGCCAATTCGGTGGATTATGACGAACATATCGTAAACCTGCAGGTAGAAACCTGCGCAGAGAGTCTGTATGCCGTCATTCAGTTTCGGTTAAAGCACGGCAAAGACGAATGAGTTTTCCGATCGCACAGGTTGCAGTAGATAACGCAACCATACACTTTGACAAACTGTACTCTTATCGGATTCCACCGCACTTGTCGGAGCAGGTGTGGCCGGGCAGTATGGTTTTGGTACCTTTTGGCCGGGGAGATAAACCCCGCATGGCTGTGGTTCTGAAAGTGGAGTATGCCGATGAGGAATCCGCCCCCAAGCGGCTTAAGACCCTGTATGATGTGGCCCCTGAGCAGGCAAAGCTGACGCCGGATCTTCTTGAACTGGTGCGATTTCTGAAGGATCGCACCTTTTGTACCTGGTTTGAGGCGGTCAAGGCGATTATTCCCTATGGTGCGCAGTATCGTGCAGCTGTGGTGGATGGCAAACCCGTGATGCAAAATCGTCTGAGTCGTTCCACTGAGCGAGTCTATATGCTATCCGGGGAGCTTCCCCAAAAGCCTAAACCCGGGCCCCGTCAACAAGCCGCGGTAGAGGCATTACGGAAAGGTCCGCTGACCGCACACCAACTGGACGAGGTCGGGATCTCCAAGCCGACGCTGGATAGCTTGTGTGCAAAAGGAATCTTGTCGGTCGCTGAGCAGGACAAGGCGCTGGATCTTTTTGCCGATATTCCCTATGATCCCCAGCCCATCACATTGGCAGAAGAACAGCAGCGTGCCTATGAGGGCCTTTTGCCAAGTCTTGAAGAGGAAAAGCCCCATGCGGCACTTTTGCATGGCGTTACGGGGAGCGGTAAGACGGTTGTGTTTCTCAAGCTGATCGAGCACACGCTGAAACTGGGGCGGAAAGCCCTGGTGCTGGTGCCGGAAATCAGCCTGACGCCACAGATGATCCGTAGATTAAAGTCCACCTTCGGCAGCAGGCTTGCGGTACAGCATTCCGCACTTAACAATACAGAGCGCCTGTTGCAGTGGCGTATGATCCAGCAGGGAAATGCGGATATCGTGGTGGGTACCCGCAGCGCGATCTTCTCGCCGCTGCAAAATATCGGGCTGATTATCATGGATGAGGAGCAGGAGCATGCCTATCAGAGCGAATCGGCTCCGCGCTATGATGCCCATGATGTGGCCAAAAAACGTGCGGCGATGGAAAATGCTTTGCTGGTGTTTGCATCGGCTACACCGTTGACAGAGACCTACCATGCCGCCGAAAGCGGCAAATACCAATTGCTGACACTGACCCAGCGGTATGGCGGGCGGCCATTGCCCCGGGTGGATTTTATTGATATGCGTGCAGAATTGGCAGCAGGAAATCCCCGGGAAGTCAGCAACCGGATGGTCCGGGAGCTGAGGCAGAATCTGGAGCATGGGGAACAAAGTATTTTGCTGTTGAACCGCCGTGGCTACCATACAGTAGGCATGTGTACCGCCTGCGGATATGTACTCAAATGTCCCAATTGCAGCGTGCCGCTGGTTTATCACAAGCCGCAGCAGGCGTTGATGTGCCATCATTGCGGTCATACCGTACGTCCACTTCCGTTTACTTGCCCCGAATGCGGAGGAAAGCTGAACTATAGCGGGTTCGGTACACAGCGTGTGGAGGAAGAACTGGCCGAACTGTTGCCGGATGCACGGATCTTACGAATGGATCAGGACTCGACCGGACAAAAAAATGCCCACGAAAAGATGCTGGCACAGTTTGGAAAACAGGAGTACGATATCCTCCTGGGAACCCAAATGGTTGCAAAAGGCCTTGATTTTGAAAAGGTTACGCTGGTTGGGGTTCTGGGCATTGACTCTTTGCTTTTTGGCCAGGGGTTCCGTGCGTATGAAAACGTTTTCAGTCTGGTGACCCAGGTCATCGGCCGTGGAGGTCGCGCTGCGTTACCCGGAAGGGCACTGATTCAGACAACAGTCCCCAATCATCCTGTTTTGCAGTTGGCGGCCGCACAGGACTATGAGGCGTTCTACCGCGAAGAAATCGCGTTCCGTAAATTTGGCCTGTATCCGCCCTTTTGTTCCTTTTGTATTGTCGCCTTTGTGGGCACCCAAGAAGGAGCTGTTGCACTGGCTGCCCACCGTTTTGGCGTTCTGCTGGCAGAGCGTGCCGCGCAGCGACCGAAAATGCCGCTGCGCCTGCTTGGCCCTGCTCCGATGGGCATTGCCATGCTCAATGGAAAATACCGATATAAACTCACATTGAAATGCCGTAACGATTCGGCGTTTCGAGAGCTTTTGCGGGAAACATTGGATGTGTATGCCCAAGAAAAGTTGCCGCAAAAAGCTTCTGTTATCCTCGATTTTAACTCTGATGGAGACTTATAATATTATTAGGAGGTAATTCCCTTATGGCACTCCGTACCATCGTACAGGATGGAGATCCCATCCTGAAGAAAGTTTGTCGTCCCGTGACCAAGTTTGATGATCGGCTTGGTGTTCTGCTGGATGATATGAAAGAAACCTTGCTGGCCGCGAACGGCCTTGGACTGGCAGGACCCCAGGTAGGCATGATGCGTCGCCTGTTTATCTGTCTGGATGAACGCGACATGCCGGAAGAGGTCCCTGAAAATTATGAATACAAATTCATTGAGTTCATCAACCCGGAGATCCTGGAGCTCAGCGATGAAAAGGTGGAAATGTATGAGGGCTGCCTGTCTTTCCCCGGGCATAATGGTGCCATTTCTCGCGCCAAGCATGTGAAGGTGAAGGCTCAGGACCGCCATGGCGAATGGTTTGAGATGGAAGCCGATGATATGCTGGCAAGATGCATTCAGCATGAAAACAACCATCTGGACGGCATTACCATTATGGACCTTGCCACTCATTTTTATGAAGATGATTACCCCGAAGAAAACGAGGAATAACACATGAAAATCCTGTTCATGGGGACCCCTGATATTGCAGCCGAAAGCCTGTCCGCGCTGATAGAAGCCGGGCATGAGATTTGCGGTGTGTTTACCCGGCGAGATAAGCCGGTTGGCCGTAAACAGATCATGACAGCGCCTCCGGTAAAAAAATTGGCCGAACAACATGGGATTCCTGTTTACCAGCCGAGAACGCTGCGGGACGGAACCTCCGATGATCTGATCCGGAATTTAGCCCCGGATATCATTGTTGTGGTTGCATATGGCTGCATTATTCCTCCGCAGCTGCTCCATGTGGCTCCGTATGGCTGTATCAACCTGCATGTTTCTCTCTTGCCCAAGTACCGTGGTTCGGCACCGATCCAGTGGGCCGTGCTTAACGGTGATCTTCGTACCGGTGTGTCCATTATGCAATTGGATGAAGGACTGGATACGGGGGATGTTCTCATGGTGGAACCTGTTTCCATTGATCCGGAGGAAACCAGCGGCCAGCTGTTTGATCGGGTAAGTGCCGTAGGTGCCAAAACACTGGTTACCGCATTGGAAAAATTGCAGGAGGGGGAGCTTCAGCCGGAACCGCAGCAGCATGATCTGGCAACGGTTGCACCTCCTCTCACAAAAGATATGGCCCGCTTCACTTTTGACGAGAGCGCTGCCCATATTCACAACTGGGTACGGGGAATGAACCCCTGGCCGGTTGCCTGGTTTGAACAGGACGGCAAGCGTATCAAAGTGTTGGAGTGCCGTATTGCAAAAGAAGCTTCCCATGCTGCACCGGGAACGGTGGTGGCGCTTAAGCCGTTGACCATTTCGGCAGGGGAGGATGCCGTAGAACTGCTGACGGTGACGCCGGAGGGCGGAAAACCCATGGCAGGCACCGCGTGGGCGGCAGGCCGCCGGTTGCGCGTGGGTGATCACCTGTGACGCCCCGCCGTCTGGCTGTAAAGGCCTTGATGCACCAGGAGCAGGCCGGGTATGCAAATCTGGTCCTGGATGCCGAACTGAAAAAATGTGTTCCTCCTTTAGAGCCAAGAGATGCGGCCTTTGCGGCGCGCATCTTTTATACCGTACTGGAATACCAACCCCTGCTGGATTATCTTTTGAACCGCTTCAGCAAAAAGCCGGTTGCCAAAATGGATGGTCCGGTACGTGCGATTTTACGGGCAGGCCTTGCACAATCCCGGTTTATGGAGGTCCCTTTACCGGCGGCAGTCAATGAATCGGTAAAGCTGACAAAGGCGATGGGCAAGACCAGCGCTGCGGGAATGGTCAATGCAGTGCTGCGCCGGGCCGCCGTTACTCCGGTACAGGAAACGGACTTCACAGACCCGCTTGAGCGTTTGCAAATTTACGGGTGCCTCTCCGAGGCTGTAGCAAAGCTCCTCTATGCACAATATAAGGAGGAGGCTTTTTCCATTGCGGCGGCTTTCCGCCAACGCCCGGCATCTGCTGTGCGCGTCAATTTGTTGCAGACAACAGACGAAGCCTTGACAGCGTTTTTGCAAGAAGAGGGGCATCGGGTTCAAAAAGGACCGTGGCCTCATGCATTGCTTGTAGACTTTCAGGGATCACCGGCAGCTGGCACGGCATTTGCGCGTGGCGATTATCATGTACAAGGACTGGCAAGCCAATTTGCTGCATTATGTGTACAGGCAAAACCTCACCAAAGAGTGCTGGACCTGTGCGCAGCCCCGGGAGGAAAAAGCCTGACCCTCGCACAGGAAATGCAGAACTGCGGGGAACTGATCAGTGGTGAGATGGTTCCGGCTCGTGTGCACCTGATTGAAAAGGCGTTCCAACGCTGCGGCATAACTTGTGCGCGGGCCATCCAGAATGATGCGTCAGTACCAAACCGGAATCTCGGAAAATTTGACCGGGTGCTCTGTGATGTGCCTTGCTCCGGGTTGGGCGTCATTGCCAAAAAGCCGGATATCCGCTATAAAGATTTGGATGGGATGGAGAATTTGTGCGCCATACAGCAAAAAATATTGCAAAATGGTGCAGATTCTCTTGCCGAAAACGGCCGTTTGGTGTATTCTACCTGTACAATCAATTGCGAGGAAAATCAAGCTCAGATTGACACATTTCTTCGTAAAAATCCGGAATTTCATCTGGTTCTGCCGGACATTACCCTGCCAGGCATGGAAACGGGACCATACGGGACTTTGTTTTTGCCGCAGAAGACCGGTACGGATGGATTTTTTGTAGCTATTTTGGAAAAACTTTCGACATAATTTTGGTTTATACTATATGAAGGGAAAGGGGGGACTCCTGTGAGGGAAACAGAAAAAATCTGTTTGTCAGACTTTACGCTGGATCATTTGACTGCCTATATAGTGGGGATGGGCCAGCCTAAATTCCGGGCCAGGCAGATTTTCAAATGGCTGCACCAAAAGATGGTGACGGAGTTCGCCCAGATGACGGATCAGCCAAAAGCACTGCTGGCTCTTTTGGAGGAACAGTGTACCATTGCTGTGCCGCAGATCCGGCGCCGTCAGCAATCCAAGGATGGTACAGTAAAGTATCTTTTGCAGTTGGCAGATGGAAACTGCATTGAAACCGTGCTGATGCGATATAAATACGGGAACACCGTTTGTGTTTCCACCCAGGTGGGATGCGCCATGGGATGCCGGTTTTGCGCTTCCACCCAGGCGGGACGCGTGCGGGACTTGACACCAGGGGAAATTGCGGCAGAAATCTATACTGCGCAGAAAGATTCGGGGGAACGCGTTTCTCACATTGTATTGATGGGCATTGGGGAACCGCTGCACAACTTCGACAATGTGATGGATTTTCTGGAAATCATTTCCTGCCCGGAAGGTGTCAATATTGGCATGCGCAATATCAGTCTGTCGACTTGCGGGCTTGTGCCCAAAATTGATGAGTTGGCCAAACGTCATCTGCAGCTGACACTTTCCGTTTCGCTGCATGCGCCGGACAATGTGACCCGTTCCGGTATGATGCCTGTGAATGATGCTTATCCTCTGGAAGAACTCATTCCGGCCTGCCGGCGGTATCAAAAGGAGACAGGGCGGCGTATCAGTTTTGAATATTCGATGGTACGCGGTGTCAACGACAGTTCGGAAATGGCACACAAATTAGCCCATCTGATTCAGGGAATGGGAGCTCATGTCAATCTTATTCCCATCAATCCGGTGGATGGCAGCCCTTATTCTGCCACCGACGAAGCCAATGTACGGCGTTTTCAGCAAGAGCTGGAGCGTTTGGGGGTAAATGCCACAGTGCGTCGCCGCCTGGGCACGGATATCAGTGCGGCCTGCGGCCAGTTGCGGCGTGAAGATGCCCAGGCTGCAACGTGAGACACCGAGTGTTAAGAGTAAAAACCATGGAAAGGAACATCCCGAATGAAAATTGCCGCAATCACCGATATAGGTAGTTGCCGCCAGGAAAACCAGGATAATTACTGTGCGCAGCAACTGGCGGGCGGCACGGCCTGGGGCATTGTATGTGATGGTATGGGAGGCGTTAACGGTGGACGCATAGCAGCGCGCATCGCTACAGATACCATGCAGCAGTACTTTGCACGGCAGATGCGTGCATTACAGCCGGGCGGAGAGAAAAGCTTTATCATGCGCGGGTTCGATGTAACCAATCGAGCAGTGTACGATAAGGCTACATCGGATCCTGAAATGCTGGGAATGGGAACCACCGGTGTGTGCGCGTACGCCGGCAATGGATATGCCCATATCGTTCATGCAGGGGATTCCCGGGCGTATTTGTACCACGAAGGCACTCTGCGCCAAATCACAAGGGATCACTCTATGGTACAGCAGCTGGTGGACAGCGGCCAGATCACAAGGGAGCAAGCATCGCTGCACCCACAGAAAAACCTGATCACCCGGGCTCTTGGTGTTGCCGCGAATATCGTGCCGGAATACAACCGCTGTGAAATTGAGGCCGGAGACATTCTGCTTCTGTGTACAGATGGTTTGACGAACATGATTCCGGACAGTGAGATTGCACGGATTTTAAAAGAAGTTCCTTTCTTTGATGCGACCAGCATTTTGGTAGACCGCGCATTACAGGCCGGCGGTCAGGATAATATTACGGTTTTGCTTATGGGCGTGGAAACAACGGAGGTCAACAATGGATAATCTGATTGGGAGACGACTGGATGGCCGTTATTTGATTCAAAGCCTGGTCGGCGTTGGCGGTATGGCCAATGTGTATCGCGGCATCGATGAAAAAACCGGCAATGCAATCGCCGTAAAGGTACTGAAAGAAGAGTTCCTGGATAACGAAGAACTGGTCCGTCGTTTTAAAAACGAATCCAAGGCAATTTCGATTCTGAATCATCCCAATATTGTAAAGGTGTATGATGTCTCGGTTACGGATCGTCTGCAGTATATCGTGATGGAGTATGTGGACGGCATTACGCTGAAGGAATATCTTAAGCAGCGCGGCGGTGCACTGACCTGGAAAGAAACGGTGCATTTTGCAACCCAGGTGCTTGCAGCGCTGCAGCATGCGCATTCCAAAGGAATCATCCATCGGGATGTCAAGCCGCAGAACATCATGCTGCTGGCAGACGGTTCCATCAAGATGATGGACTTTGGCATTGCACGTTTCTCCCGGGCACAGAGCCAGACCGTAAGTGATAAGGCGATCGGCTCCGTACACTATATCAGCCCCGAGCAGGCGAAAGGCGATAAAACAGATGCCCGAACCGATATTTATTCTGTGGGTGTTATGTTGTATGAAATGCTTTCCGGTCGTCTGCCTTTTGATGGAGATGGAGCTGTATCCATTGCCATTATGCAGATTTCCGATAAGGCAAAGCCGCTGGCGCAGGTTGCACCCAACGTACCGGAAGGCTTGCGTCAGATCACCGAAAAAGCAATGGAGAAAGACCCGGCCAAGCGGTATCAAAGCGCCCAAGAAATGTTGGAAGCGATCGAGGAATTTAAACGCAATCCTTCGGCGCGTTTTGAGTATGAATACAGAAACGCGCAGGATAATCCTGAAAAAAACATCAATCGTGTTGTGAATAATACAAAACCAGGCGCGAAAAGCAGCAACATCCGGACAGGAGAGGCACGACGTTTGAGCACTTCGAATTCTGCGCGGAGTAAATCCGGCAAAAAGAGCCGTAAAGAAAAGAAGCCGTTTTCCGTTTTGCCGATTTTCTTTGGTATGGCGGTGGCGTTTGTAATCGGTGCGGCCATTCTGATTTATCTGATTTTTACCAATTCGAGCAACCTGCTGTTCTCCAATCGAGACGATGTAACGATCATCAATTTTGTGGGGATGACGTTGGATGAGTACCGTGCATCCGACTATAATACACTTTTGAAACTGCAGGAGGCAGAGGAGTACAACTCCACGTATCCAGCAGGGACCATTATACGGCAGAATCCCAAGGCGGGGCGCACTGTAAAAGAAGGACAAAAGATTACCCTGACGGTAAGCCTGGGTACACAGTATGTGACCATTCCGGAGACCAAAAACATGGTGGCGGAAGATGCAGAACAGACCCTGAAGGATATGGGGTTGAATGTTCTGCAAAAACCCATGCAGGACAATACGGTGGCAAACGGAGCGGTGATTTATACAAGCCCCGCCGCCGGTGAAACGGTAGAAGGGGATTCTACCGTCATTCTGTATGTGAGCCGTGCGGTGATCAACAACACCAACGGCGTGCCCAGCGTGACAGGCAAAACGCTGGATGATGCCAAAAACGACCTGAAGGTCCTCAACTTCTCTGTTCGGGTGATCGAACAAGCCAGTTCTGAACCTGCCGGAACGGTTTTAAGCCAGACGCCGACCGCCGGCACCAAGGCACGTGTCAGCTCGATCATTACACTGGTAGTCTCTACCGGTGTGCCCGAGGTACCTGTGGAGACGCCTGCGCCCAGCACCAGCGATGGCAGTATCCCGGAGAGCTGGTGGTCCAGCAGCGATGGCAGCCACGAGATCCACCAGCTGCCGGACGGCACAATGTGGAACGAAGACGGTGTGCAGTGCGACGCAGAAGGCAACCCGATTGCATGATGAGCGAATCTATGGATTATATTACAAAGGGAATCGGCGGTTTTTATTATGTCCGCACAGCGCAGGGCATTGTGGAATGCAAAGCGCGCGGCATCTTTCGTAAACGGGGTATTGTGCCGGTAGCTGGGGACAATGTGGTGCTTTCTGCTGACAAGATGACCATTGATGAAATCCTCCCGCGCAAGAATGTTTTTATCCGTCCTCCGGTGGCCAACCTGGATGTCCTGTTTATCGTTGCCAGCACCACACAGCCGGTTCCCAGCACTTTGATTCTGGATGAGCTTATTGCAGCGGCCGTCTACAAGGATGTGCAGCCGGTACTGGTTGTAACAAAAGCGGATCTGGTAGCGGCAGATAGGCTTGCGCAGGCCTATGAAGGAAGCGGCATCCCATTGGTGGCACTGCATTATGAAACCGGAGAGGGCCTGGATACGATACGTCATTATATAGAGGGCCACTTGTGTGCCTTCTGCGGGAATTCCGGCGTGGGAAAGTCCACGCTGTTGAACGCTCTGGCACCGGAACTCAGACGTGAAACGGGCCAGATCAGCCAGAAACTTGGGCGCGGACGTCATACGACCCGTGAAGTCGAAATTTTTGAGGTTTGCGGCGGGCGCTTGGCGGATACGCCGGGCTTTGCCAGCCTGGAAGCCCAAAAGCTGTGCCGTATTCCCAAAGAAGAATTGCAGCATACCTTCCCGGAATTTGAGCCCTATTTTGGCCAGTGCCGCTTTACCGGCTGTTCCCATCGCAGCGAAACCGGCTGTGCGATCCGGAACGCAGTGGATGAGGGAAAAATCAGCAAGACTCGCTATGCAAGTTACCTTGCCATGTATGAAGAAGCAAGTGCCCGGAAAGAGTGGGAGCGATGAGCAAACGTGCGGTAGTGTTTTCAGCGGTACCGGTTGGAATGGATATGGCTTCTTATTTGCAGCCGGGGGATTTCCTGGTTGCCTGCGATGCCGGATATCGTAATGCGGCTAGGCTGGGCGTACGCCCGGATCTCATTGTAGGCGATTTTGATTCTGCCCCCCAGCCGGAAACGGATCGTGAAACCATCGTATTGCCCCATGTAAAAGACGATACCGACACACAATTTGCTGCCCGCTGGCTGGTAGAGCACGGATACACGGAAGTTGTCCTGTTAGGCGCGCTGGGCGGCGCACGCATCGAGCATATGTTCGCGAATATTTCCACAGGGCTTTTCCTGGCGTTACACGGAGTAGATGTCGTGCTGGCGGACTCCCGAAGTGAAATGCACTATTTGCTGCCGGGGCAGCCGTTGGATCTGGAACGCAAAGATTGGATGTATCTTTCTGTTTTTGCGTTGGGAAGCCCGATGACAGGGGTTACGCTGCAGGGGGTATACTATCCTTTGCAGGATGCCACCTTGTCAGAGCTGGATTATCCCCTTGGCACCAGCAATGAATTCACTGCGCCGGCGGCCCATCTGATGTGCCGCACGGGGCATGGCCTGGTTGTGCTGACCCGTGCCGACGGGTAACACACTGTACAGATTATCGCATAGTATGGCTTACATCACACAAGGAAAGTGAGGTGCAGTCCATGCATGTGGTTGTGGTCCGTTGCCCGCGCGCGTTGCGCTGGATTCTCCGTGCGGCCTTTAAAGTTTGATAGTCTCTTGAAATCCCTGCCGCAAGGCAGGGATTATTTTTTTGCCCTGCCGCATATACATGCACCAGACAGTCAACCAAGCGACAGATGGAAAGGGGCAATCAAACATGGAACTCAAGGTGTTCAAAGACACCATAGCATCGTATGCGGGCAGATGGGAAACCCGGCTGGAGCTTCCGGTGGAAACCGAAATTCTGATTCCGGATTATCTTCCAGCCGTGTTTAAAATCGTGAAATGCCTAATCGAACCGGTAGTCCTGCAAAACCGCGTGGCAGGCCTGCGGTGGCAAAGCGAGGGCTATCTGCGCTGTACCGTGTATTACCAAAGCGATGAACCGGGGTGCCGTCTGTACCGCACCGAACAAAAATTTGCCTTCGAAAAATCGGTCGAGCTTCCCGCCGGCAACTATTTGGAGGGGCCTGCACAAATCTGGGGGGAAACGGAGTACTGCAACTGCCATGCGGTCAGCGAACATCGCATAGACCTGCGTGGAGCCTATATTTTATGCGGTGCCGTTCTCTCCGGCAGGGAGTGCGAGGTGTTGACCTCCCTTGCGGACTGTGGCGTAGAGCAGCGGACCAAAGAACTCCGGGGGCAGCAGCGTATTGCGGCAGAAGAAAAGACATTCACGGCAGAGACTTCCATGTTGCTGCAGGATGCGGGCGACACTGTGCTGGATATTGACGGCAATTTTGCTGTGGGCAGTGTCTCGCTGCAAACCGGCCAGGCCAGTGTGCAGGGCACCTTGCAGCTCCAAGTATGCTGCCAGTCCAGATCCTCAGATGAAATGGCTGTTCACCAGAAAGAACTCCCTGTTCAGCAAACGGTGGACCTTCCCGGAGTGACAGAAGGCGATACCTGCATCGCCTGGGGAAAGGTGATAGCTGCCAGCATGGCGGCTTCCGAAAGCGGGGAGGCAGAACTTTCGGTGACCTGGAAACTGCACCTGGAAGTATGGCGGACCTCCAGCCTTACCGTGGTGGCCGACGCGTATTCAACGGTTTGCCAGACTCAAACGGTACAAACTGCCTGCAAACTATTCAATGCGACCGCAGATTTGAATGGCCATGTCAGTGTGAATTTGGCGGATGATCTGCCCGATCCGGAAGTGGATGTCAAAGGATGTTTTGTTACGCTGGGCAGTGCAACACCCACCGAGTTGGAGACCAATGAACCGGAAAAAAGCGTTTGCCTTGTGGGCAAAGGAACTGCGCATGTATTCTGTGCTGACCCGCGGGGGGAGTTGACATGCTATGACAAAACTTTCACCTGGAAGGTGGATGGCGCATGGCGCGGGACTTCCGCAGATGCCTGCCCCTGCATGGAAGCTTGCATTACCAGAATCGCCACCAATAAGAATGGGGCACAGCTTCGGGTAGAAGTGGATATCGCTACGACAGGGGTGCTGCTGCAAGCTGTTTCCGGAGAGGCACTCTGCGAGGTGGAGCTGGGCGAAGAATATGCAGAAAAAGGGGATGGCCCGGCGTTGTACCTCTATTACGCGCAGGATGGTGAACGGGTATTCGATATAGCCAAACGTTATCACGCGCGGGCAAAAGATCTTGTGGCAGCCAACCATATGGAATGTGAAGGGAAGCTGCCGCAGGACCTTACAACAGAAACGACTTGCCTGCTGATTCCGGCAGCGTTGTAAAGGGGGAAATGAGAGTGACGCAGGAACAGATTTACCAGAACATTGCACAGCGCACAGGCGGCGATATCTACCTGGGTGTTGTAGGGCCGGTACGCAGCGGAAAGAGTACCTTCATCAAACGTTTTACTGAGTTGATGTTACTGCCGCATATTCAGAATGAGGCACTTCGGGCGCGGGCTAAAGATGAGATGCCTCAATCGGCGGCGGGGCGGACCATTATGACCACGGAGCCGAAATTCATCCCGGAGAAGGCCGTTACCATTGAACTTTCCGGGGGAGGCAGCTTTCGCGCCCGTTTGATCGATTGTGTCGGGTATATGGTGGAAGGTGCGCTGGGCCATGAAGAAAACGATTCGCCCCGCCTGGTAAAAAGCCCATGGTTCGATCATGAAGTTCCCTTCGACCTGGCTGCCGAAACCGGTACCCGCCGCGTGATCCGGGAGCATGCAACAGTCGGTGTGGTAGTTACTACCGATGGTTCGGTGGCGGACTTGCCGCGGGAAGGATACGAGGAAGCCGAACGACGTATAGTGGAAGAATTGGATGCTATCGGCAAACCGTACATCATCCTGTTGAATTGCGCAGACCCTGAGAGCGACGACGCCCAACAGCTGGCAGCCCAGCTGTCAGACATTTATCACCATGCCGTATTTCCCATCAATTGTGTAACAATGACGGCAGAAACGTTGGACCGGCTGCTGCAGACATTGCTGTACGAATTTCCTATCCGGGAAATTGCGGTTTCGATGCCCTCCTGGGTGACAATGCTGGAAGCGGGCCATTGGCTGCAAAGTTCTGTCTATACAGCCATGCTTGCGTATGCAGAAAGCGTACAAAAGATGGCCGATGTGGCAGGAAAACGTCCGCAGTTAAATTGTGAATACATCGTCAGTGCGGCGTTGACGGGGATGGATCTTTCCACCGGCACCGTGCGGATGAGCGCCAATATTAGCCCGGATATCTTTTATAAAATTCTGGGAGAGCAGACAGGACTTGAAATTGTGGATGAAGCGAGTCTGTTGCCCTGTGTAGTCAGTCTGGCCAGAGCCAAGCGAGCCTATGACAAAATCAAGGCGGCGCTGGATCAGGTCGAGGCAACGGGATATGGCATCGTCATGCCGGGAATCGATGAACTGACGCTGGAAGAACCGGAAATCGTACGCCAGGGCGGGCAATACGGGGTTCGACTTTCCGCCAGTGCCCCCAGCCTGCATATTATGCGGGCCAATATCCATACGGAATTGTCCCCCACGGTGGGAAGCGAGCAGCAGGGAGAAGAACTGATCAAAAGTCTTTTGGCCGATTTTGAAACAGACCCCGGAAAGCTGTGGAACACAAATATTTTTGGGAAAAGTCTCAATGAGCTTGTCAGCGAAGGAGTACAGGCGAAGCTTTTGCATATGCCGCAGGAAGCCCGCAACCGATTGCAGACCACCTTAGAAAGAATCATCAACGAAGGCTGCGACGGTTTGATCTGTATCTTGCTGTGAGATGGGGGAGAAGCCTGTGTTTAAACGATTGACCCGCCAAGAGAAAGAACATCGAGCCCTACAGGCGGAACTGCAGCATGCCATGCAGGCATTGCGCGCCAATGAAATGGCTTTTGAAGAAGCACAGGACCCATTTTATATCGAACAGCTGACCTACCAACATGCAGCACTGATGTGCCGTTGCCGTGCACTGCTGCGGATGTTGCGTTCGGGAGGTGCCGACCCATGATGAACAGATGGCTTTGGGGAGGTCTTGCCGTCTGTCTGTTGATCATCGGGCGGTGTGCCGCACATCAGCGGCACCCGATTCTGACCATCCTGGGCAGCGCCGTCTGCGGATTGGGAACGTTGGCTTTGTTGGGGCTTTTGGCACCTGTCACGGGGGTCACGCTCCCTTTGAATCGCTTTACCGGGGGTATCTCGGTGTTGCTGGGAATGCCGGGGGTAATTCTGCTGCTGCTTCTCCAGTTACTGCTGTAATACTTGCCAACAGAGAAAATTTATGCTATACTAAGCCGAAAACGAGTGGAACATACGGCGGCGGGACGGTTCGCAAGAACCGCCTGAGGAAAGTCCGGGCTTCACAGAGGCATGGCAACTGCTAACGGCAGCCGGGGGTGACCCCAGGGATAGTGCAACAGAAAGAAACCGCCGTGTTTCGGCACGGTAAGGATGGAAAGGCGAGGTAAGAGCTCACCAGCGCACTGGCGACTTTGCGGCTATGTAAACCCTGCTTGAAGCAACATCCGTATGGGACATGATGCGGAGCCTCGCGCGTCCCGGTGATGGCGTGAGCCTTGCGGCGACGCAAGGCCAAGATAGATCGTCGTTTGATACAGAACCCGGCTTACGGTCCAGTCGTTTTTATGAGCGTTCCGGCACGTCCGCAGCGTCACTGCGCGGATGTGCCGTTTTGTTTTTTATCCTGACAAACATTGGATTTGCATCTATACTGCCTTTGTGCTATAATACTGCCATATGGGTGCAAAAGGAGGGTGGCACGTTGCCATGGAACTGCGCTATCTCGTGCCGCCTGAAGCCGAGGGGCAACGCCTTGGCGTTTTTTTGCGTACCTGCGGCATAACGGCAGGACTGATCAAGTCGGTCAAACATCTTGGAAATGGCTTTTTTGCCGACGGAATTCCCATTCATACCAACCAATTGGTACACACGGGGCAATGCATTTCTTTTGCTTTGCCGCCGGAACAGCCCACCAGTGTTATTCCACAACCCATTCCTTTGTCCATTGCATACGAGGATGACTTTGTTGCCGTGTTGGACAAGCCGGCAGGCTTAGCTGTTCACCCCACACTAAATTATCCGGACCATACCCTGGCAAACGGATGGATCTTTCATTTGCAATGCCAAGGAAAAACCGGTGTTTTCAGACCGATCAATCGAATTGATAAAAATACCAGTGGCCTTGTACTATGCGCACAGAATGCATTTTCGGCTCCGCTGCTTACAGCCTACGTTCAAAAATGTTATCTGGCAATTGTACAAGGGTCCCTGCCGCTGGGCTTCGGTCGAGTTGAAGAACCCATAGGCAGACGAGGCGATTCTATCATAGGGCGCTGTGTCACACAACAGGGCAAATACAGTCTGACGGAATACACAGTACTGGCAGTCGGACCGCATCACAGCCTGTTGGCATGTACACCGCGTACGGGACGTACCCACCAGATTCGGGTACATATGTCCTATATCGGGCATCCTCTGGCAGGCGACACGCTTTATGGAGGATCCGATGCCAGGATAGGACGTCATGCATTGCACTGCGGTGTACTGCGCTTTCAGCACCCTTTTACCAGGGAACTGCGCAGGATTGTCAGCCCTTTGCCATTTGACATGCGACAGCTTGCGAAAGATGAGCATCTTCTGGATGGCTGGCGGTTTGACGATCTTTGATTTTGTATCCTGTGAAACCATGCCTTGTCTTTGCCACGTTGTTACGCGGAAAGGAGACCCCGTACCTTGAATTCTACCCGAACAGATAAACAACCTCAAAAGAAAAAACGCAACAGATTATCACAGCGGCTGGATGACTGGCGCTGCAAGCGCACGGTTCGGGCCTGGCATCGCAAGAAGAAGCGTGCAAAACGGCGCCGCCATGTTTCCGGACTGTTTGACAAAATTCCCTACAGCTATGTAATTGGCAATTTCCTGTATTTGGTCGGCTTTTGGGTCGAATACGCAGGTGTTTGTGCCTGGCGTAAGCTTCGCGTTGTTGTGCGTGCAATCGCGGCCACAGTAGGGAATCTTCTATTAATGATCGTGCGTCCCTTTGTTTTGGGGATTCTCACCTTTATTGAAGATCTTACCAGCCCGTTCACACGTATGGCATCGGGCATCCGCCATATTCGGCAATTGTCCGAAGAACTGGAAGAAGAAGATGCCGGGCAGATACGGGCAGCCAAGCTGCAATATTTCCGTCGCGGCGTCAAGAAGTACTATCCCATTGTCTGGAATGCCATTACCTACTTCTTGCCTGCCTTTGCGGCGGCAGCGCTGATTGTTATTGTGCGCAACGGATTGAACTTTCAGTTCGTGCTGAACGTGCAGGTAAACGGCGAGAGCGTCGGCTACGTGGCCAACGAACAGGTTTTCGAGAATGCGCGTGATGATGTGCAATCGCGTATCAACACAGCCAAGAGCATGCTTGTCGAAAGTGGTGCCAGTGTGCCGGATACCCAGTGGGATGTGTCTCCCACCTATACCCTTGCCATTTCCGGCCAGACAATGACGGAAAGCGAGATCGCCAATGCGATCCTGCGTACCGCCAGCGATGAAATCATCGATGCAACGGCTGTATACATTGATGGTGAACTGCGGTATGTAACAACCGAGGGAGACCATCTGCGTACTTATCTGGAAAGCGTCAAAGAACCCTATGAAGACACCACAGACCCTTCGGTCTACACGGCATTTGCTCATGAGATACGCTTGCTGGATGGTGTGTATTTGAATGAGTCCATCAGTTCCTACAACGATATCATCAGCGATTTGAATGCAGGCGCCGGGATTCAGACCTATACGGCGGTGGACGGAGATACCGTACAGAGCATCGTAGATACTACCGGCGTTTCTTTTGATTCGTTGGCACAGATGAATCCTGAATTGTTGAGCCTTGACCAGGAGGTGGATGCCGGTACTGAAATCATTACCGGAGCCGCTTCCGCCGAACTTTTGAAGGTGAAAGTGGTTCGCCGGGAAACCGAAACGGTAGCCATTCCATTTGAAACGCAGAATTCCGAGTCCTCTGAATACGACTTCGGCAAGGTGATCACCTTACAGGAGGGCCAGGATGGCTCCGAGGACGTTACCTATGAAATCACAATGATCGACGGCGTGGTTACCGATCGTCAGGCGATTTCGTACAATGTGACCAAGGCCGCCGTCCCGGAAATCACAGTCACGGGCACAAAGCTGAAGAGCGGCATGGTTGCACAGATCGGTTCCGGCAGCTTTATCTGGCCTGTACCCAATTACAACTATGTGAGCCGCTGGATGAGCAGCGGACACCGCGGAGCGGATATTTGTGCGGCCTATGGAACCACAATCATTGCGTCGGATTCCGGCACGGTGATTGCTGCCGGTTGGCATTATTCCTATGGTAACTATGTGGAAATCGACCATGGCAACGGCTACAAGACGTTGTACGCACACATGTCGGCTATTGCAGTTACGCAAGGCCAGGCGGTGGCGCAAGGGGATAAGATTGGCGAGGTCGGCTCCACCGGTAACTCCACCGGTAACCATTGCCACTTCGAAATGTTCTATAACGGCAGCCTGTTCAGCGCCCAGACTTTGTTCCCCAACATGTAAGCCCGCTTAAAAAAGTGGCTGTACACCGTCAAACTCTGGTGCTTTTTCACAAAGTTTTTGCATTTATGATGTGTAAGACTTTTCAAACACAGGGGAATGGTGTATAATTAAGCAAAGTGCGCAAAGGTGCATTGCCAAAGTGAAGGACTTTGTACAGGGCACCGCGCAAAGGAGAGCTACATTTGGAAAAATTTGTGATCCGCGGGGGAACCCCGCTGCATGGCGATGTGAACATCGGCGGCGCAAAAAACGCAGCCGTGGCCATTTTGCCTGCCACGATTTTAGCTGCTGATAAATGTCTGATTGAAAACTTGCCCTGCATCAGCGATGTGATGGCCTCGCTTCAAATCCTCAGCGAATTGGGCGCCAGCATTCGTATGGTCAGCCGCAGCACTTACGAAATTGATACGACCCACATTGATTGCACGGAGGTATCTAACGAGCTGTCTCGTCAGATGCGTGCCAGCTATTATTTCCTGGGGGCCTTGCTGGGACGCTTTGGTTCCGGTCAAGTGGCAATGCCCGGTGGGTGCAATCTTGGCCCGCGGCCCATCGATCAGCACCTGAAGGCATTTACGGCCTTTGGCGCAGAAGATTCTGTAGAATACGGCCAGATCCACGTAAAAGCAGATAAGCTTGTAGGTGCGCATGTGTTTTTTGACACGGTTTCCGTGGGCGCTACCATGAACGCCATGTTGGCTGCCGTGTTGGCTGAGGGAACTACCGTTTTGGAAAACGTCGCCCGGGAACCCCATATTGTAGACCTGGCGAATTTTCTGAACATGATGGGTGCCGATGTGCATGGTGCAGGCACAGACGTCATTAAAATCCACGGGGTGCAAAAACTGCACGGCTGTAATTATGCCATCATCCCGGATCAGATCGAAGCGGGCAGTTATATGGTAGCGGCTGCTATCACCAAAGGGGACGTGACGCTGCATAACATCATTCCCAAACATCTGGAACCTATCACCGCCAAGCTGCGTGCCGCGGGGTGCACGATTCAGGAGTACGATGATGTGCTGCGGATCACACGTACCGGTCCGCTGAAACCTTTGAAAGTCAAGACGATGCCCCATCCAGGATTTCCCACAGATATGCAGCCTTTGATGACTGCACTCCTGACCCTGGCCGAGGGAACTTCCATTGTTACGGAAGGAATTTGGGAAAATCGGTTCCGCTATGTGGATGAACTCATTCATATGGGCGCGAATATTCAGGTGGATGGTCAGGTTGCCGTTATTGAGGGCGTAAAAGAACTGCGTCCTGCTCCGTTACGTGCAACAGACTTGCGGGCCGGAGCGGCTATGGTAGTTGCTGCTTTGTCGGCCAACGGGGTCAGCGAAATTGATGAGACCATTCATATTGAGCGTGGGTATGAAAACATTGTGGAGAAGCTGCAGCTGTTGGGTGCGGATATTCGCCGCGTAGAAATACCGGCCAATGCAATTACCCGGGCAATTTAAAAAGGTCAATGGGCCGCCCAACGGCGGTCCATTTTTTATGGCATTTTAGATACAAAGGATAGAAGCTATGGCACTATTTACTACCCTGTATTCAGGGTCGTCCGGCAATTGCGGCCTTGTTCTGCAAGAGCGGGAATATCTTCTGGTTGACATGGGAAAAAGCTGCCGTACCACTTTGGCGGCGCTGCGAAAGTTGAATCTTGCTATCAGTGATTGCTCGGGAATACTGATCACCCATGAGCACTCCGATCATGTGGCCGGATTGGATACCTTCCTGAAAAAATATCCGGTGCCTGTTTTTGCCCGTGCCGACACACTGGATGCCTTGGAATCCCGTGGCACGTTGCCGCCGGCAGTGGAAGCAGTCGCTGTGGACGGCGGGCAAACGCTGGACGTGGGATCTTTTCGGGTGACGGCATTTCCGACCAGTCACGATGTACCCTGCTGTGGGTATCGCATTGTGACGCCGGATGAGCACCGTATGGCAATTGCCACGGACTTGGGCGTCCTGACACCGGTCGTGGCGGATAACCTTATGGGGTGTGATCTGGTGGCATTGGAGGCCAACTACGACGCCTTTAGCCTGCACGGGGGACCTTATCCGTATTACCTGAAAAAGCGTATTGCCAGTGACCGAGGACATCTGGACAACAAAGCATGCGCCGCCGCGATTCTGGATCTGATCCAGGAGGGCTGTAAAAAATTTGCACTGTGTCATCTCAGTCAGACCAATAATTCACCTGAGCTGGCGTTGACCACCGTGTATAATGTGCTGCTTGCGGCAGGCATTCAACCGGGCAGAGATGTGATCGTCCAGGCACAAACCCGAAACGATATCAGTCCGTTCCTGGAGTTCTGAAGCAGGGGGTGAGGCAATGCAGAATATTGACTTGATTTGCATTGGCAAAATGAATGCAAACTATTTTGCGGCTGGTGTGGCGGAGTACCAAAAACGGTTGGGAGGCTTTTGTAATTTCCGGATCATTGAACTGCCGGAAGCTACCATTGCAGACAAAAATGCCAGCGATAAACAGATTGAAAAGGCTTTGCAAAAAGAAGGGGAAGCCATTCTTCATGCGGTGCGCAAGGGGGCCTACCTGGTTTCCCTTTGTGTGGAGGGAAAACAGATCTCCAGCGAAGAGCTGGCCTCCATGTTGGCGGAACGTGCCGGAAGCGGAGCTGGAGATATGGCCTTTGTGATTGGTTCCTCACACGGGTTGGATCAGCGCGTAAAGAACGCTTCACAGGCCCGCATCAGTCTGGGACGAATTACACTGCCGCACCAATTGGCACGGCTTGTTTTGACAGAGCAACTGTATCGGGCATGTACCATCAATTTCGGTATGAAATATCATAAATAAAAAATTGCCCCGCACGCGATGTGCGGGGCAATTCATGTTAATAAGGAAATCAGTATTTGAGCAAGCCGATAGAATCTTTATACGGGGTCTCCGTCGCGTTTTTCATTTTGGCTTCGTTCTTGTACTTCGTCAACATGGCGGCACTCTTTGCGGGGTCCGCCAGCGTGCCGGCACCGGCAATACAGCCGCCGGGGCACGCCATGCCTTCCAGCAGGTAGCCGTTGTATTTACCGGCCTTGGCCATCGTCATCATCTTGCGGCAATCTGCCAAGCCTTGAGCACTGGCAACCTTGACCTCGCGGGTGGGGTCGATTTTCTTGATGGCGTTTACAACGGCCTGGGCAACACCACCGGAAGCGGCAAAACCGCGGCCGTCTGCACTGGCGCTCTCAAAGGCATCTTCGGGACTGTCCGGCAAGGAATTGAAATCCACTTCTTTGGCTTCAAACAGGCCCATCAGTTCCTCAAAAGTCAGTACAAAATCCACTTCACTGCGGACAGAACGACGGCTGGCTTCCAGTTTCTTTGCGGAGCAGGGGCCAACAAAGCAGATGCGATAATCGGGATGATCTTTCTTGATCAGGCGAGCCGTCAACACCATGGGCGTCATGGTCATGCTGATGCAGTCGGCATACTGGGGGAAGAGCTTTTTGGCCATGACGCTCCATGCAGGGCAGCAGGAGGTACCCATAAAGGGATGCTTGGAAGGAACTTCCTCCATGAAGTCTTTGGCTTCATCAATTGTGCAAAGGTCGGCGCCGATAGCGACTTCCTCCACATCTGCAAAGCCCAGCATCCGCATGCCTTCCTTCAGCTTGGAAGGCGTCATGCCGGGGAACTGATTGATAAAGGCCGGTGCCACAATGGCAATGACCTTGTCACCCCGTTTAATAGACTGAACCAGCTGGAAGATCTGACCTTTATCCACGATGGCACCGAAGGGGCAGTTGACAAGGCACATGCCGCAGGAAACGCACTTGTCATAATCGATGTCAGCACGTCCATACTGGTCAGAATGAATTGCCCCCATGCCACAGGCGGCGGCGCAAGGACGCTCTGTCTTAACGATGGCGCTGTAAGGGCAGCTGTTTACGCAGCGGCCACATTTGACGCAAAGGCTCTGGTCAATATGGCTCTTGCCATTGCGGAAACTGATGGCGTGCTTCGGGCAAACTTCCTGGCAGGGATGTGCCAGACAGCCCTGACACATAGCGGTGACCTTGATGATCTTTTCCGGGCAGCGGTTGCAGGCAAACTTGATTACGTTGATCAGCGGGGGCTCGTAGTACTTGTCTGCAATGACGCTGTGCTCCAAACCTTCACTGGCAGGAACGCTCTCGTCCAAAGGACGCAGCGAAAGGCCCATGGCCAGACGAATACGTTCCGAGATGATCGCTCTCTCCAGGAAAATGCTGCTGCGCAAAGAGCCTTCCTCTCCGGGAATGATCTTGTAGGGCAGTTCACGCATCAGGTATGCATAGTCAGACATTTCGTTGACGTCGTACGCCATGCGCGCAACTTCGGTGAACACCTTACGACGGATATCCGTAACGGGGGTGTAAATACCTCTCATTGTGATTGCTCCTTCTCAAAATTGCTCCGATTTCTCCAATAACACGATATGAACGGGACACAGCCGTTCCTGTTAAAATTTTACCAAAAAGCCTTAAGTTTGGCAAGAGGGCGGGCAACAAAAAACCGGGAAAATAAAAATTATTTTCCCGGTGTACAACCTATATTGTTGGACTCTTTAGCGATTTAGTGCCGCGTGACTTCTTTTTCCATCCCAATCTCCCAGAGTGATCTTTACAATGTCCCCGGTTTTGCAGCCGGGTGCCGTGACCAGCACCGGCAGATACTGCCTGGTATATCCGGTAAACATTGTCGCCGAAAGGGGCGTCTCCAAAAGTACTTCCGCAATACGTCCCTTCATCCGTGCGGCTTCTTCTGCTCGAACCGCTTCAACGGCTGCCGTCATGCGGCGGCTACGATCCTCCTTCTCGTGTTCCGGTATCTGATCCGGAAAGTCGTAAGCCGCGGTACCTTCACGGCGGGAGTAGGGGAATACATGTACTTTAAGGAAGCGCTGCCCGGTGACAAAGGATATACTGTCCTGGAAATCTTCTTCGGTCTCGCCCGGAAAACCAACGATCACATCCGTGGTGAAGCTGACATTTTCTTCGCCGAAAGCATAGCGCAGTTTGTCTGCGATTTCGGCAAATTGTGCAGTGGTATAAGGGCGCCGCATAGCGCGCAGGGTTTTGTCGCAGCCACTTTGCAGGCTGAGATGGAACTGTGGACACAGTTTTTCTACCTGCGACATCCGTAAAATGTCCTCATCGTGAAGCATGTCGGGGTCAAGACTGCCCAAGCGCAATCGTTCTACCCCGGGAACGGCTGCAGCTTTTTCCACAAGTTCCACCAGGCTGGTTCCACAATCTGTACCATAGCTGGGCAGGCTGATGGCCGTCAATACAATTTCCCGGTAACCCGCCTCCACAAGGCGGTGCAGCTCCTGCAGGATGCTGGCTTCATCGCGGCTGCGCACCGGCCCCCGGGCACGGGGAATTACACAGTAGGCACACCGGCGATTGCAGCCGTCCTCTACCTTCACGAATGCCCGGGTATGCTCGGCAAATTTGTCCATGGGGAGTTCTTCGAAACGCTCGCCTTTTTCGTGGGGGCGGATATCTATGACCCGATCCGATTCCCCGTTCAGGACTTTCTGTACATCCGCCAGGATGGAACGGCGATTGCCGGAGCCCGTTACCACATCGGCTTCCGCAATAGAAGCAGCTTCCTCGGGAAAAGCCTGAGGATAACACCCCGTCAGTACGGTCACAGCACCCGGGTGTTCCCGCTTGGCGCGGCGCAGCCACTTACGGCTTTTCTGATCGCCGAAATTTGTCACGGTGCAGCTGTTTACCACATATACATCGGCAGCTTCCTCGTTGGGGACCACTGTATAGCCGTTTTCTTCAAACAATTGTGCCAGTGCACCGGTTTCGTTCTGATTGACCTTGCAGCCTAAGGTATAAAATGTTACCCGCATGGTGATGATTCCTTTACAAAAAATAGTGTTCACAGGTGTTCTTTATTATAATGGAAACCTGCCCGGAGCGCAATACTAAATCACGATGCCAACGCATAGGCTTAAACGAAGTCAATTGCAGTGGGGGTGTTGTTGCGATGAAAAAACGTACCGTAACGATTCTGCTATGCCTGGCGCTGGTTCTGTTTTCGGTTCTACGCGCCTATGCCGAGGCAGAAACACCCTTGGAGAAGGCTGCACCTCAGACAGGCCAGGTTGCAGAATTCACACCCGCAGGCGTAGAGGAATTTGATGTGCCCTGCGCGGCAGCCATTTTGATGGATGAGGACTCCGGTACCGTTTTGTATGAAAAAAACGCCGACGAGCAGCGTCCCATCGCTTCGATTACCAAGGTAATGACTCTTTTGCTGACATTTGAGGCGTTGGAAGCGGGAAAAATATCCCTGGAAGATTACGTCCCTGTCAGTGAGCACGCCTACAGTATGGGGGGAAGTCAAATCTGGCTGGAGCCCGGGGAGCAGATGACGTTGAATGATATGTTGAAGGCCATTTGTGTTTCCAGTGCCAACGATGCCGCCGTAGCCGTAGCCGAATTCGTGGGGGGAAGCGAGCCGGCCTTTGTGCAGTTGATGAACGAAACCGCCGCACAGCTCGGAATGACTGCCACGCATTTTGAAAATGCGTGCGGGCTGGATCAAGAGGGACACCTTTCCAGTGCACGGGACGTGGCTGTCATGAGCCGGGAAATGCTGTTGAATCACACAGAGGTACGCGATTACTGTTCCATCTGGACGGACACACTGCGAGATGGCGCCACACAGCTGGTCAACACGAACAAATTGCTGAAAAGTTACAGCGGTATCACTGGCTTGAAAACAGGAACCACCAGCAAAGCAGGTGTCTGTATTTCTGCCAGCGCAGAGCGAAACGGTTTGCGGCTGATTGCCGTCGTACTGGGAGCGGCTTCCGGCAAGGAGCGGTTTGCCGCCGCCACCTCGCTGCTGGATTATGGGTTTGCCAATTATGAAAATATCACGGCGGAGCTTCCGGCGGATGCACCGCAGACTCTGCCGGTAAAGCGGGGAACTTCCGAAACGGTACCCCTTCAGTATGATGCGCCGCAAAAATTCCTGATGCCCAAAGGGCAGGGGGAAGCTCTGGATGTAACCATCGAACTGCCGCAGGAAATAGAAGCTCCTGTAACGGCAGGCACTCCGGTAGGCACGGTACACCTGCGGAATGGGAAAGCTGAATTGCAAACATTTTCCATCACGGTTTCGCAGGACGTAGAGGCGTTGAGTTTTGGATATTGCTTCGGACTTTTAGCGCAGAGTCTCGCTTTATGCGACACGTAATTTGTGCAATGTTCATGAAAAAGTCGAAAAAAATACTGGACATTTGCTTGACAATACCGACGCAAAACGGTATCATGAAGACAATCAAAACATAAAGGAGTGGCATAAAGATGGCTGTTAAATTTAACGGCAAGCATCTGGCAAAATTTATCCGTCCTGAAGAATATGAGGCAATTTACCCGCAGGTCGAGTTGGCCCACAAGCAACTGGAAACCAAGACCGGTTTCGGCAATGATTTCCTGGGCTGGCTTGACCTGCCTGTTACTTACGATAAGGAAGAATTCGCCCGCATCAAGGAAGCTGCCCAAAAGATCCGTTCGGATTCCGATGTGCTGCTGGTCGCCGGCATCGGTGGCTCCTACTTGGGCGCACGCGCTGTGGTGGAGGCCGTCCGTGGTCTGTATCACAACGAACTGGACGACGGCCTGAAGATTTACTTCTGCGGCAATACCATTTCGCCCACAGCGCTCAACGATATCATCAAGCTGACCAAGGGTAAGCGGTTCTCCATCAACGTTATTTCCAAGTCCGGCACCACCACCGAAACCGCGCTGGCATTCCGTGTGCTGCGTAAGCTCTTGGAAGACTCCGTCGGCCCCGAAGAGGCCAACAAGCGCATTTACGCTACGACGGACCGCGCCAAAGGAACTCTCAAACAGCTGGCCAATGAACAGGGCTGGCCGACCTTCGTGGTTCCCGATGACGTGGGTGGCCGCTACTCCGTGCTCACCGCAGTGGGCTTGCTGCCTATCGCGTGCGCCGGCATCGACATTGATGAGCTGATGCAGGGCGCTGCCGATGGCCGCGAGAAGTTCGGAAAGTGCAGCATGGACAACGATGCCTATCGCTATGCCATGACCCGCAACATTCTCTATCGCAAGGGCAAGAGCGTGGAAACGCTTGCCTGCTTTGAGCCTGACTTTACCATGATGAATGAGTGGTATAAGCAGCTCTTCGGAGAGAGCGAGGGCAAGGACCAGAAGGGCTTGATGCCTACTTCCTGCATTTTCTCCACCGATCTGCACTCTATGGGACAGTTCCTGCAGGACGGCAGCCGCGTGATGTTTGAAACTTATGTGGATGTGAAAAACACCCGTGAGGACTTCTATATCGAGCCGCTGGAAGGCAACTTTGACGGTCTGAACTTCCTGGCCGACCAGAATATGAGCGTTGTCAACCGCAAAGCTATGGAGGGCACCATTCTGGCCCACACCGACGGCGGCGTTCCGCTGGGTATCATTGAAGTGGACAGCCTCAGCGCCCATGATATCGGTGAGTTGATTTACTTCTTCTGGAAGGCTTGCGCGGTGTCTGGCTATCTGCTCTCTGTCAACCCCTTTGATCAGCCCGGCGTTGAAAGTTATAAGAAGAATATGTTTGCGTTGCTCGGCAAGCCCGGCTATGAGGACCGCAAGGCGGAACTGGAAGCAAAGCTGCAGGACTGACGGAAACTTGCGCCGTGAGGCGCTCACGAATAAAGGAGGTACCCCCTTATGCTGAAATTGATTGTTGGAACCAAGGGCTCTGGCAAGACCAAGACCATGATTGAGATGATCGACAAGGCGACCAAAACCACTTCCGGCAACATTGTTGTTATCGAGAAGTGCATGAAGCTCACCACCGAAATCAATCATGCCGCTCGTCTGGTGGACGTGGATGAATATGGCGTCACCGGAGCGGATATGCTGTACGGTTTTGTGGCCGGCGTTCTGGCAGGCAACTATGATATCACGGAGCTGTTCATTGACGGCATTCTGCGCATCATCGATCACGATCTGAATGCTGCAGACAAGGTCCTGAAAGCCATCGATAAGATCACCAAGAACATCGAGGTTGTGGTTACGGTCTCTGCGAATGCGGACGAGCTGCCCGAAGATCTGAAGAAGTATGTGATCTGAAGCATAAACGACCCTTTGAAGAAGACGACAGGGCGGGAAAGAGGCTTTCCCGCCCTGTTTTTTACGAAAAACCAGAAAAAAATCGCAACTTTTTGCGGTTTTCTTGTTGACAAGCCCCTGTCACTTGTGTATACTATTTAAGCAACCTTTTGAGGTGTACTATGCAATTTGATCTGCGATCTTTTCTGGAAAATGCCAGAGTGCCTTATAAAGTGCATTTTCTGGCAGACCTTTCCCAGGCAAACTTTGGCGATTATACCTTGTCCGCTCCGGCAGAATGTGACTTTTCGGCAACGCCCACCACTGATGGCGCGGCGTTGCTGTTGTGTGTAAACGCAAAAGTGGATGCCGAGTGTGCACGTTGCTTGGAGCCGATTCACAGGGAATATGCATTTGAGAGAGAATATCTGGTAAGAATGCGTGATGTGGAAGATCCTGATTTTGAGTTGCCTTGTCAGGAAAAAGGCTGCCTTGACCTCGATGAATTGGTATTTCAGGAATTGATATTCGAGGTGCCCACGGTATTGCTCTGCAACACCGATTGCCAAGGTCTATGCCCCATCTGCGGCAAAAAGAAGGCGGCAGGATGTACCTGCCAACCGGCAGACAATGCTGCCCCTGCAGATGCAAGGCTTAGCATATTAAAACAACTGCTCAGTTGAATTTCACCAAGGAGGTGTCCGATTATGGCTATCGTACCCAAGAGAAAGCATTCTCAAGCCCGCCGCGACAAACGTCGCTCTAATGTCTGGAAACTGGAGGCGCCGACGCTGGTGAAGTGCCCGCAGTGTGGCGAACTGAAGGTTCCCCATAAGGTTTGCGGCAAGTGTGGCTACTACAAAGGCCAGGAAGTCATCAAGAAGGAAGCGTAAGTTTCTTGCTAGGGGAGGGCAATGCCTTCCCCATTTTTGTTACTGTCTGTTTTCACGGAAAGGAGAGCCGGAATCATGGCCTTGTATGTGACTTCAGTCGATGCAGACTCCCCGGCCCAAAAAGCCGGGATTACAGAAGGCTGCGCCCTGCTGGCTGTAGACGGGCATCCCCTTGGAGATGCTTTGGATTATCAGTTTTACACAACGCCGGCACATTTTTCCCTGGAAGTATGCCAGAAGGAAGAGCGTCGGACGCTGACAGTGGAAAAAGGCGAGTATGAGCCCCTGGGCTGTAATTTTAAAACCTATCTCGGGGATGAAAAGCACAGTTGTGCCAATCATTGCATGTTCTGTTTCATTGATCAGCTGCCGCCCGGGATGCGGGAACCGCTCTATTTCAAAGATGACGACGAGCGCCTTTCCTTCCTGTTTGGCAACTATATTACCCTGACAAATCTTACCGAGCGGGAAATTGACCGCATCATCGAGATGCACATCAGCCCGATTTTTGTTTCGGTGCACACCACAAATCCGCAGCTTCGTATTCGGATGCTGGCCAACAAACGGGGCGGGGAAGTTTTGCAATATCTGCCCAAGTTGGCTGCCGGCGGTATTGAATTGAACTGCCAGCTGGTACTTTGCCGGGGCATCAATGACGGGGAAGAACTGCGGCGTACACTGGATGATCTGTTGGCCTTGCGTCCGCAGGTTGGAAGCATAGCGGTGGTCCCGGCTGGGGTTACCGACTACCGGAAAGGGCTGTATAAATTACAGCCCTATGACAAAGAATCTGCGGCAGAGACGCTTGCCATTCTGGAAGAATACAGTTGCCGCTGCCGCGAACAATTTGGCCGGAGCATTGTATACCCCAGTGATGAGTGGTATCTCACTTCCGGGAAAGATATTCCCGGTGCGCAGTTCTATGATGAATTTGCACAGCTGGAAGATGGCGTCGGCATGTGGCGGCTTTACCACGATACGTTCCTGGAAGAACTGGAAGATTACTGCGGGTTGGTTCTGCCTCATGGTATAGATGTGGTTACCGGCACTTTGGCCGGCCCGTTGATTGAGCAGTCCGCACGGGCTTTGATGGAAAAATATCCACAGGTCAGAGTTACGGTCCATCAGATCCGAAACGACTATTTTGGCGGCAATGTCAGCGTGGCGGGACTGGTAACAGGAACCGATATCATCAAGCAATGCAAAGGCAAAATTCAAAGTGGGCTGCTTGCGGTACCGGAAGTGATGCTGCGCGATGAAAAAGATCGTTTTCTTGATGATATCACTTTGCCGCAGCTTGCCGAGGCCTTGGAATGCCGGACGATGACAATTCCCACGGACGGCCAAGGGTGCTGCAAAGCATTGCTGAGTACACATAAGCGTATACGAAGAATCAAAAAAAGACCCGAATAAGGAGGGGAGGACATGGCAAAACCGATCGTTGCCATCGTAGGCCGGCCCAATGTGGGTAAGTCTACGATCTTTAACAAGCTGACCGGACAGCGCCTTGCCATCGTGGAGGACACCCCCGGTGTGACCCGTGACCGTATTTTTTGCGACTGCGAGTGGTGCGGGAATAAATTCCTGCTGGTGGACACCGGCGGCATCGAGCCGCGCATCGACGATGGCCTGCTGGCCCACATGCGGGAACAGGCTCAAATTGCGATTGATTCAGCGGACTGCATTATCATGGTTACGGAACTGACCAATGGTGTTACACCGCAGGACCAGGATATTGCCGGTATGCTGATGCGCAGCGGAAAGCCGGTAGTTCTTGCCGTCAATAAATGCGACAAGATCGGCGAACCTCCCATGGAGCTTTATGACTTCTATTCTTTGGGGTTGGGAGAGATCATTCCGGTTTCCGGCGTTCACGGTCATGGAACCGGTGATTTGCTGGATGCCGTTTGTGCGCACCTGAATTTTGCCCAGGAGGACGAAGACAGCGACGACCGCATTACCGTGGCGGTGATCGGGCGTCCCAATGTGGGCAAGTCCAGCCTGATCAACCACATTCTGGGCGAAAACCGTCTGATTGTCGCCAACGAGGCGGGAACTACCCGCGATGCCATTGACACACTGGTGGAGAATAAATACGGAAAATTCGTTTTTACGGATACCGCCGGTCTGCGCAAAAAGGGGAAGGTGGAAAGCGGCGTCGAACGATACAGTGTGCTGCGCAGCCTGGCGGCAGTTGAGCGCAGTCGTGTATGCGTCATTATGATCGATGCCACGGTCGGCTTTACGGAACAGGATTCCAAGGTGGCCGGCTATGCCCATGAGCAGGGAAAGGCCTGCATTATCGCGGTGAACAAATGGGATGCCGTTGAAAAAGACAGCTACACGATGGACACGATGCGCAAGCAGCTGGAGGAAGACTTCAGCTTCATGTCCTATGCCCCCATTGTGTTTATCAGTGCCAAAACCGGCCAGCGTGTGGACAAGCTGTTTGAGACGATTCATTTTGTCGATATCCAGAATGGCACCCGCATTCCCACCGGCGCGCTCAATGAGATGCTGGCCCGTGCGACGGCCAAAGTACAGCCGCCTTCGGATAAGGGAAAGCGACTGAAGGTATTTTATATTACACAAACTTCCACGCGCCCCCCTACGTTTGTCTGTTTTGTCAATCAGAAAGCGTTGTTCCATTTTTCGTATCAACGTTATCTGGAAAATCAGATCCGTGAAACGTTCGGATTGACGGGAACGCCGATCCGTATGATTACACGGGAACACGGCGACGGTGCGGTAAAAGCAGGAAAGGTGTAAGGTATCATGGTTCTTCATGTTATTGCGGCTTGTGTTCTGGCAGCTTTGGCGGGTTATCTCCTTGGCAGCATTTTGTTTAGTGTGTTGATTTCCAAGGCTATGTTCAACGAGGATGTACGTACGCATGGGAGCGGCAACGCTGGAATGACCAATGTCCTGCGGACATACGGAAAGTTTCCGGCCGTTCTTACCATTATTGGGGATGTTGGCAAAAGTGTTGCGGCTGCCAACATCGGACGGGTGCTGTTTGCTTCTTTGATTGGAACGGACGCCTTGCTGGCGCCGGTGTGTGGCGCCTACCTGGCGGCTATTTTCTGCATGATCGGCCATAGCCGACCCCTGTATTTTGGATTTAAAGGCGGAAAGTGCGTCTTGGTTGGTGCCGGGGCGGCGCTTTCCATAAGTCCTGTGGTTTGCGGAATTTTGCTGCTTGTGTTTTTGATTCAGTTCGCATTTACCAGGATCGTTTCTTTGGGCAGTATTATGGTGGCGGGACTTTTCCCTGTAGTCACCTTGATTTACTGGATCATCCTTGGCGCCAATGTCCCTACCATCATTTTCAACACACTGTGCTGTGCCATAATGGCGACAATGGTGATCTGGCTGCACCGCGCAAACATTGAGCGTCTGCGCAACGGAACAGAATATCGCTTTGGAACCAAAAAGTAAATACATGTTTTACCATGGCGGCGTGGCTCGAAAGCCACGCCGCTATTTTTATACAATCTTTTTGGGAAAACCAAATATTGGAAAATATGGATATTTAAAAGGACACCTTCCTATAAATAAAAGTCAATTCCTGTATTGGGTTTCCGGTTTTATTTCGGTTATTTCGCGTAATACTACACGAAGAAATGTAACATAAACTCTGCGCAAAACAATGATCAAGTCTTTGAGAAAACGGCCCACAACAAGAAAAATAAACAAAAATTATAGTACACAGTAAAAAGAAATTGTTGAAAAATTAGCCTCTCTGGTGTATACTATAGCCATTGGCGGCAACGGAACGTGCAGGGAGGATCTATGAAGGATTTATACGATATCTCTCGCCATCTTGTCTGGCTTACGCAATTTGGGCTTTCCATTTGTGTCCCGCCCATCTTGTTTGTGGGAGCTGCCGTATGGTTGCAAAAGCGTTTTTCACTGGGTGGTTGGATTGTTGTTGCCGGCGTGATTTTAGGAATACTGAGCGCGGCGGGCAGCTTGCGTTCTTCCCTGAAAGCTATTGAACGCCAGGGAAAGGAAAATCCCCCCAAGACACCGCCACCGGTATCTTTTAATCGCCATAGATAGCGAAAGGAGCCTTTGTTTATGCAAAAGCATAAAGACATCCTGCATCAGGTGGCGCGCTTGACCGGAGCTTTGGTTGTCTGTGTTGGAATCATGCTGGTGGGGTATGCACTGCTTGGAGCTTTTACCTATTCGGTCTTGATTGGCGCAGTCATCGGTCTGCTGCTGGCAGTGGGAAACTTTATATCTTTAAGTATTACGGTATCCAATGCTTTGGATCGTGCCGCACGTGATAACAATCCGCAAGGTGCACAGCTATCCATTCAGGCCTCCGGTGTGGTTCGTCTTTTGGCGCTGGCGGTCATTTATATTTTGCTGTTTCGCTCCCGGATTTGTGATCCCGTTGCGGCATTACTGCCGTTACTGCTGGCGCAAGTTGCGTTAAAACTGGTGGAATTTTTCCGTAAGGACGACAAGGGCGGTGACACAGGCTTATGAATGGCCCCAAAATTTATTATACGATCCCTTTGTTTGGTGGAATCCCCATTACGCAGACGATCGTGTCCTCTTTTGTGGTCATGGTTTGTCTATGTATCGCAGGCATTCTGCTGGGACGCCATCTGGAAAAAAGACCATCCCGGCGCCAGGTTCTTGTAGAAAAAGGCGTATCCATGCTATATGGCATGGTAGAAGATACGATGGGCAAACATAATGCCTATTGGACACCCTACATCGGCGCACTGTTTTTGTCGTCCATGTGTGGCTCCTATATCGGGATGACGGGAATCTTTCGATCTGCAACGGCAGATCTCTCCACGACGCTGACGTGGGCGCTGATGACCAGTTTTCTCTGTTGGGGATGCTCTATCAGAGCCAATGGTTTTGTGGGATGGCTGAAAGGATTTACAGAGCCCATTGTGGTTATGACGCCCATGAATCTTGTGTCGGAAATCGCACAGCCCATCTCTATGGCGTTCCGTCATTTCGGAAACATAGCGGGCGGCGGCGTGCTGACCAGCCTTCTTTATACTGCGCTGGCAACTGCTTCGGCAGCCTTGCTGGGACTTTTGGGAAAAAGTATTCCCGTCTCTGTTGTTGTTCTGGCGGCAGGCGTTGCTTTGCTGGTCAGTGGTCTGCAAAAAAAGAAAATGCCCCGCAAAATCTTGGGTATCGTTTTTATCGCAACGGGTGTATTGACCTTGTTGGGACTCGGCGGTGTACCTTATCTGGAAGTCGGTATTCCTGGAATTCTGAGTCTTTATTTTGATGTTTTTTCCGGCGGGGTACAGGCCCTCGTCTTTAGTTTGCTGACGACGGTTTATGTGGGCAATGCTTGCCCGGCGCCGGAAGAAGCCTGACTTTGTATTTTATTATAGGAGGAACCCCTATGGAAGCTGCAATCGTAAAAGCCGCCTGTGCCATCGGCGCCGGTATCGCAATCGGATTTGGAGCCATTGGCCCGGCTATCGGTGAAGGTAATGCTGTGGGCAAAGCGTTGGAGGGCATGTCCCGCCAGCCTGAAATGACCAATGTACTTCGTACCAATATGATTCTGGGCTGCGCCATCACGGAATCTACCGGTATCTATTCGCTGGTTATTTCTCTGCTTCTGCTGTTCGTCTTCTGATGAAACGTGAGAGAAACGAAAGGAGGGATGACTTATGACAGGGTTTGAAAGCTTTGTCGGCGTAAATCCGTGGACGGCGCTTTTTACCTTCTGCAATATGCTCATCACCTTCGCGGTGCTGAAACATTTTCTCTTCAAGCCGGTCAAGCAGATGATCGATGACCGTCAACAGGAAATTGATACGATGTATGCAGACGCAGCACAGGCCAAGCAAAAAGCTGCCGCCCTGGAAGAAGAATACCAGGAGCATCTGAAAAGCATAAAGGCCGAACAGGATGCCATGCTGCGGGATGCTACCATTCGTGCGCAGAAACGGGAAGAGGAGATTCTTGACGCTGCCCGTAGTGAAGCGCAGGCAATCCGAACTGCGGCCGAAGCTGAAATGGCGCAGGAACGCAAGAAGGCCGTCAATGATCTGAAAAACGAGATCGGTGGTATTGCCGTGGAAATCGCCAGTAAGGTTGTGGAACGGGAAATCAACAAGAGCGACCACCAGGCTTTGATTGACGAATTTATCCGGAATGTGGGGGATGCCTCATGACCGAACTTGCCAAGCGTTATGGTGGTAGCCTGTATGAATTGGCGGCTGAAGAATCTTTGACTGAACCCATTCTGCAAGAACTGACCCTGGCGGAAGCCAGCTGCAAACAGGAACCAAAATATCTACGTCTGTTACAAACGCCCAGCATCCCTAAGAAGGAACGCTGTGGGCTGTTGGACAAGGCCTTTGAAGGAATGCACCCCTATGTGATCAATTTCCTCAAGATACTGTGCGAAGAAGATCTGTTGGGAGAGCTTTCCGGCTGCCTGGATGCCTACAGAGAAAGATATAACGCAGACCATGGTATTTTGGAAGCAACTGTTGTTTCTGCAATTCCTTTGTCAGATGCGGAACGCAGAAAGCTGCTGGATAAATTGCAGGAAAAAACCGGAAAAGTTATCCGCTTGACGGAAAAAATCGATCCATCTATATTGGGCGGTCTGCGCCTGGATTTGGCAGGGGAGCGACTGGATGGTACCGTACTTCGTCGGCTGGAACTTCTGCGCGACGATATCGTCAATGTAGTTCTGTAGTACCAGGCGCTTCATTTTATAGATTGAGTGGTGAATCAAACCGTGCAATTGAAACCCGAACAAATCTCCCGCATCATTCGCTCGCAGATCAAGTATTACCAAAATGCCATTGAACAGTCTGAAACGGGTACTGTCACAATGGTGGGTGATGGTATTGCCAGAGCCTCTGGACTGGACAACTGTATGGCTGGCGAATTGGTGCAGTTTGACAGCGGCACCTATGGCATGGCCCAGAACCTGGAAGAGAACAGTGTTTCCATCGTTCTGTTGGGTGATGACAGCGGTATCAAAGAAGGCGGAAGTATCCGCCGAACAGGCAAAGTTGTTTCTGTTCCCGTGGGGGAAGGCATGATTGGCCGTGTGGTCAATGCTCTGGGCCAGCCTATTGACGGCAAAGGCCCCATCGAGGCGGCGGATTACCGCGCCATCGAATCTCCGGCCCCTGGGATCATTGACCGGCAGCCGGTCAAACAGCCGTTGCAGACCGGTATCAAGGCCATCGACTCGATGATTCCCATCGGCCGCGGTCAGCGCGAGCTGATTATTGGCGACCGTCAGACCGGCAAAACGGTTATTGCCACCGACACGATCATCAACCAAAAAGGTAAAGATGTTCTTTGCATCTATGTTGCCATTGGGCAGAAGCGCTCTACGGTTGCCTCGCTGGTAGAAAACTTGGAAAAGAACGGTGCGATGGCCTATACCACGGTGGTTTGCGCTACCGCTTCGGAACTTTCTCCTCTGCAATATATTGCACCCTATGCGGGCTGCGCCATGGGCGAATACTTTATGCATCAAGGCCGGCACGTGCTGATTATCTATGATGATCTGTCCAAACATGCGGTGGCTTATCGAGCTCTTTCTTTGCTCATCCGGCGTCCGCCCGGACGCGAAGCGTATCCTGGTGACGTTTTTTATCTGCACAGTCGTCTGCTGGAACGAGCCGCCAAGCTCAGTGATGCAAAGGGAGGCGGTTCGCTGACCGCGTTGCCTATCATCGAAACCCAGGCAGGCGACGTGGCAGCGTATATCCCCACCAATGTGATTTCCATTACCGACGGGCAAATTTTCCTGGAGACAGAATTGTTCCATGCCGGTATTCGCCCGGCCGTGAACCCGGGTATTTCGGTATCCCGTGTGGGCGGCAACGCGCAAATTAAAGCAATGAAAAAAGTGGCCGGTACGTTGAAGCTGATTTATTCTCAGTACCGTGAGCTGCAGGGATTTGCACAGTTTGGCTCTGATTTGGATGCCGACACAAAAGCTCGCCTTGCCCAAGGTGAGCGCATTGTGGAGGTGCTGAAACAGGATCGCAACAGCCCGGTCTCCGTGGAAAAGCAAGTGGCCATTCTTTATGCAACCGTGCATGGCTATTTAAAAGAAATTGCGGTTTCCTCGATCGCTTCTTATGAAAAGGAATTGTACAAGTACTTGGATGACAATGCTGATGCAGTGGATGTCATGGAAGCGATTCGGACCACAGGCGATTTAAAGACCGAAACGGAAGAAAAACTCAAAGCCGTTTTGGAGACTTTTACCACAAAATTCCGCAAAGAAAATTAAGCTGTAAAGGGGGTGAATCCTGGTGGCAGGCTCCATGAAAGAAATCAAACTGCGAATCAAAAGTGTGGAGAGCACGATGCAGATTACCAAAGCCATGGAATTGGTGGCGTCCAGTAAGCTGCGGCGAGCCAAGGAGCGGGTTGAACATAGCCGGCCGTATTTTGAGACACTCTATACAACGTTGTTTGATATTGCTGCGCCCCAGGATCACTTCGACAGTCCGTATCTTGCCAAACGGGATACCCATCGGCGATTGTATATTGTGATTGCCGGTGATCGCGGCCTCGCCGGCGGTTATAATGCCAATATCCTGAAAGCGGTACAATCCGACGCTGATGGCCAGGAATATTCGGTACTCCCCATTGGCAAAAAAGCGGTGGAGTATTTTACCCGTCACCAGGTTCCCATCCTTACCCAGTCTTTTGCTGGGGCAGGAGACCTGTCGGTGAGTGACAGTTTCGAGATTTCTCGTATCGTCTGTCAGAAATTCCTGGCGGGCGCTTATGATGAAATCCGTCTTTGCTTTACGCAGTTTGTTTCGATGCTCACGCAGACAGCAACGATTTTGCAGGTCTTGCCATTTGAGGCGCCCAAAGATGTAAAACGGCGGCACAGCTTTATACTCTATGAGCCGGACCCCACCACAGTATTTGATAACATTATTCCTGAATATCTGGCGGGTATGATCTATGGCGCATTGTGTGAAAGTGTGGCCAGCGAGCAGGGAGCTCGCCGTACGGCGATGGATGCCGCGACCAAAAACGCCGGAGAAATGATTGAACATCTGAATCTCTATTACAACCGCGCCCGCCAGGCAGCGATCACCCAGGAAATCACCGAGATCGTGGCCGGTGCCGACGCAGAATCTTAAAAAGCCCACAAAGGAGTATGTGCTATGCCAGAAAAACACATCGGTAAGGTTGTGCAAGTGACCGGACCCGTGCTGGACATTCGTTTCAACGACGGGGAATTGCCAGCCTTGCTGAATGCGGTGGAACTGCAGAACCATGGCAAGACGCTGGTGGTGGAAGTTGCACAGCATATCGGCGACAATGTGGCTCGCTGCATTGCCATGGCAGCTACCGACGGCCTGGTGCGAGGTACCGAGGCCGTGGATACCGGCGGACCTATCACGGTTCCCGTTGGCGATGAATGTCTGGGGCGTGTGTTTAATCTGCTGGGCGAGCCAGTGGACGAGCAGCCTGCGCCGGAAAGTATGGAACGGTGGCCCATCCATCGTCAAGCGCCTGCATTCGATGAACAAGAATCTTCTACGGAAATTCTGGAAACCGGCATCAAAGTCGTGGATTTGATCTGCCCCTATGCCAAGGGTGGTAAAATTGGTCTGTTCGGCGGCGCCGGCGTGGGAAAGACGGTTCTGATCCAGGAACTCATCTACAACATTGCCACGGCACACAATGGCTATTCGGTCTTTACCGGCGTCGGTGAGCGTACCCGTGAGGGCAATGACCTGTATGGTGAAATGCGCGAGAGCGGAGTTCTGAACAAAACGGCACTGGTCTACGGCCAGATGAATGAGCCTCCGGGAGCCCGTATGCGTGTGGCGCTTTCCGGTTTGACCATGGCAGAGTATTTCCGCGATGTCAAACATCAGGACGTTCTTCTCTTTATCGATAATATCTTCCGCTTTACCCAGGCGGGTTCTGAGGTTTCTGCGTTGCTGGGGCGTATGCCTTCTGCCGTTGGCTATCAGCCCACCCTGGCTACCGAGATGGGGGCTTTGCAGGAACGCATTACTTCCACGCGTAAAGGCTCTATTACTTCTGTGCAGGCGGTTTACGTGCCTGCCGACGACCTGACAGATCCGGCGCCTGCTACTACCTTTACCCACTTGGATGCAACGACGGTTCTGAGCCGTGACATTGCGTCACAGGGAATTTATCCGGCTGTGGACCCCTTGGACTCCACATCCCGGATCCTTTCACCGGAAGTGGTTGGCCAGGAACATTATCGGACTGCCCGTGCAGTGCAGCAAGTATTGCAGCGTTATAAGGATCTGCAGGATATTATTGCCATTATGGGTATGGATGAATTGTCGGAAGACGACAAAATTACCGTGAATCGTGCCCGTAAGATACAGCGATTTCTGTCTCAGTCCTTCCATGTGGCTGAGCAGTTTACGGGCATGCCTGGGCAATATGTGCCACTGAAGGAAACACTGCGTGGTTTTAACATGATTTTGAACGGAGAATGTGATTCGATTCCGGAAAGTGCATTCCTCTTTGCCGGTACCATTGATGATGTGCTGGCCAAGGCCGGAAAGCAGTAAGGAGGCGAGCCAATGGCAAGTTTCCCACTAAAAATCGTGACACCTGATGGTGTTGCCTTCGATGGTGAGGTAAAATCACTGTCCTGTCGTACTATCTGTGGGCAGGTAGAACTTATGGCGCGTCATATTGATTATTGCACTGCCGTGGGGATGGGAGAAGCACACATCATATCGGAGGATGGAACGATACGGCGTGCTGCCTGCATGGGTGGCATGCTCAGCATGATCGGCGGTAAATGCCGGTTACTGGCTACCACTTTTGAATGGGCTGATTCCATTGACAAGGAACGCGCTGCACGCAGCAAGGCGCGTGCAGAAGCTGTACTTTCTCAAAAGGGGATGGACGCGCATGAGATCGAACTGGCCGAAGCAAGACTCAAGCGCGCCCTGGTCCGCAGCAGTGTAGCAAGCCGCCAAAACCTCTGATTATAGGCTCTGAAAAAAGTTTAAAAAAATTGAAAAAAGGTGTTGACTTTTCTTGCAAAAGGGCATATAATAAACAAGCTGATTCGAGACAGCCTAGTTCCGACCGGGTGTAGCGCAGTTTGGTAGCGCGCTTGAATGGGGTTCAAGAGGCCGTGAGTTCGACTCTCGCCACTCGGACCAAACAAGGGCTGGTTGAGTCAGCAGAAAACCGCGTAGCGTAGTCAATTCTTTGACCGCTACGCGGTCTTTCTTTTTGTCTGTCATTTCCAAAAGAATTTTTTTGTCGAAAAAATTGTCGAAAAATACTTTTGTCGAATAGGTACATACAAAACAGGCCGTAGCGGTTAAGCTGCGGCCTGTTTCTTTTAGCTTTCTTTATCTGATAGCCCGGTTAGGTAATCTAACGAGACATTATAATATTTCGCAAGGGTAATAGCGTAAGAAAGCGGTAGTTCTCTTATTCCTTTTTCGTACCGCCGGTAGACTTCGCGTGAGCAATGCAGAATGTCAGCAACTTGCTGTTGTGTCAGATCATGATCTATTCGCAAATCTTCTACCCGTTGCCAACGCACAGTATCACATCCTTGTTGACAATGTTACCAAATGGTGGCATAATCAAATTAAAAATGCTACTATTTGGTAGCAAGCCGTACGAGCGATGTGAAATAAACAAGAAGGGGCGTAAATACATGATTTATGTTTTATTGCTTTTGCTTTTGATTTGGGGGTTATATACCATGAATCCCGCCTTTGCTGTCGCAGTAGTTATAATATTTGTTGTCGGAATAATCGTGTCTGTGCAGGATAGTGCAAAAAAAGATGAAGAAATAAAAATTAAAGTGGACGCGAGCCGAAAAAGGGTTGCCAAGGAACTCGATCAAGCAAATTTTAACTCGAGTAAAGAGATATATTTAACTCTTGATAGTATTTCGCCAAAAATGAAAATTGATACCAAAAGTAAGAGAGTTGCGGTGCTTGACTACTATAAAGACAAATTAGATATTATCCCTTTTCAGAACCTGATAGAATGTCAAGTTATAGAGGATAATGAAACTGTATTGTCTGGCGGCGTTGGCCGCGCTGTTGTTGGGGGAGTAATCGCTGGTGGAGCTGGCGCTATTGTAGGAGCAGCAACACGGAAAAGCAAATCAGTTACTAACAATATGTCACTTAAAATCATCACATCTGACATCAACAATTCCCTTATTGTAATACCTATCTTAGAAACCGCTACAAAACGGGACAGTGAAAAATATAAAAAGGCCTGGAGTACGGCACAAAACGCCCATGCAATTATTGTAAGTATTATAAAAACATCTTCTTCAGTTCAGCCCGTCAAAATTTCTGCACCAACTGAAAGTCCCCTGGCACAAATTGAAAACTTGGCGAAACTAAAAGAGCAGGGAATACTTACTGAAGAAGAATTCACAGAGAAAAAGGCAGAACTTCTCAAAAAAGTATAAATGTATCGAAAAGGCTATTGCCGACGTGTTAGAATCGTATGGCAATAGCCTTTTCTTTATCTAAAAAACGAATCAATTATTCTGCCGATCTGAAAGTGTTGCTGGTTACACATACCGTTACCTGGAGCCGAACGGACAGTTTCTGCAACGGACAGTACGAACCCTTGGCACAGCCTGAAGAGTTTCCTACAGCACCCGTGCAAACACAGATTTTACAGCTTCCAAAATCCTCGCAGGATCTTTCCTTTGCCAAATTTGATTTTGACAAGGAGGACCAGGTATGAAGGAAACAATCTTTGAGCAGGTGGCAACCGCTGCCTCTGTTTTAAAGCTGGATCTTTCCGCAGAGGAATTTGCGCTGTTCGCGGAAGACCAGGAATTCTCAGAGACTGGATTAGAAGCCGTGCAAATGCTCTTTTCCTATCTCAGCGAAAAGAAGCAGCAGACCACTATCCAGACTTTGTTGAAACTGAGCCGCCTTCCTACAAAGGTGCCTAAAACCTTTGAGAACTTTGATTTCTCACTGCTCAAGGGGAAAGATGTGGAGCGTCTGAAGGTTTTGGCGTCCTTGAATGCCATCTACTCTCACCGAAACCTAGCCTTTATTGGTCCGGCAGGTACAGGTAAAACACATCTGGCACAGGCTTTCGGCTACGCCTGCTGCCAGCACGGATTGAAAACCTATTTCATTAAGGCATCTGAACTCCGGGACCGATTCACGGCAGCCAGACGTTCCGGAAAGACCGATTCCTGCCTTAACGGTCTTGTGCGCCCCTCTTGCCTGATTATTGACGAGATTGGCCACTGTGCCTTTGACAAAGAGAATACCCGGCTGTTTTTCGACCTGATTGACCGGCGATACAACAAAGAAGGCAGTTTCAATATGATCTTCACCAGCAACAAGAACCCGGCTCTCTGGCGCGAGGATTTTGAGGAAGACGCTACCTTGCTGTGTACGCTGGACCGCATCTTTGACGATGCTACTGTGTTTAAGCTGCGTGGTGAAAGTTTCCGGGGAAAGAAACTGGAGACCGTTTCTTTGCAAACAGGCAAGATACCTGCGGTTGAGCCGGTAGTGGCGCAGGAGTAACCAATTTATGAGTGCTGGGTTGTTGGCACTCTTTTTATTTATTCTGCTGGCTCTGACTTTTCCGACAAAAATTGGTTAAATACTCCCGACAAAATATGGTCGCGATCTCCCGACGCCAACAACGCAAAACAGCCCGGTTTTGAAATGGCTGTTTCTGCATCATAGGTATTTACTGTAAACAAAATGGCGCAGACGTGGCGAAAGTGTGTAGTGCGTGAATTCACGCATGTGTTATATATGAGACGAGTTATGGGGGCTTTTTAGTAGTGCCTTGTGCATTCCATTGAGTGCGTTTCCTTGGAGTGACTTTCTTTACCATGTAATTTGTTTTCTCATTGCTGGAATATTCCTGTCGAGAGTATCACGTATTTGTAAAGCGTTGGAGAAAAAAAGGTGTTGACAAACCGGTTCCCCGGTGGTATTATAATTAAATTGTCCGGCGTGAGAGCGACCGCGACAGCCGCTGAAAACCGCATAACAACAGCCTTTGGAGGCTTTTCGGGAGCTTCGCTCCTCGAAAAAAACTTCAAAAAATCTCAAAAAAGTTCTTGACAAACGGAACTTCACGAGATATAATAAATAGGCTGTCACGGAGACGCGGACAGCGAAGCAGGACCTTGAAAATTGAACAAAACTGAAACTTGTGGAACCTTGAACGTGGGTTTGGAAACCCACGAAAATCAATTCCAAATTTACAAGTAATTCAAACAGGACGCAAGCGATTGTGTCTGAGTGATTTACAAGATTAAACACTTATAAAGTGATTTAA